>JAGAQY010000059.1 GCA_017622495.1 Bacteroidaceae bacterium | reverse complement strand
GGATATCCCATATTTCTTACAGATATCCGTTTTTTTCATGTTGCTGTGGTAGTAAACATCCACAATCTCCAGACGGAGAGAAGTACTGATTGTTCGTGACATAACTTTTTTTGTTGTGTCAACTTATTTAGTACATGTCACATAGGTGTGAAAAAAATTTATCATGCCTGTGATAATTTTTTGTCGCTTCGGTGATAATTTTTTGTCAAACTGAAGAAGTGAAATGGCATCTCCCACCGACACCCCGCAACGGGGGTGTCGGTGGGTACGCCGCTATGTAACAGCGAATTACACGCAAATACCGACACCTCAGCTAAAAAGGCGAAACGAAATACAAACAACTTCTTAGAAGCTGTTTGAATTTTATTTATAGTTTAGTTGGGAAGACTTTTTGAGTAGATTTGTACTCTTGGTTCGCAGCAAGGATAGTGCCAACGAGCGCATGTAAGCTCGCTTACAATGCTCAGCGAGTACAGCCTATCCTCATTAAAGATAAATAGTGGTCTATTTGCAAGAACGGAGAGGGCAAAGATGCCAAAAAGGACCCCAAATAAACAGAAAAGTATCTCCTTAAACTTATTAACGGTAAAATACAAACAACTTCTTAACGGGATTGAAATATTTATGAAACATTTGGGCAGTACCTTCGCAGCGTCAAAAAGAAAGACAACGTAATCTGATCAGATAGAGAAAAAGTATTTAGTAAAAAACAAAAAAAAAAGAAATTATGAGAAAGATTGGATTTATTGTGGCTGGCATGGCCGTTTGCTTAGGGATGAATGCACAGGCACAGGAGACAAAGGATGCCGAGCCGAAGGGTAAGGCCATCGTGCAGGTGTTCAGCAACTTCAATGCGGGCTTCGGCCAGGATGCCGTGAGCCTGGGCTTCGAGCTGGAGCGTGCTTACCTGGGCTATGAATACAAGCTCGATGGTGGCTTGACGGTGAAGGGCGTGATGGACATAGGGCAGTCGGGCGCCGTGTCGGACTACCAGCGCCTGGCCTACATCAAGAATGCCTTGGTGCAGTGGAAACAGGGACGATGGACCTTGAACGGCGGTCTCATCTCGACCACGCAGTTCAACTTCCAGGAGAAGTTTTGGGGCTACCGCTACGTGATGAAGTCGTTCCAGGACCTCTACAAGTTTGGCAGCAGTGCCGACCTCGGTATCTCGGCCGCGTACAAGGCTGCCGACTGGCTCTCGGCCGACGCTATCATCGTCAACGGCGAGGGTTACAAGAAGGTGCAGATGGGGAAAGGGCTCTGCTATGGCGTGGGTGCTACGCTGACTCCTGTCGAGGGACTTCAGGTGCGCCTCTATGGCGGACTGAACGATGACGCCTCCGCTGCTGATGCCGACCAATGGAACGCGGCCGCCTTCGTGGGCTACAAGGCGAAGGCCTTCTCCGTGGGTGCCGAGTACAACTATATGGACAAGGCGGGCAGCGAACAGAACGGCTACTCGGTGTACACTACGGTGAATGTATCGGACGAGGCTGCCGTATATGCCCGCTGGGATGATCTGTTTACGGGTAGCACCGCTACCAGTGCTGCCGCCATCGTGGGTGCTCAGTTCAAGGTGGGTAAGTATGTCAAGATAGCTCCCAACGTGCGTATGCAGCTCGACCACGCCAGCGGCAAGGATACGTATGCGGGGTATGTGAGTTGGTACTTTGGACTTTGATTAATTGAAAATTGAGAATTGAAAATTGAAAATTAGTTACCCCCCTCCGCTGCTCTGTTTTCGGCAAAGCCGCCTAACTCTCCCTCTGTTTATAGAGGGGCAACGCGAGATGAGCGTTGCTTGCGACGACGGGAGCTTTAGCTCCCCAAAGTCGTCTCACGAGGGAGTTCTCGGACTAGCCGAGCGCAAGCATTGCCTTTCCCTTTGGCCGGCGAACTATGTTTCCAAACGGAGTTTCAGTGAAACGAAGTGCGGAGCAGAAACACTACGCGCTACGCTTGTAACGCCCCCGCCCTGCGGGCACCCCCTCTATAAACAGAGGGGGAGTTGGGAGGATTCCAAACAACCTCATTTCTATTATTGTTAAATAATTTATAAGACTACAAAGCAATAATATAGATGTTATCCAAGAAGGCAGCGAACATGATTCTTCAGCAACTTGCAGAAGATTGTCAAACAAAGCTTAAATAAGTATTAAAAAATCATTGAATCAGAATAATATGAAAAAGATTTTTTCTACCGTAATGACTTTAGTTATTGCTCTTGCCGTGGTATCGTGCGGTGGTGCGAGCAAAGATAGTGGCCGCAAGGCACAGGAACTCTCGGGCGCAGGTGCTACCTTCCCCCTACCCTTCTACAATGTGGTGTTCGAGCATTTTGCCGAGGTGAATGGCGACGTAGTGGCCTATGGCGGTATTGGCTCGGGCGGTGGCGTGCGCAACCTGCGCGACAAGATTGTGGACTTTGCCGGTAGCGATGCCTTCCTCACCGACAAGGAGATGGCCGAGATGGATGCCGTGATACATGTACCTACTTGCATGGGAGCCGTAGTGCTGGCCTATAACCTGGATGGAGTGAACAGCCTGAACCTCTCGGGCGAACTCATCGCCGACATATTTGCCGGAGAGGTGAAGATGTGGAACGATGAGCGCATCGCAGCGCTCAACCCGGGCGTAACCCTCCCTGCCGAGGCTATCATCCCCGTGTTCCGCTCCGACGGTTCGGGTACCACCTTCGTGTTTACCGACTATCTGACCAAGGTGAGCCCGATGTGGAAGGAGAAGTTCGGTGCCGGCAAGTCGGTGAACTTCCCCGTGGGACAGGCTGCCAAGGGTAACCCCGGCGTGGCTGGCGTCATCAAGCAGACGAAGAACGCCATCGGCTACGTGGGCTCGGAGTATGCCTTCGCGCAGAAGATCCCCTACGCTACTTTGCAGAATCAACGTGGCGAGTTCGTGACACCCACCGCAGCAAGCATCTCTGCAGCTGCATCGGGCACCATCCCTGCCGACACTCGCTGCTCCATCACCAATGCCGACGCAGCAGGTGCCTATCCTATCTCTACCTTCACCTGGATGATTATCTACAAGGAGCAGCACTATGCCGACCGCAGCAAGGCACAGGCCATAGCCACACTCGACCTGCTGAAGTATATCCTCTCTGACGAGGCGCAGCATATCACCTCGGAGGTGCACTATGCACCACTGCCTGCCAAGGCCAAGGAGCTGAGCCTGAGTAATCTGAAGGCGGTGACTTATGATGGAGAGGCCATACACAATTGAAAATTGAAAATTAAGTCTCTGTCATTGCCGGCAATGACAGAGACATCAATAAAACTTCTATGAGCGACAAACTCTATCGAATCCTTCTCTTCCTCGCCGCACTGGCGATGCCCATCGTATGTGGTGGCGTAGTGTATGCCCTCGTCACCGATGCATACGCAGCTTTCGAGCATTTCGGGTTCCTGAAGTTCCTCACCTCCTCGGAGTGGAGCTACACCGAGGGAGCCGAGCAGTACGGTGCACTGCCCTTCATCACGGGCACACTGATGACCACCGCGCTGGCGCTCCTCTTCTGCATCCCCTTCTCGCTCCCCGTGGCACTCTTCGTGGGTGAGTATTTCAAGGGCACCAAGGTGGCCTCCGTGCTCGCCACAGTAACCGACCTGCTGGCCGGTATCCCCAGCATCATCTATGGCCTGTGGGGATTCTATACACTGCGCCCACTGATCATGGAGCTCGGCATCTCTCCGCAAGGCTCGGGTGTACTCACGGCATCGCTCGTGCTGGCCATCATGATTATCCCCTACGCAGCCTCGCTCAGCGCCGAGTTTATCAAGATGGTGCCGAACGATCTGAAGGAGGGTGCCTATAGCTTGGGAGCTACGCGTGCCGAGGTGATACGTCGGGTGGTATTCCCCGTGGCAGGGTCGGGTATCTTCTCCTCATATATCCTGGCCATAGGCCGTGCCTTGGGCGAGACGATGACCGTGACGATGCTCATTGGCAACACCAACAACATCCCCGAGTCTATCACCTCTACGGGCAACTCGATGGCCTCCATCATCGCCAACCAGTTTGGCGAGGCCGACGGGCTGCGCCTATCATCGCTTATCGCCATCGGACTGGTGTTGTTTCTCATCACGGCAATAATCAATCTGATAGGTAAGGTAATGATTAAACGCGCAAGAATAGTTTAATTGTTTTAATGGAGATGAAGGGAGTAAAAAGGAGATAAAGGCCAATTGTTTCGACTATGAATAACGGTTACCCCCTCCGCTCCGTCGCTTCGCTCTCTACGCTCGTCCCTGTTACCCCCTTCCCCTACGGGGACTCCCCCTTAAAGAGGGAGAGTGCAGGACAGTGCTTTCAGATAGTCAATACGTGCGAAGATAGTAATCAAAAAAGAACTGTCGCCCTTTAAGGGGGCGTAACGAGGCCTTTAGAGGGTTGCCTGAATGGCAAGCCGTGCCGAGTGAGGAGAGCACAGTGCCCTGTGCGACGGAGGACCCGATAGGGAGCGAAATGAAGCAGAGCGTAATGGAGCGGAGGGGGTAAAACTCCTAATTGGAAGAAACTCCTTATAACTCCTAAAAAGAATCAACTCCACTCTCCCCCCAAAAAAACAGCTTATGAAAGTAAGAACAAAACATCGCTTAATAAAAGACAAAGCCCTGCTGTGGGGCGTATGCCTCTTAGCAGCGCTCACAGCCGTACCCCTCATCGCCATCCTTGGCGAGGTGCTGCTGCGTGGCTACGATCAGCTGTCGTGGTCGTTCTTCACAGAGCCAACGCCTACAGCCTATAAGGCAATGAAAGCCATCGAGGCCGGAGAGCCCATCCCTGGCGGCATCGCCAACGGTATCATCGGCACCATGATCATGCTCGGCATGGCCGTCGTGGTGGCTGTGCCCGTGGGTATCCTCTGCGGTGCCTACCTGGCCGAGAACAGCAAACGCCGCTTTGCACAGGTGGTGAGCTACCTTACCGACCTGCTGCAGGGCACGCCATCGGTCATCATCGGAATCATCACCTACATCTGGATAGTAGTGCCCATGAAGGGCTACTCGGCCATCGCCGGCAGCGTGGCGCTATGCATCATGATGCTGCCGCTCATCATCCGCTCCACCGAGGAGACCCTCAAGATACTCCCCGCCTCGCTCAAGGAGGCTGGCCTTGCCCTCGGTGGCAACCGCGCCCGTGTGATGCTCCGCGTGCAGCTCCCAGCAGCCTTCGGAGGCATCTTCACCGGTGTGTTACTCGCCATTTCACGCGTCATCGGCGAGACTGCCCCGCTCATGTTCACCGCCCTCGGCTGCTCGTTCATCCGCTGGTCGATAGACAAGCCCATCTCGGCCGTGCCGCTGCTCATCTGGGAGTTCTTCAACGACCCCAATCTGCAGGAACTCATCTGGGGAGCCTCGCTCTTCCTCCTGCTATTCGTATTGTCACTTAACCTGTTATCTAAGATTCTGTTTGAATTTTATCGTTGACATGTGTTTTGTTATGTACTTTTCGGATTATCTGAGATTCTTTTTGCCATCTTTACTCTCTTGATTCTTGCAAATAGACCTCTATTTGCTGCGATTCAAGAGGGCAAATCTACTCAAAAACCTCTCTCAGCTAACTCGAAATAAAATCCAAACAGAATCAAATATCTTGCAAAGAAATGGAACCAATAATCCCTATCCTCGAGTTTAAAAACACTTGCGTATCCTATACCAAGCAGACGATGGCCGTGAAGTACGTGTCGGCAGCCATCGAGCGCAACACCATCACCGCCATCATGGGCCCCTCGGGCTGTGGCAAGAGCACCCTACTGCGTGCCGCCAACCTGATGCATGAGCTCTATCCCAACATACGTGTCGATGGCGAGATCCTGCTCAACGGAGAGAATATCCTCTCGATGGAGCCCATCGACGTGCGCCGCCGCATAGGCATGGTGTTTCAGCGCCCTGCCCCGTTCCCCACGATGAGTATCTACGACAATGTACTCTCGGGCTACACGCTCAACGGCATACGCCTGGCCAAGGCCGAGAAGGACGCCACCGTGGAGCGCTGCCTGCGCAGCGTAGCCCTGTGGGACGAGGTGAAGGACGTGCTCAACAAGAAGGGCACCTTCCTCTCGGGCGGACAGCAGCAACGCCTCTGCATCGCCCGCGCCCTGGCCATGAAGCCCGACGTGTTGCTCATGGACGAGCCTACCTCGGCTCTCGACCCCATCGCCACCGCCCACATCGAGGAGCTGATGCAGGAGCTGCAGCGCGAGGTCACCATCCTCATCGTAACCCACAACATGGGGCAGGCACGGCGCATCTCCTCCAAGTCGATGTTCATGTACTTGGGCGAGCTGGTCGAGTATGGCGACACCACCACCCTGTTCTCTAACCCCACCGACGAGCGCACCCGCGCCTACCTCACGGGCAAGATGGGGTGATGCCTTTGGGAATTTTGTTCTCTATTCTCGAAAAAAACAATTCATTATCCTCACACTCAATTATTTGTGTGAGGATTTTCTGGCACGTCTACCTTGGTAAACACGTCGCAACCAGATGTAGTAACCGGTGAGGGGGAGGATGCCCCCAATCAAGGCGGCTATGCAGGTGAGGATGCGACTGAAGAGTCCTCCCTTGTTGTATACTAAGGCAAAGGCATAATCGGTATTCTTGTACAAACGAAAGGCTCTGATAATTTTGCCAAACGGCTTTGGCAATCCTAACGGACGGCTCCGATTGGGAGGCACCGCGCGTCACGCATAGCTGTGTATGCCGCCCAGCAGGTAGTTGACACCGAAGTAGGTCATCAGTACGGTGAGGAAGGCGAGGATGCAGTAGCGGTGCAGTGCCATGGGGCGGGCAAACCACGGCATGGAGCGGCTGTGGAGCGGAGCGGCATAGATGAGCATCGTGATGAGTGCCCACACCTCCTTGGGGTCCCATCCCCAGTAGCGGCCCCACGACACGTTGGCCCACACGGCACCGATGAAGATGCCTGCCATGAGCAGCATCAGCGCAGGATAGAGCATCAGGCGGCTGGCCACGTGGAGCTGACCGATGGCACGGCTATGGTCGCCACGGCGGCGATGCTGCACCTCGGCAGCAATGCCACATACCAGGGTACAGAAGAGCAGCACGTAGGCCATCATGATGACCGACACGTGGATGCCCAGCAAGGGCGAGCGCAACACAGGTATCAGCGGTTCGTCGCTATGGGTGTAGCTCAACACCATCACCGTAGCCACTATGATGCCACACACACTGCCTACCACGGCAGCGATGCGTACGGCCAGCGTGCTCGTGCGCAGCAGGTGACGGAAGCCACTCTTGCGCTCGAAGAAGAAGCCCACCATCGACACCAACAGCAGTAGATAGCCTGCGTAGGTGATGGCTATGCCGTAGGGGTCGTGACTGATGGAGAGTATGCTGCCGCGGCCATCCGCGTCGTAGCTCGTCTGATAGAAGCGGTAGCCCTTGTGCTTGAGTATCTTGTTCATCGCCACCGTACCCACGGTAGTATTGCCCTGCGCGTCGGTGATGAGCAGATGGCTCACATAGTCCTTAGGTGCGTCGGTGCCCTCGTAGTACTCCACCTCGAAGTCGTCGAGTGCGATACGGAAGGGTAATACCCGTTCCGTGCCATCGCTCACGTAGTAGGTCTTGGCAGGCGGCATCCACTGACGCAGATGCACACGACCCTGTATGCCTGTGAGGTGCGTGGTGAGCGCCCCTATGAGGATGAGCAGCAGCGCCACGTGCAGCCCGAAGGTGAACACCCGTCGCCACACACGCTGTCGCACGATGTAGAGCGTGCCCGCCACGGCAGCCAGCGCCCACAGCGCTATCATCCACCACGAGGTATAGATGTGTGAGGTCACGTACTCGGTGCCATGCACCTTCTCCACGATGGTGGCCACCATGAGCAGCAAAGTGATCAGTGCCAGAGTGCCGAACGAGAGGACTTTCAGTATCAGGGTGTATGACTTCTTCATAACGAGTGTTCTTAAAATGCCGTTCCTATCTACGGTTGTGCGAATATAGGAACGGCATTGGGATTATACAAATAGAATGTGGTTAAATGGCATCGAGGAACTTGATGACGGCATCGCGCTCCTCCTTGGTCAGTTCGCGGAAGTTGACCACCGTCTGATAAGCATCGCTCTGCTCGCTCACGCCGTGCCACATGATGGCTTCGAGGGTCGTACGTGCACGGCAGTCGTGCAGGCGGTCTGCGGTGGGCGAACCCGTTGCCTTCTGATGCAGGCCACGTCCCCAGAGAGGCGTGGTGCGGCACCATCCTGTGCGGATATCGTTGACCATGTGTAGCTTGTGCTGCACCATGTCGGTGTAGGGCCAGATGGTCTGATTGGGATACGAGGGCAGGTCGCCATCGGCAAAGAAGCGGGCTGGGTCGCGCACCTCATCGCGCCCCGTAGTCCATGAGGGACGATGACAGTAGGCACAGCCAATCTCCTCGAAGAGCTCCTTGCCGCGCTTCACTTTCACGTCGTGCACGTTGCGCACGGCAGGCACGGCCAGTCCGCGATGCCATACCATGAGGTCGGTATACTCCTTGTCGGTAACCTCCACGGGCAGGTTCTTGTCGGTGAGGTAGGCCATGATACGCTCCTCCATCGTGCCCTCAAACCATGCAGGGTGCGTGTCGCGGAGCGAGTCGTTGGTGAGCAGCATATTGCTGAGGTAAGCCTCAAATCCCGCCTGCACTTCGGGATCCTGTGCCGAGGTCTTGGCGTAGGTGCCGGCTGCATCGAGGTAGTGGAAGCGGCGGTCGCTGCGGGTAGCGTTGGTGATGTTCCAGAAGGCATTGGCACCTGCACCGTCCTGCAAGGGTCCGCGGCTCATGGCATAGGTGTAGCGGCGCACGTAGGGAGTGCCGTCGCCACCCTGTGCGGTGTTCTTGTAGAAGCTCTTCCACTGTCCATTCTCAAAGTAGGCCGTATTGAGTCCGTTGGTCATATAGCCATCCTGCTCCTGCTTGGTCCACTCGGCGATGATGTCCTCGTCGGTGATGGCATCGAGCAGTCCGGTGCCGTAGATACCGATGGTAGACTCCAGCTTCACCCCATACTCCTGCGCATCGATGAGCGCACGCACCTCGTCGCTGCCCTCATTGTAGGCATAGATGGCCGTCTTGGGCATGGTCACCTCGGGGTATTGCAGCTCATAGGTCTCTCCGTCGGGGAACTTGTTGCCCCACAGGTCGGTATGCTCCTTCCACTCCACGATGATCTGGCTCTCGTCGACAGGAGCCTTGAAGGGTGCCACGGCATGGCTCTGCGGCATACCTGCCAGCCAGCTCACGTAGCTCTCGTCGGCCTTGTTGTACACTACCAGCAGGCATCCGTTGCCTATCTCGTTGGTGTCGAAGGGTCCCGCCTCGATGCGCTTGCCATGGCCATATCCGGGGTGGCAGTGCACACACGAGGTGCGTATATAGGTGGGTCCGAGGCCCGAACGCAGTCCGCTGTGCTGGGTATTGAAGGGATCCTCAAACAGTGTCTCGCCATTCTTGAAGGCAGGGTACATGCCGGCATTGTGTACCGACTGCGTGGGTTGCTCAAAGGCATTGTAGGTAGCCAAGGGCGTAGTGCCCAGCTGTCCGCCAGCGTAGTACCAGTCGGGAAGTTCGGCGGGTATGGTGCCACCCTGCTCATTGCCGCCAGTGACATTCTCATCCTCCTGGCAGGCCGTGAGCGCTGCACATAGCACGAGGGCTATGGGGAGCAGATGCTTGTTCGTTTTCATCATCGTCAATCGTTATTTCATTTCCTTACTCAGTGCATTCATTACATCATCCTCGAGGATCTCCACCAGTGCGTTCACCACATCGATGGCATTGTCGGTATCCGCGCCCTGCGCCGTCTTGAAGAAGGGCTCGGGGATAATGCCTATGGCAGCCTTGGCAGCCTCGATCTGTGCCCGTACGCGAGCATCGAGGTCGGCATCCACACGCTTGATGTAGTCGCTCAGCGAAGCATCGCCCTCATGGCTTCCGGCATAGGCATTCTCAATGCTGACGATATTGCCCACGAAGTCTACGATGGAGTTGAGCGCATAGGGCGACTCTATGTAGTTGCGGTCCTCACCGCTATTGGGCATACCCATCTTCGTGTTGGCCACCTCATCGGCGATGGTCACGCAGCCCTGCACGAGGTCCTCAGCAGCCTCCTTGCAGGTGACGTAGGTGCTGCCCGCCTGTCCGGCCTTCTTCATGTTGGCGCCGTAGTTCATGGCAGGTGCCAGCTCGGCAGCCTCCAGTATGGCTTGCTTCTGTGCCGTCACCTGGTCCACGCCAGCCCACGAAGCCTCGAGGAATACGCACTGGTCGCGCAGGTCCTCGGCCACGCCCACGAGGTAGGTCATCTCTTCGGCGGTGTAGTCGGTGCTGTGCACCAGCGATGAGTTGCCGTCGGCACTGAGCTCATACAGCATATACTCCACCGAGTGGAAGCCCAGCAGGCCGAAGCCAAGGTTGCTCACATCCCAGCTGTTGCCCTTGCGCAGCTGCTCCAGCAAGTAGTCCATCATGTTCTTGTCGAGGGGCCATGAGTCGATGTGCGGATCGATGTTGTAGTCGGCAGCGGCACCATAGAGGAAGGCCTCGCTCTTCTCCCAGTAGTCGCGGCTCAGCTTCCAGTAGTTGCCCGCCTCGGCAATCATTGTTTGTGTCAACGTTCCGTTCCCGTGAGCCTCCTGTATGGCGACGCACGCATCGGCCAGCAGGATGGCATTGTCGGCCATACCCTTGTAGGTTGGCACGATGGTCTTGTCTACATAGTCGGCGATGACCCTCTGCAGCAGCTCCTCCTTGGCATTCTCAGGAGTCACGTTTTCGGGTTCATCGGGCTGGCAAGCGGTGAAGCCAGTCATCAGTGCCATGCATCCCAGCATGGCAAGTGTTGTCTTAAAAATCTTTTTCATTGTGGTTGGGGTTATTTAGTTATTTTACAACTTTCTCACCTAAAGAATCCTGAGTAGGCGATGCCTATCGACACCGAGGGTTCGTCGTTGTAGCCCTTGGCCATGAAGCGGTGGCTATACTCGGCCTTGATGACGATATCGTTCAGGGGGAAGTAGTTGATACCTGCCGCCACGCGCTGGCATCCACACCAGGCATAGTCCATCACATTCTCGGCCGTCCTGAACATGGAGTCGTAGCCCTCGTAGCGGCCGAAGAGGTAGAGTCGCTGTCCCTTCCCGTGCATCGCCTCCACCGGTGCAAAGATGTCGTACCCCGCCTCTATGCCGTAGGCAATGGCATCGGAAGCCACATCCTGCTTGGGCGAGGGAGAGTCCTTGCGCATGGTCTTGTTGTATCGGGTGATGAGCTCCGAGTCGGTCAGGTGCCCATAGTCGAAGTTGCCGCGCACTATCCAGTTACAGGCATCGTAGGTGAAGTCCATCGCGCCTATCAGCACCGTGCCCTTCACATCCTTGTAGCGCTCGGCCTCGGTGGCGCTCAGCGTGTTCTTGAAGGCATTGCCCGCATATCCGCTCACTGCCACGCGCAGTCCCGGGAGCGAGTAGTTGTCTACACGGAACGCAGCCGCATAGTTGTTGGCAATCTTGAATTCGTAGGGACTCCCTGCCCCGTCGTGTATCCATCCCTTGCGGCCGAACCGGTCGGCATCGAGGCCCGCCAGAGCCTGCACCTCGTAGCGCCAGTCGCCCAGTCGGCCCCATAGGCTCACTCCCGTCTCGTGCCACGTGCAGGGCATGATGGTGTTCTCCCCCTCGGGGCGGTATACGGTGAAAAACTCCGTAGGCATATGATGCTGGTTGGTACCACCCACAGGCACGATGATATGTCCCATGCGCAGGTTTGCCGCCCTCGACCACGACTTCTGAATCCAGAACTGCTCCAGGGCTACCTCGCCTCCGCGTTCCACCTCCGATTCATACTCGCCGCCCTCTTCTTCCTCTATCTCCATGGCGCTCTCGGTGCCTCCGTGCTCAAACTCTATCTCCGAGCTCATGCTCCACCCGTTACCGAAGTCGTAGCCCACGTAAAACACCACGTGCGGGAGGTCGGCACGTCCGTGCCCCTCGGCATCCTTGTAGTTGGCCGCATCGGTATAGCGCATATACTTGTCGCTGTAGAAGTTGCGCATCATCACCGCCTCGCCATATCCGCCCAGCGTGAGGCGCGTGCCCCTCTCCTGAGCCGTAGCCGCCAGGCCTGCGAAGACTACCAGCAGCATGCATATCATCAGTCGTCTCATAATCGTTGCATTTGATTTCACGCTGCAAAGGTACTGCGCCCCTCACAAGGCGGCAATACTCTGTTTTTGGTATTTTCGCACAGCATTTTTTATCGCATTTTACCAAATTTTAAGTATTGCCTATTTATAAAGATGTATGTAATTTTGCAGTGTCGTTAAACGACAAGAAAATAAACAGAGATGAGCAACACCGCATACAAGCACGACGACAAGATGCGCCACCTGGTGAAGGACAACAACGCCCTCATCCTCGTGATGGGACGCTTCGGCATCTCATTAGGATTTGGCGACATGACCGTGCACGACGTGTGCCACATACACGGCGTCGACGAGGCCACCTTCCTCGAGGTAGCCAACTTCGTTTCCGACAAGCCCTACAGCCACGAGTCCGTGTCGCTGCCCTCGCTCATCGGCTACCTCAAGCAGGCCCACGAGTACTTCCTCGACTTCAACCTCCCCACCCTGCGCCGCAAGCTCATCGAGGCCATCGACTGCTCGGGCAGCAACGACATCGCCATGCTCATCCTCCGCTTCTATGACGACTATGTGGCCGAGGTGCGCAAGCACATGGAGCACGAGAACGAGGTTGTCTTCGCCTACGTCGAGCAGCTCCTGCAGGGCTTCCTCAGCCGCGACTACTCCATCAAGGACTTTGCCGGCAAGCACACCCCCATGAGCGACAAGCTCAAGGAGCTCAAGGACATCATCATCCGCTACTGCCCCGAGAAGAACAACTACCTGCTCAATGCCGTACTGCTCGACATCCTCCTCTGCGAGCAGGACCTCACCTCGCACTGCATGATCGAGGACCACCTCTTCGTGCCCGCAGTCAAGCTTGTGGAGCAACAGCTCGCCCTGAGCGGCACCATCCTCTACACCGACGATACCGACACCGACCCTGCTGACCGCGACAGGTCGGACCTCCTGAGCGACCGCGAGAAGGACATCCTCATCAGTATCACCAAGGGACTGAGCAACAAAGAGATTGCCGACACCCTCTGCCTCTCGGTGCACACCGTGGCCACCCACCGCCGCAACATATCGCAAAAGTTACAGATACACTCCACCGCCGGCCTCATCATCTACGCCATCGCCAACAAGCTCGTCCGCATCGAGGACATACAGCAGTGAGGGTGGATCATCTGTTCAGCACCGACACGAGGTAATCGCACTTCTGCTTGTCGCCCAGGGTCTTGCCTTTGTCGCACGAGAGCTTCACGCAGGGGTGCCATTCGCGCGACTCGGTGATGCGGCCACGCACGAGCTTGATGACGATGTTCATGGGCGAGCAGCCGGTGACGTCGCAGGTGAGGAAAGTGCCCACACCGTAGCTGTCGACAATCTTGCCCTCGCAGTAGCGGTGTATCTCGATGGCGCGGGCAATGTCGAGTCCGTTGCTGAAGACGGCCTGCTTGGTCATGGGGTCGATGCCCAGCTGCTTGTATTTCTCGACGATGAGGTCTACCTGCTCCTCCTCGCGGCCACTGTCGATGCGTAGGCCGCTGAAGGTCATGGCCATGCGCTTGGAAAGGTTATTGAAGAAGACGCGGTCGCCAAAGCAGTCGTAGAGGAAGATGCCCACGTTACCGTCGTACACCTCGGACCATTTGTTCATCACGTTGTAGTTGCATTCGAAGACGCCGCTCACGATCTCCTCGAACGAGATGCACTGGTGGCTCATGGTACCCAAGCAGGGGATGCCCTTCTTCATGGCAAAGTAGACGTTCGATGTGCCGGTGAAGCGGCCGCACTGTCCGCCAGTCTCGTTCTTCACCTCGCGGTACGATTGCATCAGAGCATCGATGACGCGCTCCTGATGGGCAAAGGAGAAGCGGCGACGCGTACCCATATCGCCCAGGGTGAGTCCGCCACGCCATATCTGACACCCCTTGTCGAAGCTCTTGGCATACTCGGCATCGGCATCGTACTTCTCGGTATCGCCATTGAGTATGTGCATCAGCTCCGATATGGTGGCCAGGATGGGCATCTCCCAGATGATGGTGCTCCACCACTTGCCCCTGACGCTGATGTCGAGATGCCCCTCCTCGTCCTGTGTGATGGTGAGCTCTGCGGAGTTGAAGCGGAAGCCGCGGAGGAAGACATTGATAAACCAATAGGGCAGGAAGGGGAAGGCGCTGGTCATATACTCGCGCTCCTCATCGGTGATGGTGACCTCGGCCAAGTGCTCGAGCTGCTCGCGCAGCAGGGCGTCGAAGCCCTTAGGGTAGCAAGTGCGGTTGCGGTCAAAGAAGCTATACTCGGTCTCGGCACGGGGGTATTTCTGCAGCACATAGTACATGCAGGTGAAGGTGTAGAGGTCGTTGTCGGTGAAATGGTTTATTATCTGCTTCATGCGGGTTCGATTTTCACAAAATTGTTTTCAAGAAGTAAAAGTAATAAGAATCTGTGAGAGTAAGAGAAAAAGGGTGAAGATTTTTACTAATTGCCATGTAATTGCAACCAAGTGCCTTGACGTTTGTGAACCGACAATAGAACGAAGAAATGAAGGGCACCCAAGTCTCAAGAAAAGTGCCCTTCATGCTCCGCCAATTCTTACAATGAAGAATATATTTACATGCGGAACGTACCGATGCGTAGCTGCTCTATGATGGCGCGGTAATCCTTGCCGCTGGCTCCAACGAGAAGTACCTTCTCACCTATCCTCTTGCTTTCTACGCGGGCACTGCCATCGTAGAGCATTACCCTGTTGTCCTTGTCGATGGTAATGAGGATGCACTCGCTGCCCTTAGAGACGAGTGACGACAATCCGCCCTGTCCCTCGACAATCTCAATAGATTGGTACACGAAGTCGTAGTGTTTGCCACCGAAGGCTATCTGCAGGTTGCACTTGTTGTCGAGGCTGATGCGACCACCTTTCTTGTTGAGCTTGAAGTTGTTTCCCCGCTTCGCTGCCCCATGGTACTCGAAATCGAAATGGTAAAGATATGCTGCCGAGCGGTCATAGATGGCCTTCGTGGTGTAGCCTCCGCGCCAGCCGTCGTAGCCGGGCTTGGTGATGATGAAGTTGAGTCCCTCTCTCTTGGGGATGCGCACGATGTTCTCGGTGCTCTCCACGATGAAGTAGTCCTTGTCCTCGCCTGTCTGCTTGAACTCGGCCCACACGCCGCGCTTCTTGCCCGGGGCATATTCGTGCCATACGCCACCATCGAGACGTACGAAGTAGCCGTTATGCTCGCGGCCACGGCCATCGTTGTAGCAGTAGAAGAGTCCGTCGGGCTCGGTGCACTGGTGGTGCACGTCGATGGTGGTGTACACCTGCTCCCACTTACCATTCTTCTCGCGGTCGATGGAGATCATGTCCTTACCCAGTTTAGGAATGGCCAAGTTACATTTCTTGTTCTTCACATAGAAGAAGGTGTCGTTCTCCTTGTACTGCTTGTAGGTGCTCCACTTGCCCACCTTGTCGGCAGGGCGATACTCTGTCCACTCATCGCCGTTCTTTACAAAGTAACCGCCCACGTAAGGCACGAGTGCTGTGGTCTGTGCCACGAGCGACACGAAGCTTATGATAGCAAGCATCGTTGTCAATGATAATCTTTTGTTCATATTGTTTTGAGTTTTTAAGTTGTTGAATCTGTTTCTTTTTTGTTACCCCCTCCCCCTACGGGGACTCCCCCTTAAAGAGGGAGAGTGCAGAGTCCGTCGAAACTAACTTAAGGAACTGTCGCCCTTTAAGGGGGACGAGCGTAATGGAGCAGGGCGTAATGGAGCGGAGGGGGTAAGAGAACTTTTATTTTGTATACAAATCCCAATAACGGAAATCGATGTGCACACCGCTCTTGTGCGACTTGCCGGCAAAGAAGTACTCATCGGTGGTGAAGTGTATACCGCCTGAATCGCCCGAGAGGTCGCTGTTGATGATGATGTTGCACCGTGTGGCAATGTCTCTCTCTCCACCGACGACATACTCGTTGACTGCTTGCTCGAAGCCACCAGCACCACCGATGAGGATGCTCATGTGGCAGTATTTATCCTCGGACGACTCGAACACGCACATCAGGATGCCGCCCTCGCCATAGAGTTGTACGAAACGTCTGCCCTCGCGCTCGCTCTGCTGCGTCACCTTCAGATTCTTGTAGGTGTCGCCGAGTTCGAGTTTGAAGAGGAAGCCCAGGTCACTGAGCATGTCCCTGTAGCCCGCCTCGTTCTTCGAGTGGCGGTAGAGCACGGCTGGTGTGCCACCCTGATACTCCTTTTGGTATATCGCCTTGAGCATCGGCGAGTAGCCCTCCTCGTTCCACTTCTCTTGCGGCAGGTGCTTCACGGCATAGAGCCGTGCCACATCTTCGGGGAGGATGATTTCGGACTTCTGGTCGGCGCTGTCTGTCATGCCTTTACCGAAGCCCAGGCCGTTGATCCAGTCATATACGCCATAGGCCGCATAGGGTTGCATTTCTTTTCGTATTTCTTCGGGCACAGAGGGGGTAAATACATTGTAGCAATCGGTGCCAGGGATGAGGAGGAATGAGGGCTTTCCCAATTTCTCAATCTCTTTGTTCAACTCCGAAAAGTCGGGTATTGCGGTCCTCGCAGCCACTTTGCCGACCTCTTCATTTAAACGCTCATACGGATCGTTGCCGCTGGACTGCTGGTCGAACGAATATACTTTCGGATCTTCCTCGTCCTCCTCTTGCTCGTCTCTTGTTCTCTTGAACGAGTAACTGAACTGCAGGTCTCCCGATTCGCCAATGGTAATACTGCCGCCATTGCCATTTATCATCATCGCCGTAAAGATCTCCTTAATGATCTCCATCAAGTCTGTATTCAGATAGAGCACCTCTATTGAGTCTCCGTAATCGAGAATCATCAGCGATGCCTTATCACCGACAAAGAGCATTACTTGAGCACCATCTCTGCGATTGCAGATCAACAAGGGAATACCAAACAATACCTCTGCAGTAGTGACCTCGTATTTGTCGAGTACCTTATAGATGCTTTCACGGCCGATGCCATCATGTGATGAAATTTTGATGAGTCGGAAGTCCTTCTTATCTAATTTAGCAAGTAGAGTATCAGCATCGAAAACACAGACAATCTCCGTGTCCAGATAATCCAGCAATTCTCGGTGTGTCATCGTGTCGCACGACACATGTTCATCTTGAAGTGCCTCCAGTTCTTCTGCAAATATCGTCAATCCTGTCCAATCTATCTCTTGGGCTTGCATCGTCATTGCCGTGCATACGGCCATGAAGCATAATATCATCTTTTTCATAATATGTTCTGTGTTCTAATCAAAATCCTAAGTCTATACCACTATCGTTCATCTTCATAAAGGCTTCGTATGATAAACCTGCAACAAACACTATGCTATACTTCAAGTCTTTGTGGTTGTTGTTGATGACGAGCACATTTTCAGAGTTGCCATATATCATTGAAACCACCCCGTCTTGTCGGTTAAGAGCACATAGTTCCATGTCCATAACCACCTCCTTTTCTTCTAGGAAGCCCCAGAACGGATTCATTGCAACTTCCAATAGTTTGTAGCCCTCGGTTCCTGTGCTGATAAAGCGTCGCATATACATTGCAGATCCAAATATTTTGTCTATACCCATTTCTTCCTTTGCCTCGTCATTAACTATGGATAACAACTGCGACAATATCTGCTTGAACATGTTGGTTGAGATGTAGGAATAGTCAATCTCGTTGGACTTAGCAACTACCTTTGCTACCTGTTGCATGAACACCTCCACTTCGCTCTTCTCTCGAGGCTGTGCCGACTGGGCGAATAGGCTGCCCATGTGAAGCGCCAAGGCCATCAGGGTTAATAAAATGTATCGTTTCATATTCGCGTCAATTTATATTCATATTAAACATTTCTCGGATTATCGATTGCGACTGCTCCAGCGTCTGATACGCCTCATGGGTCTGGCGCTGCGTTGTGTTCATCGCATATTGGATATCGCCATAGGCTGCCATGAGGCATTGCATCGCCTCCTCGGGATTGTCGAAGGTGTCTTTGTCCACATCATCGACCATCGTCAACACCGTTGCCTCGTCCGTATGCTTATTGTCGCCATAGGGTATGGCCAAGAACACGATTGCTAACACGGCTGCTGCGCAGGCGACACGGAGAAGGAAAGACCTAGCCCAACTCCCCCTCTGTTTATAGAGGGGGTGCCCGCAGGGCGGGGGCGTTACAAGCGTAGCGCGTAGAGGATTCAGGTGGGTCTTCATCTCCTCTAACTCATCGAGCATCGCTTCTAACCGCTCGGTTGCTCCTTCGGGCAGAGCTGCCTCTTCGAGCGTACCGCATAGCGCAATGATGACCTCGCGGTCTGTGCGGAGTTCGGCAGGAACCTCGTTTGCATAAAGAAAGCGACAGAGCGTCAGCTCTTCCTCTGCCGTCAGTTCGGCATTGAAGAACCGCTCAATCATATCTCTCAATCGTTTTTCTTCCATAATCAAAACTCCTTATCGTTTATAATACAATTCTCTGAATTTCTGCCGTATGCGCGACACGATGGTTCTCACATTTCCTACAGCAAGCTGCGTCACCTCGGCAATCTCCTCGGCCTTGTTTCCCTGCATCATCATCCGCATCACCCGCTGCTGCTGTTCGGGCAACGTGGCAAGAAAATGTTCGAGAAACTCCGTAACCTCCTCATGCTCCACATCGGGTGGCGCATTAGCCTCGGTAATCTCTTCCACGAGTTCCACATCCCCATCGCGTGCCTTGATGGCTCGCCAGCGGTCTATGCAGATGTTGCGTAGTACCGTCCGGCAATAAGCCTCGGGCGAAGCGAGGTGGTCGAGCAGCTCTTTCTGTTCCCACAACCGCACATAGAGGTTCTGTACAGCATCCTCTGCCTCAAACCTGTCGCAAAGCATCCGATATGCTTCGCGATAGAGCATTTGTTGCAATGGCATAAACCGTCTTTTGAATTCTTCGTGCGTCACCTTGTCTGTGTCCGTGTAATGATTGCCTCTACCCTTATGACGGAGAGAATGTCGATTTGTTACACGAGGATACAGATTTTTTTGACAAGTAGGTTTATTCTACAATAAAGAGAGAAATATGCCACACAGCAGTGCCAGTTCATGTTCCAACGCATCTACGCGCTGAATCAAATCTTTGATTTGTTGTTTCATAAACATTAAGAATAAATAAGAATCCCCACACATTAGAAGTGCGGGGATTCGGTCTTGTCCTTGTTAATCGTTAGAAGAGCATCTTCTCTCCATTGACTCATCTTTTGTTAGCGACTCACGAGGCGCAATTTTCATCTGCGCACTCGTGACCAATCGCTAAAGATTTCGTCGATGGTAAAAGGTCATTTTACAATAACCTTCTTACCATTCACGATATAGATACCCCTATTGAGGTTCTCTGTATCCGTCACCTTACGGCCGCTGAGGTCGTGAATTGTCAATTGTGAATTGTCAATTGTCAATTGAAGGACGTCACTTTCGATATTGGCCGTGTAGGTCACATCATGGGTAGGCATGGTGTCGTAGGTGTCACCTACCCATCCAAAGAATACATCGCCCTCTACCGTAGGCTCGTATACATACTCGGGGATTGTATCACCATAGGCCACTTCGGCTGTGTGTACCAGTTCATCGCCTACGTAGTAGTACACCTTATAGATGTTGACGGTATATGTACCACTGATGGTCACATCACTTGCAGGCATGGTCTCAGGCACTTCGCTCCATCCGCTGAAGGTGTAGCCCTCCTTGACGGGAGCCTCGGGGGCTACGATGGTAGCACCATACTCAAGTGAATCGGCGGCAATCACCTCATCGCCAATCTTGAAGGTCACAAGATATTTGTTGACGATGAAAGTGCCGCTGACGGTTACATCCTTGGCAGGCATGGTCTCAGGCACCTCGCTCCATCCGCTGAAGGTGTAGCCCTCCTTGACGGGCTCGGCAATCGGCGTGATGGCTGCTCCGTACTCGATGCTGTCGGTAGCGTATACCTCACCATCGACAATGTAGATGAGTGCGTAGGTGATCTTGTGATATTCCACATAGAGCATGCTGTCGGCACTAACCTCTGTCAACTCTTCGCCATCGAGAGAGGTTTTCCAGATGGTTTGGTGGCCTTCGACGTCCTCGAATTGTGGCAGTGTACCATTGGTGTAGAGCGAGTCGATATCCGCTGATAGGTTGGTGGTGTAGGTAACCTTATATACACGCTCGCCACCGAGCACGGGGTGCAGGTCAGTACCGATGTGCTGACCGTAAGCTTCGCCCAACAGGTAGGCCACTTCGCCCAACAGCATTTGTTCGTCGGTCACGGTGGTTTGTCCTTCGAAGATGTCGTATTCCTGTGTGGCAAAGATATTCTGAGCATTGTCCTTCGCTGTGGTGCCACCGATGCAGGCTGCTACCTTGTTTCCGGTAATCGTGCCCAGACTGAATACATTTTCGATGACGGCGCTCTTATGGTTGTATCCAGCCACACCGGCACAGTTGGTCGTACCCGTGATGTCGCCCAGGTTATACGAATTGGTGAGCGTAGCGGTTGACTGTGATACCGAACCGGTGACTCCGCCAACATAGGTGGATGCGCCTGTAACCTTAGCCTTGTTGGCGCAGCGGTCTACGTTTGCCTTTGGACCCATAAAGGCTACGACACCTGCTACATATTGCTTGGCATTGACCTCGCCACTGACGGTGATGCCGCTGATGTGGCTATTCGTCGTGTAGCCGAAGAGTGCCTGATAGGTAAGGGTGTTGTTGATGTAGAGTCCGTCGATGGTGTGTCCGTCGCCAGCGAAGGTGCCTTGGTAGGCTGTGTTTGACTTGCTGCCACCGATAGGTGTCCAGTCGTGGCCGCAGAGGTCGATGTCGCTCACGAGTTTGGCCGATAACTTATAGTCACCGCCATTGACCTTGGCGGCAAACCATGCCAGCTCGGCACCGCTGCTGATCTGATATATGTCATCCTCGCATCGGGGCTCGGTGAGAGTGGTTCCATCCCATCCGTTCGCGCCAGCCTTGACCATCTCTACGATGCAGGTTTGCTCGCCCTCGGCATCGTCGGTAATGGTCAGCGTGGTGCGGAAACAGCGGTAGCCAGGCTTGGAGGCTTTGACCAGATAGGTGCCGTAAGTGGCGGTATATATGCCCTCAGCGTTGGGGCGCAGTGTATCGGCCTCATGAGTGATGGTGTATTCGACGCTGTCTACATTGGATTGCAGGTTGAGCACGAACATCTTCATCGGTGAGATGGGTATACGCACCTCGGGCAATTGGCCGAAATAGGTCTTGTGGGCAACGGCGGTAAAGTTTGGCGAACGACCTAAGTTCTTGTTTATATCGCGATGGGCACCAATAGGGTCGCCGAAGCCGTTTACCTGTATTACACCTTGGTCCATAACCAATGCCTCTGAGGCTGATGCATCGTAGTCTGCAGGGATGTCTATCGTGACAGCCTGAGCCGAGGGTGCTGAGCCGAAGGTGTATTGGCCTGCACCGAGAATGAGCGAAGAGCCGTTGGGGATGTTGTTGTAGGTCACATAAGCCGACATGTTGTATATACCTGCCAGCTTGTTGGCAGGGTGATGCAGTCCGCTATACTGAATCTTTACCTTGTCGCCAGGCTGGAAGATGGTACTTCCTTCACGACTCGCGTTGGTAATCTCGCGATGGCAGGGCTTGGCCGTCAAGACCTGATAAATGGAGTTGCCACCAGCATCGGTCATCTTGACAATCTGTCGTCCCTCCTTCAGCAACAGGGTGTATGAGCCGTCTTCATTCTTGCAGACTCCCTCCGTACCGAATCCGTGGTAGGTAGCCATCTGCTCACCGATGGTGGGGTATGCCATCTCGATATGGTCGACGCCCTCAGGGGTGAAGGTGTAGGTAGCACCCTCTTCAGTATCGAGGTAATAGAACACGTCGTGCTCGGCATCGACGTGTTTGCCGGCAGTCTTCAGTGCTCCTTCGTTGTAAGCCTCGTTGATAAACATGTTGGGCTGCATGGCTGTAGTGCCTTCACCGACGGTAACGACATAGGCGGCAGTATTCTCGGGCCAGATGGCTCCCCAGTACTCGCCACCCATGTAGTTGGTCTTCGTCAGCGAGTCGGCCTTAGTGTTGTATTTATAGTAGTTCAGTGCTATGGCATCGTATGTCACCAATACGATGGCAGTACCATTGCCGACGGCTTTTATGGTAGACCACGGTGCGGTGGTAGTGTGTGCATTGTCAATCTCGATGACACCGGTGCTGGGGTTACCGTCCAGATCGATGACGGTATAGTGGAAGTCGGGTTCGAGGAAGTAGTTGTTGGTTTGCGTGTCGGTCAACTGCCATGAGCGTATGGGCAGTGTGTGGAAGGTTTCGCCAACGCTGAGCTGCAGGTGTCCACGCTCGTTGATGTTGACAAAGATATTGCCCGTCTCGTATCCACCGTTCCAGTTCACATCATGCTTTATGGTTTTGGGACCGAAAGCCTCGTAGCTGCTGGCAGAGAACTTCAGGTATGAGTTCTCTCCTGCGTCTATATCCATAGTGAAATATCCACCTTGGGTGAGTCCACCCGATTTCCATGTGCGGAAGTTATAGACCTGATTGTCGGCCAAACGATAATATACCTTTTTACTGTTTCCGTCAACCTCAGTCTTTGAAGGTTCAACCTTAGCGAAGTTCGTAAAGTGGCTGAACTTCTTTCCTATAAACAGTTCAGCATCGGCGGGTAGGGTTACAATGTATTCGCCACCCATCGGTATGGCACCGCTTACGGTTATGCCTGCAGTCAAGGTTCCGCTTCGCTCGTTGGTCATATACCCTTCGGCCTGACGCTCTTCGCTGGGGATAAGCGATACATAATAACTGTTTCCATTGAGTGCCAAGAAAGTTTTGCGGCCAGCTGTGACGCTGTTGCCCAGTGTCACCACCATTCTTTCGCCCTCGCGGGTAGATACATCTACCGCAATCGTATAATCCTTGCCTACTTCCCATGCGGTCTTATCATCGTTCTTATTGGTAGCATAGACCGTATTGGTCAGGATAGAGAACTGTCGTGTACTGTCGTTCGGAACGCTTTGGACGTCCAGCTCAATAGTACCGTTTACCGTGGCACTGTCTTTGGCCAAGGCTGTGAGCACATACACACCTTCGGGCACATCAAAGGTATACGTTTTGTTTACAGCCTCACCCACATCGATAGTGTCTCCTGTAGCCTTGTCTACAAGATTCATCCACGGTGAGGTGGAATTCATTTTCACAATCACATTGGCCGACTGTATACTCATACAGCATGTAATCACTGCGGCCAAACTCAAAAGTAACTTTTTCATTTTTTCTAGTTTGTTAAATGATGGTTTATATTTAATGTTTGTATATCTTCTTTCCATTGTCTATATAGATGCCTCGTGTGGAGAGTCCGTCCATGCGCACTCCTCGCATGTCATATATCCCGTAGGAGGTGGTAGGCTTGGCATCATTGGTGGCGGACTCTATTCCTGTGAACTCCATGCCATCGGGCGGTAGCGCCAGGAAGTGTGCCGGATTGATATATACCTTGTGTCTGCCGAGGAAGACCCCTTCGGGCGACCACTGTATCAATGCACCAGCTGCAGCAAAGGAGCCGGCATCGGTGGCATAGATATATCCAGTGTAGGGGTTGACATACACTCCATAAGGCATACCCAACTCCATCAGGTCGTCGAGCATCGTGCCAGGCAAGGACTCTTCCACTCCGCCTGCTCCTTCGGTAGCCAGCACCTCGCGAGGGTCGATGACTACGTAGTTGAACTTATACTCGCTGGTGTAATAGGAGAACCGTGCACCGATAGCCAAGAAATTGCCATCAAGCATGGTGCAACTGTAGGTAGAGGCATACTCCAGTACGACAAAGCAGTCATCGCTGCCAGCCAAAGCCGCCTCACAGTCAAAGATGACTGTGGCAGCAGGAATATCGTAATAGTCGCCAGGGGAGTTGATGCACAGGTACTGGCCCGACTGCGACAGCTTGCCATAGAGGTTTATCTGGCCCGTGTCGACATCTCTCACCAGCTGCATAGTCTCGGCATCGATGATGCTCACGGTCGTTTCATACTCATGGTCTTCCTGAAACGCATAGCCGCCCGTATTGGCCACGAAGAGATGTCCCTTGTAGTAAGCTATACCCTCAGGCTCGTATCCCACTTCACAGGTGGCGACAACCTCGAACGTATGGATGTCAATCTTGGCCACATACCCCTTTGTAAACATTTCGTAGCCATTGATGGTGCCACACTCATGACCATAGGAAGATACATATACATATCTGCCGTCGGTGGCGAGTTTGCGGTTGTTAGGCACATCTTCTGTCTCGGCCACACGCTTCCCATCGGGTGATATGAATTGGATGATGTTGCTCCAGTTGATTGTTATGGCAATGAGGTCTTCGTTTATTTGGATGATGTCGTTGGGGGTGTCACCAAGTTTTCGTTTGTTGGCGTCTCTGAACCACTGGTTGCTGACAATCTCACCATCTTCGAAGTAGGAGATCTTGCCATTGTCGGACTGCCAGTTGCCTTCGTTCAGCAGGATGATACGCTCCTGGGCCTGTATGTTCACGGCAATGGAGCAGAGGAGTGATAGAATCAGTTTTTTCATATTCCAAAGGATAATGTCAGTTTATAATTGCGCCCGGGCATAGGGTAGCGCGGTATGTGTTCGTATTGTATGTCGAGCAGGTCGCACACCTCAAGGCATACGCCCCATTGCGTCTTATCCATGGGAAGCGTGTAGGTCAGTTTCATGTCGATGTTGTGATAGGGCTTTAGCACATCTTCGGGGTCAGCATAGCTCCACATGCGTTCGCCCACATAGAGATAAGAGGTGGTAAACTGCAGGCTGCGCCAGCCGACGATGGCCGTGACTCCCGACGACAATGTGGGAGAATAGCAGATGGGCTTGTCATACGTATCCTCATCCTCGGGGTCGGTACGGTTCACGTCGCGTTGCCATGTCAGCGAACCTAGCAGTGAGAACTGCCAGTCATCCGTGTGGTAACGGCCCTGTGCTGTAGCATTGAGCCCTCGGCAAAAAGTGTAGCCGTAGTTCATCATCGACCACGTATAGGTACCCTTCAGGGGAAGGCACACGATACGGTTCTCAATCTTGTTCTGATAGGCGTCGGCCTGCACGGAGGCATTCCAATGCGGAGAATCGAAGTGGTACTCAACGCCCATATTGAGTTGCTTGGTATATTCGGGTTTCAGGTTTCGGTTGCCCACTTGAGTGTAGTATAGGTCGTTGAGTGTGGGGGCACGGAATATCTTCTTGTACCAGGCGCGCAGCGTCAGCCCCTCCCATGTGTAGGCGGTAGAGACAGCCGGTGTCCAGCGCTCCAAGGGGTCGGCAGCTCCCACATGGGCAAAGGTGACATCGCGGTAATGCTGGTGTAGCAGCGAAGCTGCAGCTTGCAAACCTTGCCAGTTGACCTGTGCCGCCATCACCTGCTTCTGGTCGAGGCGGAACACATCGTCAAATTTCTTCAGGTCGGCCGCCAGCTTGCTGTAGCGCACATCGTAGCTTGCCGAGAGCGACAGCCACTGCCAGGGCGTGAACGCATAGCATAGTGCGCCGTAGCCATCCTGCTGGTAATAATGGTTGTCGACGCGAGCTGTATTCTGGTTTTCAGGATAGTCGGTACAGTAGCGCAGATACTCGTTGGTATACTTGGCATTCACCTTCACATGGTGATGCTCCTTGAAGTGCGCCTGATAGGAGGCCTGCACGAAGAAGTCGCGGTCCCACTCGCGGCCCACGTTGACATACTTGTCGCTCAGTCGCCTCACGATACCGCCCGGGCAGCCACGCTCACTGTCGTAATAATAAATGTGCGAGGAGAATCCACCCTTGAACAAGGCTCCCTCGATGCGTCCGTAGCGAATGTCGCTGTTGGCACGACGTCCCACGGTATCTTCATACTCCGAATGATAGCGGAAGGGATAGTCGCCACGCGAGTCGGTCCACTCACCATCGATGAAGCCGCTCCAGCCCTTTCTCTCAAACTGGACATTAGCCTTCGCCATATAGGTGGTAAACGAGGCTCTACGCAACTGTACTGACAACGAATCCTTTGTGGGTCTTCGTGTACGTAGATACACGGTAGCCCCCGATGCATACTCAGAGGCCGATTGGCAATGGTCGAGCTTGTTTGCGTTGTAGAGCGATACGCTCTCCATCGTCGACAGGGAGAACTTGCCTAAATCCACCGTGCCGTTCTGGGCATTGGTGATGCGTATACCATCCACATAGATACCCACATGTTGCGCACCGAGCGAACGCACGTTGACTGTTTTCAGACCGCCGAGTCCACCATAGTCCTTAATCTGCACCCCAGCGAAATACTTCAAGGCATCAGCTACCGATGTGTTGCTCAGTGCTTGTAGCTCCTCACCCTGCAAGGTCTGCGATGTAGCCATAGTGCGAGAGGATTGTTTGGAGGTGATTGTCACCTCATCAAGAACCTGTATGCTGTCGAGCGACAGTTGGGCACTGGCAGTCATCACTTGTGCCGCAAGCAAGAGCATCGCGGCGCACCGTATCACATGTTGTCGTGTCTTATACATATATACACCATTATCTATCAAGCCATCTTTTTCAGTATGCTTGATACACAGGTATACATGTCAACTCACAAATGACAAACTATACGATGGGCCATCTATCGTCGTGTGTCGGAAGATACAGCAGAGTACTCCTCATGCTATCCATGCCTCTTCCTTGCCAATAATCGTGGATATGTGAAAACCCATGTCCGTCCATTCGATTCTTTCCGTAGACCTGCGTCAAGAATACTTTTTATTTGTCACGGCCGGTCTTCTGACTTATCCCGTTTATTGCGCCTTCCCAACAATGAAGTCAGTGGCTAAAGAGTGCAATAAACACACAGTTGCTAAGGGACTTACAGCAGCAGGTACTGTCCCGGATTCACACCGGATTCCCGTAAATCCAAGCCTTTGTAGAGGCCTGGAAGCCGTTAACTGGCGACAAAGGTACGAATAAACGAGCGAAATACAAAGTTTTCTTTGATATTTCTCAGCGAGTGGGAGTACCTTCAAGCTGCGAAGCAGATTAAAGGTACGTATAAGCGAACGAAATACCAAATTTTTTTTGGTTATTTCTCAGTGAGCGTGAGTACCTTCAAAGTGCGAAGCAGATTAAAGGTAGGTATAAGCGAACGAAATACCAAATCTCAACGAGTGAAAGTAGAGAAAATGCTTGTATTTTTTTACTGAGCGCCGAATAGCATTACCATCCCTTAATCTTGTACTCCACCTTGTCGAAACGAAAGCCAAGATACTCCAACAGTTCTTTACTCAGAGGTATGTCCTGCAACTCATACTGATACACCTCATTAACTTCTCTCATACAGTCTCGAACGAGACTCTTACCATTAGCGAGAGTCATGACCTCGCACACGGTGTCTTGAAATAGTTTTAACTGTTCCATATTTGTAGTTGTTTAATTACAAAACAAAGTTAAGAACAGATAACCATCTAATGAAGGACAGAAAAATCAAAAGCCCCACGAAACGTCAAGGTGGCAGATAAACGCCTCCCGCCCGAGTCCGTCTATTCGTTTGAAACGAGATATTTAACCCCAATATAACCGTTTTGTAACATTTATGAAACATTACGGCGGTACCTTTGCAACGCAATAGCGAAGGTTGGCTGCGCTCGTTGAAAGCAAATGCAAGCAATGCTCACTCGCTGGCGCAACCTTTGCGGCTGAAAACTTTGTCAAACTTAAAAACAAATTAACTCATAAACTCAAGCATGGGTATACTACAAGTCTTTACACTGTTGGGAGCATTGGGAATGTTCCTTTATGGAATGAACCTGATGAGCTCAGGACTACAGAAGGCAGCTGGCGACAAGCTGCGCAGTTTCTTATCGGCCATGACATCGAACCCCCTCAAGGGCGTGCTGACGGGTCTGGGCATCACTACGGTGATACAGTCATCGTCGGCCACCACGGTAATGGTGGTTAGCTTCGTCAATGCCGGACTGCTGACATTGACACAGGCCATAGGCGTCATCATGGGAGCCAATATCGGTACTACGGTGACGGCGTGGATGGTGTCGTGGCTGGGCTTCAAGGCCGATATCTCGCTGCTGGCCGTGCCGATGATGCTGCTGGGATTCCTCTTCTCGAACTCGAAGAGAGACAAGCGCCGCAACATAGGCGAACTCATCGTAGGCTTCTGTCTCCTGTTCCTCGGCCTGTCGTTCATGAAAGACTCGGTGCCCGACCTCCGTCAGACGCCCGAGGTGCTGGCCTTCGTCAGCTCGTGGTCATCACACGGGTTCGGCTCGTTATTGCTGTTCCTCGCCTTCGGTACGGTGCTCACCCTCATCCTGCAATCCTCATCGGCCACGATGGCTATCACGCTTATCATGCTCAGCATGGGCTGGATACCGTTCCCCATGGCCTGCGCCATGGTGCTGGGTGAGAATATCGGTACCACCATCACAGCCAACATAGCTGCCTCGGTGGGCAACACGCAGGCCAAGCGTGCCGCCATGTCGCACACCATCTTCAACGTCTTCGGTGTGCTGTGGGCACTCGTGCTCTATCGCCCCTTCCTCAGTCTGGTAGGTTGGGTGACAGAAAACCTCTTCGGACTCCCCAATCCTGCTGCCGAGGGCTTTGCCGTGGTGACCGAGAACTCTCCCGAGAGCACGGCCGCCCTGTACGGATTGTCGATGCTCCATACCCTGTTCAACACCATCAACACCCTGCTGATGGTATGGTTCACCGGCAAGATAGCCAAGGCAGTAAGCTGGATCATACGCACTCCACAGAACAAGGAGAACGAGGCCTTCCGCCTCAAATACATTTCGGCAGGCCCCCTCGCCACACCCGAGCTGTCGGTAGAGCAGGCCTTCGAGGAGATTATCCACTTTGCCCAAGTGTCGAAGAACGGTGCTGCATATGCCCGTGAGGCCATGAATGAGAGCAATGCCGAGAAGTTTGAGACCCTCCGCGAGAAACTCGTCAAGTACGAGGAGATAGCCGACCGCATCGAATACGAGATAGCCACCTTCCTCAACGCCGTATCGGCCGAGGAGATCAGCGAAAGCACAGCCAACAAGATAAAGGCTATGTACAAGATCATCGGTGAACTGGAGTCGCTGGGCGACTCGGGCGAGGCCATCAGCCGCATCCTCTCGCGCAAGAACATCCACCGCAAAGCCTTCGACGCCAATGCCACACGCAACCTCAACACCATGGCCGATGCCGTTGCCGATGCCTACGACGTGATGATAGCCAACCTCACCGCAGCCCGCAAGGACGAGTTGAAAGACATTGCCAATGCCTACAACGCCGAAGACCGCCTCAACAGCCTACGCAACAACTTCCGCGACGCCATGATCGAGGACATCGAGAACGGCAACACCAACTACCAGGCGAGCGTCTACTACATGGACATAATCAACCAATACGAGCGCATGGGCGACTTCATGATCAACATCTCGCAAGACCTCGAGCGGGGATTCGCGAAGAGATAAGCCTCTTATACGTATAACTCTCATCATCCGTTACGGCCAGTACCGTAACGGATTTTTATTTCATTATAGATAGAGAAAACATATAACCGCTAACAGGTCACCACTGTATCACCTAACAAGATAACAGGATTATGGAAAAATCAAGATGGTATTGCATTGGGAGGAGCGAACAAGAGTTATCTTACCTATGATTATGCAAATTCGCACAATATTCGGCAAGTACTTCAAGCGCGTGACAGGAGTCTCGCCCCGCGAATATAGGAATCAAGAGAACTGAACCGATGATTTATTATCGTGAAATCTTTCATAACGCGAGTTTAATATAAGAATATAAATGTTGCCAAAAACAAAAAGAGCGGGAGTGCAAGTGCACTCCCGCTCACAATCTATACTATCCTACCGGATTAGCTAAAGAATAGGGCGATACCCTTGTCGATACCGCTGAAGCCCATGAAGGCAAGAGCCAAGAGGCCTGCGGTGACGAGGGCGATTGACATACCTTCAACACCTTTGGGTACACGCACGAGGCTAAGCTGCTCGCGGAGGCCAGCAAACACAATGAGTGCCAATGCGAAGCCGAGAGCGGTAGCCAAAGCGTAGATGATACCGGTGAGGAGGTTGGGCTCAAGACCCTGGCCATTGTAAGTGCCGTTGGCCACGAGGATAGCTACACCAAGGATGCAGCAGTTGGTGGTAATCAAGGGCAGGAACACGCCGAGTGCCTGGTAGAGCGAGGGAGAGAGCTTCTTGAGCACAATCTCGACCATCTGCACGAGGGCGGCAATCACCAGAATGAAAACGATAGTCTGCAGGTACTGCAAGCCGAAGGGATTGAGCACCCATATCTGCAACAGGTAGGTAACGATGGTGGCGATGACCAACACGAAGGTTACAGCCAAGCCCATGCCCTTGGCGGTCTCAACCTTCTTTGACACACCGAGGAAGGGACAGATACCCAGGAACTGTGACAACACGATGTTGTTCACAAAGATCGCGGAGATAAATATCAGTATGTATTCCATAATCAATTATTTTTAGGAGTTATAGGGAGTTAGGGGGAGATAGTCGCTTCGCTCTTTTGGGGAGATAAAAGGCCAAATGCTTTGTAGGAGTATTGGCATTTAACTCCATTTATCTCCTTTAACTCCATTTGTCTCCATTGATTCTACTTTTTAATTTTATTCACGATGGCGATGAGGTAGCCCAATACGATGAAGGCACCGGGAGCCAATACAAAGGCCAGCATATTGGTCGATGAGGGCAGTACGGTGAATCCAAACACGGCACCTGTGCCCAGCAATTCGCGCACGGCACCAAGCAAAGTGAGCGCCCAGGTGAAACCAAGACCCATGCCCAGACCGTCGAAGAGTGAGGGGATGGCGGTGTTCTTAGCTGCAAAGGCTTCGGCACGACCAAGGATGATACAGTTTACCACAATAAGCGGGATGAACAGACCGAGACTGGCATAGAGTGAAGGCAAGTAGGCTTGCATGAGCATCTGCAACAGGGTTACAAAGGATGCAATGACTACGATATATGCCGGAATACGTACCTTATCGGGGATAAGGTTTTTCAACAAGGCGATAACGATGTTTGAGCATATCAAAACAAACGTGGTGGCAAGGCCCATAGACATACCGTTGAGCGCCGAAGAGGTGGTACCCAAGGTAGGACACATACCAAGGAGAAGGACAAACGTGGGGTTTTCCTTAACCAAACCATTCAAAAATACTTTCCAATTATTCATAATATTCTTCGTTTCTAACCACAGATTACTCAGATTTCTCCGATTATTTAGTCTGTTATTCTTACCCTTCTTGATGTAATATAAAGGAATCAGTGTAATCCGTGCAATCTGCGGTTAAAATTATCTTACTGTTGAGTTGTTGCCCCTGAGTTCACATCTGAGGCATTGCCTTTGTACACCTTATAAGCATTGTTCACTGCGTTGAGGAAGGCACGTGAGGTGATGGTAGATGCAGTGATGGCGTCTACGTCGCCACCATCCTTGGATACCTTCAACTCGCCTTCGCTACCGATGTTGCGGCCAATGATGTTGTGGCTGCCTGCGGGGTCGGGCTTACCGAAGAATACCTTAGACACGGCAGATACCTCTTTGGTCTCGCCTGAGGTTGCGGTGCGGAACCACTCGCCCATACGAGCACCAAGGCCCGGGGTCTCAGCATGCTTCAGCACTTCATAGCCAAGGATGTTGCCCTCGGCATCGAAGCCTACGAGTACCTCGATGTCGCCACCAAAGCCGCTCTTGTCGGTAGACTTCACGGCGGTACCTACCCAGTTGCCATCGCGAGACACCTCGTAAACGACGAAGGCATCAACGGGCTTCTCATTGGTCTCGATCTGCTCATCGGCACCGATATTAAGCACCGACTTGATACCTGAGCTCAAGGCCTCTTCATTGATCTTTGCTATAGTGCCACTAGTCACGTTGTTAACATAGGCCAGCAGGAATGCAGCCACTACTGACACGAGGGTCAGCACTAGGAGCATATTAGTCAGTGATGATTCGAGCTTTTTCATTTCTTTACCTCCTTTGCAAAACGTTTGGGCTTGCATGCATTGTTAATCAACGGCACGAAAGCATTCATAATAAGGATAGCAAACGACATTCCCTCGGGATAGGCACCGAACACACGGATGGCAACGGTGAGGAAACCGATGCAGAATCCGTAGATGAGCTGTCCCTTCGGAGTCATCGGAGAGGTGACATAGTCGGTAGCCATGAAGATGGCACCCAGCATGAGACCACCGCCGAAGAGATGATGCCACGGAGTAGCTACCTCAACGGGGTATGCGATGTGGAGCAAACCGGTGAGAGCAAACACGGTGACAAGGATTGATACGGGGATATGCCATGTGATGGTTCTTGACGCCAAGAGGATAACCAGACCAAGGAGGAGGCACAGGGCACTCACCTCACCGAGCGAACCGCCTACATTACCAAGGAAGAGGTCGAGGAGACTTGTATCGGCGAGATTGGCCATCGGAGTGGCAGCAGTCACTGCATCAGCATAGGCTGTCATCTGGCCCACCTCGGGGAATACGGTCATCTTAACAGGGAACGAAATCAAGAGGAACACACGGGCTGCAAGCGCAGGATTGAAGAGATTGCAACCCAAGCCACCGAAGGTCATCTTCACCACACCGATAGCAAACAAGGCTCCTATAATAATAATATAGAGGGGCAGGTTTGACGGAAGGTTGAAGGCCAAGAGGATACCGGTAACTACGGCCGAGAGGTCGCATACGGTGCACTTGTCGTTCTTGAGGATATACTTGTTGATGGCCCACTCAAAGAATACGCATGAGGCTACAGACACAGCAGTCACAATCACTGCACCCATGCCAAATGCATAGAACGACCATAACATAGCAGGCAACATGGCGATGATTACCCATCGCATGTTCTTGCTTACGCTGTCGCCACTATGAACATGAGGCGACAAGGATAGTGTTAGTTTATTCATATCATTATTAATTAATTAATAGGAGTTCTGGAGTCGGGAGTTCAGGAGTTCAGACAAATGTCTGTTCGCTGCACCTCTAAAACCTTGCTCCTTTTGTTTTTTTCTATTATGAGATCAGAAGAAAGGAATCGTTTTTGGAATGAGTCGCGAACTTTGATGATATCGGCAGAACTTGCAGGTTGTCTTTGCGTCACTGCGGTATTCTTTCGCTATTGTCTGAACTCCTGAACTCCTAAATTCTGAACTCCTAAAACTACTTCTTCATGTTACGTTCACGAATGATGCCACCCACTGTATTCTTGCAGAGACGTACCCAGTCGAGCAAAGGACGATTTGACGGACAGGTGAATGTGCAGCAGCCACACTCGATACAGGTCATGATGTCTTCCTTCTCGGCACGCTCCCAGTCGGCATACTCACCGAGCTTGGCAAGCAGGTAGGGCTCCAAGCCCATGGGGCAGGCAGCCACACACTTGGCACAACGCATACAGTTCTGCTCCTCGCCACGCAACGACTCCTTCTCTGACATGAGCAATACGCCAGAGCTACCCTTACAGATGGGCACCTCGGCATTGAGGAGCGCCTTACCCATCATAGGACCACCACCGATAATCTTACCGGTATCCTCGGGCATGCCACCGGCAGCCTCGATGAGCTGGCTCATGGGAGTACCCATACGAGTGAGGAAGTTTGAGGGGTTGGCAAGTGACTTACCAGTCACTGTCACGATACGCTCGAAGAGGGGCTTGTTTTTGATAACAGCTTCATATACGGCATATGCTGTACCTACATTCTGCACCACAGCACCTACGGCAATAGGAATGGCGGGAGGTGCAGGCACCTGACGGCCGATAACGGCATCGATGAGTTGCTTCTCACCACCTTGGGGATATTTCACCTTGAGGGGCACAACCTGAATGCCGGGGAAGTTCTTGGCCTTTTCGGTCATCAGTGCGATGGCGTCGGGCTTGTTGTTCTCAATGGCAATATAGCCTACGGTAACGTTTACCGCCTTCATGAGGAGCGATACGCCCATGAGAATCTGCTCGGGCTTCTCGAGCATCAATGAGTGGTCGGCAGTCAGATAGGGCTCACACTCTACTGCATTGATGATAACGCACTCGGCCTTGCTGCCGGGAGGCGGTGTGAGCTTCACATGAGTGGGGAAACAGGCTCCACCCATACCTACTACACCGGCATCCTTAATCTTGGCTACGATCTCTTCGGGTTTGAGGTCACACTTGGTCACCAATTCTTCGCTGCGGTCGATGCTCTCTTCCCACTCATCTCCTACCACATCGATGAAGATGGCAGGCTTGCGGTAGCCGCTGGCATCGATGACTGAGTCAATCTTTGCAACCTTACCCGATACAGAGGAGAAGATGGCAGCCGATACGAAACCGCCTGCATCGGCAATCTTGGTACCCACCTTCACCATGTCGCCCTTGGCAACACAAGGTACGGCGGGAGCGCCGATATGCTGTGACAAAGGGAATACAGCCTGCTTGGGCAATGCCATAGGCTCAATCTTCTTCCCTGCTGACAGCTTATTTTCTGATGGATGTACACCACCTATTCTAAATGTCTTCATGAATTCTGAATTATGAATTGTGAATTATGAATTATGATTTCTGAGTATTCGGAGTGCTCGGAGCAGTCTGAGTACTCGGAGTTTCAGTCGTTTCAGGAGCCTTCGCTGCTGACTTTGCCTCTGCTGCGGGAGCGGTCTTAGGAGCCTCTGTAGCTGCTGGTTTCGGCTTACGCGGAGGGAAGTTGACAGCTACGATTGAGTGTTGCGGACATTCGTCTTCGCACTTGCGGCAGAGCTTGCACTTCTCATAGTCGATGTAAGCCAAGTTGTTGGCGATGGTGATAGCATCGAACGGACATACCTTCTGGCACTTGCCACAACCGATACAACCTACCTCACAAGCCTTGCGAGTGATGGCGCCCTTATCCTTGTTTACACAAAGCACTACCATGCGGCGGCCATTCTTGCCCTTGTTGCGCAACTCGATGATCATGCGCGGACAAGCCTTCACACATGCGCCACAAGCCGTACACTTCTCGGCATCAACCTCAGGAAGACCCGTTGTGGGGTTCATGCGAATAGCATCGAACTTACATGCAGCCACACAGTCGCCACAACCCAGGCAGCCAAAGGCACAGCCAGTCTCGCCGCAACCCGTGGCATGGGCAATCTTACATGACACAGCACCATCGTAGACCGCAGTCCGAGGACGATGCTCGCATGTTCCGTTGCAGCGTACCACTGCTACTTTGGGCTCGGCAGCATCGGCACTCAGACCGAGGATGTCAGCCACTTTTGTCATCACAGCTTGTCCACCTACAGGACACAGCAGGCCGTCGAGCGAACCTGCCTTGACACAAGCGTCGGCAAAGCCGGCACAACCGGGGTATCCGCAACCGCCACAGTTGGCTTGCGGCAACACCTCAGCAACTTGTCCTACACGTGGATCTTCTTCTACAGCAAATTGCTTGGACACGACAAAGAGTACACCGGCCAAGACCAGCGCTGTCACTCCCAAAGCAATTACTGCTACCAAAATTGTGTTCATTACTATTGATATTTAAATAGGTTTGATTGTAAACGTAAACTCACGGGCCAACTTCTTCTTATTTGCAAAAAGGAGGAGGAAATAGGCAGTCAGCACCAGCAATGCGGCCAAAGCGGCCAAAGCCTCATTGCCATCAGCCAGCCACATGACCAAGGCAACGGCAGCCACAAGCAGTAAGAGGGGAAAAAGAAAAGCGAGGCGAACAGCCTTCATTCCCATTGAAGCAGTTCCCTCGACCATCACTCGTTGCCCTACTTGATAGGCAGTAGTATCGGCACCATACACATCCACAATTTTCTCCTTACTCTCAGCCGCTGAGCACAAACTCTTGGCACCACAAGCGGCACAAGCCGAAGCTTGCACGATACGTACATGGATGCAACTCCCCTCAATAGAGTCTACTATGCCGTCATGCTTTATCACGTCTGCCATATCCACATTGCATTTATCATGCAAAATTACGATTTATTATTATAAAGTGGAAACTTTACGTTACATTTTTTGTCCCATTCACAAAGAAAAGGACAGTAAAGGAGTATGGCAAACCCGAATGGATAAAAGAAAGGGGCCTATCATTGATAGAGCCCCTAAGAAATATGAATGCAGAGTTGTGTTTTGATTAAGCCTCCTCAGTTGCGGGAGCCTCTTCTGTAGCAGCTTCAGCAGCAGCCTCGGCCTCGGCCATCTTAGCAGCAGCCTTCTTCTCAGCCACCTTCTGTGCAATAGCCTCGTTAACCTTCTTCTCAGCTTCGAGGGCAGCCTTAGCAGCATCACGCTTAGCCTGCTCGTTCTTGCTTACGATAGCAGCAAGGTTGGCCTGCTTGTTGTTCTTCCAAGCCTCGAAACGAGCCTGAGCGGTAGCTTCGTCAAAAGCACCCTTCTTAACACCACCTTGGAGGTGCTTCATCATGTACACACCTTCACGAGAAAGGATGTTACGAGCGGTATCAGTAGGCTGAGCACCTACACCAACCCAATACATAGCTCTCTCGAAATTCAAATCTACTGTGGCAGGATCGGTATTAGGATTGTATGTTCCGATCTTTTCAATAAATTTCCCATCACGTGGAGCTCTTGCATCAGCAATTACGATTGAGTAGAAAGCATAGTCTTTGTGACCTCTTCTCTGTAATCTGATCTTTGTTGCCATTTGTTGTTAATTTTTAATTAGTTAATGATTTGAACATGCTAACATCTCGTATTAGCGGGCGCAAAGGTACAACATTTTTCCGAAACTGAAAAATATATTTTCCTAATTATTCTCCTCAAAGAGATTCATATAATACAAAAACACGATTTCAGACCATCAAGCGCAATCGGGTTACAGCTCACGAAGCCACTTCTCAAGTTCGCCAGTCCACTCACGCTTATAGAGGAAATCGTCTCTAAATCCCCATCCATGTCCGCCAACGGGATAGCAATGCAGCGAAGCAGGCACTTTGTTTTTCACCAAGGCCTGATAATAACGTAGACTGTTTTCTACGGGTACCGTGCGATCATCGCTGCTGTGCATGATAAAGGCGGGAGGAGTCTGCGCATTTACTTGAAGTTCGTTGCTATATAGTTTTACCATCTTGTCGGTAGGATTCTTACCGATAAGACGTTCACGTGATCCCTTGTGACAGATAGCCATATCCATACTTATCACCGGATAGAAGAGAATTTGAAAATCGGGACGGCTATCGTCGGTATAATGAGTAGCAGCCGTACTTGCCAGATGACCGCCTGCCGAAGAGCCCATTATACCCACCTGTGCTATCCCCCACTCCTGTGAATGCTCACGCATGATTCGTATGGCCTGCAGAGCATCGCTCAAGGGGACATCATCATGCTCGTTAGGCATACGATATTTAAGTACAGCATATACGATACCTTGTGCATTGAACCACGATGCCATATCGTGTCCCTCGTGGTCCATAGCCAGATGTACATAACCACCTCCAGGGCATGCCACAATGGCCTTTCCTTTGTTTTTCTTGGGAAGATATACGGTCAGTGTGGGCGAAGTTACATTCACAGGGCGATTGGCACGAACTTCCGTTTCCGCAGCCTCTATACCATTAGTATTAGGGGCGCCATTGGGCCACAATTGAAATTCAATCTTCTGTTGCGCCATGAGTGTAGCTGACAAGCATAGGCCTACACTTAACGCCAATACTCTACGTAGTGATGCTGTAGTCATAGTCATTTTATTTGTTTTCGAACAATAATTTATAATCTCTCTCCGCAGCAGGAACGGTCCAACGCTCGGGAACGAACTTCCATTGATCCATGCTCTTCGGGTCAACCGTCTCGCGCATTTCAATGTAGTTGATCATATAGAAACGCAAGTCTACATCTGTAGAGTAGAACAAGCGACTCTCAAGTTCGCCATGCGGTATTCCCGCACCTTTGGTAAGCAGTTCGCCACCACCATTTCCACGATACGAATTCAATGCCACACGGTAGGTACGATTTAGGTCAAATGCATCGCCATCGGCCATACTGCTAATACGCACACGACTGCCCACCGGCTTGGTCACATCCACTTCATAGATGATGCCTGCAGCTGAATCGAAATTGTAATAGATATTTTTCAGACGCGGCTTCTTGCTATCAATCGTAGCCTCGTCAAAAAGCAACAAATGGTCGTTAGGCGATCTCATTTGGTTCGTCCACTGACCATACGACATTTCGAGGTAATCTTTAATCTCCTGGCCGGTCAGTTGCACCACATACAACATGTTCTCATATCGATAGAGATTAAACATATCACGCACATGTATATCTCCTTCAGGGAGCCATGTACTGAAGGCCAAAGGTGCAGCAAAAGAGACCTCAGCCCGAGTGATATCAAGTTGCATACGATGAATAAAGTCTATAAAATCTGATGGGCCAAAGTAGGCATCGCGTGAACTGATGCGATGTGTAGACACTCCGAGTTTTTTGGAGACATACTTTTTCACTTTCTCCTGATGAGAAGCGAAGTGATTCATATAAGCCGCATCGGGTTCGTAGGCATTGACATCAACCAGCTCTGCTGCGAGAGTCACCTGCGGCTCAGCACCCTTCAGGTATTTCACATCAAGCACAGCTACCTGATTGGCATTATTCGCCGGGTTGAGAAGCAGCACGGTATCACCTTCTACATTCACCACCTTATCACACAGGGCCTTATGGTCATGTCCAAAGAAAATGGCATCGAAGCCGGGCACATTGACAGCGACCTCACGTGTAGCATTCTCTACATATTCGTCTGTCGTAATACCTCCCTCATAGCCAGAGTGAAAAAGTCCAACGACAAGATCGGGCGACTCATGTTCGTTGACATATTGCATCCAATGACTTGCCGCACTCTCCATATCACGGAACTCCACTCCCCTCCATAAGACACGAGGCAACCAATTAGGAATGGCGGGAGTGGTCAGACCTATAACAGCAATCCTCACCCCTCCCCGTTCTATCATCACATAGGGCGGGATAAATGGCACATCAGTATCCTCAAGATAGATGTTACCGCCAACGGTCGCACATTCAAGGTCACGCATATAACGCTGATAGGTAGGACCGCCGGTCTCAATATCATGATTGCCCAGCATAGCCACATCACATTTCAAGTAATTGAGAACCTCAGACGCCAGATGCTTGTGTTCGATAGCTACCGTATTATAATAGTAAGCCGTAGGCTGTCCCTGCAAGATATCCCCATTGTCGAGTAATACCACATTGTCACCCAATGAAGACGAGCGCAATTCGTTGAGATAGCTACTCACACGAGCCAAACTGCCACTTGCGGGTTTATCGGCACGAAAATCGTAAGGGAAAAAGTTTCCATGTACATCACTTGTGCATACCATCTTTATATGTACAGGCTGCGGCTTATGGCATGACGACAACAGCACGGTCATAATCAATGCAAGATAGAAAAAACGACTATTTTTCATTTCACATATATATAATTGGTCTACAAAGATAAGCTAACCTGAGAGAAAAAACAAATAAATCTTCATTGCCATGCAACCTTTTCGTTCACCAATTGGTTAGAATGATAATAGAGAATGGAGAATGGAAAATGCCGCAGCGCAGCGAGAGCAATGATAAACTCGCTAATCATTGCCAAGCAAGCAAGGCATCTTAATGCAAAGCATTATCATCAACCATCCGGATGGCATCTTTCAACTCTCATTCCTCATCTCTCGTCTTTCAACTGTCAACATTCAACCCTAAACCATAAACCGCCATGGCTTTCATTGATTACTACAAAGTGTTAGGCATCGACCGGAATGCCTCACAGGCCGATATTCGCAAAGCTTATCGTCGACTTGCCAAGCAATACCACCCGGACATCAACAAGGATAATCCCAATGCACAAGAACGTTTCCAGGAGATAAACGAAGCCAACGAAGTCCTCAGCGACCCTGAGAAACGCAAGAAATATGATGAGTATGGCGAACATTGGATGCATGCCGAAGAGTATGAGGCACAACGCCGTCAATATGAGCAGCAATACGGCCACGCTAAGGAGGGATATGGTAGCTTTCAGGGATTTGGCGAACAAGGATTTGGAGGATTCAGCTTCGGCGGATTTGGCGACTTTAGCCGTTCTGAAGGGAATACGGGCGGATTCAGCGATTTCTTCGAACAACTATTTGGAGGAGCAAGAGGAAAGCGCAAAAACAGAGGATCAGCACGAGGGCAAGATTTCGAAGCAGAACTGTCGCTCACACTACGCGATGCAGCTGAAGCCCATAAACAGATACTCAACATCAACGGTAAGAGCATACGTGTAACTATACCCGCTGGAGTGACCGACGGACAAAGGCTCAAACTGCGAGGTCATGGCGGTGAAGCACCACAAGGGGGCACTCGCGGCGATTTATATATCACATTCAGAATCATCCCAGACAGCACGTTCAGACTCGAAGGTCACGACCTTCACACCATAGTACCCATCCAGCTTACAACACTACTACTCGGAGGCGACATCACCATAGCCACACTTACAGGTAATGCACGCATCAAGGTCAATCCAAGCACGCAGCCCGACAGCAAACTGCGATTAAAAGGGAAAGGATTTCCTATATTTAAAAAGGAGAATGAGAAAGGCGACCTCATCGTTGGATTTCGCTTGTCACTACCTCAATCACTCACCTCACGTCAAAAGGAACTGATCGAGGAGCTGAGGGAAACTGGAATGTAGGGGATTTGTGAGTTATGAGTTATGAGTTATGAGTTGTGAGTTGTGAGTTATGAGTTAAAAGATTGTTTCCACAGCTCGCCTCTATAATGCCACGTCAAAAGATCATTCAATCATCGTCAGGAACTCGTCTTCACTCACAATAGGTACGCCCAACTTCTCTGCCTTTTCCAACTTGGCAGGTCCCATGTCACGTCCTGCAAGTATAAAACTCGTTTTACTGGAGATAGACGAAACGTTAGTCCCTCCATGTTGCTCTATCAATACTTTGTACTCATTACGAGAGTGCTGCGCAAACACGCCACTGATCACGATACTTTTACCGGCCAACTTGTCTGTACGCTCAATACTCTCATCCACGACCACCTCCATCTGCAGGCCTGCCTCCTTTAGTCGATTCACGAGAGTACAACACTGCTCATTAACAAAGAAGCGAAGGATGCTCTGAGCTATCTTTTCACCAATCTCGTCAACAGCCACGAGTTCGTCGAATGTAGCATTCTCGATACGCTCCATGGATCCGAAAGCGCGAGCCAGTTTCTTCGCTACGGTTTCACCGACAAAACGAATTCCCAAAGCAAAGAGCACCCGCTCAAAAGGAACCTCACGAGAACGTTCTATGCTGCGTACAATATTCTCGGCAGACTTGTACCCCATTCGCTCCAAACGGCTGATGTGAGGAATGCGCAGTTGATACAAATCTGCAACATCATGTATAAGTCCTACGGAATAGAGCAAATCAACCGTCTCGGCACCCAGTCCGTCGATATTCATCGCCTTGCGACTGATGAAATGCTCAATGCGACCTTTGATTTGTGGCGGACACGACACATCGTTGGGGCAAAAAATGGCTGCTTCACCTTCGACACGCATCAATGGTGTACCACACTCAGGACATCGGGTAATGAAACGTACCTTCTCACCCATCATGAACGAACGGGACGAAAGGTCAACAGCCGTAATCTTGGGGATAATCTCCCCACCCTTCTCCACATACACCATATCACCGATATGCAAGTCGAGGTTGTCCATAAAATCGGCATTATGGAGTGTGGCACGCTTGACCATGGTACCTGAAAGTTGCACGGGATCAAAGTTGGCGACAGGAGTCACCGTCCCCGTACGTCCCACCTGATATGAAATTTCATTCAGCCTTGTCAATGCCTTCTCGGCCTGGAACTTATAGGCAATAGCCCAACGAGGAACCTTGGCCGTATAGCCCAACGAGCGTTGCTGCGCCAAGGAGTTGATCTTGATGACTATGCCGTCAGTTGCCACAGGCAGGTTCTTGCGCTCTGCATCCCAATAGTTGATATATTCAAACACCTCATCCAGCGTATTGCATTTGCGCATGGCGGGAGACACCTTGAAGCCCCATTGCGCCGCATGTTGCAAACATTCATAATGTCCGTCGCTGGGAAGCTGTTCACCCAGCATAAAGTATAAGTATGCATCCAGTTTGCGTGATGCGACCACCGAAGAGTTTTGCAGCTTCAACGTTCCCGATGCCGCATTGCGAGGATTGGCGAAGAGAGACTCTTCCTGAGCCTCACGTTCGCGATTGAGACGATCAAACTGTTCCCACGGCATCAAGATTTCACCACGTATCTCAAACTCACGGGGCCATCCCTCACCATGAAGCACAAGCGGTATACTATTAATGGTTTTCACATTGGAGGTCACATCATCACCCTGTACACCATCTCCACGGGTCACAGCACGCACCAAGCGTCCCTCCTCATAAGTTAAAGATATAGACACACCATCATACTTGATCTCACAGCACAGTTCAAATGGTTCGCTACCCAATGCCTTCTTTACACGCTCATAAAAGTCGGCTACCTCTTCAAATGAATAGGTATTACCAAGCGACAGCATAGGATACCTATGAGCAACTTGGGTAAATTCATTCGAGATGTCACTGCCCACACGCATTGTTGGCGATGTAGGGTCGTACATATCGGGATATTGTGCTTCGAGTTCTTGTAGTTCATGCATCAATTGGTCAAACTCATAGTCCGATATCTCGGGCATATTAAGTACATAGTAGTTATGGTTATGGCGATGCAGTTCACTACGCAACTGAACTATTCTATCTTGGGATGTCATATCAAAAGAGTTTTATAATGCAAATTTAGCGGTATTCTCCGAGATTTCAAGCGAGCAACCACTATTTATTTAGAGAAATCAGACTGCCAACAGAAGATTTCTCAGAAGATATTGGTGATTGTCATGAGATTAAGTCTATAGAGTAAACTTTCCTATGTATTCATGCATCTCATTTAAGACTTTTTCACTATCTTCGCGGAGTAAAAACGGGATATATATTTACAAACTTAAAATAAATTTTATGTCAAAACTATCACGACTATTTGTGAGTGTCGCCTTCTTTTTGGGCGGCATGGTTACCGTGAGTGCTCAGCACACGGTAAAGGGTACGCTGGTAGATGCCGAGACACTGGAGCCGCTTGTAGCGGCCTCTGTGCAGGTAAAGGGCACTACCTCGGGCGTAGTAACAGATGTGGATGGACAGTTCTCCATCGAGTCAAAACAGGCGAAGCCAACATTGGTATTCAGCTATATAGGCTATCAGACCTTGGAGCAGAAGGCCACAAAGAGCGACATGGGCACTGTGGAGTTGAACCCCGACGCCGTGGCTTTGGGCGATGTGGTTATCACCCAGTCGGTGGCTATCGCACGCAAGACTCCCGTAGCCCTCTCGACCCTCGACCCCGTATTCATTGAGGAAAAGATGGGAACAAAGGAGTTTCCCGAAATATTGAAATCTACCCCAGGCGTATATGCCACAAAGGCTGGTGGCGGATTCGGTGACTCGAAAATCAACATGCGCGGTTTCCAGAGTGCCAACGTGGCCGTCATGGTCAACGGCGTGCCCATGAACGACATGGAATGGGGCGGCTTGTACTGGAGCAACTGGATGGGACTGACCGATGTGACCCGTAGCATGCAGACACAGCGCGGATTGGGAGCATCAAAGGTATCGGCTCCGTCAGTGGGTGGCTCCATCAACATCGTCACCAAGGGCCTCGAAGCCAAGAAGGGCGGTACGGCATCGTATGCCTTGGGCAACGACGGTTATAACAAGATGCTCTTCAGCTTCTCTACCGGACAGAACGACAAGGGATGGGCATTCTCGTTCCTCGGTTCGAAGACCTGGGGCGACGGCTACATCCAAGGTACCGACTTTGAAGGTTACAACTATTTCGTCAACCTCTCGAAGCGTATCGGACTTGACCACCAGCTGTCGTTCACAGCCTTCGGCGCACCACAGAAGCACTATCAGCGCAACAAGAATGATGGTCTCACCATCCAAGGATGGCAACAAGTAGCCAACTACATGAAGGGCGACAGTCCCTACAAGTACAACCCCACTTATGGCTTCGGTCTCAACGGCGAGCGCAAGACCTCATCGTACAACGAGTACCACAAGCCGCAGATATCGCTCAACCACCAGTGGCAGATCAACCACAAATCATCACTCAGCTCCGTGGCTTACGTATCAATAGGCCGTGGTAACGGTTACTCAGGACAAGCCATAAACTCTACCCTACGCAACTACTGGTATGGTGCCAGCGATGGTGTACTTAACTTCAACACTATCAACGCAGCCGACTACGGCGACTACTTCTCAGGTGATGCACTGAACCAAACATACACCTTGCGTCATGCTGATGGTACCTTCGCCTACGACCAGATTCAGTTGATGAACCAGGCCAGTGAGGCAGGATCGCTCATGGTGATGTCAAAGAATCCCAACTACCACAACTGGTACGGATTGGTATCGACCTACACCACGGAGATAGGCAAGTACATCGACTTCTATGGTGGTATCGATTACCGCTATTATAAGGGCACACACAAGAATGTGATTTCAGACCTCTACAATGGTAAGTTCTTCATCGACAGCAGCAGCCGTGCCGGTGTTAATCCCAAGAACAATGCAGCTGCGCTCAACCCCAACTGGGTGAACCAAAAGTTGCAGGTGGGCGACGTGGTATACCGCGACTACGACGGCTATGTGATGCAAGAGGGACTCTTCTTCCAGGCCGAATATAATAAGGACAAGCTGGCCGCCTTCGTTGCCGGTTCGCTCAACTACAACAACTACTGGCGCTACGACCGCTTCTACTACGATGCCGAGCATGCCAAGTCCGACGTGGTGAGCTTCTGGGGCTACACAGCCAAGGGGGGTGCCAACTATAACATAAACGACAACCACAACGTATTTGCCAACATCGGTTACATCAGCCGTGCACCCTTTTTCTCCAGTGCTTTCCTTGGCTCCGTAAACAGTCATGCCACCAACCCTGATGCCGTGAATGAAAAAATATTCTCGGTAGAGGCTGGCTACGGATTCCACAACAAATACCTCGACCTTCACTTCAATGCCTACTTCACCAAGTGGATGGACAAGACCATGGCTCGTTCAAGCGCCATCGAGTATGAAGACGGAACAGAAGACCGCATCAGCATCAACATGGAGGGTGTGGACGCCAAGCACATGGGCGTGGAGCTCGACTTTGTTGCCAAACCTACACGATGGCTCGACATTACAGGTATGCTCTCACTGGGCGACTGGACCTGGGATAGCAACGCTACCGGATACTATTACAACTCACTGGGTCAGCCCGTGGCTAATGTAGGTAAGGGTACTCTTGCTTCAGCCACAAAAGGAGAAGACCATGCTTGGGCCAAGATTAACCTAAAGGGTGTAAAGGTCGGAGGTTCGGCTCAGACAACAGCAGCCCTCGGAGCACGTGCCAAGATTACTCGCGACCTGAGTGCCGGACTCGACTACACGTTCTACGGCAACAACTATGCCGACTTCTCCATCAGCACCAACGACATCGCTTCGGGTCAGACCAAGAACTACACTACTCCTTGGATGATGCCGGCTGGCGGACAGTTTGACCTCAATGCTTCGTACCGATTCAACATCGGCCAGTGTCGTGCTACATTCATCGGAAACATCGACAACCTGTTCGACAACCTCTATATCGTAGATGCATTCAGCCCCGTGGGCGATAGTTCATGGCAGAAAGCCTACCGCGTGTTCTATGCCTTCGGACGCACCTATTCAATACGTTTGAAGATTAACTTCTAATACACATATTATAATATATAAAGAGATATGAACAAGAAATCATTATTATACATTGCCGCCGCGTTGATGCTCTTCGGATGCGAAGACTACAACGAACTGAACTTCGACGGTTACAAGGACTTGGCGGTGCCTACCGATGTCAAGTCAATCAACTACACCTTGAAGAAGGCCGACTATGCCGACCTCTTCAAGCTCGCAGCAAACAAGGAGGTGGCAGCCAGCACTATCAAGCAGAACGAGGATGGAACTCTTGACAGCACCATGTACGATGCATTCGAGGCCAATAAAAGCAACAACTACTTCACCGACCTCGTGCCTGCCGAGCTCTACCTTCCCGCCTTCTTGGCCGACAAGTGGAGCACAGCTACCGATGGTTCGTCGGCCATCATCACGGTGAACGAACTCGCCAAGGTCCCCGAACTGAACCAACAGATAGCCAATGCATACGACTTCACCCTATCTGAATATGATTATGCTATGGTATGGGAAGAAGAAGAGGAGAGCTATGAATTCTTCTGCCCATCACACCCCGCAAGCAAGTATATCAACCGCATCCTTAAGGACAACTTCGACGATGCCGAAGTAGGCGAAGTGGTAATGATAAACTATGAATATTCCGAGAATGATCCTGCAACAAGTAGCGATGAGGAAGAGGTTAAAATGGATAAGATTGCCGATGTGATAGCAAACGGAGCCGTTGAAAATGCAACCGTTCAGGGCACTGTAGTTGGAACCTACGGACGCGGCTTCCTATTACAGGACGAAACAGGCATCATCCTCGTATACCTTGGTATACCCGCCAACGTAGCATTGGGTGATAAGGTGACTGTAGCTGGTCCGACAAGCGTATATGGAGGTTTTGCACAATTCACCAATGCCGCCACTATTACCCGCCAGGAAAAGTCAGCTTACAACTACCCCACTCCAACCACACTTAGCGCTACCGATATGGAGGCATATATTGCCAAACCTGAAATTAAATATGTGCAGTTTGATGGAACTTTGAAAATTTCAGGGAACTACATCAATATCGAAATTGAAGGCACTGACAAGGTTCAAGGTAGCATATCATATGCAGTACCGGGCATTGTAGATGCATCACTCGATGGTCAGAAGGTAACCGTTATAGGCTATGCCATCGGAAAGAGTTTTAAAGATGACGTGAATTACCTCAACACCATGGCTACCTCTGTCGTTGCAGCTGGCGAGACCGCTACATATGAGCCAATCGGCGTGGTATTGGGTAAAGAGAACGGAGAATACACCGTACGTGGCGAGGTTGTGGCAACATATGCTCGCGGATGTCTTATCAGTGACGGAACCGGTCATATTCTCTACTATGCCAATGCTGCAATAGAAGCTGTTATTGGCGATGTAGTAACTATTAACGGAGCTATCACCGAGTACGCCGGATTGAAACAGTTTGGTAACACAGCCACCTTGACCATCGTCTCCAACGAGAATAAGGTAACTTACCCCAACGCTCATGTATTGACTGGAGCCGATATGGATGCAATGCTTACAGCACCTGCCGTAGAATATATCAGCTATACTGGTACTCTTAACATCAGCGGCAATTACTATAATGTTACTATTGATGATGCAGCCACTGCCATTGGCAGCATATCCTATGTACCCGAAGGCATGGTAGACGCTTCACTCAATGGCCAGAAGGTAACCGTTACAGGCTATTTTATCGGAGTAAGCAGTGGTAAATATTTCAACACCATGGCCACCTCGGTGACCGCCGCTACGGCAGCAACAGCTCCGCGCCGTGCCGCAGCTGCAGCCAACACCACCTCTGTACTCGCCCTCTACCAATGGGACGGTACATCATGGAAAGCCATTGATGCCGACGTGATACAGCCAGCAGAGTATGAGGCCATGGGCATGAGCGGCAACAGCATCAGCGACCCAGCCACCTACATTCCTATGTATCTGGAAAAGAACTATCCCTATGCCGTAAACAAGCAGGAGACCACACTGGTGTATTACAACAAGAGCAACAAACTCGTTGTAGAGAACTATATATATAATGGTAGCGAATGGACCAACACCGCTCTTGAAGAGGGTGTATACAACTTCAACCTCATCGATGGCCAGTGGGTATACAAGACCTTCAAGTGTGTACCTGTATCAGAAGTTACCGAAAGCGGCATCTACGTCATGGTAGCCGACATCAAAGTGAATGAAGAGACCGGCGTTACCGAAGGACGCCTCTTCAGTCCGCTGGGAGAGAATAAGAGCTACGGCTACATGCCTTATGCCAGTGTCACCATCAACGAAGAGGGCGTCATAGAGGCTTGCGATGCTGCAGAGAACGCATTCCTCACCGTGACAGCCGTAGAAGATGGATTCACCATGCAGGACAGCTATGGCCGCTACATCTACATGAAGGGCGATTACAATTCATTCAACATCGGTACTGAGATGGTACAGCCCGGCAGCAGCTGGTTGTTCAACGTCAATGAGGATGGCACCTACAGTGTGACCAATACAATGAACGACAAGGTCATCATGTATGACACCGGATACACCTCATACGGATGCTACCCAGCCAAGACCGATGCACGACTCTATGTCAATATGTTCAAGGTGGAAGAGTAAGGTCTGATATTCATAAACTCACAAAGGTGCGGAAATTCCGCACCTTTGTCTTTTCACATACCTTTAGACTCTGTCCCGAGCATTATTTCTCACGAAATGAGTAATTTTTCAAAAAAAATATGTAATTTCGTGCCGTATATTGGATTATTACGTATTTATGAGAATCAAGAGACTCTTTCTATGTGGCATCAGCATGATGAGCATAGTCCTAACAGCTTATGCGCAAGAGGGTTCCACGCCCATAGCATCTGCAAACGATTATCTCGTGGCAAACAAGAGAACCGATGCTACTGTGTTCTTTAGCACCGATAGTGCCGGAATAAAGACCCCTGTCATTTGGGGACTTGACACAGCATGGCCAAGTGAAGACAATGTGCGCCGTGGCACCAACCATATCGGCAAGGAGCATCTGGGTGTGGGACGTGTATCGTTCCAACCGAGCGACCTCATCAATGAGAATGGCGAACTCAGCGCAGCCCAGAAAAAAGATCTCAACAACCGACTGCGAATCATAGCCATCTCAGGAGTGAAAGACATTGCCCTGAATAGCGACCATGAGGTACTCTGCAGCTACGATAATGCAGAACAGCACCGTAAAAACTATGTGGGGAAACCCGCCGAGTGGGTCAAGCTCTTCAAGGCTACTGTAAACTACTGCCGCGACAAAGGATTCAATGTTGTATCCATATCGCCATTCAATGAGCCTGACTATACGGCCTGGAATCAGGGTCCGATGTCGGACTTCAAGGAGATAGCCCGACTGATGAGAGAAGACGAGTTCTTCGATAGCATACGCATCAGTGGCGGTAATACACTCAACTGCGATGAAGCCCTGAAGTGGTACAATGGCCTTAGCCCCTATCTTGACGAAGGCAACACCCATCAGCTCGCCGGCTCGTTTGACAACTATGCCAAGTTCTTTGAGACCGTTCGTGCCAACGGTCACCATGGCACAGCCGATGAGCTTCACAATGTAATGGAGGCTATGGTAGGTGTTGAGTATGGTATGCAGACCGGTATATGGTGGGGATATGACGGACGTGCACGCGGACAGTTCTGCCAAGCCACATTTGGCGAGCGACTCGCCTATGGCGAAGACCGTGGACACTGGACAGCAGCCTCCATCTATCGCATGCCCGACGGACGCATCCAACTGTTTGGTGGCACATCGGAGCGCCAAGCCAACAATTCATCATACCGCATCGTATCACAAGACAAGGTGGTATACTTTGATGGTCACGGCCCAATGAACGAATATATCATGAACCTTCCCGGAGGCACAGGATATCAAGTGGGCCAAACGAACGCCGAGCGTGTGTTGGAGATACATTATGGCGAAGATGTACCCCTCACCCCCACAGAGGGCAAGTTCATCATCATGAACAAGAAGAGCAAGAAGATCATTTCTCCTCAAGGTGGGAACCTGTCAAATGGAGCCAACATTTGCCAGACCGCCAAGAATGGACAAAACTATCAACAATGGAATATCACTCCTGTAAGCGAACGTATTGGAGGTGACTTCAGCTATTTCTTCATTTCCAACGTGAAAAATGGTTCACAGCTTGATATCAACAACTGGTCCACAAGCGACGGCGGTAAGATCATCCTTTACAATGGAGGCAAAGGTGCCAATGAGCAATGGTATTTCCAGTATGCCGGAGACGGATACTATTATATCCTGAGCCGTCACTCAGGCAAATGCCTTGAGGTATCGGGCGGAAGCACCAGTGACAATGCCAGCATACAGCAAAACGCCATTAACGGGAAAGACCAACAGCTATGGAGACTGCTTCCTATAAATGCAACCTGCGAAACCTATGCGCCCGAAGCGCCTGTAGGCCTCACAGCTACTCCTACAGGAGCCACTATCAATCTTTCGTGGAATGCAGTTCCCGAGTCAGATGTGACAGGGTATGCCATTCTGCGTGCCGATGCCACACAGGGCGCTCCTTACCAATGGAACACCATTGCCCGCAATATTGCTGACACTCTCTTCATCGACAACACTGTCACAGAAGGAATCAACTATATATATAAGATAAAGGCTATTGACCGTGCCATGAACCGTTCTGAGTCATCAGACTCAATCATCGCATGCATGGCCGATGCCCCCACCCTCGTGGCACAGTATCAGTACGAGGACACCCTGGCCGACCTCAGCGGCAACGCCATGCATTGTGCACACTACGGAGAGGTCAATTTCATCAAAGGCAAGTCGGGCGAGAGAGCTGTCGTGCTGGATGGCAGTTCCGACTTCATACAATTGCCTACCGCCATTGCCAACCGCGACGAGATGACCATTGCCCTATGGATACGATGGAAGGGGAGCGGTGCCGGACAACGAATCTTCGACTTTGGCAACAACACAAACCAATACATGTACCTTTCCACAAACGGAGGAGGCAACAAAATGCGCTTTGCCATCAAGAACAACGGCGAGGAACAGACGATGGACATCAGCAAGCTGTCGACCTACATGTGGAAACACATCACCATCACCATAAGCAAAGACAGTATCACTGCATATGTTGACGGCGAACAGAAAGCGACAACGGGCGACATCACACTACGCCCCATCGACTTCAAGCCCATTTTCAACTATATCGGACGCAGCCAACACAAGTCGGGCAACATGATAAAGGCCGACATTGACGACTTGCGCATCTACAACTACGCCATGTCGGCAGACGAGGTAGCCGCACTCTTTGTTGACACTGATATTGAGGAGGTTACCGCAGATGCAGCTATCGTAAACGTGAGCTACTATACTATAGACGGAAAGTGCTATGACACACCGCAAAAAGGTATGAACATCATACGCACACAATATAGCGATGGTAGCGCGACGGTAGAGAAGAGATGGGTACGCTAATAGCCGATATATCATAAAAGAGAACGACTAAACTATAATGTCACAAATAAACTATCATAATGTAGAGGTTCGCCAACAAGAGACAATAGTGCTCGAGGAGGTGGACTTAAGGATTCAAAAGGGCGACTTCGTATACCTTATCGGCAAAGTAGGCTCAGGCAAGTCAAGCCTTCTCAAGACCATGTATGGCGAACTCGACATACACAGCGGAAGTGCCGAGGTGTTGGGATACGACATGGCGCACATTCGCCGCAAGCAGATACCTGCCCTACGCAAGCAGATAGGTATCGTATTCCAGGACTTCCAGTTACTCATCGACCGCAATGTAAAGGAAAACCTCGACTTTGTGCTCAAAGCTACAGGGTGGAAAGATAAGGGTAAGCGCCAAATGCGTATCGAGCAGGTACTTGAGCAAGTAGGCATGGAGACAAAAGGTTACAAGATGCCCCACGAGCTATCGGGAGGTGAGCAGCAGCGCATTGTCATTGCACGAGCCATCCTCAACACTCCGGATATCATTCTCGCCGATGAGCCTACAGGTAATCTCGATCCTGAGACTGGACGGCAAATCGTGCAACTGCTGAAGGACATTTGCAAGAGCGGCTCCACCATCATCATGACCACACACAACATGCAATTACTCGAGGAGTTCCCCGGCAAAGTCTATTGTTGCGACAACCATAAGGTAGTGGCACAGAACATAGGTGAACAAGAAAGACAAGAACAACAAGTACAATAATAATAGGTATTAAGCAATGAAAGTAATGAAATTTGGCGGCACCTCAGTAGGTTCCGCACAGCGCATGAAAGGCGTAGCCTCGCTCATCAATGATGGCGAAGACAAAATAGTAGTGCTCTCTGCCATGTCGGGCACTACCAACTCACTGGTTGAGATATGCGGTTATCTGGCCAATAACAACCCCGAGGGTGCCAATGAGGTAATCAACAAGCTTGAGACCCTCTACAGGAGACATATCAACGAGCTGTTCAGCACAGAAGAGTACAAGCAGCAGACCCTATCCCTGGTCAGAGAGGTGTTCAACTACCTCCGTTCATTCACCAAGCAGCTGTTTACCTCTGTTGAGGAGCGTATCATACTGGCACAAGGTGAGATTATCTCCACCAACATGGTGACCAACTACCTCAAGGAGCAAGGCATCAGTGCACACCTCATCGCTGCACTCGACTATATGCGTACCGACAAGAATGGAGAGCCCGATGCAACCTACATCAAGGAAAAGCTCACCGATGTTTTAGCCAGCAGCCCCAAGGCACAAATCTACATCACACAGGGATTCATCTGCCGCAATATCAACGGCGAGATTGACAACCTGCAACGTGGAGGCAGTGACTATACGGCATCGCTCATCGGTGCTGCCATAGGTGCCAGCGAAATACAGATCTGGACCGACATTGACGGCATGCACAACAACGACCCACGCATCGTCGAAGGCACCAACGCTGTTCGCCACCTCCACTTTGAGGAGGCAGCCGAGTTGGGCTACTTCGGTGCCAAGATCCTCCACCCCACATGCATACAGCCTGCCAAGTTTGCCAACATCCCCGTCAAACTCCTCAACACGATGGAGCCACAAGCCCCCGGAACCACCATCAACAACGATGCTGACCCCGGCACCATCAAGGCAGTAGCCGCAAAGGATAACATCACCGCCATCAAGATTAAATCGAGCCGAATGCTTCTTGCCCACGGTTTCCTCCGTAAGGTATTTGAGATCTTCGAGAGCTACAAGACGCCTATCGACATGATCTGCACCTCCGAGGTGGGTGTATCTATGAGTATTGACAACACCAAGCACCTCAACGAGATAGTTCACGACCTCAAGAAATATGGCACAGTGACCATCGACCATAACATGTGCATCATTTGTGTGGTAGGCGACATGGACTGGGAAAACATCGGATTCGAGGCTCGTGCAATGGATGCCATGCGCGACATTCCCGTCCGCATGATATCATTCGGTGGAAGCAATTACAACATTTCCTTCCTCATCAAGGAGAGCGACAAGAAACGCGCATTGCAGGCGTTGCAGGACAAACTATTTAGATAATAAATTTTGTCAACAGTCTACAGTCAACGGTCTACGGTCCGCCTCCGGATGATGTCTGTTGACTGATGACTGTTGACTGTTGACCTATACAATGATTAAAGGTACATTCCCCATACAGTGTTTCAAGGAGATAGAAACGCCCTTCTACTATTATGACACCAAGGTATTGCGCGAGACACTCAATACCATCCGTGAAGAGTTGCGTCACAACCCCAACTACAAGATGCACTATGCCATCAAGGCCAACGCCAATCCCAAGATACTGCGCATCATCAGCGCTGCAGGATTCGGAGCCGATTGTGTAAGTGGCGGAGAGGTGCGTGCAGCCATCGAAGCCGGCTTTCCCGCCAGCAAGGTAGTATTTGCAGGCGTGGGCAAGAGCGATCGTGAGATCAACCTGGCTCTTGACTATGGCATCCACTGCTTCAACGTTGAGTCTGAGGCCGAGCTGCTCATCATCAACGAGCTTGCCGCACAGAAAGATAAGGTAGCACGTATAGCCTTGCGCATCAATCCCGACATTGGTGCTCATACACACAGCAACATCACCACCGGTCTGGCCGAAAACAAGTTTGGCATTAACCTTGAGCAGATAGAGGGAGTCATAGAGCAAGCCATCGCCCTACCCCATATCGATTTCGAAGGCATACACTTCCACATCGGTTCGCAGATACTGGATATGATTGATTTTGTAGCTCTGTGTAACCGTATAAACGACCTCAGTGAACTTTTCGAACGCCGCTGCTACCCTATCCGCAGCATCAACGTAGGCGGTGGACTTGGTATTGACTACGGACATCCCAACCACAAGTATATCCCCGACTTCCACAGCTACTTCAATGTATTCCGCAAGCACCTCAATCTCAAGGCCAACCAGACACTCCACTTCGAGCTTGGGCGTAGCATAGTAGCCCAATGCGGTAGTCTTATCTCGCGTGTACTATATATAAAGGAGGGTACCTGCAAGCGCTTTGCTATCATCGACGGTAGCATGACAGAACTTATACGTCCTGCCCTGTATCAAGCCTATCACCGCATCGAGAACATCTCATCTGATGAGCCCGAGATGACATACGATGTGGTAGGCCCCGTATGCGAGAGCTCCGATGTGTTCGGTAAGGCCGTAGACCTCAATGCGACCCATCGAGGCGACTTTATAGCCATTCGCTCGGCAGGCGCCTATGGTGAAATCATGGCTTCGCAATACAATTGCCACGAACTCCCCAAAGGATATCTGAGCGAGGAACTCATATAGGCTTATGTTAACAATATGCTGTTTTTTAGTTAACAAAACTGGCAATTTCAACTCCTAAAAGTTAAACCGAAGCATATAACAGAAAAAATACAAATAAAAACTTTGCAATTAAATAAAGTTATTTTACATTTGCAATAGAAAGCGTTGTGAAACGCAGATAAATCTAATAATTAAAGTCTAGTTTAGTTTTTGTGTTGGTCTGATAGGCATTCCCAAACGGGGATAATGCCTATCAGATTTTTTAGGGGTAGCACTTGCGTGGCCAAGAAGACACTCTCGCTCGCTGAGAATAAGCAACACCATTGTCAGATTAAGCAAGGTTACCCCACAATGGTATTGCTTATTCGCTCGCTTATTCGTATCTTTGTAATCGAAAAGATTGCAGGAATATAAAAATGGAAATTGAGTCTATAGAATACACCCTTTGGATAGTTGTTGGCGTACTGACTATCATCCAATTACTCTACACATTCATTCTCTACTATGCTCCTCACCGTCGCATCAAGGCTGAGCGCAAAGAGCAGCGCAGTTTGTCAGGTAACCCACCAGGCATGTCCGTAATCATTGCTACCTCTGACTGTGAGCATCTGCTCGAGAAGCATTTGCCACTCATTCTCCAGCAAGAGTATCCCGACTTTGAGGTCATCGTCGTAGACGACAACTCCAAGGACGACACCCGAGAATTGGTTGGTCGCCTCAGCGAGCAATATCCCAACCTCTACGGCACGTTCACCTCAGACAGCATACGCTATATAAGCCACAAGAAACTGGCTCTCATGCTTGGCATCAAGGCGGCGAAGAAGGAATGGGTGGTATTCATCGAGCCTGACTGCTATCCTGTGAGCAATCAGTGGCTGGCTCGCCTTGCCCGCCACTGTACCGACTCAACAGATGTGGTGCTCGGCTACAGCAACTACGAGCGCAAGAGTGGCTTCGCCAACCTATGCTATATGTACGATACCTTGCTGCAGCAGCTCCGTATGCTGGGCATCACCCTCCTTGGCAAAGGCTATATGGGCATAGGACGCAACATGGCTTACCGACGTCAAATCTTCTTCGACCATAAGGGCTATAGCCGCCACCTGGATCTGGAACGCGGCGAAGATGATCTCTTCATCAATGAGCATATAGCCTCACGCCGTATAACAGCCGACATCAGTAGCGAATCTGTCGTACGCTGTACATCCGCAAACGTGTATACCTGGAAAGGCGATAAACTGAGCCGCCTTTTCATACGCGGCAAGATACATGGCATGCAGCCCTTCCTGCTGGGAGCCGACACGCTGACCCGCCTTCTATTATTTATAATGGTAGCAGGCGGCATCACACTCTCCATCATGCATCATTGGTGGCTATCGGTGGGCGTCATCGCTGCACTATGGTTCATCAGCCTTGGCTGCAGGATATTTGTTTACCATCGTGCCTCGCGTGCTCTTGACGAACGATTATACAATGTGTCGCTTCCCCTATTTGATATCATACAGCCCTGTTGGGAGCTCTTCTTCCGCATGCATCTCCTCGTGTCATCCAAGCGGGCACATCTTAGGCGTAAAGTATAAATAATCAAGAAATAATCAAAGGCAGTCGCTATCGACTGCCTTTACTTTCTGCCCTGAACACAGGGCCTACGCACTGCGTCGTAGTATCGTATCCAAACCAATAGCCGCCATCATCCACAGGAAGGAAGCATAAGCGCATGCGCTCATTATACTCTCCATAGATGACAGTCCACTCGCCAGAAGGCTGTACATGCTTGGTGCGCACCCCTTCTGCCGGGCGTTTCTTGAGCGACATACCAGCCTCTATCCATGCCAGCGCCACTTCGGTGACATACGACGGATAATGCTCTTGGCAGAAGAGATAGAGCAGTTCGCCTCTTCGCTCAAGGCTCATGGGCTGATCTATATAGTTATGGTCGGTCAGATACTTAAGGAAGCGATGCATGAAATCTTGCTCACCCAAGATAAGCATACGTGTTATCTGTTGCCATGCAGAGGTATTGTAGTAGGCATCGAGCATACGCGACAAGCGGCGTGCCTCCTGCAGCTCGGCGTTTGTTATCGATTCGGTCTCCAGCACCTCGTAGGGAGGCAATGGCGAATAGCATATCCCCAACTCAGCAGCATCACGGCGCATCACGGTGCCGGGAAGCAGCTTCAGCGATTCCAGTTGTATCTCTCCGGCATGGTACGAAGCCAGCGTATAGATATCCTCGTAGATCTGTTCCAAGGTATAGAGAGGCAATCCGGCAATCAAGTCGGCATGTGTGACAAGGTTGGGCAATGAGCAGAGGTATCGCAGTCCATCAAGAGACTGCTCCAGCGAGCCCTTACGCAAGCTCCTGTCAAGCACCTCCTGGCGCAGGCTCTGTATGCCGGCTTCGAGATGGAGCAGTCCGTGCGGCATATCGGCGAGCACCTCACGCACCGACTGTGGCAACAGTGCAGGATGTATCTCCAGATGGAAACGCAGGTGAGGATGATACTCGGCAAAGAGATGCAGCAGTTCCACGGCACGACGCGGATGATAGTTGAACGTACGGTCCAGCACACGTACATCACGTATTCCCCGTGCACGGATGCGGTCAAGTCGCTGGCGAATAGCGTCAACCGATAAGCAACGCATAGGATCGCCTACCCCACTCACACAGAAAGCGCAGCTGTTGAAGCACCCTCGTGTAGTCTCCAGCTGCACGAAGGGTTTGCTCCACGTAAACAGCATACTCTCCTCGGGAGCCTTTAGTGAAGCAAAGTCCGCCACACGGGCCAGGCCACCATCGTGGTAAATTGACAATTGAGAATTGAAAATTGAAAATTTAGCCTCTGGATGAAGCTTGGAGGGCTCACCGTTTTCGCCTTCGTTAACGTTATCGTCAACGTTAAAACACAGTCCCTTGATATCGCCCCACGCTGCGGGGTTGTTCCACACATCAAGCCAGCGGGCAAAGCTCTCCTCTCCCTCACCGCGCAGCACACAATCGACCTCCGCATGCTGCCGAAGAAAAGTCTCATTATCGCCCAAGAACTCGGGTCCTCCGAGGATGACAACAGTCTGTGGCAACAATGCCTTCACACGCGCTATAATATGCAGTAGATGTTCATGCGTGAATAGCCAAGCCGAAGCAGCCACCACATCGGGCCGATGTGCATATACAGCATCCACCGCCGTACCCACCGCCTCACTGGTGGTCGTGCGCACCACAGCCCACTCCACATCTGTGCGGTGCATCACCTGAGCATGTAGCGCAGGCAGTGCCAGCGAGCTATGAGCATACGAGCAGTTGAGGTCGAGCCAAAGAATCTTCATCTTATCCATATCTGTATCGGGCTAATATTGCCATATAGCGTTATCATACGGTTCTCCTCCGTGCCGACAACAACATTGCCCGACAAGTCAGATTTCACAGACATATATACCCTATTCACAATGACAAAGGTAGCATATAGTTTCTTTCACACCAAACTTTACGTTTTCTATTTATAAAAAAGGTAAGCGGCAGACCTCTATCTACCACTTACCTCTTAAATATAATTATTGGCTTGTGTTGTTACTTGATCAGTACCCTGCGGCCATTGATGATATACACACCTCTTGTGAGCGGTCCTGTGACACGACGGCCCGAGATGTCGTACAGCAATGTCTCCTCCTTGTCATTGATGAGTATGCTGATACCCTCACCATCGCTCTCCTTGATGAACGTAGCCGACTGCATATCGGTCACTACCTCTTTGTCATCTACCAACATATAGGTGATGCGATGCTCGCCATCGGGAAGTTCGGTCACATCAAGCTCGAAGTGATAGCCTTGATCCTCATACGAGCCTTCCACAATATGGGTCAGACTATCATCAATAATGTAGAAGCATCGCAGGCCCGACAGTTCCTCATCGGTGATAGTGCGCACGAAAAGCGCATTGTAAAGAGACGAGGCAGCTCCGCTCGGGGTCACCACCTGCACTTGCAACTGGTGAAGGCCACGGCTAATCTCATTCACATCAATATCCCATTCAACAATACTTTGTTGCGGATTGATCTTGTCATTCTTATATAACGTTCCGTCGATATAGCACATGCAGTTGAGATATTCTATTAAGGGCGAAATTCTATAAAAATTACGCAATGCTGACGAGGCTACATGTCCGTCAGAGTTTCTCAACATGTACCTTATCGAGTGTAATCCTTCATTCAAATTGGAAACATCAATAGACTGACTAGTTTCAACACTCTTTATGTCAAACACATCCTCATTGTCGTCAACTTGATAGTATGCACTATCCGAGACATCTATCAGCCTTGCTTTTAAGAACATTCGTTTGATAGGCGGTGTTAATCCCCCTTCCTTGTCTTTCACTTGTACATGCAGAAAATGAAGGCCATCGTTTAATCTTGAAGCATCTACTTGCAAATTTTCAGTTATATTATCAGATGATATAACAATGCGGTTAGAAACATCACCATCAATCCAATATGAATACTCGTAATTACCCTGTCCACGTGCCAATGAGCAGAATAGCAGTAGCGTTATTGCAAAAATACACTTTCGCATAATGGAACACATCTATGTTAAACTTATTTTCCACCAGCAATCTCGACTTTCACATTCAGTTTGCCATCAGCGGTTGTCTTCCCATCGACCTCGCACTTTGTTATCCGAGGATTGTTGGTCAGAGAATTAAAGGGAAGTTTGCCGCCATATATACCTATTTGTGTACCATCGCTTCCTATATATTTCGCCTTTGCCGCATCGGTAAGTTCAAGACGAGTAGTTTTTAAGTTTTCCAATGAATTCTTTACACTCCATCCTACAAATACAGAGGCTTCATCTGCCGTAGTATAATTAGTATGATTGACAGTCGTGTTTGTTCGTTCTACAAAAAGTCTCACTTTATCATATTGGTATGCAACGGCAAGGCAATTAACAACACTAACAGAAGACTCATCATAAATGCTATAATAATAAGATTTATTGGTGCCTCCATTATCACCACGATAACAGATTATACAGTTCTTCAAAGTTGAACTATAGATGGTTAAAATACCCCAATAATATGTTGACCCACCGTACACGCCTGTAGAATAATGAGAATAACTATCATCTCTAATCACACAGTTCTCAAATTCAAAGTTTGAAGTTTTAAGGTCAACACTATTAGGTTCTGAAACATAACAATTAACCAATGTAGCAGAAGAATTAGTGGAAAGTTCAAACTTCGAAGAAATTATACAATGCAGGAAATTTGAATTTACCAATTTGGACGCTAAATCCACATTCATTACAGAATTTGCTCTGCATTTCAAGAACTGAGGATCCTTGAGAGTTATATACTTAATATCACCTTGCACATCTACAGACTCCACTAAAAGATTATTTGTGCTAGACTCTGGAATATTTATAACCAAATCTCCCTTGATAATTGTTGGTACAACACTATTAAGTGTGTCTAGTTCCATTCCAGCACCTTTCAGAGTGATAGGCTTGGTTATTGTATCTGGAGAAAAGAATGTTCCACTCGATAGAGTGATGACATCACCATCAACAGCAGCCTGTGCTGCTTCAACAAGCGCGCTCGTTCCATAGAATGTTTTAATTTCTCCTCCGTGGTGAAGAGTGGCAAGTGTAGAACTCTGCGCGAAGACACTTACTGCCGATGTACTCAGCAGCATTACCAAACTTACGAAAAACTTTTTCATAATTGTAAACCTTTGCCGCGCCAAGTCCCTCCGCAGCCTCTATGTGGGTTTAAAATAAAGAAGCGTGGAACTGTGTACTATATTATGGATACGGGGCCCTAGGATAGCCTTCAAGACATAAAATAGACAAACAATCCCGCGCTATATAGCGCAGAACCGTCCGTGCCATTCTTGTCTTGTGAAATTTCCTAGGTTTCGTATCCAAGAATGAAGCACAACGCTTCTACCAATAAAATCAAAAAGTCGGTGGAGCGCACTCCACTCGATGCAAAAGTAATAATTATTTATGAAAATTCGTGGATAATTCGTGGAAATTCGTGTCTAAAAGAAAAAAAGTGAGTACGAGGCATGCGATTGTTTTTGTTGTGAACACGAATGCCCACGAATATATCATGAATAACGATGTACGCAAAAACAGGTTTGCGCCCATTTATCTTCCCAAAAACATACAGCCACTCGTTCGAGGAGTGGCTGTATGTTTTCTTATGACAGCTCAAGTAGTTTGTCCAACTGGGCTTGGAGCTCTTCTCTTTTGGGAAGATACAACTGGTAACGAGCTGCGAACAATTGGTTGGTGATACCTTGAAGGGCATACTCCATCAAGAGTTCATCTTTCTTTGCTCCTAAGACTATGCCTATGGGAGGATTGTCATCGGGTTGACAAACCTCGGCCTTGAAGTAATTGAGATAAAGGTTCATCTGCCCAATATCATTGTGTTTGATTTCAGAACGCTTCAGGTCTATCAAGACATAACATTTGAGGATGCAATGATAAAACACCATGTCGACCTTAAACTGGCGACTTCCGATGGGGATAACATATTGACGACCTATAAAGGCAAAGCCACGACCGAGTTCCAAAAGGAACTGCTCCATATTGGTCTTCAATGCAGCCTCCAGGTCAGACTCCTTGTATCGCCTCTTCTGGGGAAGTCCAGTGAATTCGAGCACAAACGGGTCGCGAATAATATCTTGTGGAGTCATCACCTGATGCCCTTCGTTTGCCAATGCCAAAACGCCCTCCTTGTCGGTACTGAGTGCTAATCGCTGAAATAGCGCACTCTTCATCTGCCGCTTCAGTTCCCTCACTTTCCATCCTTCCTTGACACATTGCTTGAGATAGAACTGAATCTCCATAGGGTCGTTGCATTTGAGAATCTCAAAGTAATGACTCCAACTCAATTGGTGAGACACTGTCTCACTTTTTGGAAAGGCCAGATAGAATTTTCTCATATACAACAGATTGGACCGGCTAAAGCCTCTACCATTACGTAGCGTCAAGTCTTTTGCGAGGTTAATAAGCAATTGTTTGCCATATTCTGCACGTGTCTTGCCTCCCTGCTCATACTCTACGATGTACTTACCTGTCCGCCAATTGGCTTCGAGCAGTTCTGTGTTGACTGCACCGATAGCGCGTTCTTTGGCTTGACTCCAAAGTATCGTGATATCATCGATCAGTTGCTGGTATTCGTGATTGATTGGCTGAGCGATACCATTATCTTCTATCTTCATTGCGGCAAACAAATTTTATTAAATGCGAATTTACGAATTATTTATGATAATTCATGGGTAATTCATGAAAATTTATGTTTAAGAAAATAAGGGAACACGAATTGACATGAATTAATCACAAATGTCAACACGATAACTTCAATTCCTGCAATGAAGAATGAGGAAATGATTACTACCCCTTACTACGACCTCCAAGGTCGTCCCGTAGAAATCCCTACACGCGGTATCTACATTAAGGATGGGAAAAAGTAATTATCGGGCAACAGTAACGATAGCAATGGAGAACAATAATTATTTATGAAAATTCGTGGATAATTCGTGGAAATTCGTGTCTAAAAGAAAAAAGTGAGTACGAGGCATGCGATTGTTTTTGTTGTGAACACGAAACGAGGGGAGCAAAGGCTTTAAAAACAGATGTTGCGGAATAGGTTGTCCAGCTGTCCTTATGGGATGTAATATGCTGATAATCTGCAAACAGACAAGGACAACCTGGGTTGTCCTTGGGTTGTCCTCCGTTCGTGGGTCGCATACCCTTATACTCCGTTACGGCCGATTACAAATCAGCCGTAACGGGATGTAAGAATACTTCGCGTTTTTGTGCGAGATTGCCTTTAGCCCCTTCGGGCGGCGAACACGTTTCGCATGAAACAGAAACAGCGTGAAATTCAACTTTTTCATCATGCGTTTCCCGTGTTTCATGGTTTCACTTTCCACTACCTTCGCGAGGATAGTGCACTACCTCCGCGAAGATAGTGCATTATCTTCGCGAAGAGAATCGACTACCTTCGCGAAGGTAGTCGGTAGAGAAACCAAAGAACCAAGGAAAATCTGTGTTGTGTCAATTCACGCAAACGAGCCCCCTGCTTTTTTTAAGTATGATGATTGATAATCCACTGCGTGTAGTGCGAATTATACAACAAACTATAGAAGGTCATGACCAATATGCAAGGACAACCCGGTGACAACGTAGGTTGTCCTTGTTAGCCGACTGGTACACAATGGGTTATTGCGCACAAGGACAGCCGGACAGCCTGTTTGGGAACTTGTATCTTATAGTGGGAATACTCATTGAGCACTTGCTACGCAAGCAGAGAAATTAGGCGGCGCCTCAGAACCGAAGGTCGCCGGTCGAAAGGAAAGGCAAATATTCAAATAAATTTAACTTCGTTGAATTTCGGCCTCGCTCAGTAATAAAAAAAGTAAACATTTTTATTACATTCTCTCGTTGAAATTTGATATTTCGTTCGGCTTGCACTATCTTTAGTTCTTGCTACGCAAGCACAGAAATTAGGCTGCACCTCGGAAAATGCAAGGACTGCCTTAGCACTCGGTTTATCCGAGAAACTTGCTTTTCTCTCGGTTTGCACTAATTTTAGTGACTGCGTCACAGAAGATACACGGCGCCTCGGGATAAAAAATAAATGAATTTATTTTGTTCTCCTCTCGGCTTGTTGTATCTTTGCGAAATATTAAATAAATTGGAATATTATGGCTGAACAGACAGTAAGCGAAAATACAGAGAAGAAGAGTCTGAGCTTCATTGAGCAGATAGTAGTAAACGACCTCGCCGAAGGCAAGAACGGCGGAAAGGTGCAGACACGATTCCCGCCCGAACCCAACGGCTACCTCCACATAGGACACGCCAAGGCAATATGCCTCGACTTCGGCATGGCACAGAAATATGGCGGTGTATGCAACCTGCGCTTCGACGACACCAACCCCACCAAGGAGGATGTGGAGTATGTAGAGGCTATCAAGGAGGACATCCAGTGGCTGGGCTTCCAGTGGGGCAACGAGTACTACGCATCGGACTACTTCCAGCAGCTGTGGGACTTTGCCGTTGACCTCATCAAGCAGGGCAAGGCATACATCGACGAGCAGTCGTCTGAGGAGATTGCCGCACAGAAGGGTACCACTACACAGCCCGGTACCGAGAGCCCCTACCGCAACCGCCCCGCAGAGGAGAGCCTGGAGCTGTTCGAGAAGATGAACCGCGGCGAGATTGAGGAGGGACGTATGGTGCTGCGTGCCAAGATCGACATGGCCAACCCCAACATGCACTTCCGCGACCCCATCATATACCGCGTAGTGAACCATCCGCACCACCGCACAGGCACCACATGGAAGGCCTACCCGATGTATGACTTCGCTCACGGACAGAGCGACTACTTCGAGGGCGTCACCCACTCGCTCTGCACACTGGAGTTTGTGCCTCACCGCCCCCTCTACGACCTCTTCGTGGACTGGGTGAAGAATGGCCAGGACCTCGACGACAACCGTCCCCGCCAGTATGAGTTCAACAAGCTCAACCTCAACTACACCCTCATGAGCAAGCGCAACCTCCTCATATTAGTAAAGGAGGGCCTCGTCAACGGCTGGGACGACCCCCGCATGCCTACCATCTGCGGATTCCGTCGCCGTGGCTACTCGCCCGAATCGATCCGCAACTTCGTGGACAAGATTGGCTACACCACTTACGACGCGCTCAACGACTTTGCCCTGCTCGAGAGCGCCGTGCGCGAAGACCTCAACACCCGCGCCACCCGAGTATCGGCCGTCATCAATCCTGTGAAGCTCGTCATCACCAACTATCCCGAGGGACAGGTGGAGGTGATGGAGGCCATCAACAACCCCGAGGCCCCCGAAGCGGGCACACACACCATCGAGTTCAGCCGCGAGCTGTGGATCGAGCGCGAGGACTTCATGGAGGATGCCCCGAAGAAATATTTCCGCATGACTCCCGGTCAGGAGGTGCGCCTGATGAATGCCTACATCGTGAAGTGCACCGGCTGCAAGAAGGACGACGAGGGCAACATCATCGAGGTATACGCCGAGTATGACCCCGACACCAAGACCGGCATGCCCGGCAGCAACCGCAAGGTGAAGGGTACGCTCCACTGGGTAAGCTGCGCCCATTGTCTGAAGGCCGAAGTGCGCCTCTACGACCGCCTGTGGAAGGTAGAGAACCCGCGCGACGAGATGGCAGCCATCCGCGAAGCCAAGGGATGCGACGCACTGGAGGCCATGCAGGAGATGATCAACCCCGACTCGCTGAAGGTGCTCACCGAGTGCTACGTGGAGCGCTACCTGGCCGAGGCCAAGCCGCTCGACTACCTGCAGTTCCGCCGCATCGGCTACTTCAACGTCGACAAGGAGTCTACCGCAGAGCACCTCGTATTCAACCGCACCGTATCGCTCAAGGATACCTGGAGCAAGATGAATAAGTAAGTTTATGAGTTTTTGAGTTTTTAAGTTATTAAGTTTATTGTCCGATACTGGCATCTAACTTCCATGTTTATGAGTTTATTAGCTTGTGATAACTTAAATTAAACAAAGTTACTTTTTATTTGTTACCATTTAAATATCAAAAAAAAAAAGACAGCCATTCTAAAACTTACAAACTTAAAAACTCAAAAACTTACAAGCTACATGAGAGATCAGTTCGCATCATATTTCGACAAACCCGAGTTCAAGCAACTGCTGACACGCTACGAGGAGATGAAGGCAGGCGACCGCCACTACTACTTTGAGGCGACGGAGCTTACCGACATCGCCGAATATTATGCCATGCAGGGCGACTCCCGGAAGGCCGAGGCAGCACTCGACTATGCGCTGCGCCTACATCCCGACAACCTCGACGCACTCATCTTCAAGGCACGTGCACGACTCATCAACGGACATCCTACCGAGGCTCGCCACATCCTTGACAGCATAACCGACCAGAGCGACCGCGAGGTGATGTTTCTGCGTTCCGAACTACTGCTATCGGCACAGCAGTACTCCCAGGCCGAAGCGCTACTGAGAGCACTCATCGAGGAGGAAAACTACGAGGCCGACACCTATGCCGACATCATAGACCTGCTGGTAGACAATGAGCAGAACGATATGGCCAACCTATGGATTGAGGAGGCCATACGCCGCTACCCCGACAACAAGATTCTCACCGAGTCGGCCGCCTACAGTCACGCCCGCCAAGAGCGTTTCGACGAGGCCATCACACTCTACAACCGCCTGCTCGACATCGACCCCTACTCTACCCTCTACTGGGAAGAACTGGGCAAGATATACTTCCGCCGCGAAGAGTATGACAAAGCCATCGAGGCCTTCGAATTTGTCATTGCCATCAATGGCGACGAATGCTACTATGCGCTGTATGCAGTGGCCAACTGCTACTTCAACCTCGGCAACTACGAACGTGCCGAAGAGTATTACCACACCATACATGAGCGTTACCCCGAAACGGTAGACCCACTCTTCCACATGGGCATGTGCCGTGTAAACAGAGGCGACGACGAGGCAGCACTCGACTACTTCACCCAAGCACTCGGCACTATCCCTGAAGGCAGCGAGGAGCAGGCACAGATATACAGCCAGATGTCGCTCATATTCAGCCGCATGGGGCTACACGCCAAAGCGGCTACCTATACCGACGAGGCTCTCAAGATATACCCTGACAATGCCGAACTCATCATCATGAAGGGGCACGAGCTGCTGTGCCAGGGACAATACGAGGAAAGTTCCGAACTGTTTCTCCATGCGCTCGACCTCAATGCCGACAACGTGGAGCGCTCGCTCTTCCTTATTGGTGTGTCGATGCTCGAGAACGGACACTGCGAGATGAGCCACTACATACTGAGACTGCTCAAGGACAATCCTGCCATAGAGGCCGAGGTGCTATACCCCTATCTCTGCTACTGCGAATGGACACTACACACAGAAAGCTTCCGCGAGACTCTTGCCCAATCCCTTGCCCACTGTCCGCAAAAGACATACGAGATATTTAACCTCACCCCAGCCCAAGGCGAGAGTGCCGACAGCATGATAGAGAGACTAAAGCAATTGAAAATTGAGAATTGAAAATTAGCCATAAAGCCTCAACCACAAACCCTCAACCGCTGCGAAGCAGCAATGTGCCCCAAATAAAACTACCAAGCGCAAAATAAAAACAATATGGAATCAGTACAATTCATACAATGGTGTCTTGACAACCTTAACTATTGGACCATCACATTGCTGATGGCTATCGAAAGTTCATTCATCCCCTTCCCCTCCGAGGTAGTAGTGCCTCCTGCCGCCTACAAGGCTGCAGCAACGGGCGAGCTCAACGTGTGGCTCGTCATCTTCTTTGCCACGGTAGGTGCTATCATCGGTGCCCTCGTCAACTACTATCTGGCCTTATGGCTCGGCAAACCTATTGTATATAAATTTGCCAACAGCCGCATCGGACACATGTGCCTGCTCGACCAGGCCAAGGTAGAGACTGCCGAGAAGTTTTTCCGCAAACACGGAGCCATCGCCACCTTCACAGGACGTCTCGTACCTGCCGTGCGCCAGCTTATCTCCATCCCTGCCGGACTGGCCAAGATGGGAATAGCCAAGTTCATCGCCTTCACAGCCCTTGGCGCAGGTATATGGAATGCCGTGCTTGCTGCCCTCGGCTGGTACCTCGAAGCCATAGTACCCGAAGAGCAGCTCATCAGCACCGTCACCGAATATAGCCACGAGATAGGATACGTCATCATCGCCGTTGTAGCTCTCGCCTTAGGCTATATTATATATAAAGGTATAAAGAAGAAGTAGGCCACACACCTGCTGTATGAGAAAAGCACTATGCACATTGACCCTATTATGGGCTGCGCTGCTTGCCTTTGGGCAGGCAGACAGTGCAGTCATACGCATCAAGGAGTACCTGAAGAATATCCATAGCTTCAACCAGGCCTATCCACAGGAAAAGGTTTACCTCCACCTCGACAACCACAGCTACTTCATAGGCGACACCATCTGGTTCAAGGCCTATGTGATGAATGCCTCTACCCTACGCCTCACCGACGTGAGCCGTATCCTCTACGTGGAGCTGCTCAACGAAAAGGGTGTAGAGATGGAGACCCTCAAGCTCCGTCTGGAGAACGGTCAATGCCACGGTGCCTTCGCCCTCAAAGACAAGTACTATACAGGATACTACGAACTGCGTGCCTACACACGCAACATGATGAACTTCGGCAATGAGCACATCACGCTCTTCGACTTCATGGAGAAGGACATCGAACGCGAGTTTAGTCAACTCTCCGAAAAGGAGGCACACCAAGACCTCGTACCGCCTGTCAACCATTGCCAGTTTACACGCACTGTACCCGTATACAGCCGCCCCGACACAGCCGGTATCTACAAACGCGAGTTTGAATATTACCCCATACATACACGCCTTGCTGTCCCCGACGAGACAGATCCCAAGATGCGCAAGGATGACCTGGAGGTGAAGTTCTATCCCGAGGGAGGACACCTGGTCGATGGACTGACGTCGGTAATAGCCATCGAAGCCAGTGACCAATGGGGAAGAGAGAAGAAGGTGACGGGTGAGATTGTATGTGATGACAAGACTGTAACGAGTTTCCTCACCGGACATCGAGGCCGCGCACGCATTGAGTTTACTCCCGAACCAGGCAAGCGCTACGAGGCACGCGTCATATACAAGGAGAAGACCTACCGCTATCACCTGCCCGAGCCACTGGGGAGCGGTTATGTATTGCGCATAACACCCACAGCAGGGTATACAGGCTATATGGTGACCATACAGTCCGCGACCCAGCAACCGCAACTGCTTGGATGGAGCCTACAGTGCCGCGGCACACTCACTGCATTTGACACACTCTCTGTCGCCAACAAGCAAATCATACGCCTGCCACTCCCCACCAAGAGTCTGCAGCCTGGTGTAAACCAGTTTACGCTGTTCGATGCCGAAGGACAGATTTTGGCCGACCGCCTCTTCTTCGTGCAACCTGCAGCCAACACGCCCACTATACATGCCGAGCTGCCCTCCGACTCGCTCCAACCCTTCGAGGAGGTAGAACTAAAACTGCAAGCACGCACTGCATGGGGAGGCGGCACACGCAGCCATCTCTCTGTGAGCATCACCGATGCCGATGAGCAGGCTCCTACATTTGACACACGCGACATACGCACCGAACTGCTGCTTGCCTCTGACCTCAAAGGATTCATCAAGGATGTGGGCAGCTACTTTGCCCATACCTCACCCAACATCATGCACGCCGATATAGACCTTCTGATGCTCACACAGGGATGGCGACGCTACGAATGGGTGACCATGGCCAAAGGCAAAGCGCAGGAACCACACTATGCCCCCGAGAAAGGATATGTCATCGACGGTTATGTAGCCGACCAGCTGATAGAAGAGCGATTCAAATGGAACGCTCAAGAGTATAAGCGCATAGAGAATCCGTGGGTCGTCATTGAACTGAAGTCCGAGCAGGTGCAATACAGCGACACGGTGCAGGCCAACTCATGGGGTGAATTCAGCTTTGACATCCCACGTCACTTCATGGGCGAGGCCGGACTCAGCATAGAGATATGGAGACCTGACGGACTCGGCAAGAAGGGCAAGAAGGGGAAGTACCGTTATGTATTCCCCTCGCTCTACCGTGCCTTCTCGCCCGCCCCTACCCCATACAGCTATTATGAGAGCCACTCGCCCGAAGATGACTACGAACTACAGGTACTCGAGAATGTCAACTACGCCATGGAGGGACTCATCGACGAAGTCACCATCAAGAAACGCAACAAGCAGAGCTATGAGATACACTACGACCGCCCCGACATCGTCATCGACTTCGTGAAAGAGTACAACACCATCATAGACCGTGGCCTGCATGCTCTCACCAATCCTCCTCCCGCAAAGGGCTATTATGACCCTACGGCCACCTACACATTGAGCCGTGCACGTATCCCCGACGAGCTACGCTACATACATCTTTATGACAACAATGCCACGAAGGACAGCCTCACATACGCTTGGTATGGTAAGTATATGATGCAGGCAGTACGAGCCGAAGAGTTGAATAATGGCATCAGCAACGGAGAATACCTGCTCGATGGAGGCGAGCACTACCTCAACTTCTACCAACTGCCCAAGGAGATACGCATATACAGCAACCTCGTGTCGCGCGAGCGCTATCCCATAAAGCAAGATCAGGGCACCGAGCACCGCCGCAAGCTATGGGCTCATACCGTATACTTCCCCAGAGAGGACAGTCCTACCCAACCTCCTTACGACATGCGTGACGGCACACGCCACACCACCTTCAGGGGGTATAGCCGCGTAGCAGAGTACTACGAGCGCGACTACTCAGAAGCAGCCTTGCCCGACAGCGCCGACTATCGCCGCACGCTCTACTGGAATCCCGACATAGAGACCGATCATCAAGGAAGCGCCACCATACGGTTCTACAACAATGCACGCACCAAGCGCATCGTATTGCATGCCGAAGGCATCACCTCATGGGGCGACCTGGTGACACTGAAGAAAGAGCAGGCCATCATCCCCAAGCTCTTCGACGACATGTAATCATCTATACAACAAGAAGAGGGTGTTCATTGAGAACACCCTCTTACTATACACTATACAGGAAGTTATCTGCGTGAGCTGCCCGAACGGGATGAGCTACTGCTACCGCCACGTGAGCTGCTTGAGTTACTGCTGCTACGCGAGCTACTACCGCTTGATACGCTACTGCTGCGTGAAGAGCTGCTACGTGAACTGCTACTCGATACACTGCTCTTGTTTGAAGAGCTGCTACGTGAACTGCTACTCGATACACTACTCTTGTTTGAAGAGCTGCTGCGACTGCTACCGCTCGATACACTGCTCTTGTTTGAAGAGCTGCTGCGTGAACTGCCACTCGATACACTACTGCTGCGTGAAGAGCTGCTGCGACTGCTACCGCTCGATACACTGCTCTTGTTTGAAGAGCTGCTGCGTGAACTTGACACTGAGGAAGAGCTGCTACGCGAAGAACTTGACGAACCAGTAGATCTGCTGCTATAATCGCTCTTTACAGAGGTGCCTGAGGTGCTACGGCGAGTGCTTGTAGAGTTGCTGTTACCAGTACGAGTAGTACCTGTAGTACCGCTATTGCGAGTCGATGTGCTCACACCCGAATCGTTACGACGCGAAGAGGAAGTGTTGCCACTGCGAGTAACTGTAGAGGTAGAGCGGCTGCTTGTACCCTCTGCGCGGCTCGAGCCAGTACGTGTAGGTGTATCTGAAGTCACGATTGTGCGACGGTTCTCCTCTGAGTCAACCTTTACTCTACGGCTACCCTCGTTACGTGAGGGGATATTCACGTATCCAGCCTTGAGGTCGCGACGACTCTTCTCATAGTTCTTGGCGTTGCCCCAGGGACGACTGCCGGGATGCATGTGCTTCTTCTTACCTATGCTGTGCCAGCCATCGTAGTGGTGGTGATGGAAACCGCCTCCCCACAGGCGGAAAGCGCCGTGATACAGAGTGTGGTGATACAATCCTGCATAATAGCTGTGGGTAAAGTGAATACGGTAGTGGGCACCAATATACGTGTGGTAGCATGTGGGCATGCTGAAGTAGAAGTAGTTGCGATCGTGGTAACGATCCCAGATACGCATTCCCCACGTACGACCTACCATATATATAGGACGGTAGAAGTAGTCGCGATTGACGAATCTACGGTACTGACGGCTACGGAGCACATACATGAGGTCTTCGTTGCGCACATCGAGCAGGTAGTAATAATAGTCAATAGCATCGTCGTATCCATATACTACATCGTCTATTACCTCGTTCACCTGATACAGGAAGTCAAAGTTGATTTCATACACGTCGTTGTACTGACGGTTTGAGAGTCCGAGTTCGTGTCCCATGCGGTCGGTAAGGAAACGTGCCTCGCGACGGATGTCGTGCAAACTCATCGCTGCATAACTCTCTGCACTGATAGCTGCCAAAGCTACAAACATCATGGCCAATCTCATCGTTTTCATATCGCTACTGTTTTAATTGGTTAACATTGTCTATGGTCTGTTGACCTTTATTGACACTGCAAAGATAATAGGATATATCTACCCACCAAAAAGATTTCACCTATATGTTAAAAGGAAAAATCCCCAACGCAAGGGGATTTTCCTATTTCAACAATCGACAGTCAACCCTCTGGCAGGTTGTTGTTTTCATCATCATCGAACATGCAAGCATGTTCTCATCGTTCAATCCTCAACCATCAACCATTATCCCTCAACCCAAACTATCACTTATCCGAGAACTCCTTGATGCGCTGCTCGTCTTCGAGCTTGCAAATCAGGAGCCGGTCATCATTCTCGGCCACAATGTATCCGTCGAGTCCGATAATCACCACCTTCTTCTCCTGTATGGTGTGTACCACACAGCCGCGGCTCTCGTAAAGCGTGATGTCGGGTCCTATGGCAACATTGCCGGCAAGGTCCTTGTCCATCTGTACATGCAGTGAACCCCATGTGCCCAGATCGCTCCAGCCAAAGTCGGCAGGGAACACATAGATCTCATCGGAATGTTCCAATATGGCATAGTCCACCGAGATGTTGGGACACTCGGGGAAGTGGCGGTCAATCTCCTGCTGCTCGGTCTCCGTATAGTAGTGAGGCATCAGCGCAGTGAATATCTCAGCAATCTCGGGCTGATATATGCGGAAGGCATTGACGATGGTATTGACATTCCAGATGAATATGCCTGCATTCCAGAAGTAGTTGTTCTGACGGATATACTTTGCTGCAGTCTCAGCATTAGGTTTCTCCTTGAACGAGTCCACGCGGAATATTTCCTTGTTTGATGCCGATGCACTGCTCAGATCGGCCTCGATATATCCGTATCCAGTCTCGGGGCGTGTAGGCTTCATGCCCAAGGTGAGTATGGCATCCGATGTCTGCGTGTAGTCGAGTGCCGACGTGATGACACGCTGAAACTCCTTCACGTTCATCACCACATGGTCGCTCGGTGTCACCACTATGTTGGCCTTCGGGTTACGTGTCTTGATCTTCCAACACACATAAGCTATGCACGGAGCCGTATTGCGTCGGCATGGTTCCTTGAGGATATTCTCTTCAGGTACCTCGGGCAGTTGCTCACGCACTATCTGCGCATACTTTTCTGATGTCACCACCCAGATATTCTCCTTAGGGCAAACACCCTCAAAGCGGTCTACCGTTAACTGTATCAATGTACGTCCACAGCCCATCACGTCGATAAACTGCTTGGGGCGCTCCTGTGTGCTCATAGGCCAAAAACGGCTACCAATACCGCCCGCCATAATCACCAAATGGTTATTGTTCGATGCCATAATTGCTCAATATTTATAATGCAAAATTAACCAATATTTATATATATACAACAAATTAGAGGGGAAAAAGCAAATCGAAAGAGCTGAAATGAGTAAAAAAACAACTGCCACCCAGCAGGTTTTTATAATTTCATCTTCCATTCAATAGAATCACCATTAATAAAACGAGTACGACAAACCATTCTTTTTCAAAATACTAACCATACTAAAAATTTTCTCCTCGCGAAGAGAATATTTTACTCTCGCGAGGAGAATACTTTACCCTCGCGAGGAGAATAGTTTATCCTCGCGAAGGTAATGTGCAGTGCAACCATAGAATAGAGACAAATGCCCTGTAAATCAGGGAAAACGCATTATAAAAATATTCCCGTTTCACGCAGCTTTTTGTCTCACGCGAATCTCGCAAATCACGCGAAAACGCATCATTTCACTCGCGTTTGCCATCCGGACGGCTACATACGAGCGATAGCGATGTATGATTTTGC
>JAGAQY010000058.1 GCA_017622495.1 Bacteroidaceae bacterium | reverse complement strand
GTCGGGGTTCCACCTCTTCCCATTCCGAACAGAGAAGTTAAGCCCGACCGCGCCGATGGTACTGCGCAAGTGGGAGAGTAGGTAGCCGCCGTTTTCAGGAGAGAGGAGCAATCAGCAATGAAGGCTCCTCTCTTTTTTTGTCTACGATCAACAGTCTACAGTCAACGGTCTACGGTGAACTGTCAACGGTCTATAGTCGACTGTCATGCTTGCTATTTTGAACTATTCCGCTTACTTCTTTATAGAATTCTTCCGTTACTATAGAACATTATCATAGCAAGAAGCCTCCATCGATTGAATACTTTTCGCATTTCCTATTTTGCTCTATCGTGATTTATGTCTACTTTTATGGTTTCGCCATGAAGATACTTGCACTCGTTGTGAAAAATATCAGAGCAAGCTCCATATTTTTTACTCGCTAATTCGTATCTTTATGGCTACGCCAAGAAGATACTCATGCTCGTTGCAAAAAGTTCAAGTGAACTTGACTTTTCACTCGCTTATTCGTATCTTTATGGTAAACCATGAAGATACTTGCACTCGCTGGAAATATAAATAGCACTGCGAGAAATAAAAGCGAGCTTTTCTTCGCGTAGTGCTTTTTATTCGCTCGTTTATTCGTATCTTTGTGGTATGAAGCTCCGCGTCGTGATATATAGCTTGCTGCTCGCCACCCTCTGCATGGGGTGTGGTGGGCAGGGTCACATGCGCCTGCTCGAGCGCTTGGAGGCGCAGCTCGACACCGCGCCCGATGCCGTGCGCCTCGTGCTCGACAGCATCCCCTTCGCCTCGCTCGGCGATGAGGAGCGGGCACTCTATGCCATCCTGCGCACCCAGGCCGACTATAAGTGCTACGTACCGCTCACTACCGACACCCTCATCCGCCACGCCACCGACTATTATAATAGGAATAGGAAGAACTACCGCGCCGCCATGGCCTGGTACTCCTTGGGTTGCGTATATACCGAGCTGAAGGATGATGCCTCCGCCGTAGAGGCCTACCTGCAGGCACAGAGCCTCTTCCCCGATACTACGGTGCTATATTATCAGCTATGCTATCAGAATCTTGGACAACACTATTTGAATAAGAAGATGCCTGATGAAGCATTAGAAGCATATACAGCATTCCATAATACTGCTGAAGGGTACGACCATCTGTATGCCGATATCGGATTAGCTCAAGCATATATTTACAAGAGTATGCCTCAGCAGGCAAAAGAGATACTTAACAGCCTGTTGCAATATCGTTCCGATATGGATACGTTGAGCTTAGGAACTGTCCTTTTCGATTTGGGTAAGATAGAATATACTTTCTATAAAGATTATGGCAAGGCCGAGGAGTATTTTGATCAACTTATTGCACTGTATGGACCCGATAAGGTGGATGCTACCTATTGGTTCAAAGGAGACATTGCAGAATTTCGCGGCCACAACGATAGCGCCAGTCACTACTATGAGATGGCTCTCCAAGGTACCAACAGCACCTACCTCCAGTACAATAGTGCTCGTAGTCTACTCTATCTGACGCTCGACTCTCTTGCTCAGCCTGAACTATACGGCTATGTCAAGCTCTTCGAACAAACCTCTGACTCCATCAATCGTATCGAGCGTCGTGCTGAGATTGACGAAATTCGGACAGCCCATGCTATGGAACTGCATCAGCGAGAGTTGAGAGATGCTCACCGCAAATTTATGTACCATGCTGCTTTGATTGCCGTATGCATACTCGCAACCATTACCATTGTGACACTCTATATCGAGCAGCGTCGCAAGCAGCATTATCTGCGTTTGCGTGAGGAGTTGCAGAGCAACCAAGCCAAGCTATATAAAATAAACGAGTCTATCGAAGAGGATGGCAACAGTTCTCCACATTCGCGTGAAGAGATTCTGGCCATCTATCGCGATAGTCTCAATGCAAGTATAGCTTTATTCAATAAGAGTGCTTGTGCTAAGCGCTTGCAGGGGTTGAACAAGTTGCGCAATAAAGATGTTGGGCATATCTCTATCAAAGAACGAGACGAGTTATACAAAACATTGGACGAAAATTTTATTACTGTTATTACCTATCTGCGTGACGAGTCTGACAAGTATAGTCAAGCCAAACTGAGTTCATTAAATATTTATCTTATTCTTCTCCTCGCAATGGGCTGTTCCACTGGCGTCATTCGTGAATGTTTAGCTGTATCCACAGATAATGTTGTGACTCAGCAGAAGAAACGTGTCCTAAATAGGCTTCCTGACGATATTCTATCTATACTATTCGAGGATAGGTTAAATCGCTGATATTCAGAGGTGTATTAACCCTTCCCTATTTTGTCATAAACAGAGATAGTGAAAATGTCACTATTTTTGTCACTATACTTTTGGAACCTATGTGCTGAATTCAACCTACTTTTGCATCAAAAATCAATTCAGTACACGATGAAAAAAGCAGTAATGATTTTAGCGTTGCTTTGTTACACGCTATCGAGTTTCGCAGAAAAGAAACCTATTGAGTTAGAAGAAAACAAACGCCCTCACAAACGAAGTGAGGTCCAGTTGCCCACCGCTTCTATCGATGGTCTGGTATTGACCATTGACTTCGTATCAAGTACCACCTTTGAGGTAGCAGTGGTGAATGCCTCGGTTGTAAGTGTTGTCATCCTTGCTGACATTGGTAGTGAGTGGCATTTGTTTGCAGAGTTGTAGTTCCGAGTATGATGAATATACTACAGAGGTGTATGGATATTATACAGAGGAGGAAATTGCTGCAATAAAGGAGATAGCGGAGAGGTATAATACTACGATTAACGTAGATGAGACCTATCATGGGAAGAAAGTCTCTTTAGAAGAGCTTGAAGGAATCATCATTCAATTCGCTAATCTTTCGGGAGATTATCAACTGATAGAATCTGAGAATGAAGAACGATATCGTTTGATGAAGAAAACAACCAGTATAAATCGAACAAAGGCAAGAGCCATGGAATTGGGAACTACTGGAAGTGCGGCAATTGCTTCAGTTACTGTTGGTGCCGATGCATCAAATTGCACGATTTATATGTCATGGACCTTAGCCACAAATAAGCGTGAGGGAATAGTAACTCTTTCAGTAGATGCTCCATTTCAACTCGGTGGAAATAATCTAAGTTTAGTAAATTTAACCATAACTCCTTACTATATAAGTATCTTTGAAAATATATCAGTGAGTTACAAAGGGGTAAGTGCAAGATATTGTATATCTGGAACATATTATGCAGGAGGGATGAAGGAGTTTAAAGTGACACATCTCCTTTGAATAAAAGATAATGTAGATAAATGTGATGTTAAGGTTCTGACTGTAAGTGGAATATGAGATTATTTTCTTTAATATTAGCATTGATTGTGTATTCCCCGTTTTATGCCCAATTGCAACCTACGCTACAGGAGCAGGCTCAGGCTATCCTCATGCAGGGCGCACACATCAACCACTTCAACCGCCTGTGCCCGCAGGAGAAGGTGTACTTGCATTTCGACAACACCGCCTACTTCCAGAACGAGACCATTTGGTTCAGCGCCACCGTGCTCGATGCCACCACCGGCAATGTAGCCGACAGCAAAGTACTTTACGTGGAACTGCTCTCGCCCACGGGCGTGGTACTGCGCCAGCAGAAGCTGCAGATTGTTGACGGCCGTTGCCACGGCTCGCTGCCCCTGATCGACGCCTCCGTGGAGGAGGCCAACGAGAAGCGCGGCGTGATGGGTTACCCCAGCGGCTACTACGAGGTGAGGGCCTACACCCGCACGATGCTCAACTTTGATGCCCACGGCTGCTTCTCCCGCGTGTTTCCCGTATACAAGGCACCCGAGAAGGAGGGCGACTACAGCAATCCCGTGATGGAGGTCTACAACGCCAAGGGTATAGAGCGCCCCGAGACAGAGGAGCTCAAGGCCCTGAACATCGACTTCCTGCCCGAGGGAGGCCACCTCATCGCAGGCATCGCTAACCGCATCGCCTTCAAGGCTACCGACCAGCACGGACTGGGCATCGATATCGCATCCATGACCACCGCCGACGGCACGGAGATGGCTCTCTCTCCACAGCACCGCGGCATGGGCAGCTTCCTCTATACCCCCACGGAACGCCGCGCCAAGGTGAAGATACAGCACGAGGAAAAGACCTACACCTTCGCCCTGCCCGATGCCGAGAGCGAAGGCTATGCCCTGCGCCTCACCCCACGTGCAGACCGCACCCTGCAGGTGGCTGTCGCTACACCGCATCCCGATGCCACGCGCCTCCTGGGATATACGTTGACACGGCAGGGCAAGTGCGAACTGATAGATACGCTCATGATGCACGCCACCACCTTCAGCCGCACCGTCAATACCCACAAGCTACCCACGGGAGTTTACCAGTTCAGCCTCTTCGATGCAGGGGGCACGCTGTATGCCACGCGCATGCTCTTTATAAATAATGGAGTATCTACCGCCAGTGTATCGGTAACTACCAATAAAAAGGCTTACGCCCCCTTCGAGGAGGTAAAGCTTCGCCTGCAGGTAGAGGAAGAGGGCAACCACCACCTCTCGCTCTCGGTGCGCGACGCTGCCGACTACGGCACAGGCTACAGCGATGACCTGCGCACCTATATGCTGCTCTCCTCAGAACTGAAGGGCTACATCGAGAATCCCGCCTACTACTTCGAGGTCGACGACGATGAGCACCGCAAAGCTCTCGACCAGCTGATGCTGGTGCAGGGTTGGAGCCGCTACGACTGGCAACGGATGTCGGGCAACACGCCCTCCAGGATTAACCACTACAGCGAGGGTGCCCTTGTACTCGACGGCTGGGCACTGCATCCGCGCAAGGATGAGCCTATGGTGGGTATCGAAGTGAAGATGAAGCTCTACTCCCCCGACCGCAAGCTGGTGCAGGAGATGCGTGCCGTGACCGACGAACGAGGCTACTGGGGAGCCATATTCCAGGATTTTGAGGGCGAGTGGGACCTTAGCCTGCAGACCTACCGCGATAGCGAACCCGTAGTGGCTCGCTTGCGTCTGGAGCGTGCCACGGCTCCCGATGTCATAGCCTACGAAACGGGTGAGCTGCATCTGCAACACCGCATTGACAGCACCATGTACACCCCTTGGGTAAAGGAGGAGAGGGAGCATGACCTTGGCGAGAAGACCATCGTGCTCGACAATGTGGAGGTGGAGGGTCGCCGCAAATACATCGATTATTGCACCTTCCAAGCATTCGATGTAAGGAAGGATGCTGAGCTAATGACCGACAAGGGAGAATACACCTACACCGTGGCCGACTATCTGGTGGAAAAGGGATATAAAATTGACTACTCTGATGGTATGAGCTATGAGCAATCGTTGAATGGCGATGGCATACCCGAGGCAGCTGCAAGTGCAAAGGAAATGGGGACAAATATTTCTGGAATGATGCAAGAGGCTTCAGGTGTTGACGATATGCGTTCAGAATATATCAATTGGCTCATATGCAAGTCTACCATTAATGGTTTCCGCACCCTGTGGTATGTCAAGGAGGGTAAAAATAATGCTACGGCACCATCGAGCCTGCCTGGATTCGATGTCGACATTAAGGATGTAAAGAGCATTATCGTTTACGATAGTCCGTATAGCTATATGGGCAACGTGGAAATTATCTATGAGTTTGGGGCGGAGTTTATTAAGAAGGTTCAAGAACCTTTACCTTCCTTCCCCGCAGGGCTTTACGTAGTGGAAATCCATCTTTATCCCGGTCGCAAGAGTCGCGTGGCATGGAACAAGAATACCCGCCAAACTTCCTTTGACGGGTACTCCTCTCAGATGGACTTCTACGCACCCGAATATCCCGACGGCCCCATCGAGGGCGATGCCGACTATCGCCGCACTATCTACTGGAATCCCGAAGTAGAGACAGACGAACGAGGCAATGCTGAAATCAAATTCTACAACAACAGCTACTCACGCTCGCTCCGTGTCAGTGTAGAGGGCATGACAGCTGCTGGAATACCAATAGTTTATCAATAAACAGAATAGCCCGATGAAGAATATACCATACTCATTTTTTCTCCTTTTATTATTATTCCCCTGCGCTTCTTGTAAGAGAGCACAAACAATAGTTCCATGGCAGAAAGAGGTATTGGCATATTATAGTGATACTGTGCCTGACAAACTCAAATATAAAGCAGCCAAGTTTCTAATAGAAAATATGGACGCGCATTATGCACTGCATAATGAAGGTATGGATAGTTTTCGATTGTTTATGGACAGTATATTTCGACTGCCCCATGGAAAACTCTCATATTATGACCGAATGTATGATTCTGTGATATCCTTATATGGAGATGCGCTACTGCAAGAGCCAGAATACATATATGACACCTCTTTTGTAACGGCGGATTATCTGATAGAGAATATTGATGACGCTTTTCGCATGTGGAATGCCAAATGGGGAAGAAAATATAGCTTTGAACACTTCTGTAACTATGTTCTTCCTTATCGCATCGGTAATGAGCCTATAAGTAGCTGGCGAGAGAAGTATATTGATTGGGGATATCCTAGAGTAAGTAAGATAAAGGATAGCCAACTTAATCACTTTTATATCTACGGTGCGTATAAAGTGCTTAATACGGATATTCATGCTGCAGTATATTATTCTCCCATACCTTTACCCGACTTTCCCGCGACTCATTTGGACAGTGTATATGTAGGTTCATGCCGTACTTTTACAGACCTAAACATTAATAGGTTTCGTGCAGTCGGAATTCCTGCAGCAAAGGATTTTACTCCACAATGGGGTAGTCGTTCTTCCAATCACGAATGGGTGGTAATGCTTCCTGATGAGAATTCCTGTTATCCTTTCGGACCCAATGAAAAGTTAAGTGACCATTTCTTTGGACGAGAGGATCATACACTTCCTAAAGTGTATAGGCAAATGTTCACAAAACAAAAAGAGTTATACCCTTTACAAAAATGCAATGAGGCAATACCTCCTTTGTTTCAGACCGTTTTCATTAAGGATGTTACTAACACTTATGTTGAGACATCCGACGTGACGACAACTTTATTTAACAATCCTCAGGCGCAAAGTAATAAATATGTATACCTTGCAGTATTTGATGATAGAACTTGGCAAATAGTAGATTGGACAAGGCGCCAAGGGAACAAAGCTACATTTTGTAATATAGGGCGCAATATCGTATATCTCCCAGTATATTATACTAAGACTGGATATATAGAACCAGCGGGATATCCTTTTGCATTATATAATAATGGGGATTATACCATGCTCATACCCAATAATGACAATCGTGGAACAGTACGCCTCACTCGAAAGTATCGTTTCTCGTATAAGCTGAAACAACTCTGCAAGTATATGGATGGAGGACGCTTTCAAGTGGCCAATAGAGAGGACTTCAGTGATTCGATTACTATTGCTACGATTGATAGTATACGGGAGTGTCGCTTTCACTCGTTACAGACCTCGTGCGATAGCACGTATCGCTACTTTCGCTATCTTGCTCCCGATGGTTCGTATGGTAACGTTGCCGAGGTGGAGATGTACGACTCGCTGAGTCGCCGTCCTAAAGTGAAGCGTATGTTTGGTCGTCGTTATGCTGTAGGAGCAAATAGATTAGAAAATGTTTTCGATGGGAATGTTCTCACTCATTATGAACGCCAGTTCCCCGACGACTCATGGGCTGCTGTAGAGTTTGATGAGCCGCAGCATATCAGCGAAGTGCGTTTCCTTCCCCGCAACGATGACAACTTCATCCGCGAGGGCGAACAATATGAACTCTACTACTGGGATGGCCGCCGCTTCGCCTCCATCGCCCGCATGGAGGGCAATCGGGAAGGCGTACTCTATGTAGACAACGTGCCTACCAATGCGCTGCTGCTCCTGCGTAATCATACCAAAGGTAAGGAGGAGCGCATCTTTACCTATGAGAATGGTGAGCAGGTGTGGTGGTGATGGAGTTGTCTTTGGCAACAACGATGATGTTAACGTTAACTTTCAGGTTGTGCGATAACGAAAACATAGTTATGGGGGCGTGGCTCCCATAACTTATATATAGACGACATGACTAACGAGTGAAGAGCTAAAAGTGAAGAGGGAAGAGTGTATATATCGTGGAGCCTAACTTTTCACTCTTCCTACAAGAAGCTCCCCTTACCTCAGTACCCTCCGATATCGGGCGATTTAGCCTTTCTCTATTGGCGAAAGTTCATAAATCGGTTGGCATTGGCATAGCATGCGCTGCAAACGTTAGCAAAGCTACGCTTAATTATGAATTATGATTTATGAAACGTGTTCGCCGCCCAAAGGGGCTAAAGGCAATTATGAGTTGCCATCCGGATGGTTGCATGGTTGGAAATTCGCAATTAAGCGCTGCAATGATAACGATGACGATAACTGCCTACACTACGTCTTTCAACTTTCAACTTTCAACTTGTAGAGTCCCTTTGCGATGCCGCTCGGCACCAACTTGCCTTCGCTTACCATCTGGGCGATGCGGCGGCGTGCGGTGCTCTCGCTGCAGTGGCATAGGGTAGCGTAGTTGCGTGCGCTGATATACTGGTGTGTAGTGAAGTATTCGGTCAGGGCTTCCTCGGTGTGCAGTGCACTGAGCGGGTGGCTCGCTATGCCGTCGCACTCGAAGGTCAGCTCCTTGAGCTTCTGGGCCAGCTGTTTTGAGGGGGTAAAGGTGATGCCCTTGGCTTCGATGTCCTTGCTGGTGATGCTGCGTGCGGTGCTCTTGCCTGGCTTGGTGCCTACCTCGAGGCGTAGTGTGCCGAGGCGGCCCAGCGAAACGCGGCGTCCGTTCTCCAGAGCACGCATGATCTCGTGCTCCATGGCGCCCCATACGGCCAGCACGTCGGCCGGCGTAGCGGTGTTGGCGTAGCCTATGCTCTCGGCCATGTCGCTCAGCTCGGTCTTTTGGCTACCCATGATGTCTACGCGTATGCCCTGTACGCTTGTCTTGCTACTGCCACTGCGCAGGTAGGTGCGGTGTGCGAGGCAGCGGATACCTCCTTCTTTCTTCTTTTTTGCCATAATTGCCTTCCTTTTTTATGTTTTTCTATATAGTTGTGTACTAATGGTTTGTGATTTATGTTACCGTCACCGCGGTGGCGCCAACCTTTCACCGCGGTGACACTATCATGCCACCGCGGTGACAGCAAAACGCCACCGCGGTGGCGTACGCTTTTCTCTTTGTTCTACAAAGATAATCAAAGGTTCTGATTTACACAATGGTAGTGCGTAAAAATATCTTGTTTTCACCCTGTTCGAGGTATTGACTTCGGCTTTTTGATGTTGTAACTTTACAACGGAATTAAGGGTGAATACCCTTTCGAGTTCTTCGGCGAAGACCTCGGAATATCATATGATATTCATTCTGTTGTGAGTATCGGCTGCGCCTCGGCATAATTAAGTAAACTTATTCTGCTCTCGGCTTGCACGCTACTTGCCGAAGAAAACAACTTTTTTCAATGATGACGATAACTTTTTTCTGTAGCGTATCAAATTCAGAATAAACGGTTGTGGCGCTATCGTAACTTTGCGGAAGAAATGAGTGCTAAAGCCCTCTTGAGTTCTTTGGTAAGAACTCGGAATATCCCAGGATATTCTTTCTTCCTCGACATCGCTAACGCTCGGCTTAGACAAACAAGCTTGCCTCTGCTCTCGCTGAATCGCGATGTTGTCAAAAGAATGGAATGAACGACAGTAATATATAATATAGGTATATGAAAAAGATTTTTGTAAAAGTAGGCACGTGGTTGCGAAGCATAGTAACAGCCATGATGGGTGAAGAGGGAAGAGTGAAAAGGGAAGAAGTTAAGGACACGCAGAGCGTATACGTTGACGTTAACGTTAACGATGACGTTGACTTACCTGTCAAGGAGGCTCGTATATCTCTCAAACGAAGTTCGCTGGCCGAAGGGGAAAGCAATTCTCTGCTTGTCCGCATGGAGGAGTATGTAGGCGAACATTACGATGTGCGGCTCAACCGCCTCTCGCAGCACTATGAACTCAGTCCCTTGGGGATGAACGATTGGGCGAAGCTCGATGAGGAGGCCATCTATCGCCTGATGATGGAGATGAACCATGCCGGCATCTGCATCACCAAGCCCTACCTGGTGCGTGCCGTGGTGCAGGGCGGTGAGCTGATGCGGATGTATCACCCCGTAAATGACTACCTGGAAAGCCTGCCCCAGTGGGACGGCACGCCACACATCGAGGCGCTCTTCCGCCGCGTCACCGACGATGAGCAGCTGCTCGGCTGGCTGCGCAAGTGGTTTATCGCTATGGTGGCACAGGTGATGGGGCGCATGGGGACGTATGGCAACAGCGTATGCCCCATCCTCATCAGCCGTCAGCAGGGCTGGGGCAAGAGCCAGTTTGCCAAGATGCTGGTGCCTCCTCAGCTGCGCATGTTCTTCTCCGACACCTTCAACCTCGCACAGGAGGATGCCTGCCTACGTCGCATGACAGCCTACATGCTCATCAATGTGGATGAGGTAGACCGCTTTGCCGGTCGCCGCATGCCCATCTTCAAGAACCTGGTGCAGCTCTCGGCCATATCGATGAAGCGTGCCTACCGTTCGCAGATGGAGGAGAAGGAGCGCATGGCCTCGTTCATTGCCACCAGCAACCGCCGCTACCTCCTCAATGACGAGACGGGCAGCCGCCGCTTCATCTGTGTGGAGCTGGCCCATGCCATTGATGTGGACACGCCGCTCGACTACGCACAGCTCTATGCCGAGGCCATGACGGCCATTGCCGAGGGCGAGCGCTGCTGGTTCGACGAGGAGGAGACTCGCCAGCTCGAGGCCCACAATGCTGCTTATTCTGCTCGTTGCGGCGTATGGGACCTGCTGCGCCACCACTTCGAGGTGTGTGAGGTGCCCGAGGCGCCCGACGAGAAGTCCGCTGCCCTATGGTCGGCCGCCGAGGTCTACGACTACCTGCAGGAACTCTTCCCCACCTCCATGGAGGGCATCGACCGCCACAACTTCGGCTACTACCTCAAGCAGCTGGGTGCTCCCCAAGTGCGCATCCGCAACCGCCGCCTCTTTGGGGTGGCGTTGCGCGAGGCGGCTTAATTTTGAACGATGACGTTAACGTTAACGATAACTACCATCCTGATGCTAATTCATAACTCATAATTCATAATTAAGCACTGCTCCGTTATCGTTGGCAGCGCATCCGCGCTGCCAAAGCCAACCGATTTATGAACTTTCGGCATAGAGAAAAAGGCAAAATCGCGCGATGTTAACCATACCTTTATGATTATATATATAATCATCCACAGAGTCGGCGGTGAAGATTCAGTGTTATGTCATCAGAAAACCTGTAAATTATTCTCACGCAAATCTCGCGAATCTCGCAAAGTCATACATCGCTATCGCTCGTATGTAGCCGTCCGGATAGCAAATGCAAGTGAAATGATGCGTTTTTCGCGTGATTTCTTGAAATAGCCAAGCGTAAGCATTGCGAGATTCGTGAAACAAAATCAGCGTGAAATACAAATATTTTTATAATGCGTTTTTTCTGAGGGGAATATGTCAGACGCTTCTGACAAATCGTGTAGAATCCCTCCCTGCATCCGAATGGTAGGATGTAGGGAGGGATTTCAATTTACAAACTCAACGAAGTGTGGTGTTGAGCCTTTGATTAGATTAGACAATTTTTATGGGCGACAAAATACCCAAGGATCGTTCACTGTATCTACCCGAACATTAACTCCATTAGAAGAACTTCTTGAATAGCTGTCTCCAGAGAAGGAGGTAAAGGTCTCATTTGCGACACCGGTAAAAGATGCACTTTCACTACCACTACGTACACGAATTGTTATACTTAAATCCGCATAAACGATGCAAGATACTCCGAAAAATCCCGTGTTATCTGCAGTATAGCTCACATATCCGTCGCCAGAATAATCATATTTCAGGTTCACTGAGTTTATATAAAAATATGTCTGATTAAAAAACCATGTGCCTGACAAGTCTGGTATTTCTCTACGTTTGGTAGCGAAAGTCCTACTGTCTCCATAGTATATGGTATCTCCAAGTTCAGCAAATGCACGGTACGAATATGTTGTTGATGGTGTCAAGTCTGAAATAGTAAATGATTTCACATTGTTGATAGTATCATTTGATATGATCGTTTTCTCGCCTCCACTCCAAGACACAATCACACCACAAATTGCATTATTGGGTATGTTCTTATAGATGCATTCCACGGTAGCAGCATGTTGCTCACATTCAGTACAATCACCAGTCTTTACTATTGGCGACAACGTGCTGAAGCTAAGTACATTGCCATACAATATATCTGGTTTCGCATACTCATTGACTTCATCTTCCACATAGAAAGCCCTATAAAAATATTCTGTTGCAGGTTTCATCCCTTGGCAATCTATTGAATAGTTAAATGAAGCATTCATTGCACTATCGTAGAGTATATAATCTGCAGCATACACGGATAAGCTGTCACTGTTCTCATCACATATAATGCCATATACTCCCTGCTTTGTATAGATCGTATTAACACTACGTATAGCACCTACAAGTGTGGCCGAACTTGATGTCGTGTTGTAAGAAGCTCCCGTAACCACATATACAGGATAGTATGCAGAAGAAACGGAATTTAAATCGTTTGCTGAAGATAAAGCAAACACGAATTCTTCATCGATTCTTGGTAAGACCAGGCTTGAAGATGGATAATCCACAATCTCTAAATTAGCCAAGGGTTGGAATAGCTCAAGGATTTCCGTTACTTCTTTGCAATTAATGGCTTCTGTTACCGACTCTTGCGCAATAGACATTGCTCCCAATCCCATCCATGAGCGCATTAGGTTGAAAGTACACTCGTATCCAATTGCGATATTTGCATCTGCCTGTAATGTAAACTCCAAAGAGCAGCTATAATTATTAGAATCGTAGAATGCACTTGCAGCAGAAGCTATGTCAACAATCGACGAGGCTATATCTTCGCTGGCCAAGGTAGGAACCTGCACTTTGTTGTCACCCGCAATCATATACCCTAACGATGTGGTAGGGTAATCTTCAAATCTTTCACCTTGGCGGAAATAAGCCTTTCCATCCAAACGATATTTTCCAGCAGGAAGTTTTACGTTTTGTGTTAAACTTGCATTTGTATACTCTAAGCTTCCCCATCCTGAATAGAATGCGAGAAACCTATTAGATTCTGCATAATGATCTACGATGCCTTTTTTTGTCCAGCCGTCCTCAGAAGATAAATCTGCATTAACTAAATAGTCAGTTGTAACATCAATCCATTCCCTGAACTCCACCGCATTACCTTTTTCCAATACAGCCATCAAGGTCCCAAGACATGTTTTCAATTCGTCAACGGAGGCCCATAAACTAGCATCAACATCTGTTTTGGAGAACTCGAACTCCCAATCTGCAGTCACACCACTCTTATCAACTATCGTAAAGGCACAGAGCGAATCTGCCAGATAGTCCATATGAACCGCTACTGAGTCCATATATAGGCACAGGGGCAAGTGAGTGGTTTTATCAAATACCATACAAGCCGATTTCTTTTCATCAAAGCTCACATAAGACAATACTTCAAACTCGTCCTTATCCTCTTCTTCTATAAAAGGCATTGATGACTTATAGCGAAAATATCCTATAGGAGTAACATAAGCTTTGTCCCAAAGATTAATACCTTCATTAATTTCTACGATATTCTCAGTATACGGATTATAAAATAGGATACTATCAACAGATGCTACGCGCTCTTTGATGCTTGCATTCTGATTCCAAATGTTTTGAAGTATGGCATCCTCATCATCCATGCTATAGCTTATACTATCAATGGATGAACAGAGATATGTCTCGACAGTATCACCATACACACAGATCGAGTGCCACATAGAGCGTTGAGCATAACAGGAGATACCCAATATGCTTACAAACAATAACAATATATGCTTTTTCATTTCTTCAGGATTTTATAAGTTACACCATTTACATTTACCACGTACACTCCTTGTGATAGATTGGAGAGAGGAAAAGCATACTCACCATTGGTGCTTACAGTCTTAGTAAACACCAATGCCCCTTCAAGAGTATATAATGATACCTTAGTTCCAGCACTCAAAGAGGGGAACAGCAGGCAAGTTCCATCGAAGTAGAATTGAGACTTCTCTGTTTGTAAATCAAGGATGCCTGTTTCAGGGGCTTCGCCATAAGTAAAGCGAAGCATTTCGTCTAACGGATAACTCACCTCAACATCCTCAACTGAAATGATCAAGGTCGTATCTGTAAAATATATTTGTGGTTTCTTATCAAGAGCATACGCCACTTTTGTGTCATTTTTTGCCCATACGATTAATTGTGTTTTGGCCTTCTCGGCGAATGCGGAGAAACAGAAGCAGAGCAATAATATTGTAGTTTTGAGTTTCATTGGATAATGAAAAAAGAAAAGGCGTGAAACCATCCGTTACTCGCCTTTCGTTTAGGTTACCGCCAAGTGACCTTATCACCAACAAGCAAAGAATAGCTCACGCCCAATCGGGGTGAACTTCCAATCTGCTTGTTCTCGGTGATGAAAATTGGCGGTATTCAAACGAAAGAGAACAAGAGCTAAAAGCTCCATATCAATATGTCAAGAACGAATGGAACGCTTTTTCGGTTAATAATAGAGTTTGATTAACTTGGTGGAATTCTGTCTTCTTCAAGCAGAATCCGCGAAAGCTACAGCACTACGTGCCATAGACTTCTCGATATAAGCGTTCGTTACGTCGTTTTACTTCATAGGCAATAATGTTTTATAGTTCATATTTCTGTTGTTCAGCCACAAATGTACGCATTTTTATTGAAATCATCATTCATTATCGCCCAAAATCTTATAAGAATGGAGTGTGGATTTGGAGAAAACAATAAAGCCCAAGATTACTCTTGGGCTTCTGTAGTTGCGGAGAAAGGATTCGAACCAATGACCTTTGGGTTATGAGCCCAACGAGCTACCACTGCTCCACTCCGCGATGTTTTATTTTGATGGTGCAAAGGTACTGCTTTTTCCCGACATTGCAAACTTTTCGGGCACTTTTTTGCTTTTTATTCGGTTTTCTTACTACTTATCGTGATAAAAATTGTAAATTTGTGCTCAGTTATGAGTATGGCAGTGAATAAGACTACAAATGTATTGATCGAGGCAGCACGAGTGCTGTTTATTCGCAATGGTTATGATCATACCACGATGACCGATATCGCTCGTGAGGCGAAAAAGGGGCGTCGTACGCTCTATGTGCATTTCCCGAGTAAGGAGGTGCTTCTTCGCAGTGTGATAGAGATGGAGCTGAACAAGATATTGGATGTGCTCAGGGCTATTGCCGAGAAGGAGGTGTCGGCCGACAGGAAGATCATGGAGTTTGTGATCAGTAGATTGAATAATGTGCGCCATACTATATTCCGCAACGGCTCGCTTCGGGCAGACTTTACCAGGTTTTACCTTACCATCGATAGTATTCGCCGTAAATATGATAAGATAGAGATTAGTCTCATACGCAGTATCCTTGTAGAAGGACGCAATCAGGGCTTGTTTCGTTTCGATGATGCTGATGTGATGGCTACTCTAATCCATTATAGTATTAAGGGGCTGGAATCACCCTATGTGCGTGGTCAGGTGGGTGGTAATGTAGAGGTACAGATTCTTGAGCGACATGCAAGGCAGGTGATATTGCGTGGCTTGGGTATGAATATTTGAGCGTTTAACGATTAACGGTTAACGATTAACGATTAACGATTAACGTTTAACGTTTAACGAAAACAAAAACGAAGACAAAAACGAAAACAAATAAAAATCAGTGACAATCTGTAGAATCAGTGTCGTCTGTGTGCAATAAAAACGGTTAACGATTGGAGATAACTAAACGGAGAAGAGAAAGTGAATGTCCTTTACGAAGATAATCATATCATTATAGTCAACAAGGCGTCTTCTGAAATTGTGCAGGGAGATAAGACTGGAGACATGCCTCTGTCTGAAATGGTGAAGGCTTATATCAAGGAGAAATACAATAAGCCGGGTGCTGTCTTCCTTGGTGTGGTACATCGGCTCGACCGCCCTGTAAGTGGGGTAGTGGTCTTTGCTCGTACGAGTAAGGCTCTCGAACGCCTCAATGCCATGTTTCGTGAGGGAGGGCGCATCAAGAAGACCTATTGGGCGCTTGTAAAGAACCGTCCTGCCAATACGGAAGGTGAATTGGTGCATTATCTGGTGCGTAACGAGCAGCAGAATAAGTCGTATGCTTATGATACCGAGCGCAGCGGGGCCAAGCGATCGGTACTGACGTATCGCTTGCTGGGCAGTATGGAGAATTATCATTTGCTTGAGGTGAATCTGCAGACAGGCCGTCATCATCAGATACGTTGCCAGCTGGCAAAGATGGGTTCGCCCATCAAAGGGGATATCAAGTACGGGGCACAGCGCACGAATGCTGATGGTAGTATATGCTTGCATGCCCGTAGGATACGTTTTGAGCATCCTGTATCCAAACTGATGATTGATGTAGTCGCTCCCGTGCCTGACGAACACTTGTGGCTGAGTGCAGAGGCGCTGGCGAAGGATGTATAATCCTGTGTGGCATAGCAGAACGTCATATATCACCAATGTGTAGTATGATTGATGATATATGACGTCGCTAATGGGTGATGAGTATCATCACCTTTTCTTATAATATAATACGCTGCAGTTTTTCTTCGTAAATATTTTGCGGGATGTGTGCTTGATGTCCTCGGCTGTGACCGAACAGTAGCGGGTGAGTTCGTCTTCTAAGGTGGGGTCTTGTCCTATCAGTTCCAGTTGTGCAAGATTGATGGCGCGGTTGAGGTAGCTGATGTTGTTGAAGGTGCGTTCTGACTCTGAACGGTTGCGTACCTTGTTCAGCTCTTCGTCGGGCACGGCGACGCGTTTCAGCGTATCCAGTTCGTGCCATACTGCCTGTTCGGCTTCCTCGAATGTGACACCATCGCTCAGGCGCCCCATGATATAGAGCAGCCCTGCGTCAAGGCTTCCCTGAATGTAGGCATCCAGCGAGGTGAAGAGTTTGCGTGTATTGATAAGGCGCTGTATGAGTCGGCTTGACTGTCCGGCAGAGAGAATGTCTGTTATGAGGTCGCATACATGATACTCCTGTTGGTAACGGTCGGACATGTGGAAGGCCATGATGAGCATGTCTGAGGGTACGTGACGATATACGGTCTTGCGTCGCATACGTTTCTGCTCTGGCTCCATGAGAGGGGAATGTATGTATCTGCTGGTACTGCTTGGCATTGCCTTATTTTCTATACTGCCAAACCATTTCTCGGCCATCTGTACTACTTCGTCAAAACTGATATTGCCTACCACAGAGAGTATGGCGTTGCCGGGAGTGTAGTATCGGTGATAGAATTGCATGATGCTGTCGCGTGTCGCTTGCTCGATATGCTGGGGAGTTATGCCAATAGTGGGCCACCGATAAGGGTGTACCTTATAGGCAAGGGCGCGTATGAGGTGCTGGACATCGCCGTATGGACGGTTGAGGTGTTGCTGCTTGAACTCTTCTATCACCACCTCTTTTTGTACCTTTACGCTCTGCTCTGTCAGGGCAAGGCCAAGCATGCGGTCAGATTCGAGCCAGAAGGCGGTCTCGACATTGCTTTTGGGTATGGTGATGTAGTAGTTGGTAAGGTCGTTGTTTGTCCATGCATTGTTTTCGCCTCCAGCAAGTTGCACGTGGATGTCGTAGTTGGGGATGTTGACGGAACCTTCAAACATCAAGTGCTCCAATAGGTGGGCATAGCCAGTGTGCTCGGCATCCTCATTGCGCGCTCCTACATTGTACAATAGGTTGACGGCCACCATTTGTGTGGTGGTATCTTCATGATGTACGATGCGTAATCCGTTAGCAAGGGTATGGCGATGTATCATTGCTCTGTGGGTGCACTAATTTCTCTAACCTTTTTGATGATTACAGGCTCGATGGGGCGTAGCTTGCTATTAACAGCTCGTTTCTCAATCTTTGTTACCACGTCCATGCCTTCTATCACTTCGCCAAATACGGTATAGTATCCGTCCAGGTCGGCAGCACCTCCGGTGGTCTTATATGATTGTTTTTGTTCGGGGGTGTAGTGGAACTGTTGGCGTGTGGCCATCACTTTGTCTGTGGCAGCAACGATTTGCTTCTTTATTTCGCGTATTTTGGGCATGTAACGCTTGGAATCTTTGGTGTACTCTCTCAACTGCTCTACGTAGGGTGATGAGTTTGTAATGGAGTCGAACACCTGTTCTCTCAATTTCTTGTTGTACTTGTTCTCTGCGTTATACAACTGTGTATCGGAATACTTGAATCCCGTGACGAAGTAGAAATGTCCGCCCGAAGATTTCTCCATCTGATAATAACTCGCCATGGCTAATGCTCCGCGTTTGTGGATAAACTTGTCTGGCTGAATCTCTTCGGGGATGGTGTAGTCAAGATCGTTCTCGCCTAAAGGAGTTTCTCGTGCAGCTCCCTTCGACTTGGGGTCTCCAGCCTGTACGGTGAAGTTGTTTTGTATACGATAAAACTGTTGATTGTCGTAGTAGCCTTTGCGTGCCAGCTTGACGAAGTTGTGGCGATGGAGTGGGGTCTCGCGATATAGCTTGAGGGTGATATTACCCTCGCTTGTTTCCATCACCAAGTATTGGTCTGCATCCACGATGATGGTGTCGGTGTCTATGGTCTCGGTTTGCGCATTTCCCTTCTGGGTGTTCTGGCAAGCACAGAGCATGATGCTGCATACGATGCCTGTGAGTAGTAGACTCTTTTTCATATCAGTATGTTTTAGTGAGTTGTTGAATTGTTCTTCTTTGCGGAAAGATTACTTAATGATTACCAATAAGGCCCCGAAGCCGTATTCGCGGAATGAGGCGTCCTGGCTTAGGCAAGATCCATATTTGCTTTTCAGCTCTTTGAGCAGTGCATTGCGTAGTACGCCTTCGCCCTTTCCGTGAATGAATACCAGACGCTGGTTCTTCTTGCCACGGTACTCGTCCATCGTCTTGCGGAACACATCGAGCTGATAGTTGAGCATATCGCCACTCGTCATACCATTGGTATTATCGAGGAGCTCGTGGATATGGAGGTCTACCTCAACGGTGTTGTCGGCCTTCTGCTTGCGTGCAGGTTGGGGCGTATGACGGGGGCGGCTATCCTCCTTCTTTTTCTGTAGCAAAGCCTCTTTCAAGTCGTCAGCCTCGACATATACTTGGCGTACGGGGCGGTCGTCGCGGACGATATCGTACACTAAAGCCGGCTCGTCAAAGAAGGGACTATCGGTGTTGAAGGTATGTAACTTGTAGAATTTTACCGTATCGATGCGCAGCTCTACATCTACCGCAGGCTTCTTCATATAGTTCTTCTCCTCCTTGAAGGCGATGAACTGAAGGTTTACGCGCTCCAACTCATTAAGTTGCTCACGGCCAAACTCCTCGATGAAGAGCTTGGTGTTGGGCTCTATGATGCCTTGTGCACGCAACTTCATTCCCCCAGCCGTGGGCGAAGCATAGAGATACGAGAGGTAGTAGTTGCTATCGTTCACCAAGTATGCCTCAAAGATGGTGGTGCTTATCTGCTTGATGTCGACGGGCACAAAGGCAAGGGCGACGTTGAGTTTCTCACCTTCGCGACGCTCCATAGGGCGATAAGGGGCCTCCCCCCTGCCCCTCCCAAGGAGGGGTGACTCAGAGGCCTCGGAAGTGGAAAATGTTGATTGAAAAGAGTTCTTCTTGTTCTGCGCTGTCTGGGATTCCCCTCCTTGGGAGGGGTTAGGGGAGGCCGCCTTCACCGTCTTCTTCTCGAAGTTATACTCATTGGTGTCTATCACTACGCACTCGCGGATGAGCATAGGGATGCTGAACCCGTTTTCGTCCTCTACGAGTACGATATCTTTGCCTTGAAATCCTTTTACGATGCCGCCTCCGGTCTCGAAGAGGAAGCGCACTTTGTCTCCTATTTGCATATTATTGAATTCTGAATTTTGAATTATGAATTATAAATCGATTTTACTTCAACAGAATTCAGAATTTAGAATTCAGAATTCGTTTAATTTCCTGTTCAAAGTTGGGTGTGAGCACGCCCTTGCCTATGGCATCACGTATCTCACCGAGTGTCCAGAAGCGTCCACCGTCGAGCTCTGCGCTGGGGCGAATTTCGCCTTCATATGCCGTTTTATATACGTGTACCAATTCCCGTTCACGCTCCGACTCAAAGACGTAGCGCAGCAGAAACTCGGGTATGAAGTCCTCGATGCCCAATTCTTCGCGCACTTCGCGGCGCAGTGCATCGGCAATTTCCTCGCCGTAATCCACGTGACCGCCTACGGCCGTATCCCACTTGCCGGGCTGAATATCCTTCCACAGGGGGCGTTGCTGAAGGTAGAGGCGCCCCTCGGCGTCAAACACATGCAGATGTACCACGGGATGCAACGGCTTGCTGCCGTCGTGGCACTCGCCTCGGGTGGCCTTGCCGATTACACGGCCTTCCTCGTCGACGAGGGGGAAGAGTTCTTGGTTATTGTCTTGCATTGCTTACTGTTTTCTTTGAGCAGGCGGTGTCTGCTCTTACTAAAATTAAGGAACGAGCAATGAACTGTCGCCATAGCTCAGGAAACGGAAGTCATGAGCAAGGGCGTAGTCGTAAATCTTGCGCCAATCGCCCTTCACAAAAGCCGATACGAGCAGCAGCAGCGTGCTCTTGGGCTGATGGAAGTTGGTGACAATGCGCCGCACGATGTGGAATGTGTAGCCCGGCGCAATCATGATCTGCGTATTGGTGTGCAAGGCTGGCAATTCGTGACGGTCGAGATAGGCGAGGATGTGCTGCAGTGCCTCCAGGGTGGTGAGGCGGTTGTTGTCCTCCTCATAGGGCATCCACTGGGTAACGCGCAGTTGCTCCTCCGTAGCATCGGGGCAACGACCGATGAGTACTCCTATATAATATAGGCTCTCGAGCGTGCGTACCGAGGTGGTGCCCACGGCAATGGCCTCGCCATGGTGTGCTATGAGCTTCTCTATCGTGCTGCGCTCCACCACGATATACTCCGAGTGCATCTCGTGGTCGCCAATCTCGGCACTTTTCACAGGCTTGAAGGTGCCTGCGCCTACGTGCAGCGTCACCTCTTCGCGCTCTATGCCCTTGGCATCGATAGTTTGTAGCACCCGTTCGGTAAAGTGGAGCCCGGCGGTAGGTGCCGCCACCGAACCTTTTATCTTCGAGTACACCGTCTGATAGGTTTGCTTGTCGCTCTCCTCAGTCTTTCTGTTCAGATAGGGAGGAATGGGCAGTTCGCCCACGGCCTCGAGCACCTCGGCGAAGGTCACCGTAGCGTCGTCCCAGGCAAAGGTGATGCGGTGTCCCGTGCCCACGGCCTCGCCACGTGTGGCGGTGAGCGTCAGTGTGTGCTCGCGCACCGTAATCTCGCGGCTCAGCACGCCCTCTTTCCATTTCTTGAGGTTGCCCACGAGGCAGAGCCAGCTGCAACGCTCGGTTTGTGCAAACATCTGCACATACTCGTTCGGTGCCAAGGGCTCAAGGCAGAAGACCTCGATGAGCGCTCCCGTTTCCTTGCGGAAATGGAGGCGTGCCTGTATCACTCGGGTATTGTTGAACACCATGAGTGCTCCCGATGGCAGATGTTCGGGAAGCGAAGAGAAGGTGTCTTCGCTCACTTCGCCGCTCCGATAGAGCAGCAGCTTGGAGCTATCGCGCTCGGCAAGAGGGAACTTGGCTATGCGCTCATCGGGCAGCGGATAGTCAAACTCATCAATAGCGATATGTCGTGTCTGTTCGTTCATGCTACAAAGTTACAACAAGCCGGGAGGAGAACAAAATAAACTGTTTGTTTTTTTGTCGTTAGGCGTGACTCTCTTTGCTCGTTTTGTTATATCTTAATGGCTGCGCCAAGAAGATACTTGCACTCGCTGAGAATAAATCTATCTCTCGACGCGAGTAAGCAAGCTTTCTCTGTCAAGAGATTGTTTATTCGTTCGTTTATTGTATCTTTAGTGACTGCGTCACAGAAGATACTTGCACTCGCTGAGAATAAATCTATCTCTCGACGCGAGTAAGCAAGCTTTCTCTGTCAAGAGATTGTTTATTCGCTCGTTTATTGTATCTTTGCAAGCAAAAACAGCATGCAAGACAATATACCGCATAGAATACCCTCCGTATGGCTCGCCTTCGTTCCATTAGTTTTTCTTATAGTACTATTAGCGCTTTCCATTTATCTTTTTGGGAGTGATGCTTTAGGTGGGGGGAGTCAGGTTTGCCTTTTGATGGCCTCTGGTGTTTGCGTATTGATAGGCATGGGGGTATTGCGCAAGTCGTGGGGCGAGTTTGAGGAGGCCATGGTGCGCAACATTACCGGTGTGGGTACTGCTATCATCATACTGCTCATCATAGGGGCTTTGTCGGGTGCATGGATTGTAAGTGGGGTGGTGCCCACGCTCATCTATTACGGTATTCAGGTGATACATCCCGATTTCTTCCTGCTCTGTACTTGTATTATTTGTGCCCTCGTTTCTGTGATGACAGGTAGTTCGTGGACTACCATTGCCACTATCGGTATAGCTCTTATGGGTATCGGCAAGGCTCAGGGATTCAGTGAGGGGTGGATTGCTGGCGCGATCATCTCTGGAGCTTACTTTGGCGATAAGGTGTCTCCGCTTTCCGATACTACTGTACTCGCCTCGTCTACGACAGGCACTCCACTCTTCACACACATCCATTACTTGATGTACACTACAGTGCCTTCCATGATTCTGGCGCTTATTATATTTGGCGTGGCAGGTTTGTCTCATGAAACTTCTGATACATCGCACATCGCTTTGTTTACCGAGTCGCTTGGTGCCAAATTCGAGATTACTCCATGGCTGCTTTTGGTACCTGTTATCACGGGTGTGCTTATTGCGCGCCGTGTTCCCTCCATTATTACCTTGTTTGTGTCGACGATGCTTGCGGTGGTTGCAGCATTTGTGTTTCAGCCCCGCCTGCTTGCCGAAATTTCTGGCGGTGAAGGATTGTTGGGAATGGTTGAGGGCGCTTTTGTAATGCTTTTTGGGGGTACAAATCTCGATGCGGGTGCTGCAGAGGTGAATGAGCTGATAGCCACTCGCGGTATGGCAGGCATGATGGATACCATCTGGCTGATCATTTGTGCCATGTGTTTCGGTGGAGCTATGACGGCGGGTGGTATGCTTGATAGTATTACCCGCTTGTTTGTGCGCTTCACTCGCCATAGAGTGGGGATGGTGGCTTCTACTGTCGGTTCGGGTCTTTTCTTCAATATTGCAACGGCCGACCAATACATCTCTATTATCCTTACCAGCAATATATTTAAGGATATCTACAAGAGGAGTGGTTATGAGAGTCGTCTGTTGAGCCGAACTACCGAAGATGCGGTGACCGTGACCTCGGTACTTGTACCCTGGAACACTTGTGGCATGACACAGGCCACCATCCTTGGTGTAGCCACGCTAACCTATCTGCCTTATTGTTTCTTCAATCTCATCAGCCCGCTGATGAGTATCCTGGTGGCTTGGACTGGGTATAAGATTGTGCGTAAGAAGGGAGTATAGCTTATGGCTTATCCTGATAGAAACGGATGTAGTCAATCTCGTAGCGCAATGGGTATTTCTCGGGATTGGGCTCTCCGCCATGTTGTCCTCCAATTGCCAGGTTGAGCAAGAAGTATTGTGGTGTGTGGAAGGGGTTCTTGCCCTCGCCGTAGGTGCCGTTGATGGTTTTTGTAAGATCTATATCGTTGAGCAGCTCGTCGTCAAGATAGATGCGCAAGTATTCGGGCTGCCATTCCATGCGCCATATATGAAACTTCTCTGCCCAGTCGGGGCCCTTATCGGTAAAGTGAGCGAATGGGATTGCTTTAGAGTTCCATACGGCTTGGTTATGGTCGTTACCCCATGCTGCATTGGCAAGGATATGGGGCACATCGTCGATACGGTAGTACTCCATCACGTCAATCTCGCCACAAGAAGGCCAGTGCCATTGTGTGCCGAGTGTCCATATGGCAGGCCATGAGCCTTCGGCTACGGGAATGCGTGCGCGTACTTCGAGTGTGCCGAAAAGGAATTCGTGCTTACCGCGTGTGTTGACCGATGCCGAGGTGTATTCGGCATATTCGCGTTGTTGGCGCCAATCTGGGCGGCGACGGCGTGGACGGCCTTCCTGTTGGGTGTTGTCAAACTTTACATAGTTGGGGTTCTTCACCTGCTCGTGGCGTGCGGTGATGATGAGGCATCCGTCGCGGCAAATGGCATTGTCGGGCTGATACCATTGCAGTTCGTAGTTGCGCACAAATCCTTTCTCATAGTTCCAGTCGGCTTCGTTGAGTGGACCTTCGGTATTGAACTCGTCGCTCCATACGAGTGTGCGGTTTCCTTGTGCAAAACTGGTTGATACGATGCTGAGGAATACGAATAAGGCGATAGGGTGTCTCATAATGCGATGCTTGTTGAAATAAGACACGGGATTGGCCAATGCCTAACCCCGTGTCTGTATCTTGAAATTATTTAATAGGTGTTATCGGATAACGTTATGTCCGATAGGTGCTCTGTATTGTACAGATTAGTTATTGTCGATGTAACGTACCATCTCGCATGCTGCAAGGAGGAACGCTCCTACGCCAAAGTTGGCTGTAGAGTTGGTGTCAACAACTTGTCCGGGGATAGCACGTTCTCCGATAGGCTGTACGTAACCTACACGTCCGTCGGGTTGCAATGCTACCGTAGTGAGGTAGTTCCATGCGCTCTCTACAGTGGGCCAATACTCCTCTTTGCTGAGGAAACCGTTGTTGATACCCCACAAGAGTCCATAGGTGAAGAATGCTGTACCGCTGGTCTCGGGGCCGGGGGCATGTTCCTTGTCGAGCATGCTGCGCGTCCAGTAACCCTCAGGCTGCTGGCAGTTCTTTACGGCTTCGGCCATCTTGGTGTAGATCTGTATGTACTCGTCGCGATGTGCATTGTCTTTAGGAAGGTCTTTCAGCACTTTGGCAAAACCTGCCAGTACCCATCCGTCGCCACGTGCCCAGAAGTCTTTTCCTCCGTTGTTGGATGTGTGTTGGGGGTATACGTACTTGGCGTCGCGGTAGAAGAGGCCTGTCTCTTCGTCATACATGATGCTTTGTGCATACTTGAAGTACTCGTACAGCTTGTCCAGATACAGCTGGTTGCCTGTGATGTTGTACATCTTGGTCATTACGGGCATTACCATGTAAAGTCCGTCGGCCCACCACCAATAGTCGTTTTGCGGTGTGCTCATCTGGTATTCCATCACCTCGCGTGCGCGGGCTATCTTTATGGTGTCGGGCTCCAGGTTGTAGAGGTCGGCATAGGTTTGGAAACAGATTTGCCAGTCGCCGAAGAGTACATATTCGGGGCGTTCTCCGTATGAGTACCGCCATTCTTCCTTGTTTGTGTTGGTAGCACCCCAGTATTTGTTGTGCTCTGCCCAACGTTTTGTATATGCAAGCTGCTCCTCATTCTTGGTGAGGAAGTATACCTCCATGTTTCCAGTATGGTATGCAGCGTTGTCCCAGAAGGGGCGTGTCTCGGGCTTGTTGTTGGCTTGCCAGTAGGTGTTCACTTTGTCGATGATGCCCAGCACCTCTTCCTTGGCCGAATTTGATGGATTGCAACTCATCATTAGCGTTGCTAATGCGAAAAGAATGGATGTTTTCTTCATGTTTGTATTAAATGTGTTTGTGTGGATGTTTATTTGCAAATGTAATACAAACTTTGCAAATGACCAAATATTCCAGTAATAAAGTGCATGTTGGGCTGTTTATGGGGCCTAATAGGAAATGAAAAAGCCGGTAGGATTGACCCCTGCCGGCTTTTTATCCAATATATTGGCATTGATGATTACATCATGCCGTCCATGCCGCCCATGCCGGGAGCCATGGGTGCGGGCTTGTCTTCCTTCTTCTCCACGATGACACACTCGGTGGTAAGGAACATGCCGGCGATAGAGGCGGCGTTCTCCAGTGCCACGCGGGTCACCTTGGCGGGGTCAACGACACCGGCGGCCTTCATGTGCTCGTACACATCGGTGCGGGCATTGTAGCCGAAGTCGCCTTCGCCCTCGCGTACCTTCTGTACCACTACGGCGCCCTCCTTGCCTGCGTTGGAGACAATCTGACGGAGAGGCTCCTCTACGGCACGCTTGATGATCTCGATACCGGTGGTCTCGTCGGCATTGTCGCCCTTGAGGCCTTCGAGTGCATCGATGGCGCGGATGTAGGCTACACCACCACCGGGCACGATACCCTCCTCGATGGCTGCGCGGGTGGCGCAGAGTGCGTCGTCGACGCGGTCTTTCTTCTCCTTCATCTCTACCTCAGAGGCTGCGCCCACGTAGAGTACGGCTACGCCGCCTGCGAGCTTGGCCAGGCGCTCCTGGAGCTTCTCCTTGTCGTAGTCGCTCTTGGTAGCGGCAATCTGTGCCTTGATCTGTGCCACACGCTCAGCAATGGCATCCTTGTTGCCTGCACCGTTGACGATGGTGGTGTTGTCTTTCGATACGGTCACCTTGTCGCAACGGCCCAGCATCTCGATGGTGGCCTGCTCGAGTGAGAGACCCTTCTCCTCGCTGATGACGATGCCTCCGGTGAGGATGGCGATGTCTTCGAGCATCTCCTTGCGGCGGTCGCCGAAGCCGGGAGCCTTCACGGCACAGATCTTGAGCTGTGCACGCAAGCGGTTCACTACGAGTGTGGTGAGTGCCTCGCTATCTACATCCTCGGCGATGACGAGGAGCGGACGGCCTGTCTGGATGGCGGGTTCGAGGATGGGGAGGAAGTCCTTGAGGTTGGATATTTTCTTGTCATAGATAAGGATATAGGGATTGTCCATCACGCACTCCATCTTCTCGGTGTCGGTCACGAAGTAGGGTGACAGGTAGCCGCGGTCGAACTGCATACCCTCAACCACGCCGATAGAGGTCTCGGTGCCCTTGGCCTCCTCGATGGTGATGACGCCATCCTTGGATACGCGGCGCATGGCGTCGGCGATGAGCTTACCTATTTCGGGGTCGTTGTTGGCCGAGATGGTGGCCACCTGCTCAATCTTGTCGTAGTCGCTGCCTACGGCCTCAGATTGCTCCTTGATGCTCTCTACTACCTTGGCTACGGCCTTGTCGATACCGCGCTTGAGGTCCATGGGGTTGGCACCTGCGGTGACGTTCTTGATACCTACGTTGACGATGCTCTGAGCGAGTACGGTAGCTGTGGTGGTACCGTCACCGGCATCGTCGCCGGTCTTCGATGCTACCGACTTCACGAGCTGTGCACCGGTGTTCATGAAGGGGTCGGCCAGCTCCACCTCCTTGGCTACGGTTACACCGTCCTTGGTGATGTGGGGGGCACCGAACTTCTTCTCGATAATCACGTTGCGGCCTTTGGGGCCGAGGGTTACTTTCACTGCGTTGGCAAGCTCGTCGACACCCTTCTTGAGTTGTTCGCGGGCTTCCATATTGAATACGATTTCTTTTGCCATAGTTCTTTATTATTTTAGTTTTTTAGGATTGCCTAGGATTCTCTAAGACTGCCTAGGATTTCCTAGGAGATTATTAACCTACGATTGCGAGGATATCGCTTTGGCGCATGATGAGGTACTTGTTGCCTTCGAGCTCGAGCTCGGTGCCTGCATACTTGCCGTAGAGTACGGTGTCGCCTACCTTTACTACCATCTCCTCGTCTTTGGTGCCGTTGCCTACGGCTACTACTTCGCCCTTGAGGGGTTTCTCCTTGGCGGTGTCGGGGATGATGATGCCGCCGATGGTCTTCTCTTCGGCCGGTGCGGGTACTACGAGCACACGGTCAGCTAATGGTTTGATGTTCATTTTGGTTCTTTTGTTTTATGGTTATTGTTCGTTTATTGTTTTTTTCGGAGGACTCAGAAGACTCGGGGGAGTTCTGAAAACTCTGATTATAGCAATGTCGCCATAGTATAGATAACGAAGAGCATGCCACGATTGTTTGTGCTCGTGGCAATACGCCATGCGGGTGACGGCGTGACAGAGGGCGTGTCAGTTTGTCAGTTATTCGAGTTCGAAGAGCAGTTTCTCGAGTTGTTCGGCGGTGAGCCAGCGGTGCAGGGTGCCGCGATGCGCTACAGTGATGGCCCCGGTCTCTTCTGATACGACGATGGCAAAGGCGTCGGTCTCCTGGGATATGCCTAAGGCGGCACGATGGCGCAGCCCGAGCGACTTGGGTATGTCCATGCTGTGCGATACGGGCAATAGGCAGCCTGCGGCGGCAATGCGTTTCTGGCAGATGATCATGGCACCATCGTGCAGGGGACTGTTCTTGAAGAAGATGTTCTCGATGAGCAGTTGGTTGATGTTGGCGTCAACGGTCTCGCCCGTCTTGATTATTTCGCCCAGTTTGTCGCCTTGCTCGATGACTATCAATGCTCCCTCCTTACGTTTCGACATGTTCATGCAGGCCATCACGATGGGCATGAGCTCGGTGTGGTCTATTTTGTTCTCTTTCTTGCCGGTGAAGAAGTCTACAAATCGGTGTACGCGTTGTCGTGAGCCTACTTCGCGGAGGAATCGACGAATCTCATCCTGGAAAAGGATGATGAGGGCCAATGCGCCCACACTGGTCAGCGTGTCCAATATGCTCCCGAGCAATCGCATTTGGAAAATCTGCGACACCAATACCCATATTACAAGGATGATAAGGATGCCGATGAAGAGGTTGAGTGAACCGGATTCTTTCATCAACTTGTAAAAATAGAATAGCATGAGTGCTACCAACAGGATGTCTATGAGGTCTTTTATTCCGAATCCAAGTAACATGGGGCTTTCAATTATGAATTATGAGTTATGAATTATGGGACTTCACGGATGAGTCCTTTAGCTTTTCTGTAATCAGTATGGCTTCGCGGGCTGCCTTCACGTCGTGTACGCGGAGGATATGTGCACCCTTCATCAGCGCTACGGTGTGCAGGGCGGTAGTGCCGTTGAGGGCTTCGGTGGGGGTGATGTCGAGGTGCTTGTATATCATCGACTTGCGCGACACGCCTACCAGCAGCGGGCACTCCAGCAGATGCAACTCCTCGAGGTGTACCATGAGACGATAGTTGTCGTCGAGTGTCTTGCCAAACCCGAAGCCGGGGTCTACGATCACGTCGTTCACGCCCATGAGGTGCAGGCGGTTGATGCGCTCGGCAAGGTCGTACATCAGTTCCGTCCAACGGCCCTTGTTGCAGGTGAGCACATAGGGCACTTGCAGGTCGGCCACGGTGGCAAACATCCGCTCGTCGGCCTCGCCGCCCGACACGTCGTTGATCATCTGTACGCCAAACTCCCTCACGCAACGCTCGGCAATGGAGGCACGGAAGGTGTCGACCGAGAGGATGGCTTCGGGAGCCACCGTGCGTATGGCCGCGAGGGCCATGCCGAGACGGCGCATCTCCTCCTCCTCGCTCACGGGAGCAAGCCCGGGCTTGGTGGAGCAGCCTCCCACATCAATTATCGAGGCGCCCTCGTGCAGCATCGTCAGGGCACGCTCGGCCACGGCATCGGCCGTATGCATCTGCGAGGCTTCGTAGAACGACTCCGTGGTGGCATTCAGTATGCCCATCACGAGCGGCCACTCCAGCGAGAGCAGCTGTCCGCCAATGTTCAGCGTATAGGGTATAGTGCGTAGTATATTCATATCAATCTACAAAATTAGTGCAAGGCGAGCGAAAATGCAAGTTTACTTGCGATTTTCCGAGCCGCAGCCTAATTTCTGTGTTCGCAAAGCGAATACTAAAATTAGTGCAAGGCGGTCAACAGTAAACAGTCAACAGTTAATTTGCGCACACACATCGGGGCATAAAATGTTCATATATAAAAATTCTTATTTAAGTATTAGATATACTACGTATATCTAATACTTAAATAAGCCCTATTATTATAGGCGACGACGAAAAACGAAAAGGGGTGACAGAGCAAATTAACTGTTGACTGTTTACTGTTGACCGTAGTTGATTGGCTGCCGATGCCATGATCTGAAGGTTCCTGCACCTGCAAACATGATTTATCGCACCTGCAAGCGCGACGGCACGCACCTACGTTAAAATTTTATTTGACTGAAATAAAACCGCTTGCGAAAAGTCTGTTGCAGTCTGTTGCATTTAGTCGGAACTTGTCAAGCGGATGTATTATCTTTGCATCGTCATTGGTTGGTAAGGGCAGGCAAGCAAAGTAAAACGCACATAACCTTCGGGAAATCGAAAAAAAACACTAAATTTGTAAAATTAATTAGGAGAAAGCAGATAATATGGTATCTATCGAACATATATACAGCTATTTCAGCGAGAGCACAGGCATCACCACCGACACTCGTCAGTGCCGCGAGGGGATGATGTTCGTTGCCTTGCGAGGTGAGAACTTCGACGGCAACCGCTATGCCAAGAGCGCATTGGAGCAGGGATGCCGCTATGCCGTGGTGGACAATGCCGCGTATGCCGACCCCGCCGACGAGCGGTACCTCCTCGTGGACGACTCGCTGAAGGCGCTGCAACAGCTGGCCCGCCATCATCGCCGCACCCTGGGCCTCCCCATCGTGGGCATCACCGGCACCAACGGCAAGACCACCACGAAGGAGCTCATCGCCGCCGTGCTGAGCCGTAAGTACCACATCCACTACACGCAGGGCAACCTCAACAACCACATCGGAGTGCCCCTCACGCTGCTGCAACTCACCGCCGAGCACGAGATGGCCGTGGTGGAGATGGGCGCCAGCCACCCGGGCGACATCAAGGAGCTGGTGGAGATTGCCGAGCCCGACTATGGCCTCATCACCAACGTGGGCATGGCCCATCTGCAGGGCTTCGGTTCGCTCGAGGGGGTCATCCGCACCAAGGGCGAGATGTATGACTACCTGCGCACCACACCGCGCCGTACCATCTTCCTGAATAGCGACAACCACCACCTGTGTGCCATTGCCGAGGGACTGGAAGCCGTCACCTACGGCCAGGCGGAGGAGGCAGACATCTGCGGCAAACTCATCGACTGTGCGCCCTACCTGCGATTCCAATGGAGGAAGCGCGGTGGCGGGTGGCACGAGGTGAGCACCCAGCTCATAGGCAGCTACAATATAGACAACGCCCTGTGTGCCGTAGCCGTGGGCACCTACTTCGGAGTAGCCGAGCAGGAGATATCGGCAGCACTCAGCGAATACGCCCCCACCAACAACCGCTCGCAACTGACCAAGACCGAGCACAACACCCTCGTCGTGGATGCCTACAACGCCAACCCCACGAGCATGCGTGCGGCCATAGACAACTTTGCCTTGATGGATGTACCCCACAAGATGCTCATCCTGGGCGACATGAAGGAACTGGGCGAAGCCACCGAGGCGGCCCATCAGGAGGTGGTAGACCTGCTCGACGCCCGAGACTTCGCCGAGGTGTGGCTCGTGGGCACTGCCTTTGCCGCCACACGGCACACCCAGCGCACCTTTGCCGATGCCGAGGAGGTGAAGGCCGCACTCGAAGCCGAGCGCCCCGAGGGACGCACCATCCTCATTAAGGGGTCGAACAGCATGAAGCTGGCCTCGCTGGTGGAGTGGTTGTAATAAATAGTAAATTGTAAATCGTCAAATAGAAAATCTCCAAAGATGCCAACACGATACTACACCGTAGCCCGCCACACCTTTGCGGTGACTCTCCCCGAGGGAGAGACGGGCATCGCCCTACCCTCTTACGAACCATTTGCCGTAGCCGCAGGAGCCGAAAAACCGCAGTTTACTCTCACGGTGGACGACACATTCTACCCCACGGAGAAGGGCGACACCATCGGAGAGTTCGATTGCGGAGCTGCCGACTTTGGTGTTTACCGCCTGGCCGATGGCACCTATCAGATACTCATCAGTCCGCCCGGAGGCAAATACTGCGGACTCCTGCAAGCCAACGGCGACTTCAGCCAAGCCATCATAGCCACCCGGGGCGAAAACTCGATGCGCACCTTTGCCGTCAACAACGCACTGATGCTGGTTTATGCCTTTGCCGCGGCCACCATGGAAACGATGCTCGTACACGCCTCGGTCATCAAGAACCACGGCCACGGATACCTCTTCCTCGGCAAGAGCGGCACGGGCAAGAGCACACACAGCAGCCTATGGCTGAGACACATTGAAGGCAGCGAACTGCTCAATGACGACAACCCCGTTATCCGCATCGAAGGTGGGATAGCTACCGTATACGGTTCGCCCTGGAGCGGCAAGACCCCTTGCTACAAGAACGACAGCGCCCCGATAGGAGCCTTCGTACGCATCAAGCAAGAGCCTACCAACCACATCGGGCGCGAGGGAGCGCTGCAAGCCTTCGCCGTGCTGTTGCCCTCTATGTCGACAATGAAGTGGGACAAGCGCGTTCATGGCGGCATCTGCGATAGCGTATCACGCCTGATAGAGCTGACACCACTCTACACCTTAGGTTGCCGCCCCGACCAAGAGGCCGCCGAGGTATGTCACGCGGCAGTAACCTCCAAAGATAATCTATGACAACGCCCATCCGTAACACCGTAGAACTCCCCAACGAGATTTTCCTCGGAGAGGTGAAACGACTCATCGCCGACGGCCACGATGCCACACTCCGCGTGAGAGGCTTCAGCATGCGCCCCTTCCTCGAAGACCGCCGCGACAAGATCGTGCTCACCCGCCCCACCCGCACTCCGCAAGTGGGCGATGCCGTGTTGGCAGAGATTGCTCCCGGGAAATATGTATACCACCGTATCATACGCATCGAAGGCGACAAGGTGACCCTCAAGGGCGACGGCAACGTCAGAGGCACAGAGCAATGCCACATCAGCCACATCGTGGGCGCCACCAAGCACCTCATACGCAAGGACAAGACCTACTCCCCCGACGGCAGGCGCTGGCGCTACTACTCGGCCTTGTGGCCCAAGTGGCCATTCGCCAGACGCGTACTGCTGGCCATCCACCGCCGTTTGCCAGCCACCTGGAGATGACACGGCCATTCCTATTCTAAGCAGTCCTAGGGGTCTCTAGGAAGTCCTAGGAGTCCCTAGGAAGCCCTAGATAATCCTATAAAAAACATATAACAACCGATAACACCAAGAAAAAATGAAAATCAACGAAGGATTCGAGCTACGCGAAATGTGCGGCGAGCACATCATCATTGCCACCGGAGTGGCCAACATTGACTTCAGTAAGGTCATCAGCCTCAACGAGAGCGCCGCCTACCTGTGGCGTGAGGTCGAGGGCAAGGAGTTTACTCCCGAGACATTGGCCGCCCTGCTGACCGCAAAGTACGACATTGACGATGCCACCGCACTGGCCGATGCCACCGCATTGGCACAGAGATGGGTCGAAGCCGGCATAGCCGCCCAATAACCAATTGGCCAAAAAACACTCTTCGCTCAAGCTAAATTTTGTAACCAAAATGTAACAAACATTTATAGGAAACTTAATATATTTTAGTATCTTTGCACGAAATTACCAATAAACGTTATTTATGGAATATTTTTATGTAGGGATAATCTGTTTCCTATTTATCCTCGCAATCATCGACCTCAATGTCGGTGTAAGTAACGACGCCGTGAACTTCCTCAACTCGGCGGTAGGTGCCAAGGCGGCATCGCTCAAAGTAATCTTGATTGTAGCAGCAATCGGTATTTTCATCGGAGCATCAACCAGTAACGGTATGATGGATATTGCTCGGCACGGCATGTTCCAACCCGAGCATTTTTATTTCCGGCAACTGATGTGCGTGTTCCTGGCCGTGACGGTCACCGATGTGGTGCTGCTCGACATTTTCAACTCGCTCGGCATGCCCACCTCGACCACCGTGTCGATGGTGTTCGAACTCTTGGGGGCATCGTTCGCCCTCGCGATCATCAAGGTCAGTTCAGGAGAGAATCTGCCGGGCGTAGAGAGCGTCGGCGACTTGCTCAACACGAGCAAGGCACTGGAGGTGATAGCCGGTATCTTCCTATCCGTGGCGATAGCCTTCTTCTTCGGCATCATCGTGCAATGGATAGCACGCCTTATATTTACCTATAATTATAAGAAGGGACTGACCAAGAAAATCGGTATCTTCGGTGGTGTGGCCGTGACCTCCATCATCTACTTCATGCTCTTCAAGGGCATGAAGGGTGCCTCGTTCATGACCCCCGAAATCAAGGCCTTCCTCAATGAGAACACGCTGATGCTCCTTGGCATCATCTTCGTGGTGAGCACCGTGCTCATGCAGCTCCTCCACGCCCTCAAGGTCAACATCTTCAAGGTAATCATCATGATCGGTACCTTTGCCTTGGCTATGGCCTTTGCCGGTAACGACCTGGTGAACTTTATCGGTGTCACCATGGCGGCCCTGGATAGTGTGCTCCACTTCTTCCGCGAGGCTGTGCCTGCAGGCATCTCTCCCGACGAATACATGATGGGCTTCCTCAACGAGCCCGCTACCACATCAGTATGGTTCCTTATCGGTGCCGGTGCCATCATGGTATTTGCCCTTTGCACCTCAAAGAAGGCTCACGAGGTGCTGAAGACCTCTATCAACCTCTCACGTCAGGACGAGGGCGACGAGATGTTCGGCTCTTCAAGCCTTGCCCGTAAGCTCGTGCGTATGGGTATGGGATTCGTCAACGGACTCAACAACATCACTCCCGCCAATGTGAAGAAATGGGTCAACGGCCGCTTCAACCAGAGTGAAGTGACCATCGACGAGGGCGCTGCCTTCGACCTCGTGCGTGCCTCTGTCAACCTCGTGTTGGCAGGTCTGCTCATCGCACTGGGAACCTCATTGAAACTCCCCCTCTCTACCACCTACGTGACCTTCATGGTGGGTATGGGTTCGTCGCTTGCCGACCGTGCCTGGGGACGTGAGAGTGCCGTGTTCCGCATCACCGGCGTTATCTCCGTGATAGGTGGATGGTTCCTCACCGCAGGTGCCGCCTTCATCCTGGCCGGCTTGGTTGCTTCGGTCAACTATCTCGCAGGGCCTGTAGGTATGTTTGTCATGGTAGCTCTCGCCATCTTCCTGCTCATCCGTAGCCACATGTCCTATAAGAACAAGAAGAACGAGGAGGTGCGCGATGAAAAGATGGATATCATCCTTACCTCAGAGGACCCCGGACGAGTATGGAACAACCTCAAGGCCCACACCGCCGAGACCCTGTGCCATACCCTCGATTTCGCGGCAGATACTTACGAAAGCGTTATCAGTGCCTTTGCCAACGAAGATGTGCGTAAGTTGCGTACGGCGCTCGGCAAGATTGTTGAGGAGAAGGCCTTGCTGAAGAAGATGCGCCGTCAGGAGACACTCGGATTCCGCCGTATCGACAAGGGATTGGCATTCGAGAAGAATACCTGGTATTACCTCAGCAGTAATAACGGACAGCAGATTCTTAACACGCTCACCCGTATCACCAACCCCATGAAGGAGCATACCGACAATAACTTCCGTCCGCTCCCACCGCAGTACTACGATGAGTTTGCGCCCTATCAGAAGCGCCTCATTGAGGTGTTCCGTGGCATCAGCCGCGTCATCCGCACAGGCGACTACACCGATGCCGAGAAGCTCTCAGCCGAGGGTAAGTGGCTGAAGAAGGAGATCTCGAACCTCCGCCGCGTGCAGACACACCGCCTGCAGGAGGATGCCGAAAACATCAAGGTGGCGTTCGTGTACCTCAACCTCATCCAGGAGTCACACGAGCTCCTCTCCGAAGTGCGCAACGTGCTCCGCGGTTGCGAGAAGTACTTCATCGACCAACAGTAATGTCACTTTCAGAGAGGGTGCTGAATAGCTCTCTCTCTGAATGCTGTTTTTCAAAGATACCCCAAAAACAATTCGCATACCCCATGGCTTCGTCCTTCGGGTATGCGTTTTTTGCTTATAAAGCTTTCGCCAGTGTGAAGATACTGATACGTACGTTGGGAACCTTGAGGATTGCTGATGTGCAGGCATGTAGGGTCGCACCGGTAGTGGCAACGTCATCGACGAGGAGTATGTGTTTTCCCTTCAGTGTGTTGGCATGGGTGACTTGAAATATCTTTTCGGTGTTCTTCCACCGCTCGGAGCGGCTCTTGCGCGTCTGCGTGTCGGTGTTTACGGTGCGCTCTATGCAGTGAGTATGTAAGTCGGCTCCGATGATTTGGCTGATGCCTTGCGCTATATAGTCGCATTGGTTGTAGCCGCGCTTGCGTAGCTTGTTCTTCGATAAGGGGACGGGGATGATGAGGTCGATACCCTCGAAGAATCCGCTGGCTTGTAGCTCGGTGGCGGCCAAGCGCCCGAGGTAAGTGCCCACTTCGGGGTGGTCGTAGTATTTCAGGTGATGGATGAGGCTACTGTATCGTCCCTCCTTATCGTAATAGAAGTATGATGTGGCGGCCACTACTTCGGGCCATTCCATGAAGTGTTGCATCAGCAGATTGTTGGGAGTGCGCTCGTAGTGGGTCCGTGGCAGTTCCAAGAGACAACTCACGCAGAGGTGCTGCTCGCTGTGGGTAAGGCGGCGTCGGCATACCTTGCAGTAACGTGGGAAAAGTAGTTCCTTGAGGTCGTCAATCCATTTCATCTCTTTATACAACGTCATATGAAGGAGTTATGTCTGCAACTCCCCCTCTGTTTATAGAGGGGGTGGCGCGAAGCGACGGGGGAGTTCCAAGCGAAGCGCGGAGAATGCATTCCTCTAATTGAGAAACTACGCGCTACGCTTGTAACTCCCTCCGCTTCACTTTGTTCCGCTCGTCCCTCTATAAACAGAGGGACAGTTATGCGGCTATGCCGAATCTGTAAAGTTATCATTATGTAATGGTCAATCCCAATAGTCATCGTCAACGTTAATACACCTCCGTATCGCGGCATATTCAAAGCCTCGCCCTGTGGCAAAACGGGTGAGTTTGCCGTTTATCTCATACTCGCTTGTCCCTCGCGTGCTTTTGCGCTTGGCCTTGATGAGGTCGCGCAGAATGCTTAGATACTCCTCTTCGTCAATTGTTTCCATGGCCGACTTTATCGTCTCATTGTCAATGCCCTTCAGACGCAGGCCCTGAGCAATCTTGATGCGTCCCCACTTGTTGAATCGGTATTTGTCTTTCACGTAGGCCTCGGCATAGCGCCGGTCATCTACGTACTTCTCTTCTACGAGGTGGCGCAGGATACGGGTGTGCTCCTCCTCGGTGAGGTCGTAGCGGCTCAACTTGGCCTCTATGTCGCTCAGGCATTGCTCGCTTACCGAGCATCGCGCAGCCAATTTATATAGTATCTCATCTGCAGTCATTCAATATAGTTTGTTTAATATCCATTGGTAACTCGTTTTATGATTGCACAACCTATTACTCTGTATGATAGTGGGTCCTTTGTTTCCATATTTATCTATTTATATGTTGAGAAGGTTTTGTCTCACACAGATCTCACGAATCTCACAGAGGGCTGCATCGCAGAAGGCTCGCAGCTTGTCGGCTTTGCCGAGTGTATACATCCCGGAGGCAGCGCGGGCGAAGCGACGCGCTTCTGTGAGATTCGTGAGATCTGTGTGAAATAAATCCATTTGTGTGAAAAAGCATTATTTCTTGCATTTAATCATTCGGTTGTTCCCATAGATGTCCTTGCGTAGTTTTACATCCTTGTATTCATACGACTTGAATAGGGCTACAGTCTCTTTGCCTAATGCCTGATTGATCTCCACGTAGATATGCCCGCCAGGGCGTAGTGCCTCCGTCTGCCCCAGCTCGGCAATGGCGCGGTAGAAGCGTAGTGCATCGTCGTCGGGCACGAAGAGGGCGGTGTGGGGCTCCCATTCGGTGACTTGGATGCTCATGTCCGCTGCCTCGCTCTGTCGTATGTAGGGAGGGTTGCTCACCAGTATGTCATAGGAATGGGGGAGGGGAGTGCCGAGGTCGAGCATGTCGTGTGTGAAGAAGGATACGGGCGCCTCGTTCATTCGGGCGTTCTCTTTGGCTACGGTCAATGCCTCTGCCGATATGTCGCAAGCCTCTATCGTGGCTTGCGGAAGCTGCTTGCTCAGTGCGATGGCGATGCAGCCGCTTCCGGTGCCAAGGTCCAGTATGCGTGGTTGTTGCGTGGCATGCTCGCAGACAATCCAATCTACCAGTTCTGCCGTCTCGGGACGCGGTATGAGTACAGATGAATTTACTGCAAACTCCATTCCGCAAAATGGGGCTTTCCCCTCTATGTATTGCAGTGGCTCGCCTTGTCGTAGACGGTCGATGATGCCCTGTAGAAGTGTCCCCTGCTCGGTAGTCAGTGTCACCTCTTCCTTGAGGTAATAAGCAGTGCTGCTTATGCCCAGCATGTCGCAGCAGATGGTGCGGATGATGGCCGTTAGTTCGTGTCCTTCATAGATGCCCGAGAGTGCTGTCTGTAGTTTGTCTATCAGCTGTTTCACGCGTTTTTGCCTTTTAGGGTTTGCATTTCTTTACAAAAGTAATCAAATCTTTTCTTTGCCTGCTCTTATTGTCGTTTATTTCTGCCGATTTTTGGAATATTTATTGTGTGGATTGCAAATTTTACCATACTTTTGTACGATAAATATTGTGTATTAACGCTAATACCAGAATACAAACATGGACGAAAGAATGCTTAGCATCGCTTCGCACTTCGCAATCGAAGGCGACATTGAAATCATCAAGCCTCTTGGTGAAGGTTTTATCAACGATACTTTTATCGTTAAGACCGTAGGTAACACTCCCAACTACATCCTCCAGCGTAAGAATCACGCTATCTTCCCCGATGTGCCCGCCATGATGGACAACATCGCTAAGGTGACTGCTCACTTGAAGGAGAAGATCGCTGCTGCCGGTGGCGATCCTCGTCGTGAGGCACTGACCGTGACTCCTACCGTTGACGGAAAGCTCTATTGGAAAGACAATGAGGGCAATTACTGGGCCGTGTGTGAGTTTATCGAAGGCTCTGTGACCTATGACCGTGCCGACACTCCCGAACTCGCTTACAAGGGTGGTCAGGGTATCGGACGTTTCCAGGCCCAGTTGGCCGACTTTACCGAGCCTCTGGCCGAGACCATCAAGGGATTCCACAATATCCGTTGGCGTTTCCAGCAGTGGGATGAGACCATTGCAAAGGATCCTATGGGCCGCGTAGCTGAGCTCAAGGAGGAAATCTCTTGGATTGAGAGCCGTCGCGAGCAGATGCTCGACTTCTGGAAGATGGTAGAGGAGGGCGTGCTCCCCATGCGAGTGACCCACAACGATACCAAGCTCAGCAATATCCTCTTCAATCAGAATGGCAACGTACTCTGCGTTATCGACCTCGATACCTGCATGAGCAGCACTTCGCTCAACGACGTGGGCGACGCTCTCCGTTCATACACCAATACCGGTGCCGAGGACGATCAGGACCTCAATCGCGTATCAATGGACATCAACATGTTTGAGGGCTACATCAAGGGTTACCTCTCAGAGCGCAAGGCTTCGATGACTCAGAGCGAGATCGACTGGCTTGCATTCTCAGGTATCTATATCACCTACGAGCAGGTGCTCCGCTTCCTCATGGACTACATCGATGGCGACAATTACTACAAGGTACGCTACGATGGCCACAACCTCGTGCGCACTCATGCTCAGTACAAGCTCCTCACCAGCATGGAAGAGCAGTATGAGCGTATGCAGCAGATTGTACGTGAAGCAGTAAAGTAACATATAGTAAATTTGTAAATAGTAAATCAGAATTATGACTCAGAAACAAAACAAGACAGGCATTGCACTTGCGATATGCGGTCTGTTCTTCTTCGCCATCGGCTTTGCCTTGGGTATCAACGGCTTCTTGACACCCGTGCTCAAAGGTGCATTGGATATCACTCCTGTGGTGGCCAACCTCTTGATTGCGTTTAACTTCGTTCCCTTCTTGCTTTTCGGCTATCCTGCCACGGTATGTATCAGCAAGATTGGCTACAAGGCTACAATGGCCGTGTCGTTCGCGCTGTTTGCCATCGCATTCGGTTTGTTCATCCCTGCTGCCAAGAACGAGTCTTTGGCATTCTTCCTCACCGCATGCTTCATCAGTGGTGCTGCCAATGCCGTATTGCAGGCTTGCGTGAATCCCTACATCACCATCCTTGGCCCGCTCGAGAGTGCCGCTAAGCGTACCTCTATCATGGGTATCTGCAACAAGCTCGCATGGCCCACTACTACCGTATTCATGACCTTGGTTATCGGTAAGTCTATCGACCAGATTCAGATGGGCGACCTCTTCTTGCCCTTCTATATTATTATAGGTATATTTGTGCTGCTCGGCATCATTGCCCTGCTCGCTCCGCTGCCCGAGGTGAAGGCTGCCGGTGAGGATGAGGACGATGCTGCTGCATGTCCCTATGCTGAGGGCAAGACCTCTATCATGCAGTTCCCCCACTTGTTGCTCGGTTGCTTGACACTCTTCTTCTACGTGGGTGTTGAGACTATCTCTCTGGCTACCGTGGCCGACTATGCTACCAGCTTGAAGAGTGCAGGTGTTGTTCTCGGTGCTTCTGCTGAGCTGCTCGGTTACATTCCTTCGGTAGGTATGGTCATCGGTTACATCTGTGGCATTGTGTTCATTCCCAAGTATCTCAGTCAGGACAAGGCTATGCGCATCTGTGCATGGATTGCTTTGGTAGGCTCTGTGCTTGTAGCCGTACTTCCCGGTGAGTATTCTATCTACTGCATCTTCTTGATGGCTCTCGGTTGCTCACTCATGTGGCCGGCTCTCTGGCCCTTGGCAATGGCCGACCTCGGCAAGTTCACCAAGCAGGGCTCTGCACTCCTCACCATGGCTATGGCCGGTGGTGCTGTGATGCCGCTCGTACGTGCTTGGGTTGAGGGACTTACCGGTTCGTTCCAGATGAGCTACTGGGTATGCGTTCCCTGCTTCCTCGTAATCTTGCTTTACGGTAGCAGCTGGTATAAGATTCGTAAGTAAAGTATAGCGAAGGGTAAGTCGGGAGGTGTGAGCCTCTCAGGCTTGCCGCTTCGTCCTGTAAAAACACAATTATTAATTCTTAATCACTAAAAGCGAAAACAAAAATTTTATTAACTATTTATTAAGTCTCAAAAAACATGAAGAAAAATCTACGATTGTTGTGCTTGGGTCTTGCTGCATTGACCTTTACTGCTGGTTTTGCTCAAGCTGAGAATGTAACTTCCAAGTTGCGCAATGCCGACATGGAAGAGGGTGTAAGAGGCTGGGGCATTGATGGTCAAGGCAATATCTTTGGCAAGAACACCAAGATTGGCCGTCCCGGTTTCCATGGTGTAAACAACATGGTACTCGAGAACTGGAATGGCAGCGGTGCTGGTTTGAGCGATAACTCTATCTCGCAGACCGTACGCAATCTTCCTGCCGGTACATACGTGTTCGGCGCTTACGTAGCTGCTTCTTTGCAGGGCTCTGAGGAGTCAAACAAGGATGCTGTGACTGGCGTAACCTTGTATGCCAATGAGGCAGGTGTGCCTGTAGCTACTGACAATCCTGACAAGGGTCACCAAGTGAAGTGGGCTCATACAGGTAAGTTCAATGTGGCTGCTACCGTTGCTGAGGGCGGTTCGCTTGAGGTTGGTCTCAAGATAGAGTCTACTACAGCTAACTATGTTATCTGGGATAACGCTACGCTCTACTACTTTGGTAATATGAGCGAGGCTGATGCTCTCAACGAGATGGCCAAGATTGACATGGCTGCTACCGTGGCTATTGCCGACACTTGCTTGGCTCACAAGATGAACGTTGACTCATTGGCACTGCTCAATGAGGGTATCGCTGCAGCTAAGGCTATCGCTACTGCCGACCAGCTCTGGCAGCTCAACGAAGACCTCTACTGGGCTATCAACAAGTCTACAAAGTCTATCTCTGACTACCGTAGCTTCAATAAGGCTATTGTTGCTGCTGAGGTAACTGCTGCTGGTGAATGGGCTCCCGCCGTTAATGGTGAGGTTGCTGCCTTGAACGAACTCATTGTTTCAGCTAAGGCTACATACGAGGCTGCTACTGCAGGTCGTCCTGAACTGAATGAGCAGAAGGCTGCTTTGAACGAGGCTGCTGCTTTGGTGGCTTTGGATAGCTGCTATGTACAACTTGAGGAGCTTGATGGAATCGTTAACGACGAGCTCGAGGTTGGTGATGAGGTTGGTCAGTACACAGAAGAGATGATTGCCTCATTGAACGACCTTATCAATGACGCTCGTACATTTGTGGATCAGGCTTATGGAGCTGAGATTACAGCTTTGCAGGCTCGTCATCTCTACGATAGTCTCTACGTTGTCATTCAGAATGCTATTGACAATCCTATCTCTGTAGACGCATTCCCCTTCACTATTACGACTTCTCAGGAGGCTAATGCGGATGGCCGTTATGAATATACTTCTAGAATGTATACTATGCCATTCCCTGTTACAAATATTCGTTTCACATTTAAGGATGTTTTCTGCCCTAATGGCGCAGGTAAGGGTAATCCTCCTTTTGTAGCGTTGGGTGAGTTCTATCTGTATGATGGTGATGGTGAGCTTATCGAACTCTCTGCTGATAACTTCAATACCAATGCTCAAGAAACTACAGAAGGTGGTATGGAAAACATCTGTGATGGCAATACTACAAGCTTTTGGCATTCTGCTTGGTCCTCTAGTCCTACTACAGATTTCCACTACCTTGAAGTTTCTATTCCTGAGGAACTTGAACTGACCACTTTCAGCTTCGGCTGGATTGACCGTGGTAGTAATAAGCAGAACATTCCTTTGGTTGTAGAAGTGTCAAGTGTTTCTGAGGCTTCTTCTATGCTTGAGAGCGCTGTTAACACTGCTAAGCAGATGAACGCATTTGCAGGTACCGATCCTGGTTTCTACAATGCTGACCTCTCTGCTTTCTGGAATGCTATTGCTGCTGCTGAGGCTGTTCTCGAAAACGGCGGCTCTGACGAAGAGATGTACGCTGCTATTGACGAGCTTGAGACTCAGCAGGGTCTTGTTGACGAGATGAAGGTTAACCTGCCTGCTGCCGACAAAAAGTATCGTCTTGTGATCGGTTACGATGGCTTCTATGCTAAGCAGGGTGTACAGAAGGCTCTCTATGCCCGTGGCGACTCTGTAGTATGGTGGCAAACTGCTGGTGCTGACAGCATCGGTCAGGAGTTCGTACTGGAATCTCTCGGTAAACTCGAAGATGAGACACCTATCTATAAGGTACGCAACGTACATACCAACCGCTACCTCGTGCTTGACACCGAGAACAACCACGTGGCTCTCACTGCCGACAAGGCCGAGGCTGACACTGTGAAGCTCGTATCACTCGGTGCCGGTGCCTTCAACTTGCAGGCTACAAGCGGTGATGCTATTCACGCTGGTGACCACAACAGCGGAACCGTAGGTTCTAACGATGGTGCATACGGTGGCCACCGTGGTGTAAGTTCTGGTCTCTGCTTCTATAATGGTGCCTTCAACTCGGCTTCTGCATGGTTCGTTCGCGAGATGCACGCACTGCCCTACACAGCTGCTGTAGCCGGTGCCGACTATCGCTCTGAGACATTCCACCTCTACTCAGGTGTGAACACACTGAACTTGACTGCCGACAAGGCTTGCGCATTCACAGACCTTACTGTATACGACCTCTGGGGTAACGTGATTGCTGCCGACGTGAATGTTTCAGGCAACTCTGCTACTCTGTTGCTTGATACACTCAGCATCGAGTCATTCTCACTCACCTTCAAGAACAACGAGGGTGTAACTTCACTCGTGGTTAACGGTAACATCTCTAAGCTCTCTGAGTTGCAGGTAGCCTACGACGAGGCTGCTGCTGTAGCTCCCGAGGAGGGTACAGACGTGATGCAGTATGCCGACCTCTCTGCTTACAAGGCTGCTATTGCCGAGGCCGAGAAGTTGCTTGCTTCGGGTGGTACCGATGAGCAGATCTCTGCTGCCATCGCTGCTCTTGATAAGGCTGTTGCCGAGCTCACTCCCAATATGCCCGATCCTAACAAGACCTACTTCATCGTAAGTGCTCTTTCTACATTCGAGGAGAATCACGGTGTGCCCATGATGCTCTATGCTGCTGACGACGCTACTCCCAGATGGATGTATGAGAATCTCGACAAGCAGAACCGCTACTGGAAGTTCGTTCCCGACACCGATGTTGAGGAGGGTGCTCCTGCTGCATACTATCTCTTGAACGTAGGTACAGGTATGTATATGGGTACTGTTTCAGGCCAGTCAAGTCCGCTTAGCATGGTCGAAGAGCCCGATGCTACTACATCATACAACATCGTTGCCCTTGAGGGTACTACCGTAGCTATCGCTGCCAGCACCGACGCTGCATTCCGTATCCACGCTAACGGTCACGGTGGCGGTAAGAACAAGGGTGGTAACATCGTTTACTGGAACTCAGGCCTTGGCACAGCTTCTGTCTGGAAGATTTGCGAGACTGAGGCATACATTACCGACATCGACTTCACCGAGATAGAGGAGGGTGCCGATGAGTTCGTTGCTCCTGCCAAGAAGGGTATCTTCGACCTCTTCGGTCGCCGCATCGAGGCTCCTGCTGCTACAGGTATCTATATCGTAGACGGTAAGAAGCGCGTAATCAAGAAGTAATCACACACTTCTGATACAATAGAGAAAGGGTAGTCCCACGCAGGACTACCCTTTTTTTTAGTGCACCTCATTTTTCATGGATTATCACAGGCTTGACAAAAAATTATCACAGGCTTGATAATTTTTTATCATAAGTTTGACAATTTTTTTTCACAGGTGCGAAAAAAACTTCACTGAGTATGCGCGTACGGATTGCGAAAAGCTTAGAAACTGAAAACTCTATTTTGCAGTTTCCCTTTTCTTGGGCTTGGCTGAGTGCAGATAACGTCTTTTTTTGTCACGCAGAAATGTAAATTTTCAGTATAGATGTTGCAGTGTTATTTACTTTTTATAATCTTTGTGTCGATAATGCAAGGAAGGGCTTGCATGGATTTTATAACAAACATTATAAACAGTGTGAATGAACTGAAACAGAGTTATTGATTTTTGACTAAAAAACAAAAGACCGAGAAAACAAAAACTTAGTATTAATTGAAACATTAAAACCATGAAGAAAAACTTACGTTTGTTGTGCTTGGGACTCGCTACTGCGGCCTTTACTGCCAGTTTTGCCCAAGCTGAGAATGTGACTTCCAAGCTGTTGAATGCCGACATGGAGCGTGGCGTTATCGGTTGGAGCATTGAATTTGACAGTCACATCTGGAAGAAAACTACCAAGAGCCAGATTGCCAAGCCGGGTTTCCATGGCGTGAACAATGCAGCGCTTGAGAACTGGAAGAGCGATGCTACCAGTGGCTTGACCGACAATACCATTTCGCAGTCTATCACAGGGCTGCCCAACGGTACATACGTGTTTGGTGCATACATCGGCGCCTCTGTGCAAGCAGCTGAGGAAAACCGCGAGGCCGTGTCAGGTGTTACCCTCTTTGCCAATGATGCCTCGGTACCCGTTGCTACCAATAACCCCGATGCCGGTACCAAGTGGGGCCACACAGCCAAGTTCAATGTAGCTGTCAACGTAGTAGACGGCACCTTGAAGGTGGGCTTGAAGGCCGAAGCTACTACCGCCAATTTCCTCATCTGGGACAACGCCACACTCTATTACTTCGGTGATATGGATGCTGCTGCTGCCCTTGACGAGATGGCCAAGATTGACATGGCTGCCACTGTTGCCATTGCCGACACTTGCGTGGCTTACAAGATGCAGGTAGATACATTGGCATACCTCAACGAGCAGATTGCAGCAGGCAAGGCACTTGCCGGAGCAGCCGATGCCTATCAGGTGGACGAGAACGTGTACTGGGCTATCCGCTTGGCAAACAAGTCTATCGCCGACTATCGCGGTCTGAGCAATGCGGTCGTTTCTGCACGTGAGGTAGCAGCAAAGGAGTGGTCTGTGCACGTAGCTGATGCCGTTGAGGCTCTTAACGCCCTTATCGCAGAGGCCGATGGCATGTATGAGACTGCTACTGCTGGCCGTGGCGAGATTGCCGACAAGAAGGCTGCGTTGAGCGAGGCCAGCGCATTGGTAGAGCTGGATAGCAGCTACACTAATCTGGATATTATTGATCAGTGGATTGATGAAACAGAGCCGGGCGAAGCATTAGGCGAGTACTCCGAAGAGATGATCAACAGAGTTGTAGACCTGCTCGAAGAGGTACGTGTAGTATTGGCAGAGTCAGAGGAGGGCGTGTTCTCTGCTGTCAGAGCAAAGCACTTGTGTGACAGCCTCTATACGCTTATTGCCGACGTTCAGGCCAATCCTATAACTTTCAATGAGTTCCCCATCGTGCTCGGCCCCAGTGAGACAGCACTCAAGGGTTACAAACTCCTCGATGGCGCTACACTAAACGAGAATGATGTAGTTACCTATAGCTCTCGATTATATCGTTTCGAATACCCGTTGACCAAGGTACGCTTCATCGTGAAGCAGACGGGAAGCAATGGAGCTATCAGCGGTTATGAGACTTGGCCCTTCTTTACATTGTCATCATTTGAGTTGTTCGATGAGGACGGTAATGAAATTGAACTTACCGAAGATAACCTCGTATCCAATGCTTGCCACAATACCTTAAACCCCGGTGCTATTGATGGAGCTGGTATTCCAGGTCTGATTGATGATGACCCCAACACCTTCTTCCATTCTACCTGGGGCGCAGCTGTTGCTGATTATCACTATCTTGAGGTGAACCTTCCCGAGGGTGAGTACAGTGCATTCAGCTTTGCAATGACTGCTCGTGGAGCAAGCTATGCTCACCAGTTCCCCGCTGTGTTTGAGATTACTCACGTATCTGAAACCATGGCTGAGTTGCAGGAGATGATAGCTACAGCAAAGTCCATAAATCCTTATCATGGCACAGCTCCCGGTTTCTATAAGGATGACGTTTCTGCATTCTACGATGCATTGGCGGCTGCCGAGGCTTTGGTTGGTACCGATGCTTCAGAGGCTGAGCTCAAGGCTGCTATCGCCAAACTCGATGAGGAATATAGCAAGGCTGCTGATTTAGTAGTCAATATGCCCGAACCAGGCAAGAAGTACCACTTCATCTCTGGTGCAGCCTTCTTCGAAAAGCAGGGCTTGCATAAGGCTATTACCATCTATAGCGACTCGCTAACACAGAACTGGCTCTGGTGGGAGACTGCATCACCCGACAGTGCACAGCAGGTATTCACCTTCGAGCCTATCGCAAACAATGAGGGTAAGGCATACTATGCCATCAAGCATGAGGCCACAGGACTCTATATGGGCAACCTGTACGACCCTGAAAACGGAGAACCTTATACCAACGCCTTCGGTTTGACCGCAGAGAAGGATACCGTAGAACTCCAGAGCCTGGGTTATGGTCAGTTCGGTCTGGTGCACGAAGGTCGCATGCTGCACGCCGGTGACCACAACAGCGGTGCATACGGTGGTGGTGCTGGTGCATACGGTGGATACTATGGTGTGAAGTCTTCACTTGTGGACTGGAATACGGGTGCTTATAATGCTTCGGCATGGTTTATCCGTGAGATGAGTGCATTGCCTTGCGCTACCAAGAGCATTTCAGACCTCAAGTTCCAGTCACCTACCATCCATCTTTATAAGGGCATCAATAGCCTGACTCTCACAGCCGATAAGGATTGTGCGTTTACAGACCTTGAAATATATGACCTCTTCGGTAACGTAATCCCCGCTACTGTAACCCCGAATGGCGCCAGCGTTTCTGTTTTGCTCGACACAACAGTTGTAGAAGCATTCTCATTTGAGTTCACCAACGCTGAGGCTGTTGTTGACGTAACTGTTGACGGTGCTGTTACCAAGCTCTCTATCCTCCAGGATGCTTACGATGCTGCTAAAGCTGCTCTTCCCGAATCATCAAGAGGCAATGAGATTGGTCAGGTTGCCAACACTGCCGAGTACGATGCAGCAATCGCTGCAGCTGAGGCTCTCTTGGCTAACGGTGGTACTGACGAGGCTATTCAGCAGGCTGCTAATGACCTCGACTCAGCAGTCGTACACCTTGAGGTGAACCTCCCCTTGCCTGACAAGACCTACTTCATTCTCAGTGGTCTGCCTGCGTTCAAGGAGACTCACGGAGTAGATGTGGCTATCTATGCTAAGCAAGATGCTCCCGCATGGAGTTATGTAAGTATTTCTAATCCCGCATACCTCTGGAAGTTCGTTGAAACTGATGAGCCTGTTTACGGAATCCGCTCATTCTACCTCCAGAACGTTGCTACAGAGACCTATATGGGCTGCTCAGAGTATCTCTCGTCACCACTGACACTGGTTGCCGAACCCTCAGCTACCCGTCCGTTCCAGATTGATATGCAGGATGGTAAGGTTGTAACTATTCGTGATAGCAAATGGAGCAATGCAAACTTGCACCTCCAGAATCATGGTGGCGGTGCCGGTGCTTATGGCGGCATTGTATACTGGGAGTCTACTGTAGGTACAGCATCTGCTTTGGTCATTGCAGAGTCAGAGAAGTATATCAACGACCTTGTCAACAATATCGAGGAGATGGAGTGCATCGACGAGTATGTTGCTCCTGCCAAGAAGGGTATCTTCGACCTCTTCGGTCGCCGCATCGACACACCTGCTGCTACAGGCATCTATATCGTAGACGGTAAGAAGCGCGTAATCAAGAAGTAAATCTTACGCTTCTGATAAGAAGCGTAAAGGGTAGCCAATTGGCTACCCTTTCTTGTTCTGTGAATTTATGGTTGTTGGGGACGATTTTACCGCTAATTTTTAATCATCGGCGGAGCCGCTTACCCTCAACCATCATCTCTCAAGCTAATCCAGTCCCTCAATCTGTCCGTTCACGATGTCGATGTGCAGGGCTGCAGGCTCTTTGGGCAAGCCTGGCATGCGCATGATGTCGCCGGCAATGACTACAAGCATTTCGGCACCGGCATTGATGACGATGTCCTGTACAGTGAAGCCAAAGCCCTCAGGGGCACCATATTTCTTGGCATCGGTAGAGAAGGAGTACTGGGTCTTGGCTATGCAGATGGGGAAGTGCGTGTAGCCGAGCTCGGCTATCATCGCGAGCTTCTTCTTGGCAGCAGCACTCAGCGTCACTGATGCAGCACCATAAAGATTCTTGGCAACCTTGCCAATCTTGTCCTCTACACTGTCGGTGTCCTCATAAGCGAAATGCAGCGCTGATGAGGGTTTCTGCTCTATGGTGTCTACCACGAGGCGAGCCAGGTCTGCTGCACCTTCACCACCTAAAGCGTAGGCATTGTTGACCTCACAGCCCACACCAAGCTCGGCACAATGCTGGCGAACGTAGTTGATCTCCTCGTCGGTGTCGCCATTGTAGCGGTTGAAGGCAACGACTACTGTCTGCCCGAACGACTGCAGGTTGCGCAAGTGCTTGTCGAGGTTTACCATACCGGCCTTGAGGGCTTCGAGGTTAGGTTCTGAAACTTGGTCTTGAGGTACTCCACCATGCATCTTCAGTGCGCGGGCGGTAGCTACGAGCACGGTGAGCTTGGGGGTGAGTCCGGCCTTGCGGCACTTGATGTCGTAGAACTTCTCTGCTCCGAGGTCGGCGCCGAAGCCTGCTTCAGTGATGACATAATCGGCGTATGTCATGGCCAGCTTGGTTGCCAGCACCGAGTTGCATCCGTGGGCGATGTTGGCAAACGGTCCGCCATGCACGAGGGCAGGCGTATTCTCTGTGGTCTGCACGAGGTTGGGCGAGATGGCATCCTTGAGGAGTACGGTGATGGCTCCTGCTACGCCGAGGTCCTTGACGGTGAAGGGCTTGCCCTCGTAGGTGAAGCCGAGCAGGATGTTCTCGATGCGGCGGCGCAAGTCATCCTCATCCTTAGCGAGGCATAGGATGGCCATGATTTCTGAGGCGGGAGTGATGTCGAAGCCTGCTTCCTGTGCAAAGCCGTTGGTCTTGGGACCAAGGCCTGTGACGATATAGCGCAGTGAGCGGTCGTTGACATCGAGTACGCGGCGCCAGAGCACCTCCTTGAGGCCGATGCCTTTGTCGCGGTTCTGGTACATGTAATTGTCGAGCAGTGCGGCAATCATGTTGTTGGCCGAGGTGATAGCGTGGAAGTCGCCCGTGAAGTGGAGGTTGATCTTGTCCATGGGCAGCACCTGGGTGTAGCCACCGCCGGCAGCACCGCCCTTCATGCCGAAGCAGGGACCCAGCGAGGGCTCGCGCAGAGCCACGATGGTCTTCTTGCCTATCTTGTTCAGTCCGAGGGCAAGGCCGATGGATACGGTGGTCTTACCGATGCCCGCCTTGGTGGGGGTGATGGCAGTGACAAGGATGAGGTTACTTTGCTTCACCTTCTCGTCATCGATAAGGTGCTCGTCTACCTTGGCCATGTAGTGGCCATAGGGGTTTGTACTCTCGGCGGGTATGCCTACCTGTGCGGCAATTTCTCCAATGGGTAGCAACGGGGTGTTGCGTGCGATTTCAATGTCTGTCTTCATATAATATGTGTATTATTCAATTCTAATTTTCAGAGTTTCCGTATTTCCGTTCGAGTCGCTCACAGCTACGATATAGGTACCAGTAGGCAATGTGCTGAGCTCGATACATGCATGTCCGTCAGCAAGTTCGGTTTGTACCTTCACGCATTGCTGTCCTGTAGGTGTATAGACGGTTACCGAAGCAGCTGTAGCCTCTGCACTGTAGATGTAGAGCTTGTTGTCGGTGATGAGTACCTTCAGCGTTTCTGCTGCTACATCGTCGATGCCCTCTCCATTCTCGGGTATCTCGGGCTGCTCAAGCCATGCAGCATAGCTGTTGATGATGTTTGTTTTGGCAATGGTAGGTATGGTCATCACATATACATCGCTGCTACCGTCGGGGTAAAGACCAACCGATTCGATGCCGAGATGTGGCTCATAGTAGATGGTGTCGCCCCAAGAGAGGTCGGCAGCCGTAAGTGTCACGTATCCTCCCTCAGCTGCGAGTTTGAAAGGTGCATGCAGCTGGGTGAAGGTCATCAGCTTGTCGGCCCAGATGATGAGGTAGCTGTGAGGCTCGATAACGGTGTTTACACCACCCTCAATCTGATACTTTGTTGGTGTGTCCAGATCATCGCTCAGGTACATGCCTGCAACGTCAATTGGCTCGTCCGTGGTGTTGTACAGCTCTATCCAGTCGTTCTTCTTGTAGTATTCGTTGACGTAGATACTATTGTCGGCACTGAGCTCATTGATGCGTACGGGGCGCATCGCATGCTCTGCCATCTCCTCCTCGGTAAGCGGTTCGTAGAGGGCTACGAGTGTGTGGCTTCCCTGAGGCAATGCATATTCCATATCCTCACATACGATATTTTCAGCGCTGCTGGAGGTGGTAGCTTGGGTGAGTTCTCCACTGAAGTAGATGTCCGATGATGTGCCATTGTTGTTGTGCACCTCTACGGCAATGACGTTCGTTCCTCTCTTGAACAGACTGGCATCAAGCGTCAGTATGCCCTGGTCGGGATTGCCGTTGGCGTGGCTTGTTGCGTATGTGCTATAGCTGATGGTGCCATCGGGCATCAGGTAGCGGGCGGCCTCCTTGCCGTTGACATAGATGACCATGCCGTCGTCTACGGTATAGTGGAACTGGAATACATCGCTTGCTACAGGCGCTTTGGACAGGGTGAACTTGGTGCGGAAATAGTAGGTGGGGCGCTTGCTGCTGGCATCGGTGCCATAGTCAAGTGTGGTGTTGTATCCGCGGCTGTTGTTGCTGTCGCCGGTGTAGTAGCCGAGAGGTGCCTTGCCACTGTTCCATGTAGCGGTTGAGTAGGTGGTGGCTGTCCAGTTCTTGCCGTCGAGTGAGCCTTGGTCGTAGTAGTTCCATGTGGCATCGGAGCTAACCAATGTTGCCGTTATAGTGGTGCTCTCGCTGCTCCAGCCCACGAAGCGGTAACCCGCCTTGGGCTCGGCTTTCAGGGTGATGGGGGCAAAGAGTGCGCCGCTGAACTTGTCGGTAGGTATCTCCATGCCGTTCACGCTGAGCGATACGTCATCCACATTGGCCGAGATAGATACAGCTTGCTGCATATCGCTGCTGAGCCCCATACGCCAGTAGTCGATGAGTGCCTGTATCATGCTGCCTTGGCGGTTGGCAAGTGCGCTCTTCAGCTGGTTGGCTGTGCCATAGGGTGAACGTCCGTCAAAGGCCAGTGCTGGAGCAATGCGTGCGGCCATCTCATCAATGATGGCATTGCAACGCTCAGGCTTGAACACGCTGCCTGCCACAAGGCAGTAGGTGTCGATAAACTGCTTGCGGAACGAGTCGTTATTGAGCATGTTGAGGAAGATGGTCACCATCTCAATCTCCTCGGTGAGGCGTCCTCCAAGGTCGTAGATATAATCGAAGGTGTAGGTCTGCTTGCCCTCGAAGGTGTAGAAGGGACTGGTGGTGGCAAGGGTGCCGTCGAGGTCGAACATCACGAAGCGGAATCTGCCGTCTTCGGTGCGGGGACGGAATCCCTTGATGTTGTTTTGTGGCCAGTCGTTGCCGCCGAGGTAAAACTCTACGGCCATGTAGTTGATGTATTCGTCGATATCCACCAGGTTGCGTATCTCTTCATAAGTGGCCTCGTCAGCAGCATTCGCCGAGAGGGCATACCATTCGAGGAAAGCCTCTCTGTCGCCCTCCATCTGCACGTAGCCCGAGTCGGGGCTCATCTCAAACTGGTCCATCTCGTCGGTGTCGATGCCGTAGTTGGCGTATGCAAAGTGCTTGTTGTTGGGCTCACGCATGTTGAGCATACTCACATACTGGCCATTGATGAAGTGCGCGACGGGCTGTGTCGACTGTCCGTCGACGTCGAGTCCCGAGCGGTGTACAATCTCCTGCAGGGCAGCATCCTTGATGCGGCAGTCGGTGTCGTTGCCGCCGTTGCGTATCTGCAGTGTCTTATGCTTCAGGTAGGGCTTGTTGGCAAAGAAGGGATAGTCAATAGAGTTGTTTCCCTCATATATCTTGCCCGCTTTGAGCTTGAAGGAGTGGGGTGCCCATGCACGGCTCCATCCGCCACACATGGCGAAGTCCACCTCTTGGTTTACCACCATGCCGCCATCGGGTGTGATGTACTCGAAGTTTACGGGGCGGTCCCAGTCCATATTCCAGTTGCAGGGTGTGCTCTGTCCGTTACCCGTACGTCCATTGACACCCTTTACATATACGCCGAGACTGTCGTCGTAGAGGTTGATGGGGTCGGTGACAACGGAAATGATAGGCAGTGTGTAGTCTCTGTCTTTATATAGGTATGAACGTGTGATGACCTGACTGGGCAGCTTGCCTTCCTGGAACAGGCAGAAGCGGTAGGTAGTGGTGCTATTGACGGTGAATTTGCCGTTGCTGCTGGTGCTTCCGTTGGTGAGAGTAGGGGTGGTGCCGTCGGTGGTGTAGCGCAGGGTGGCGCCTGCTGGTATCTGTACGTTCACCGTGAAGGGGTCGGTAAATAGGCAGGCATCCCTGTCTACTACAGGAGCTTCGAGACGCTCTGCGGTAAAGGTGCTTGTGGTATTGCTCTCGCCGGGCGTAGGCTCGGCGGTGCGTTCCCATTCGCCTGTGCCGTCGGTGGTGCGGGCATACGAGGTGCGTGGCACCGCCATGGGGAAGTCCTGGCTGGCTATCACCTCGCCGTCGGAGGTGCTGATATAGATGGTGCCTCCGTCGTAGTCGAGCTTGAAGTCGATTTGTGTGGGGGCGTAGATGTGACTATAGTGGTCGAACCACAGCACATGGTATCCTTTGGCTGGCAGTGTGCCTACATTCCCGAGCTTATGTTTGGTGAGGTTTGTAGCATCATCACTGATGTATAGTCCGTTGAGGCTCACTGCCTTGCTGGTGGGGTTGTAGAGTTCTACCCATGCGCCGTAGTTGAACGAGGGGTCTACATACATGTCGATGTTGGCCGATTGTATCTCGTTGATGATGAGCGACTCCGATGTAGGGATGGAGCGTCGGACTACCACTCTGCACTTGGCCGATATGCCACTATCGTCTGTGGCATGGGCATAAATGACTGTGGTCCCCTCCTTGATAGCTGTCACCTTTCCGGTAGCATCTACGGTGGCTATTTGCTCATTGTCAGATGTCCAGTTGAGTTTGTTATAGGTGGCATTGTCTGGTGTGATCGTTGCGGTGAGTTGTACACTCTCTCCCTCAATCATCGTCTGTATGGAGCGTGAGAGGGTGATGCTCTCCACGGGAACCATTTTACCGTAGTACTCCAGTTTGAAGTTGTCCATCATGCACCAGTTGCTATTCTGATAAGTATGGTTGGCTATGCCTATGGTGAGTGTGCCGTCGGTCACCTCCACGTCAATGCTGTTGTTGTACATGTCTTGCTCGAAGCAGTAGGCTCCGCTCACCATGCCGTTGGGGAAGTAGTGATAGGTCCATCCGTCTGCTCGTGTGCTCCAGCAACTGCCGCAGTCTTCGGTAAGGTACTCTGAGTATACGCTCACGATGGGCACTTGCTCGTCGTTGGCATAGAGGTAGGCGGTGAGTTCTTCGGTGCCGTTGGCATAGTTGTTGTAGGCCCAGTCATTGTCGGTGGTGCGGTAGTAGCTCTGCACCGACAAGCGGTATTTGCCGTTGGGTACCGATAGGGTCTGGTGGATGTCGAATGTGCCGTTCCAGAACTCCATGCCCTCGTAGCCGGTTTGCTGGCTCGAGGCGTCGCTTGTATATTCCCAACCTTGTGATGAATTGTTGTCGAAGCGCGGATTCTGTATATAGGTGTCGGTGACGTCAATCCAGTCCTTGAGGCTCAGTCCGTCGCTGGGCCATTGCTCTACAAGGCGTTCTGCCTCTTCGGCAGTGATGGCGATGGTGGTGCCGTGGCGTGGGGTGAAGATGCTGGTGTTGGCCGAGTTGCACTTCTTGGTGAAGTTGCTCAGGTCGGTGCTGGTGCAGTATTCATACATGCCGCTGGTGTAGCAGTCATACATCAGCACCCACGTGTCGGAGTCGATCAGGCGGAACACGCCCGAACCCTCTACGGCTACTGAGGTCTGCTGCAGGTACTTGTATTCGGGTGTCCACTCGCCGCGCAGGGTCTTGGCGGTGGCCTTCTGTATGCCGTTGCCTTGTCCCTCGGTCTTGAAGAACATGTGGTACAGTCCGTTGTACCATACGATGTCGGCATCGATGGTGTTGTCGCCTCCATGGTTGTAGAGCACCTGCGGCTCGGTCAGGTCGGTGAAGTCCTCATTGGCATACGAGTAGTAAGTGATATAGTTCTTGCCGCTCTCGCCGATGGCGTAGTACACCATGTACTTGCCCTCTTCGGGGTCGTAGATGGTCTGCGGTGCCCATACCTGTGTGAGGGCATCGCGGTCGAAACGTTCGGGCCATCGGGTAGGGAAGTCGATAGCCTTGTGTGTCCAGTTGACCATATCCTTGGAGCGCAGCAGCACCATGCCGTCGTTGGAGCTCCAGCCTTGCGATGAGCGCATATCGGTCACCACCATATAGAAATATCCGTCTTCGCCACGCAGTATATGGGGGTCGCGCACGGCTTGCTTCAATGCGATGTCTGCCGAGTTGATGATGGGATTACCGTTGTTGAGCGGGGTGTAGTTGTATCCGTCGGTGCTGAGTGCAAAGCATATCTGCTCTTGCCACTGGGAGTTGCCGTTGAAGTAGGCGAAGAGGTAGTACTCCATCTGCAGCTTCTGGGCGATGTATATGTCCCATGTCTTGGTCTGGCTGGCCGTGCCCTTGCTCACGTTGGCTGTGAGCTGCACGTGCTGCTTACCTTTGGTAGGCTGCTTCAGCAATTCTCCTTCAGGGCTTAGGTATGAAGGCTCGCTCGATGTCCATGTGATATTGCTTCCCTCGTGTCCCATGGTGGGCAGGTAGAGGTTGCTCATCAGGTTGTCGAGATGTCCTTTGATGTCGATGGCCTCGATGTCGGCTGTTACGCTGGCATTGTCGTCCATTGCTGCCGGTACGGTTACCGTGAATGTTTTCTGTTTGCTGATGCCGCCCTTGCTGAATCTAGCGGTGAGTGTCACTGTAGCGTCGCTGCTGCCGTATGCCGGGCGGTTTACCACGCCTGTAGCGCTTACCACACTCTCATTTGACGAGCTCCATGTCACACTGATGCCATTGCTGCCGGGTGTAGGCAGTGTGATATCTTCATAGAGCACCGTAGCGTCTAACGTCACGCTCTCCATGAGGGCGGTGATTTGTGATGTGTACAGCTCGTTGTTCAGTTTGGCCGTGTTTTGTGTCAGTGCGGCTACTGTGGCATCGTTTACAGCACCGTCGTATATGCGGAAGTCATTGTACTGTGCCTCCTTCAGGTACACGTCGCCCTGGTAGCAGGGACGTCCTATGAAGTTGTAGGGCGTAGCGCCCAACTGGCTGGGATTGATGGATATGCTGCTTGAGGCTATCTCTACACCATCGAGAAACAGCTCGCCTGTGCCCCCTGCCTGGCGGTAGGTGAGTGTGTGCCAGTCGCCGGTAGGGAAACGGTAGTTGGCTATCACATTCTTTTCGGCCTGATAGTTGGTGAGGCAGATGGTGTAGCGTGTCTCATTGGCTCCGAAGAAGATACATCCATTACGGTCACTGGCGATGTTGGTAGAGTTGGCAAAGGTGTAGATGAAGTTGCCGTTGCTCCCCAAGGCTGTGGTGCTGGGTATGTATACGTTGGTCGAGATGGTGAAGTCGTTCAGCGTAGCGATGACATCACCTACCGAGGCACCCATATCGAAGTAGCCGTTGCTGGCTCCCAAGGCGAGTACAGGCAGTCCGGCTACGGAGGTGAGCGAGGCCCCACCCTGTAGTGTGCCGGTGTGGTCGCCTACGGCACTGCTGGTCGATGCAAATGTGTAGTGTACTTTAAGTTCTGCTTGTTCGGTGGTCTGTGCGAAAGAGAGTGCACATATCCAAGCCATGAGGGCTATCTGTGAGAGACGCTTCATAAATGTTTTGTCTGATTTTATGTTACAAAATTAGTGCAAGGCGAATGAAATGCCAAATTTATTTGAGCATTTCTGAGCCGCCGCCTAATTTCTTCTTTGCGTAGCAAAGATAAAGATAGTGCAAGGCGAGTGAAATGCCAAATTTATTTGGGCATTTGCTTTTCCCTTTGGCCAGCGACCTTCGGTTCTGAGCCGCAGCCTATCTTCTGTTTGCGATAGCAAACTAAAGATAGTGCAAGCCGAGTGAAATGCCAAATTTATTTGGGCATTTGCTTTTCCCTTCGGCCAGCGACCTTCGGAGCTTGACCGCCAAGTGATTCGCTATTGATGGAGGGAGTACCACTTTATTTCAGCGCAGTGAGACTCGAGTTTCACTGCATAGAGACTACAGTCTCTACGCACAGAAATTCCAGTCTCTACACACTGATACTGGAGTATCTCCATATGGATACTATTTTACGATTGAGGCAATGTGCACCTTGCCAGGCCAAAAATAAAACTTTTTTGTTCGGTAAAGTGCTGTGCTTGTATACACGAATCCTTAGAAACGTCCTTTTCATCAGTGATGTCCCTCTTTTGCACACGCTTATGCACGCAACCAATCCATCACATGTATGCACGGATTTTGGTACATGCATGTACCGCTCGCACCACATGTGTGCAATCTCTATTGGCGATTTATGTGCAAAAGTCCCTATGTGATAAGAAATCTTTAACCGAAATTGGAATGTTTTCATTTTTTTTGCTTATCTTCGCTCATTAATTTACAATCTAAACAAATACGATAGTTATGAGAAACGTTGCAGTGAAAAGTTTGCTTACTCTGTTACTACTTGTGGGCAGTGTATCTTTGAATGCAAAGGATGAGTGGCCCGACGGTGCGGAGATGTCGGAGTGGTTTGCCAAGACCAAACGGGTGGATGTGAAGGCTCTGGGCCAGCAGTATGTCATTACCGATCATGGCGTGAAG
>JAGAQY010000057.1 GCA_017622495.1 Bacteroidaceae bacterium | reverse complement strand
ATCAATGGATGTAAAAACCCTAAACTCTAAACTCTAAACACTAAACTATGACAGATGCATTATTCACGCTGCTGAGAGCAGGATTATGGGGGCTGCGAATAGAAGATCAAGGTCCATTCCCGCTAAGCGATAAGGAGTGGGTACGCTTATTTGAAGAAGCCCGAAAACAGACTGTCACAGGAATTGTATATAGGGGTATAACCTTGCTTCCTGAAGTGTTTATGCCCCCCATCCCTATATTGACCAAATGGGTAGCTGAGGTAGACAGAATAGAGCGCAACAATCATAAAATGAATAGCGCACTGGAGGCGTTGATACAGATGTACGACAAACAAGGTATCAGCCCTATAGTGCTCAAAGGACAAAGTGTAGCAGCTATGTATGATACCCCCGAATGGCGGGAATGTGGCGACATAGACCTGTACATTTGGGAAGAAGACAGAGCAAAGGTCCTGAGAATACTGCAAGACACAGGCATAGAGCATGAAAAACACGCCGATAATAGTATTTGCTACAAATACCAAGGCATAGATGTGGAGCATCACACAGACATGATAGACATAGAGACTCCATCAAAGAAAAAGCGCATAACAGCCATCATCGAGGAAGAAGGATACAGCCAAGATGCCAACACAAAGACTCTCACTCATACTACAAACCTGCTGATGCTGAACTCACACATCATGAAACATGCCATAGGCAGAGGAGTGGGGCTACGTCAGTTATGCGACATGGCACGAGCATATCACACATGTCATCAAACTATAGACTATAAGCATCTAACCAAACTCTACCATGATGCGGGCATCGAGAAATGGAGCATATTGCTACATACTTTCCTTGTAAGACATTTAGGGTTACCCAGCGATGAGCAGCCATATAAGAATCTTGAGCACATAGATACCGAACCTTTATATGCAATCATTCTACAAGGAGGCAACTTCGGACTACACCATGCGAATACCCCAAAAACAACTACCGCATGGGGTAGAAAGATGCAGACTCTCAATGCTTTCTGGAGCAACAGGAAGTTTGCATGGAAGTATGCACGCAAAGAGGCTTTCTGGACTGCACTAAACCTGTGTATCGGTCAATTCACAAAATAAAAGAATCCGTTTGGATTTTATCGCAGATAAGTTCTATGTTACAGTTTTCTAAGGCTCTTTTTGGCATCTTTGTCCTCTCAGTTCTTGCAAATAGACCACTATTTGCTGCGCCTTGACAGCGCAAATCTACACAAAAATAGCTGTCAACTAAACTTGAAATAAAATCCAAACAGATTCTTAACAACATGAAATATAAAGTAGCAGACTTTATAATCGAAATAATCATCCCCGAGCATCTGAAGTATGATGCTCTGCTCCCTTCGTTTACACCTTTTAAATATATAGGAGGAGAACAGGAAGAGACGCTATGCTACTTTGATGCTACACATGAGACCCTAACAGAAAAGTTAGAAGAGAGAATGCTACTTGATGAAGCAACAAACGAATCGGGCATTGTAAAGGTATGGGCACTGAAAGAGGAGTATTTAATAGAATCGAAATATAACTCTACGACAGGAGCCCATGCAATGGTAGCAGACAAAGGGTTTCGCATGATAAAAGCTGCTATCATCTGGACCGACATGTATGTGGGACAGATACTGAGTACGATGATACGCATAGCATTCTCACAAGCTATACTGCCACACAAAGGTATAAATATACACGCCTCTGCCATAAGCCACAACGGGAAGGCATATCTCTTCATGGGAAAGAGCGGAACCGGCAAAAGCACTCATGCTGCACTATGGCTGGAACATATAGAGGACACAGAACTCATCAACGACGACAATCCTGCAGTACGAGTCATAGAAGAAAAAACGCTCATATACGGCACGCCATGGAGCGGAAAGACACAGTGCTACAAAAACATATGCCGACCTTTAGGAGGTATCGTACGTCTACAACAAGCTCCTTACAATCGGTTTGAGCCATCGGATGCCATGGGGGCTTTCATTGCATTGATGCCAGGGTGTGCAATCATAAAGCAAGACAGAAGATTATACAACAGTCTGTGCGATACCCTAACAATAATAGCGGAACGAGAACATATAGGCATCATGAAATGTCTGCCTGATGAAGATGCTGCCAAAACATGTAGAGAAGGATTGATGTTTTTGCCTCCTAAAGGCTGCAGAAACAAAAAAAAACACTAACTTTGTATCTTGATACAATTGACAATACAAAACCAGCCTATAACATTAACTAAACATCAAAGTACAAAAAGAAATGAGAACTAAAGCCAAATATCTATGGGTGTGCATGATAGCCATTATAGCATTATCCTCTTGCAACTCGAAGAAGAATATCGTATATCTACAGGACATGGCAATGGGGCAGTTTTACCCAATAGGAGAAAAGCATGACCCTATAGTACACCGAGACGACCGACTGAGCATCGTGGTGTCAAGCAAAAACCCGGAACTGGCTATCCCCTTCAACATACAACATGGGGCATACAACGTAAGCGACAACGGACAGGTCACGACATCGACATCAAACAATACTCAAGAGAAAGGATACAGAGTGGACGTAGATGGAAACATCGATTTCCCCATGTTGGGATTACTGCATGTAGAGGGGCTTACGATCAGTCAAGTGACCGAACTCATCAAAAACCGTATTATCGAGGGTGACTATATCAAAAACCCACTGGTCATGGTAGAAATCATGAACTTCAGGTACACGGTATTGGGAGCTGTTGCAAGCAATGGAGTAAAGACTGCATTTGGCGACAGAGTAACCCTGCTGGAAGCTATCGCTAACGCTGGAGACCTTACTGCAAACGCTGCCATAGACCGCGTGGCCGTAATCCGCGAAATGGGTGAAAACCGACAAGTATTCATGCACGACCTCAGAAGTAAAGACATATTCGACTCGCCCTGCTTCTATCTACAACAGAACGACATCGTGTATGTAGAGCCCAAGTACAAGAAAAAGGATACCGAAGATAAAGTCATGCAATATGGCACATTACTCCTTAGCCTGACATCGACTATCTCGACCATGATGTGGTGGTTGAATAGATAACAGATATAGTAGCCGACAAAACTAAACAAGAAATAGATAAAACAATGAGCAAGCATACAGACAAGAAAGAGCAAGGGATGAACATCCTTGACCTATTCTTTTACTTACTATCCAAATGGCCTTGGTTTGTATTATCCGTAGCATTGTGCGGAGGTTTTGCCTACCTGAAATATGCACATACCCCCTTCACCTACTACCAGTCTACGACGGTCATCATCAAAGACCCGGCAAACAAGAATACCTACTCGGCTGGATTTGACAGATATGACAATCTAATAAACAAAGTGAATGTTGCCAACGAAATACTGCAATTCAGATCAAAGCGTCTGATGCGTGAGACAGTAAAGCGCACACATGCCAACGTCAACTACCAGACAAAGATAAAATTCCGTTGGATAGAGCTTTACACCAAATCACCCGTTAATGTCACATTCCCGGAGGTGATGCAGGATGACTATATCACATTCACTCTCACACCCAAGGATGCCAACACCATTGAGGTGGCACATCTGGCTGGAGATAATGACACACAAACCTACACCATAAAGCCTAACGACACCATCAGCATACATGGCCAAAAGGTTGTCATAGCCCCAAGCGCGAACTATACGGCTGAGTGGTTTGGAGAGACGATCAAGGTAGAGCACCTGCCCATAGAAAGCGTAGCCAACAGATACCGTGCGGCTGTAGGAATACGACAAGAAGAAGAGGAGGCATCGATCTTGAAACTCGCACTCAAAGACAACAACGCCCTACGAGCACGTAACATACTAAACACTATGGTAATAGTATATAATGACATTGCCATAGATGACAAGAACATGATGGTGGAGAACACAACCAACTTCATCAATGGACGCTTGGAAATCATAGAAAAGGAACTGGGCGGTGTTGAAGACGAAATCGTAAGTTTCAAGAGAGAAAACCAAATCATAGACTTGGGATCTGCTGTAGGGCAATACACAAGCGAATCACAGAAGTACAGTTCGGATGTGATGGAAACCAAAACTCAACTGCAAGTGGCCCGTTACATCAAAGAATATCTGGTAGACAGTTCCAAGAAGAATGACTTGATACCTTCAAATACAGGCATCAGCGATATGAACATCGAGAGCCAAATCTCAATGTACAATACCACGAAACTTAGACGCGACAAACTGTTGGATGACAGCAGTGAGCGCAACCCTATCGTAGAAGAACTGAATGCCTCACTCAAGGCAATGCGGCAAAGCATCATAAGTGCTGTAGACAACATGATAGTAAGCCTGAACCTGAGACTCAACGAGGCCCAAAAGAGAGAAAATGCTGCACAAAGCAAAGTGCAGACGATGCCTACCAAGCAGCGTCAGATGCTATCAATCGAACGCCAACAGAAAATCAAGGAGAGCCTATACCTGTTCTTGCTGAACAAACGTGAAGAGAATGCTCTCTCACAAGCCATGGTCAACGACAACGCATGGGTTATAGACAGTGCCGAAGGTAGCATGTCGCCAATTGCACCGTCACGAAACAGGATAATCATTGTTGGCATACTGATCGGTTTAGCTATCCCGGCTATCATATACCTCATGATACTGTCTCTTGACACACGCATACACCACCGTAAAGACATAGAGAAAGAGGTAAGCATACCCTTCTTAGGTGAAATACCCACTGACACAGAGCTGATAAAGGAGCGGAAAAGAGAAAAAGCACCAATAGTAGTAAATGAGAAGGGAAGCGACATGCTTTCAGAGGCATTCCGCATACTACGCACCAACATGGCATTTATCACCAAAGGCGACAGCAACATGAAGGTCATCACACTGACATCGTTTAATGTAAGTGCCGGAAAAACATTCATATCGCGCAACCTTGCCATGAGCCTTGCCTTTGCCAACAAACGCATCTGTATGGTAGACCTGGATATTCGTAAAGGAACACTCACGGGACTCGAAAGAAAAGGAAAGCTCGGCATTACCAACTTTGTAGCAGATCCTACGCTAACAGTTGACGACATTATACTGCCCGACAGCATTTGCGAAAAAGTAGACATCATTCCAGCAGGAAGCGTTGCACCCAATCCCGCTGAACTGCTTATGAGCGAGCGCTTAGATGCCTTGTTTGCCGAGTTGCGCAAACGATACGACTACATCATTGCAGACAGCGTACCTGTAGGTATCGTTGCCGATGCTACCATCACTAACCGATTGGCAGATATGACCCTCTTTGTAGTTCGCATAGGCAAACTGGACCGCAGACAACTCCCCGACCTGGAAGATTTGCATGAGAGCAAGAAACTGAACAACATGGCCCTGGTGCTGAACGGAGCCAATCCCCGCAAACGTGGCTATGGCTATGGTTATGGCTACGGATATGGGTACGGCTATGGTTACGGCTACGGATATGGGTATGGCAAGGAGCGAAAAAGGGGATGGTTCAATAAAATTATGAACACCTAATACATAAATAGAAAAAATCTTGCATCTTTTAAAGATTATTGATTATCTTTGTCCCAATTTAGAGAACTAAGAACAAACAAAATACGAAAACAAAACAGAGAATATGAAAAAGTTTTTATTTGCAGCAGTAATTGCAGCAGCCAGCTTGACTAGTTTTGCTAACGACTCAATTCAATCTGGCGACTTCACAGATGAAGTATATTACAATGACTCTAAGGGTTATAGTGTACAAACCAATAGTTTCTGGAGCAACTGGTACCTAAGTATTGGTGCTGGTGCACAGACCTATTTCGGAGACCACAACAAGCAGTTGCTCTGGAAGAACCGTATCAGTCCCGCATTTGACGTAGCATTAGGTAAATGGTTCACCCCTGGCATTGGTGTACGTGGCATGTATAGTGGACAGACTATAAAGGGTGCTACAATGGGAACTTCCTACTCTACCGGAGAAGTCATAAAAGAGACACCTAAGGATGATGGAGGCGAATGGCTTAACTACCAAAAGTTCAATTACATGAATCTGCACATTGACGTATTGCTCAACATGACAAATCTCTGTTGCGGTTTCAAAGAAGAACGCGTATACAACATCATCCCCTATTTCGGTATTGGCTGGGCTGCTGTCTTGGAAGATGCCGACAGATTGCCCGAAGGGATGACACCTGCACGTGAGGTTAGCGCAAACATCGGCTTGATCAACCAGTTCCGTCTGAATCGTCACCTGGATTTGAACATTGATGTTCGCGGCGGCTATGTGCAAGACCGCTTTGATGGTGAAGATGGTGGTCGCTACGGCGAAGGCTTGCTCTCAGCTACTGCCAATCTTGTATGGAAGATTGGTGGCAACAACACTTGGGAACGCAGCAAAACTATTATCCGCTACGACAACCGCACCATCAACCAATTGCGTGACATGATGGATCAGCTCAGCCGCGACAACGAAGAACTCCAGAAGGCTCTTGACGACTGCAACAAGTCTAAGGCCGATGCAGCAATAAAGAAGATTGCCGTAGTAGCTCCCAACCTTATAACATTCAAGATCAATAAGAGCAACCTCTCTAAGGAAGCCCGCGCTAACCTGGGCATGCTTGCTGAAGTTATCAAGGAGTGTGATGCAAATATCGTATACACTATCACAGGATATGCCGATGCAGCTACTGGAAACAAGGAAATCAACGATCGCTTGAGTGAGGAGCGCGCAAAAGCCGTATATGACTGCCTCATCAATGAGTTCGGTGTCAACCCGCAACAGCTCCGCATGGAGTCAAAGGGTGGCGTAGAGAATATGTTCTACGATGATCCAGCACTGAGCCGTGCGGTAATCACACGCGTACAATAAGTGCAAGACATAATAATGAAAAAAAATAGCATCCTCAATTTGGGGATGCTATTTTTTTGTAATCCTATTATATATATAGGTGTTGCTTAGTCGAAGCAACATGTACACACAATGTCTGAAAAGATGTAATACGACAAACGCACTTGGCGTGGAGAGTCAAGACAGATATTTCCTATAATTTCACCGTGATGTGGCTGGATGATGTAAGGAGACAAACAGAAGCTGTCCTTAAAATCTGCAGCACGGGGATTACCGACATATTTATATAACGTCTCTTTGGCCGACCAATTTAGAATACAATACATTAAGCGGTCATCAGCCGTAGCCTTATCAATATACTCGCTCTCTTCTTGTCTGGTAAAGCGATGAGCAATACGCATCACGCGATCAGATATATACTCTACATCAACACCTATAGGACTATTCTTATGATATGCCAAAACAGCATATCCTTTGGTATGGGATATGCTGATATAATAACTATCATCGGTAAGATATGGAGCACCCGATTCTCTATAATCTATCGCCTTATCGGCTCCCAACACATAGGACAGCAAGACGCGTACAGCGAGCCATTCTGCACGGCGCGCCTCATTATGTATGACCGACAGAGCCTCATCATAATGGTGTGTATTTAGCAAGGTGTAGAGTTCGTCGGAGGTTTCCTCTATGCGCCAAAGTGCTATTCCACCATCCTTAAACGTATGATGTGCATACTTAGGCATTGGTTTCCTTCTCCTGAGAAGTATTATGAACAACAACCTTAATCTTCACGATTCTTCGCTCGTCCATCTCCATCACCTCAAAGGTGATATGACGATAATCGATGCTCTCGTGCAAATCAGGGAAATCACCTTTCAGTTCAAGCAATAATCCAGCCAACGAGTCGGCATCACCAGACACCTCATCGAAGAGTTCGTCGTCAAGATCCAAAGCCTTGTAGAAGTCGGAAAGCATCGTCTTTGCTTCAAACAGATAGGTATTGCTATTTATCTTGACAAAGGAGCGTTCCACCTCATCATATTCATCGTTTATCTCACCCACGATTTCCTCTATCACATCCTCCAAAGTCACAAGTCCCATAGTACCGCCAAATTCATCTACAACAATAGCGATATGAGTCTTGCTTGACTGGAAGTCGCGCAACAATTCGTCAATCTGCTTGGTGTCAGGAACAAAATAAGCCTGTCGGATAAGTGTCTGCCAACGGAAGGTATCTCCTTTTCCCAAGTGAGGCAACAAATCCTTAATATAGAGCACTCCTTTTATATTGTCAACAGTACCCGAATATACTGGAATACGGGAATAGACATTCTCAGCTACACAGTTCAGCACCTTCTTATAGCTGTCACGAATATCCAATGCCACCATATCGAGCCTGGCAGTCATCACATCCTTTGCCGTTTCATCACCAAAGCGTATGATTCCCTCAAGCAGTTCCTGCTCGTCAGAAAGCTCGCCCTTGTCAGTCAGTTCAAGAGCCTGCTCCAGCTCATCCACAGAAAGATTATGGTTTTGTTTCTTATGTAATCGGTCAACCAAACGGGTAGAACGCACCAACAATGCCGACAGAGGAGAGAACACATAGGTAAGCACATTGATAACGGGAGCACATAGTCTACAGAACTTCAGCGGATTGAGTGAAGAATAGAACTTCGGCATTATCTCACCGAAAAGCAACAGCAGGAAAGTCAGCAATACCGAGATGAACAGAAATTCAAGCCATACTATGCCGCCGAAGTCAAGCATAGAAAGCATGGCATAATTGCCAAGCACTGTGATAGTAATGTTTACAAAGTTGTTCGAGATAAGTATAGTAGCCAGCAATTTTTGTGACTTTCCAAGCAACTTACCTATAATACGGTCACTTGCACTGTCGCCTTGTTCTATGTCATTAAGGTCAGACGGAGTAAGAGAGAAAAAAGCTATTTCTGATGCAGACACGAACCCTGAGCAGAACAACAGAAAACATACCAATACAAGTGCAACAATGACACCACCCGAAGGAGGCGTAAACTGAATGGCTGAAAACGCTCCAAGAACAGAGTTTCCCAAAGACAATAATTCCAAAATTCAATCTTTTACGTTATTAAAAAGGCGCCTGTCCGTTAGGAGTTGATGTTGCTGCAGGCTGCTGAGGTGATGCTGTTTGCTGTGGGCGTGAAAGCATCTCCATATTATCCACATAAATCTCTACTACCGTACGGTGTACACCATTCTGGTCATCATAAGAGCGCGAGTGTATACTTCCCTCAATATATAGTTTATCACCCTTATGCACATACTTTTCCACAGTCTGCGCCAACCCTCTCCAGAAGACGAGATTATGCCATTCGGTACGTTCAGGAACTTGGGTACCATTAGGCAGTGTATATGCGCGGTCTGAAGTTGCCAACGACACACTTGCCACAGCCACATCTCTATCAATATATCTCACGTTAGGCTCACGGCCTACATTTCCTATAAGAATAACTTTGTTTACAGACATTATTCACATTATTTATATTCAGACTTCAAAATTAGGCAAATATTTTCATATATGCCGTATCAATACAAACTTTTTTGCTTTTTAAGGTATTTGTCTATCAAGCGTGGCAGTGCATAGTGATCCAGTTCTGTAAACGGGACACATACATATCCATCAGGACAGGGAAGCTCTCCCTGCACTTCCAAGTCATAGAAGGCAGCATGAAGGACACGATGCGAAAGCACATGCTTAATACCCCCTACGCACCCTTTATATACATAATCCACGATACGTGACTGCCAATCTATAAACTCAGGCATAGCAAGAAGTGCGTCTTCATCTTTTTCAGTAGCTGTTTCTATCAGCACCAATTCATAAAGGTTGTGCCATATATCCTTAGCAGTCCTTTTATGCAACAGCAGCATCTCATTATTATGTACATATAAATAGGACATATACCGGGGAGTCACCTTGATTTTGTGCGACTTGACAGGCAACTCATCTACTCTACCCTCAGCAAAAGCCACACACTTATCCGCCAAAGGACAAGTCGCACAGTCGGGATTTCGCGGAACGCACTGCAGGGCACCAAATTCCATTACCGTCTGATTGTACTTGGCTGCATAATCCACCGGTAGCAGAGATTGTGCAGCCTCAGTTATCATTTGCTTACCATGGGCAGAATCAATAGGTTCATCAATACCAAGCACACGTGACCATACACGACACACATTGCCATCTACCGCAGCCATAGGTATATCGTATGCAAATGAGGCTATGGCGGCCGCAGTATAATCACCTACCCCCTTGAGAGAACGTATAGAGTCATAGGTATGAGGAAAACGGCCCATTGCAACGACCTGTTTGGCTGCATCATGCAGGTTTCGAGCACGAGAATAGTAACCCAATCCCTGCCACATACGCATCACGTCATCTTCGGCAGCCTCGGCCAATGACCCTACCGTAGGGAATCGTTCTATAAACCGAATGAAATAATCATATCCTTGAGCCACACGAGTCTGCTGCAAAATGATTTCTGACACCCATATATAATAAGGATTACGCGTAGCTCGCCAAGGCAGCTCGCGACAATGAGAATCATACCAATCAAAAAGGCGTGCAGAAATCTCGTCCATTTTTTAACTCCAACTTATGTTTTCGACGCAAAAATAGACAAAAAACAAAGACATAACAAACAAAGTGAGCCATTTACAAAAAAAATCCGCTAATATATTTTTTTAGGAACAATAAAACCTCTATATTTGCATTCCGAAATTAAAACCGAACATATTGTACAACAATAAAAATTAGAAAAAATGACAAAATCTGAGGTTGTTAACGAAATCTGTAAAAAGACAGGCGTTGAGAAGGCTGATGCTTTGAAGTGTGTTGAAGCATTTATGGAAGTGGTTAAGGAGTCGTTGATTAACGAAGAGAATGTATATCTTCGCGGTTTCGGCAGTTTCATCTTGAAGAAGAGAGCACAGAAGACTGCACGCAATATCTCCAAGAACACAACAATCGTTGTTCCCGAGCACAATATCCCCGCTTTCAAGCCTGCCAAGACTTTTGCTGCTAACGTAAAGAAGTAAGAACGAATTATAAGAGTATTAATCCATAAACATTCCCCACTATGCCAAACGGAAAGAAGCATAAGCGTCACAAAATGGCGACTCACAAGCGTAAAAAAAGACTGAGAAAGAACAGACACAAGAGCAAGTAAGCTCTCGCTTATGAGAAAAGGCAAGGAACAAACCACAAGATTCACGAAACGGAATATTGGGTTTGTTCTTTGTTGTATTTTAGAAAACTCTAGATGTATTAAAAGTACTTAAGAAAAGTGACCAGCGAATTATTCATCGATGTACAGCCCAATGAGATTACCATCGCACTGACCGAAGACAAGGTGCTGGTGGAGTTTCAGCGCGAGGGACGCGAAGCGTCTTTCTCTGTGGGCAACATGTACTTGGGACGGGTAAAAAAGATTATGCCCGGCCTCAATGCATGCTTTGTTGATGTAGGTTCGGCCAAAGAAGCTTTTCTTCACTATCAGGACTTGGGTAACCATTACAACTGTTACCACAAGTATGTGAAACAGGTAATCAGCGACAAAAAGAAGTTAGCCCCCTACTCTAAAGCCCTCGGTCAGCCCGAGCTTCCTAAAGAAGGCAGCATATCCAACTATCTGCAGACAGGCCAAGAGATTATGGTCCAGGTGACCAAGGAGCCTATATCAACCAAGGGGCCACGCCTCACAGCCGACCTATCATTTGCAGGGCGTTTCCTCGTGCTCGTACCCTTTGCCGACAAGGTAAGCGTATCATCCAAAATCAAGTCGGCCGAAGAGCGTGCCCGACTCAAACAACTCATCCAGAGCATCAAGCCCAAGAATTTCGGCGTTATCGTACGCACTGTTGCAGAAGGCAAGCGTGTAGCCGAACTCGATGCCGAGCTGAAGGCTCTTGTCAAGCAATGGGAAGATGCCATTATCAAGGTTCAGAAGGCCGACAAGCCCCCCGTGCTCATCCACGAAGAGAACAGCCGTGCCGTAGCTATGCTGCGCGACCTCTTCAATCCGTCATACGAAGCCATTTACGTAAATGACGACAACGCATACAATGAGATACGCAACTATGTTGCACTCATCGCTCCCGACAGAGCACACGTGGTAAAGCACTACACGGGCACACTGCCACTGATGGATAACTTCGGTGTCACCAAACAGATAAAATCATCATTCGGTCGTATCGTGCCTTATCGTGGCGGAGCCTACATGGTCATTGAGCACACCGAGGCTCTGCATGTGGTAGACGTAAACAGCGGCAACCGTTCACGTGGCAATACCAATCAAGAGGAGAACGCCATTGATGTCAACCTTGGTGCAGCCGACGAACTCGCCCGTCAACTTCGCTTACGCGATATGGGTGGCATCATCGTAGTGGACTTCATCGACATGGACACTGCCGAGAACCGCCAGAAACTCTATGAGCGCATGTGTCAAAACATGTCGCGCGACCGCGCTAAGCACAACATACTCCCGTTGAGTAAGTTTGGGCTCATGCAGATCACCCGCCAGCGAGTACGCCCGGCCATGGACGTAGCCGTAGAGGAGAGTTGCCCTGTATGTTTCGGCAAGGGCACCATTAAGGCATCCATACTATTTACCGACACGCTGGAAAGCAAAATTGATTACCTGGTAAACAAATTGAAGATTAGCCGGTTCAACCTACACATTCACCCCTATGTGGCAGCATATGTCAATCAGGGGCTCATCTCACTCGCCATGCGATGGAAGATGAAGTATGGCTTCGGCATACGCATCACTCCTAATCAGAGCATCCCGCTGCTTGCCTACTCGTTCTATGACACGAAAGGCAACGAGATAGACATGAAAGAAGAGGTAGAGATGAAATAAACCTATAAAAAGAAGCGGAGGTTACCCTCCGCTTCTTTTTATATCACATCACCATTACCTATCGGCCTTTCTTAACGCAGACGGATGACATCACCCACCATAGGCGAGTATGTAGCAGGTTTCACATCATTCATTTTATATAAGCGGCTCAAGCGCACACCATACATTTGAGATATCATATACATGCTTTCACCCTCGGCCACCACGTGATGCATATTGGGTTTCTTGGCACGATAGCGTTTACGATGTAAATAGATGACATCACCCTCACTTGGTACATAGTACTTATATTGATCGTTGTAACGGATAAGTTTTCGCAGCGAAATGCCAAACTCATCAGAAATAGCCTGCATCGTATCTCCATGTCTTGCAATCACATATACCAGGTCGTGAGCAAGCATCGGCTCATGAGCTCCCGTATATAGGATATAGTCGTCTTGCTCGCCACTATCAAAACGGTCGAGGTCATAACGCTCGATTATCTCTATCAGCTTGTCGGCATACGTCGGACTTGTGGCATACCCCGCCCTTTTGAGCCCACGCGCCCAACTGATATAGTCGGTCTCGTCAAACTTGAACAGGAAAGCATAACGAGAGCCTGTAGAAAGGAATATGGAGTGATCCTCATACGAGTCTCGCACATTCTTATACACACGGAAGCATTCTCCTGCTGCATCATCGTCATGATACGTGCGGTCACCCCCCCAACTGTGACATTTGATACCAAAGTGATTGTTCGAGTTACGAGCCAATTCACTCTTTCCCGCACCAGATTCCAACAATGCCTGGGCCAAGGTTATACTGGCCGGGATATGATATTTGCGCATTTGCTCTATGGCCACATCCTTATACTTATCTATATAGCTTATATAATCGCTATCTTGCGCTTTCACAGAGCATACCACTGCACACAATGCTACTACAATAGCAACAACTTGTTTCTTCATTCTGTCAATAATAATAATAACTATGCAAAAATACGAAAAAATCACTATTTGCCGCAACCTTATTAGAAATCTTTTCATATATTTGAGGTAAACCTCGAAAATACTTTCACTCGCAGTGAAAAATATTCAAGCAAGCTTGATATTTCTCGCTCGTTTATTCGTATATTTGCGGTATATAGTAAAGAATTCATACTTGAAAGCTATATGAAAGAAATCACTCACACCTGCCACTACAAGCTCTACGCTTACGAAGAGTTATGTGAGACTGACCGCCAATTGGTCGATGCCGCCAAGCAGGCTACCCAAGGGAGCTATGCTCCATACTCCGAGTTTCATGTTGGTGCAGCCGCGCTATTAGCCGATGGCGCCATTGTATCGGGCAGCAATCAAGAGAATGCCGCCTATCCTTCAGGGCTGTGCGCCGAGCGCACTACCCTCTTCTATGCCAATGCCGCCCACCCCAATCAGGCAATCAAGGCACTGGCCGTAGCAGCCTACACTAACGGTAAGTTCACCAACATCCCCGTTCCACCCTGTGGAGCGTGCCGTCAGGTAATGCTCGAGGTAGAGCAACGCTACCATCAGCCCATCCGCATCCTGCTCTATGGCACCGAGGGAATTTATGTAGTCGAGGGCGGCATCGGCGAACTGCTACCCCTCACTTTCGATGCTTCATTCTTGAAGTAACAGCGACAAATTGTCACCACATGTCAGCAAGTGCGCAATATAGGGTCATATATGGCGCACCAAGAACATATTGGCAAGGTTTTTGTTGGCAGATATGTGTCAAGTTGACATTAGGCAACAAGACTGTTATTTGCAAATTCGTTAATCAGTAAAAATGTAATTCGATAATATGAGCACTCAAGAAGAAAAGAAGATGACCGACGAGGAGCTGAACGCTGCAGCCGAAGAGACAGTAAAGACAACAGAAACTCCCGAGAATACAGAAAGCGCAGAGCAACCTGCCGAGCAGGAAGAACCGCTGAGCGAGCTTGACCAGCTGAAGCTGCAGCTTGCCGAGGCAGAGACCAAGAACGCCGAACTGCAAGATAAATATCTGCGCCAAGCAGCCGAGTTTGACAACTACCGCAAACGTACCATCAAGGAGAAAGCCGAGCTCATCAAGAGTGCTGCCGAGAAACTCATGGTAGCCGAGCTTCCGGTTTTAGACGATATGGATCGTGCCCTGGAGAATATGGAAAAGGGTATGGATGCTGATGCATGCATCGAGGGATTCAAGCTCATCGTGCACAAGTTCCAGAACATACTCACCCAGAACGGACTGGAAAAGATCGAGACTGACAATCAAGAGTTCGACACCGACTACCACGAGGCCATCGCCCTTATCCCCGCTCCGTCAGAAGAGCTCAAGGGCAAGATTCTCGACTGCGTACAGCCTGGCTACAAATTGGGCGACAAGGTGATACGTCACGCCAAGGTGGCAGTAGGACAATAATTCAAATTGACAAAGTTGCGATTAAGCGAGAGCAAAGACTGCTTGCAGGCTCTGCCGAGCGTAGCAATTTCAACGAAGTTAATTGACAATTGACAATTGACAATTAAAAGCAAACACAATAGATGGAAAAAAGAGACTACTACGAGGTTTTAGGCGTCGACAAGAAAGCCTCGGCCGATGAGATAAAGAAGGCGTATAAGAAGATGGCCATCAAGTATCACCCCGACCGCAATCCGGGTGACAAGGAGGCCGAAGACAAGTTCAAGGAGGCAGCCGAAGCCTACGAAGTACTGAGCGACGAGAATAAGCGTGCCCGATACGACCAGTTCGGTCATGCCGGCATGGGAGGTGCAGCCGGCGGCTATGGCGGTCAGGGCATGTCTATGGACGATATCTTCTCCATGTTTGGCGACATCTTCGGTGGCCGTGGCGGCTTCAGTGGTTTCGGAGGCTTTGGTGGTGGCGGTGGCCGTCAGCAGGCACGCCGTTTCCGTGGCTCAGACCTTCGCATTAAGGTGAAGCTCAGCCTCAAGGAGGTGGCCGAGGGCGTAGAAAAGAAACTCAAACTGAAGAAATACGTACCCTGCTCGCACTGTAATGGTACAGGCGCCGAGAATGGCAGTGGCACAGAGACCTGCCCCGACTGCCATGGTACAGGATCTGTGACTCGCACCCAGCAGAGCATATTCGGTATGATGCAGACGCAGACCGTATGTCCCCGTTGCGGTGGCGAAGGCAAGATTATCAAGAACAAATGTCCCCACTGTAGCGGCGAGGGCATTGTTTATGCCGAGGAAATAGTCACAGTAAAGATTCCAGCAGGTGTAGCCGAAGGCATGCAACTCTCCATGAACGGCAAGGGTAATGCTGGTAAGCACAATGGCATACCGGGCGACCTACTCGTACTCATTGAGGAGGAACCCTCAAAAGAACTGCTACGCGACGAGAATGATCTCATCTACAATCTACTACTCGATGTGCCCACCGCAGCACTTGGTGGTACGGCCGACATCCCAACCATCGACAGCAAGGTGCGCGTAAAGATTGAGCCAGGCACACAACCGGGCAAGGTGCTGCGCCTCCGTGGCAAGGGACTGCCCAGTGTCAATGGTTATGGGACAGGCGACCTACTCGTAAATATCAGCGTTTACATCCCCGAAACCTTGAGCCGCGATGAGAAGGCTGCATTGGAGAAGTTCCAGAAGTCCGATAACTTCCGCCCCAACGAGAGTTTGAAGGAAAAGATTTTCCGCAAGTTCCGCAACCTGTTTGATTAAGCCTTAGAGCAGCATAAACCAAAGCCGTATCTTCCGATACGGCTTTTTTATATATAACGTAAGGAATTCCGAAAAAAAATATGTTAATTTGCGTATTATTTCATATTTTAAGTAAGAAGTCTATGTCAATCACTAAGAAACTCATCACACTCCTAATGCTTTGCAGCCTCATACCAACAACTGTCAGTGCTTCAGCAGAGAAGAGCCCCAACATAATGGACGTTCCTTTCCAGAGAGGTACGCTACGCCTCAACGTAATGGCCGACAATGCCGTGCGTGTACAATATATCGAAGGCGAGGGACGTGTCCTGCCCGAGTGGGTTTACCTTCCCGATGCAGAAAACAAAAAGGTGAAGCACAAGAGCAAGAGCACGGGAGAGGTCACCACAATAAAGACCAAGACGATGAGTATCTGCATAGACAACCGTGCCCAAACGCTCACTATCAACGACATACAAGGATGTGAGATTTTCAAGGCCACCTCACACCAGTTGCAGGCAAGCAGCGTACAAGGCGAGTCCACCTGGATCGCTGGCTTGCAGATAGAGTCACCCGCCGACGAGTATCTCTACGGACTGGGACAATTCCAGGACGGGTACAGCAACGTACGCGGACTGACACGTCGGCTCACCCAGGTGAACACACAGATTGCCATTCCCTTCATCCTTTCGAGCCGTGGGTACGGACTGCTGTGGAACAATTACGGAATGGTAGACTTCAACCCTACAGAGGCTTCGCTGAAGCTGGAGCAAACGACGAGTCAGGGTGAAGCAGTAGCTGTGAATGTAACTTCTACCGAGGGGACACGCCGTGAGGTGCGCCACTCCAACGGATTCAAAGGCACATTGGAGATACCCACCAGTGGCAAGTATGCCCTGTTGCTTGATGTGGGGCAATCCATGGCCCGCCGCCATCACTTGGAGATTGACGGACAAACCATTACTGACGTTCGCAATGTATGGCTACCGCCTACCACCTCGATCATCATGGAGTTGGAAGCTGGTAAGCACGATGTAGTGGCCGAGCTGGAGCGCAACGACCGCCCTACCCTACACTACCGTCTCATCGACAACACTACCACCCTGCGTTCGCCTGTAGCCTCGTGTGTAGATTATACTGTTTTCGTGGGCTCGGCCGATGAAGCCATCGCCACCTACCGTGACCTCACGGGCGAGGTTCCCATGCTACCGCAATGGGCATTCGGTTATGTGCACTGCCGCGAGCGGTATAAATCGCAGAAGGAGTTGCTCGACAATGCCGCCACCTTCCGTCAGCGCAATTTGCCTATTGACGTGATTGTACAAGACTGGCAATACTGGGGAAAATATGGCTGGAACGCCATGCGCTTCGATGAAGCACACTATCCCGACCCCGCAGCCATGCTCGACTCGCTGCACCGCATGAACATGCACTTGATGCTCTCTGTATGGTCGAAGATAGACCCCAACTCCGAGGTAGGCCAACAGACGGCTGAGAAGGGCTACTACATCCCCCACACCTCGTGGGTCGATTTCTTCAATCCCGATGCAGCAGCCTTCTATTGGAAGAACTTCAGCGAGCGTCTGCTCCAGCCCTACGGCATAGATGCCTGGTGGCAAGATGCTACCGAGCCAGAGAATGACGACCTCGTGGGCCGCAAGGTAAACAATCAGACCATCCCCGGTGAGGTATACCGCAACGCATATCCCCTGCTCGTCAGCAAAACGGTATATGAAGGATGCCACAACGACGATCCCGAGCGCCGCAGCATGATATTCACTCGCAGTGCCTTCCCCGGCATTCAGCGCTACGGATCGGTATTCTGGTCGGGCGATGTGGGCAACGACTGGGAGACACTCCGCAGACAATTCGTATCGGGACTCGGCCTGGTCAGCACAGGACTTCCCTGGTGGACCTACGATGCCGGCGGCTTCTTCCGTCCGGGCAACCAGCACACCAATGCCGACTACATCGAATGCATGCTCCGTTGGATTCAAGGCTCCACCTTCCTGCCTTTGATGCGCGTACACGGCTATATGAGCGACACTGAGCCCTGGCGCTACGGTCCCGAAGCCGAACGTATCATCGCCCAGTACCTGGAGCTGCGCTACCGCCTGCTCCCCTACATCTACTCTGAGGCAGCCCGCGTCAGCTACGAAGGCTCCACACTGATGCGCCCCCTGGTGTTCGACTTCGCCAATGACAAAGAGGCGCTGAAGCAAGACATAGCATATATGTTCGGACAATCGCTACTCATCCATCCCATCGTGAAGAAGGGCGTAACCAGTTACCGCTGCTACCTCCCCGAGCATGCCGGCGGATGGTACGATTTCTGGTCGGGCAAGCACTATACAGGCAAGCAGTACATCAATACCGAGGTCAGTCTGGAGACTATCCCCGTATTCGTCAAAGGTGGCAGCATACTCCCTTGGGGACCTGCCATACAGTACAGCACGGAGAAGTCCGAAGAGCCACTCACCCTGCGCATCTACCCTGGCGCCGACGCCACCTTCTGCCTCTACGAAGACGAAGGCACCAACCACAACTATGAGTCGGGAGCCAGCAGCCGCATCCCCTTCACTTGGGACGAAGCACAGCAGACCCTCACCATCGGCAAGCGCCATGGCACCTTTGAGGGCATGCAGCAAGAGCGCACCTTCACCCTAATCAAGGGCGAGCAGAAACGAGTGGTAAGCTACACTGGAAAAAAGATAAAGGTGGAATGGTAGAATCATGGGATAAAGATTAAAAGCACCAAACAGCAATCAAAGGTTAAAGGTCAAGAATAACACAGGGCGTATATGATGACGAGAACGATAACGATGACAAAAAACAGGATACTTCAGACACTTTGCCTACAAGTAAAGTTCATATTATATACGATAAATCAGTTTTTTTCAGTAACTTTGTACCGATAATTGTTGTAGTAGAAAAGACTATAGCGATAAAGAACCTAAACAAATACAATAAGTACTATGTGGAGAAAATTTTGCGGCTGGCTGCTCAAGCGCATGGGATGGACGGTAGACAATGATACCATCGTCCCCGAAGACAAGTGTATCATCCTTGGAGTGCCGCACACCTCTGGGTGGGATTTCGTCATCTCATACCTATTTTATAAATCATTAGGCGGCGACGCCAAGGTGATGATCAAAAAGGAGTTTTTCTTCTGGCCCTTGGGCGGACTGCTGCGCAAGTTGGGCGGACTACCCGTTGATCGCAAGAATGCCGTGTCAATGGTACTCAGCACCATACATCAGATGAAGGAGGCCAAAACATGCCACCTGGCCATTGCACCCGAAGGAACACGCAAGCCCATCAAGCGCTGGAAGACAGGCTTCCATACGATTGCTCGCGAAGTAGGCTGCTCCGTATATATGGGCTACTTCGACTGGGGCACCAAGCACGTGGGCTGGGGCAAGAAGGTAGAACTCACCGACGATGCCCGTGCCGACATGAAGCGTATCCAGGAGATGTACGAGGAGATGCACCTCACGGGAAAGCATAAGGAGATGTATGTGACAAAATAATGGCCAAAAACAACAAAAGAATATGATCCAACTCTACAAGCGCATGCAGCGTATGCGAGAAAATTACGTTGACACGATTGCCAAACTGTACGAATACGCTACTACAGCATACGCCAAGAACCAATATACTCAGTGGTACGACACCAAGGAAGGCGGTTACACCTACCAGTCATTCAAGGGTAAGTGCGACAGCCTTTCCAAGAAGCTCACCCAATATGGCATCGGTGCCGGCGACAAGGTTGCCATCCTGTCGCAGAGCATGCCCAACTGGTCGGTAGCCTTCTTCAGCGTAGTTCCCTTTGGCCGTATCGCCATACCCATCTTGCCCGACAGTTCGGAGAATGAGGTGACCAACATCATCAACCACTCAGAGAGCAAGGTATTGTTCGTATCGCAGCGCCTCATCGGCAAGGTGAGTCAGGAGGTGAAGGACAAGATGACACTCATCTTTGACCTCGATACCTTCGAGATGCTCAAGTCTGACGACGACAAGTTCACTTGCGACGGACGCACCACCAACCCCACCCCCGACGACATTGCCACCATCATCTATACATCAGGCACCACAGGCAGTGCCAAAGGCGTAGTGCTAAGCCATCGTAACCTCTCATCGAACGTCATCACCTGCTATCACTCGTGCAAGCGTACCGAGAAGGACCGCTGGCTATCCGTATTACCCATGGCCCACACCTTGGAGATGACGCTGAGCATGCTCTACCCCATGTATTGCGGAGCTACCGTATACTATCTGCCCAAGCCCCCTGTGGCATCACTCCTGATGAAGGCTCTCAAGATTGTAAAGCCCACCACCATGCTCACCGTACCCATGATCATAGAGAAGGTATACAAGGGCAGTGTGCTCCCCACCATCAAGAAGAGCCGCACGCTCACCTGGATGAATGAGCACATGAACGGCCTGATGTGCAAGATTATCGGCATGAAGATCAAGAAGACCTTCGGCGGACACATGTCGTTCTACGGCATCGGCGGTGCCAAGCTCGACCCCGAGGTAGAGCGCTTCCTCCTCAAGGCCGGTTTCCCCTATGCCATCGGCTACGGACTCACCGAGACTTCTCCTCTGTTGGGCTACTCGATGAACCGCTGGCGTGCAGTAGGCTCGTTCGGCTACCCCGTATACAACGTCAAGCTGAAGCTCCACAACGTAGATCCGCAGACAGGCGAAGGCGAAGTGGTAGCCAAGGGTCCCAACGTGATGCTCGGGTATTATAAGGATCCCGTGCGCACGAAGAGCGTGTTCACCGAAGACGGATGGTTCCGCACCAGCGACATCGCCGTACAGGACGAGAAGGGCCGCTTCTACATCAAGGGCCGCAACAGCAACATGATACTCGGCCCCTCGGGCGAGAACATCTACCCCGAAGAGATTGAGAACGTCATCAACAACGTGGAGGGCGTGAGCGAATCTATCGTCGTAGAGCGTGACGGACGCCTCGTAGCACTGGTGCAGCCGATGGAGAACTACATCGACTGGGACAGCGAGTTTGAAGACAAGTTCTACGAGAAGCTCGACTCCTGGAAGGCCAAGCTCCTTGGCGACGTGAACAAGAGCGTCAACAAGTCATCACAAGTAAGCTCCGTAGAGGTGATGAAAGAGCCTTTCGAGAAGACCGCCACACAGAAGATACGCCGCTTCAAGTACAAAGATTCGGCACCTACCGTGGAGCAGTACAGCAAGAATGAGAAGAAAGAGCAGGAGAAGAAGAAATAATACCACTCCCCTGATTCCTTAAATACAACCTCAGAGCACGCTGAGTGCTCTGAGGCTTTCTTAATAATCAACAACCACCAACTATGAAAAAAATCTACAGACTGAGCAGAATGCTCACCCTCATCGCCCTGCTCTTGGCAGGCAGCCAAGCCATGGCAACCGACAGTAACGACAAACGCCTCATCCGTGGCTACGACGGTGGCATGATGCTTCATGCCGGCTACCTCTGTGGCAACATCGCTCCCCTCGCCCACCAAGCCACTGGAGTGACAAAAGGCATAGGCGGAGTCATCCGCTTGCGCTTGGGCGACCATTGGCGCGTAGGTACCGAAGGGTACACCTCCTCGATGGGCCAGCTTGATAACGGCAGCTACGTGAAGACCTTCTGGGCAGGCCTCCTGGCCGACTACACCTGGACCTGGGGACGCTTTGCCCCCTACCTCGGTGTTACTGTAGGTGGAGGTACCACCACCGACTTCCTCATGTTTGAAGGCAGCAAGAAAGACTGGGCTGCAGAGCCAGAAGCCTACTTTCACAAAGAGCCCTTCGTAGCCATCTACCCCTTCATCGGGTGCGACTACATCGTAAGCTCCAAGCTGCACCTCACCCTCAAGCTCGACTACCTCAATGGCATTGGCGGTAAGGAACTATACCTTCCCACCGGGCCAAGAGCCTATATAGGATTTATCTTCTGTCACTAAGAGGAGAACATCAAGAGAGAGACATAAAGAAACATCCAGCGGACTCGCCTACCAAGAGGCTGAGTCCGCTGGATTGTTTATATATCAGGGTCTCGTTTAACGTTAATCGTTAATAAGAACCTTACGGCCATTAATGATATACACACCCTTCTCCAACTCACGCAAATCTTCTACCTCAATCTTACGACCGCTCAGGTCATAAATTGTCAATTGTCCATTGTCAATTGTCAATTGCTCAATGCCTGTAGGATCAAACTCCTTGATGGTCCAGAAGTTTTTCCATACACTTGCTGCTTGGTAGCGCTCGAGTGAGCCTTGGGGCACATATACGGTGGCGTTGCGGTACACCTTGTTGGCAAACTCGGCCGTCTCCAGCGGCACAGGGCTGTATAGGGTGATGCTGGTGATTTTGTCCGAGGGCACGGTGGGCATCACGCTACCCTTTACCGTCATTGTCTCCACCGCATCGCACCCCTCGAACACATTGCTGCCGTAGGCATCGATGTTCTCGCTGAAGAGTATTGTCTTCAGCCCACTACAGCCTTTGAATGCTCCGTCACCGATTGCCGTCAAGCTCTCGGGGAAGATGAGGGTAGCGAGACTCGTGCAGTTCGCGAAAGCATTCTTGCCTATGGTCTCTACACCCTCCTTAAACTCTACCGAGGCCAGGCTGCTGCATCCTGCAAAGGATTTGCTGCCTATCGTCAGCATGTTTTGAGGGATGACGATTGCCGCCAGGCTTGTGCAGTTCTCGAAAGCGTTGTCACCGATGCTCATCACGCCTCTTGGGATAGTTACAGATACTAACTTGCTGCATCGGGCAAAGGCGCTGGCACCAATCTTGCCTACGGTCTGGGGGATATTTACAGACACTATTCTTGTGTCGTCGGCAAATGCCTCGGTACCGATGATATAATCATCGCCATGGTAGTCTTCGGGGAGATTCAGTATAGAGTCATTGCCGTAGTAGCCAACGAGATGATGCGTACTCTCCTCTGAGGTGCGGAAACAGTATTTGTCGATGACGTCATCCGGCGTTATCACTTTCTCCGCATAGTAAGCTACATATCCATGAGAACTACTGCCTTTCCTTATATCCAGGCCCGAGAGATTGATTACTTAGCGCAGGCTGCTGCAACCATAGAAAGCAGAACTTCCAATGCTCGTCACACTCTCGGGGATGGTGATGGAGGTGAGGCTGCTGCAACCTTTGAAAGCATCGTATCCAATGCTCGTCACGCTTTCGGGTATGGTGATGGAGGTGAGGCTGCTGCAATCCTCGAAAGCATAGGGGCTAATGCTAACTGTCCCTTCTTTTATTTCTATGCTCGTGTTCGCGGGCATTGTTCCTTTATATTTATAAAGAACCTTGCCTACATATACTATCCCATCGGGTTGATTGTCATACCATGCTGTGCCATAGAAAGCAGAGTTTCCAATACTCGTCACACTCTCGGGGATGGTGATGGAGGTGAGGCTGCTGCAATCCTCGAATACATTAAGCATTGATAATCAACAACTTATACATTGAACGATAGAGAGGTGGATTGAGGGTTGGAGAATGTCAGAAATAAGGAGGCAAAATTAACGTATTTAACCTTTGTTTTATTCAAATGCATAATATTATTTCCCAAAAGCCTCCCCTATTTTCTTCAGCCCTGCATCCATTAATGGTTTCATTGTCTTCCCTAACTCCAATGTAACCTCCTCAAATCTATGCAGTCGTTCAATCGTGTCTGACCAACCAGCACCTTCCAACACTTCCATTTGCTTCATGAAGTCATGTTCTCGATGTGCCCCTGTGTTATGCCGTATCTCAGAAAGCACAGGTTTCTCCTGTTTAAAGAAATCTACCAGTTTCTTCCTGGCAATTCTGGTCTTGGCCAACGCAGCCTGCGACAACAACCTTTGGGCTATATCTTGATACTTCTTTCCGGTAAGTTCATTCAAATCTTCACACCATTCATACATCATCACAGAAGCTTCAACAGCTATTCTTTCCTTACTACTTTCATTCTTTTCAAAATATAGCAACTTCTGAATTCCTTTGGTCTCATACGAACACTGCTGGATTTGCGCTGCGACATTCAGTACATACTCCTGTTCCTCAAAAGCACGTTTCTTAACCATCAGTTCATGAGTATGCCACCCTGCAGTAATTCTCTCACCAATCAATGCTACTTGTTGCTGGCAATGACTTATCTGTATTTTGAACAGTTCAAGACATTTTTTCTCCTCGATACTGATAGCTTCCAAAGCTCCTTTTATCTCTTCGCCATCAGCAGAGTTCATTCGCTGTTCCAAAAAGTAATCCAAATAATTTTTCATAGTTTCTCAATACCCCCAGTCAATCTTCTCAAACTCCATCCACATCTTCTTTGCCGCCTCCGGCTCCACAGAATACACATATCTTATCCTACCTTCCAACCATTCCCTGCCATACGCTTTTCCATGCATCACCCTATCAAAATGACCGCGTCCGCCATATTTCTGGCAAAAGTGGATATGTCTCATAATATCCCTTTTATAAGTTCCGGGCACCCTTACCCGTCCATCAACAAGTAGCCCCGTTACCATCTGCTTGTTGCCTTGATGCAACAGTTCGGTCTTCTTTTCATTCAGCGTAAAGCCTTCCTCCTTCACAATTTTCCTAATCAAGCTGATTTTCGGCAACATCGCCCTATCCTCAGCCGAAAAGGTCATATCATCTGCATATCGCGAATAATTGAATCCCATCTCCTGCGACAATCGCTTCATCCTCTTATCCAACCTCCCACATACGATGTTTGCCAATGCGGGACTCGTGGGTGCACCCTGAATCAAAAACGGCTCATGCCTTTGCATCAGTTCATCAAACAGGGCCTGTATCTCGGGCTGTTCTTTAAGCATATCATACTTGTAGTCATCGATTTTGGCAGTACACAACTTCGCCAAACATGATGCCACACTACTCTCATATCCCATCCACATAAATGCCGCACAAACCCGTCTTACATTGATACTCTCAAAGAAATTGCTCAGGTCTACTTTTAGCACATAAGCCCTGTTTTCATGCAACCTCGCATTCATTTGTGTATTTCTACCCTTCACAAAGGCCGTCACAAATTCTGGCTGTTGTACCTTACTTAATATATTCTTGTTAATCCACACCTGTATTTGGCGTAGATGCATGTATGGAGCCATAATACGTCTGTATCCCCCGTTACGTTTTTTGATGGCAAAGTATTTATAAAACACCGATGCCATAAACGCTATATGTACAAGGTCTCGATGACTCATATTCAGCATAAAAGCCAGATGCGAAGTGTCGAAAATCACAGGCAGACCTTTACCGTCCAACACATCAGCATACCTCAATGCCTCTGTGATGAACTGCTGTGATCGGCCCTGAAATTTAGCCTCCGTTATGAAATCGTTCCTTGGGAATCCCATCTTTCTTCAAATTACTCTTTTATCAAGCGCCTTTCGGCGACTTCTGTGTCGCGCCCATGGGGTGTGACATAGAAATCATGTAATGTGGCTTTAACTTTCCTGCATCAAACGGACGCAGGCTTCTGTCTGTACAGATACTGCTAATCTAAAGAATTCAGGTCATCCCTCGGAACGACTTTGGTACATATACTTTTCCAACATTCTGGTCTGAAATGCTTTGTTGCAATTCATGCTCCAATATATGGTCTTTCTTCCTAATCTCTTCATAGATGGTACGAGCTTCACTAGTCATATTGCCCTTATCGTCAATCAAGCCTTTGCTCTTCCCTAAGGCTACTATACCTTCAAGGTCTTGTATGCTGATGCCTAACACTTGTGCTATATAGTAATCACTCCGTTGGTGATACTTCTGCGCTATCCAACTGATAAGCCGTAAAGAGTCTGTTGTGTGATATTGTCCCCATTCTATATTAGCCAACTTCGTATGTTTCATTGCCGACAACCAGAAATTCGAACTCATTCTCAACCTCCGGCCCCTTTCTATTCGCGAATTGGCGAATCTTGGAAATATGGCATTCCACTTCTTGTCCGTCTCTGGTATCTCCATTTCATACCAGAGGATGGGTAACGTATTGTTGGGTGTAGTATGCTCAAAACAAACAAGTGCCTGACTGTTCTTATATCCCAATGGCTTCAAATCCTCATTCTTCCAGTTCGGGAGCAACATCTCCCCTTTCTTAAAGCAGAAATCTCGAACCTGTATCATGCTTTTCTCATATCCGAACACAGAGCCTCTTCTTACAAATGCTGGCTTATGAAGAGTGCCATACATATCGATTCCGCAATCTTCCTGAAGTGTCTTCTCGGCTTTTTCCATGTAAGCCACAGTCAAAGCACACACCTTAATAGGTTTCCCATCTACTGTGCCTTTAACATTCTTCTCATAGAATTTCTTAATAGACTCTCCTGTGCCAGAAAAGTCATCAAGCAATGCGATGACTGCATCCTTCTTTATATCCTTCAAATTCTTGAGGTTAAGCAGCGACAGCACACTCTCCGGCAAATTCAGTTTCTCTATCACTTTCTTAGCATGATAAGCCATTGCATGACCACTCTTCCCTACATTTCCTGAAGGCAAGATGTATATATGCTGGCCCGGATTCTCTTCAATAATCATATTTATTTGATATTCAAGAGTCTCATCTATCATGTCCGACGAATAATAGACCACCTTGTCAAGCACATTCAAGGCCATAGTCCACTCGCTCTCATCAAAATTCCTGAGCCAGCGGAACACGTCATATTCAGTCACTGCGTGCCCGAATTTGAAGCATACACTCTCTATCGCCTTGTTATAGTCCATTTACCCCTCGTAATACAGCGTATAATACTTCTTCCCGCTCTTCTTGTCAACGCCACCCTCAATCTTAGCTTCAGGGTTCAGCACCTTCACCTCAAAGTCCGCCCCCAGTTTCAAAGTTGTCATCTTCGTCACCGGTTTTCTGATAGCGGCTTTCTTCACCACGTTCACCTCGTCTGCAAATCCGCCGTTCTGTTTCTCAAATGCCTCTCTATAGGCGGCAAACTCCCGTTTCTGCTTATCGTCCTGACAAATCATATCAGCAAGAGCATCCATCTGTATTGTCTCGCCTAAAGCAAAAACATCGGCAGTCTTCTTCGCAGCAACAGCACGGTCAATATCCGAAATACCATCCTGCTGCTTCACGAACCCCTTGCACATATCCATCAACTTCACGGTCTGATGATAGTCATCGTCACAATCCGTCACATGCAGGAAGCTGTCCGTCCAATACTGCGCATCACTACCATTATTAGTGTTGTCAACAGTCCCGACCACATAGCCATTCTCCCTGTCAACATTCAGAATCAGGCATCCTTTATCCAGTCCTTTCATTCCTGTACCATAGATAGTCCTGACAGAAATTTCCCTGCCATCATTATCTGTTGCCAAGAAAGGATCCTTCTTCTCCGATTTCAGGATAGCAATGGCCTCCACTGCATTCTTCTTATACTCACACTCCAGCAGCAATACATACAATTCCCCGCTTCTGATGTTGGGATGTACGCTCTGGTCATAAAGGTAAGTCGCCATATTGACCGACTGCTTCAGAAACGCCTCATTGTCATCAAATATCTTCGATGCAAACTGATATACGGGATTCAGATCCACGCTCTCAATGTAACTAAAACACTTCAAATCATCCATCGTAAACGACTTCTCTATCAGTTTAGTCAGGAAATCACTCGATCCACTCACGTCTGCTAAAGTCAATGCAGCCGACAATCCTTCTCCTCTTGTTTTATTTCCGACCATCTGTATGGTGGCCAACTTTATATTCTTTACACTTATTTGACTCATTCTACTACATATTTTGGAATCAAACCGTAATCTCTATTTTCTGTGAAAACATATCTAGTTTCAAAATAACTCAAATTCTTCCAGTATTCAGGATCAGCATGTTCCACCATAATAATCTGGAAGTTGGAACCATCTCCAACATTCTGACTCATGAAACTGTCAATCAGTCTGAACGCCTCCTCCAGTCTACTGCGGTCATCAGTTTTCTGCAAGGTCAGGTCGCCGGCTTCCTGTATTCTCCTCCCATTGTTACTATAATAAGGAATACTGGGCTGGTCAATAAACAGAAAACTCGGCACAAATGAATTATTACGGCTGTTAAGATACTGATGCAATCCCAAGAAGAAGCAAAGGTGCATGAACATATAGTTCGATTTACTACCAATATTTCGAATATGGAAGTGACTACCTGGCCTTTTGAGTCTCAACCGAACGTTCACATCGTCAAATTCTATCTCGCAATCTCTATATGTTGAGGACATGCCGACCTGAGAGTCATAATAACTCTTCACATCACCTAGGAATGCTTTCTTGGTCACGTCATTCGACTTAACTACCAATTCCAGATCTCTAGTAATTATATCAAACTGTTCTTTCAGTTTGTAGTATTCCAAATCGCCAATATACTTCTCCGACTTTTTCTCCAATCCCTTCATTTGGTCCGCCAATGATACGAGTTTTACTAACAAGTTTGGATCAAAGAAATAATTGATAGCATATTGGTTCTCCTTAATTTTATCCGTGACAGTCCTGTACTTCTCCTTGAGTTTTCTGAGATTCTCCGCAAATTCAGGTGGTAGTTCATCTATTTTTAATGTATTTTTCTTGGCTACGGTGAAAGCTTCCTCCAATGAGGCGAACAAGGCTACCGACTCTTCACTCATCACCTGTTGATTTAGATGTTTCTCCAAATATTCAAAAGGTGTCAAACTATCCTTCACTTTCTCAGCATATCTGATGGCCTTGTTATACTCCCATTGTAGTTTTTGGTAGCTGTCTATTTCGGCCTTCAATTTGCGTTGCGTGTCTGATAAATTGGCAAGATCGTTGAGTTTGGCATGACTTCTCTTAATCCTATTAAAATCGTCAACAGCAGCTTTAATCCTTGCCACGACCACCTCCGAATCAAACGTTTCATTCATCAACAGCACACCTACTTCTATAGCTGTCTTGACGATGGTATCATACTTTTTCTCGTATGATAGCCTATTTCGTTCATCGCCCGTTTTGTTTCTCTCTTCCTGCTTGATTTTCTCTTCAAGTGCATTTTTCGCCTCTGTTAAGTCCGCTTCTTTTTTCTCTTCCGTTCCCAAACATAGTTTCATAATGCGAGGTGCAAAATCATACATCTCTTCATCTTCAAAGAAAAAATTATCCAGATATCTATTTGCAGTGGCTATTATATCTTCCGTCAAGAAATTTAGCAAAAGAGATTGCCTGAATGTCATATCCAGTTTTTTATTCTTTTCGCCCAACTGTATCGCAGGAACATTAAACTCTTTATTTAGATAAGCAACTACATCTAACCTTGTAATGTTGGGGGTTGGCACAGGATGACTTCCACTTGGAAACTGATCTGTGTCCTTTGCCCAATATATGTCAGAGTTTATTCTGCCATTCATAGGGGCCTTGCGAGCTATCACATAGTCACGACCGTTCAAATGAAACGACAATCCATACCAACTTACGTTCGTATTGATGACATCTTCAACGATGGTCGATTCCTTAGCCATTAGGCAATAGTCAATCACTCGCAGTATAGATGATTTTCCCGTCGAGGAATCACCTGTTACCACATTCACCTTATTCGGTTTAAACTCGTATTCCTTTGGTTCAGGGTGGCGATGAAACCACAACCTTATTTTCTTGATGTAAAAGTTCATTAGGCTATCCAGAATTGTTGATAAAGTTTTTTTAAATCTACACATTCATACTTAAAGAGTATCTGATCCATATCATTCAGAACATCATTCAGCATTTTGCTCTCCCCGCCAATCATTTTCTGACATAGTTCCTGTCCAGAATCTGTCAAAACAAGTTTTCCGTCCGCTTTTTGCATGCATCCCCCCTCAATCAGCATGGTCATACTGTTGAGTATCACACCAAGCAGGCTACCATCTAACTGGCCAAAAATCATCGTCAATTCCTTCACATTATCTCCAGATGTCGTAAGTGCTTTCTTGCGAAACTTCTTCCGCATCAGCAAGTTAACAGCACCTACAACAATAGGAATGTCGTATGGTCCTCTTTTCACTATCTGCGCTATAACACAGGCTACTATGGCTTCATTGTTTATTCTATAGTCCATTCCTCACCATTATATTTTTCTTTCCAATCAAATCGCCAGCCAATCTTTGGCTTGTCACCGTCAGAGAAATGATAGAAACAGCCGTTCGAACTTGTTTCATTAAGTATGTCCTGATCAAAAATCGGATTTTCATTTCTAACTCCATCAAGCACAGCACGTGCTGCTAGTTTTATCTCATCTTCACTTTTAGATGCACTAATTCCGTTATTGTTCGTTCTATGATGCTTTTTCCATCTTGCCTTAACATCCCTTTCAAAATTAATTCTGTCATCATCATCCCCAACTGCCAACGCATCATTATAGTCATTCTCAAACTGCAATTTCTGCAGCGTCAATTCTTCAATATCGTCCTTGGTTATTGCCATAACATCATCAATTTCTACAAGTTGTCTGATAAACGTCTGTTTTCGTGGTTTGTCTGGGACTCTCACCTTCCGATTCTTGGGTACAAATTTCCTTTCCTTTATTTTTGTGAACAGTTCACCAAACATATCATGAAATGATTCCATATTAAACTCTATCTCTTTACCTCTCAACATCTCACACAATCGCCCATAGAGCGTCGCTCGCAGGACTTTGGCATTGGGAGCTTTGAAATGCTGCTGGTTAACTAACCAATATTGTATATCTTCTAATATGTCATCATCACTTTTAAATTCAGGCCTAACCTTATTGAGGAACTCTTTCAACAACGGATAATCATTTACATCTTTCGTATAGTCATATATATTCTTCGGTGTACTTCTTTCACCTTTCGCCGCTTGTTCCTCTATATATTTTTTCAGGTAATCCCATTTCCCATCTTTCTGGTAGGCATACACTTTCAAAAAGAACGTATTCTCCTCAGTTGACTTATTCGAAAGGAGAACAAACTCGCTTTCACCTATCCATCTGCGCTGTTCATCCTCATTCCTACCCTCCTTTATCTTTTCAATCCACATGCTTAACGTTTTCCACAGAACGGCATCTCTGTTTTTCATTCGCTCTACATGTGTGTCTGTCGTAGCAGAGGTATGTTTAAGTTGATAGTACGTCCTGTCATTTTCTGTCTCCACGCCAACATCTTCAAATTTTTCAAGCGACACGGTTTCATCTACCCCCATTGTCAGGAGTCGATATAGGAAATAATAAATCTGGTAAACAAAACCAGCTACTACGCCCCCAGCGTTCCTGTCATTTGTATTACCCATAGGTCATCTGTTTTAATATTTCTTCTTCACATCCTCAATATACTTCTCCAGCACCTTCCACATCTCGTTCTTCTGCTGTATCATCAGCTTTCGTTCCCATTGCCATTCAATTTCAACTCTTTTAAGCATGGCTTCCTTGACATTCGTAGCCATCTCACCACCATTAGCCGTGAGAACCCGTAGCACAAACGAAAAATGAGGATAATTAGCTATAAGCTCCATTTCATACCCTTCTTTCTCTTCTTTCAGAACCTGACTTGCTACCAACTCCGCAATATAGAACGGTATAAAGAACTGATCTTCTTGTGCGAAGAATCCATTTTGGGAATATCTATAAAGTAATTTGTTCAGTTCCCTAAAACGCTCCTTATCACCCGACGACTCCACTTGCAGCAACAACACAGATAAAAGGAATGATTCGCCAAACGCAGCTTCAAAAGATTTCTCGCGGTCAACCTTATATCCTTCCTGCGGTTTGTGTTTCACTTTCAACAGCCTTACACCCTCAGTTTTGTCTGCAGGCACCAGCCCATATACAGCCCGCGCTAACTCTATTCCTTTTTCGCTCAACGTCCATTCTGGACAATAGCTCGCTTGATATATCTGTGCAACGATAGCTCTGAATAGCGTCATCGAAATTTGCTCCCCTAAACCCTTTTCCTTAGCACTTAGTGCATAGTTAAACAGTGTTGCCAAATCTTTCTCCGCATAATTTATATCAGCAAAGTTCAACCGTTCCTTCACATATTTATCTATCACGTTTAGTACGTCCAGTTCATACGACTTAAAGATTTCCGCCTTTCCTACTGCCTGACGTATTTTTCTACTCACCCATACACTGAGTTCCTCTACTCCAAACACATCTATCCATTCCTTGGCAAAACCATGCAGCATGTTTTCCTTCTTCTCTACCCATTGAGCATATAGTTCTTCTGCAGTCTTTGCCCATCTTGCCGCCAGTCCGCCATCCGCATTTTCTTTCAGGTTCTGCTCTTCTTCATTCAGCAAGCGAAACACCCGCTCCCGAATCAGATGCTGCATTACCTTTTCATGCGGGCATCCGTGTAAATGAACGATCACCTGTTTACACTCTTCTATTGTACGTAGCCTATATATCAAGCAGCCTTGATATGGGAAATACTTCAATCTGTTCAGCATCTTCTCGAACAAATCCCATCGCTGCTGCAACTTAATCATCCAGGCCAATGCCTCCACTTCATCGGGCAATTCAAGATAACCACCATCATTATAGTGGTATATACCATCTATTATCTCTTCATCACTTGTTGCCTTTTCATACGTTTCTTTAACCGTAGCCATTAGCGTAGCATTGTTCCCCTCCATATTCCTGGTATTCCTGATATACGAATCCCAGTTTGCCATCTCAACATACGCCTCCAGTTCTTCACCTGTTGGTATATATCCTTTATAGAAATCTACGCCGCAATTCTCCCACCATGTACCTATTTCATTAATCGTCAGAGCATCATCCTTTCTCCGTTCTTTACCGGCCTTGTACATCACAAGATTTTGAAGAACTTGCGAATATGGGTACCTTACCTTAGGGAGATACTTCGATGAATTGTTATATAGATCGTAACGGTCAACCTCGCCACGCAAAGCTTTCACCGACAGATCATTTATCTGACCGGCATGTTTCTTTGCAAAGGCCACATGGCTACTGCCAGGTATCTCAATAGCGTCCAGTAACAGCATCTCCATCTCAAGCTGTCCCTTGCCGAACCTATGGTAGCATCCTTTCCGGTATATTTTCAACAACTCCTCTGTCATTATCTTGTCCTTGTTACCTTAAACCTCAGGCCAGAATTTCCTGTAAGAGAAAAATAGCTCGTCAATTTTCTTTGCAAGACATCTACATCCTTTGCTTTTGAGAGGAAATGGATTCCAAAACTAGTTTTGGAGCCTACCTGGTTATTCATTGAAGCTCCTATTAAATAATAGCGAGTCCCGTCAATGATTAAAAAACGGTCATGCCATAGCATATTGTTGTAGCGACACTTGTCATGAAAAGCAAAAATATTAAGAGTACATGCGACGACTTCACGTCCAAGATTATTCATGATATTATTCGCAAGATCATTAACATCCTGTCTGGTGTAATAATCTCTATCACATATAGTAAGTATCGTTATCTGAAGATTTGGACATTTCACATCCTTAAACACCATTCCATCATATTGGGGTCTAAAATGTGTATCCCAAATCTGTATCGATGTGGTGGCGGTTGCCAATATCCACTGATAATAGTCCGGAGTCATCCCACTGCGTGCATCATAGAACGCATAATCCTCCCCGTATTCGAATGGTGTTGGAGTGCTAACCGACGTGGCGGTAGATGGAACGCTTATTGTGCTTGTTATACTCATACTATCAACTCTGAAAGATTATCGTTATTCCACCATTCTTCTATCCTGTCAAGTATCTTCTGACTATAGTCAGTAGGTACACGACTTATCATAGTGGCACGCTTCCCAATTTCATCAAGCGAACACCCCACCATCCATACTTGGTTGTCTGCCACGAGAAAACGGTCATGCAGCGCAGCCTTCTCACCTCTCAACAAACGGCAGTGTACATCTACGATATCTTTTCCCCTCATAGCCTCACAACCTTCTTTCAACTCAACAATGTCTTTGGTATTTAGTTCCTCCTTACTCGAAATAATCCGCACCTCCACATTCTCCAACTCCACCGGCATTACGAAACGCACAAGTGTTTTGACACTAAAATACATATCGCAGATATAGCAACGCTCCTTAGCCCTATTCAAGATCTTCATCACCGTCTCTTTGGCTCTTTGCTCATTCTCATCCACGCTGTCTTTATCGCCATCAAAGAAAACACAGGTCAAAGAATCCTCATTCTGCTTATAAGCCACTTCTGGAGCAACTTTCAAGTCATCACCACTCACTTTGGGATTCCCGATGACAAACTGTTCACCAGCATACTTTTCTATAACCTCCACCGTTTCTCCTTTATCATTCTGCACATGTACTTCCTTCGATTTTACGTGCATATCCACTTTGATTTGGTGAACAAATACCACACCGTCATAGTAATCTATCAGTCGCCCGTCAGCATCGTATACATATATATCCACTTTTCTGAACGGATGTGGGAAATCAAAATGTGTCAAGAAAGCCCCTTCTGGTGATAATAGCGGTCCGATACTCGTCATAGAGTTATCATCCGAATAGGTTTTAAATCTAAACATGAGTTGTTTTGGGGCATTTTTACGGAAATTAATTCGGATAAAGATTCCTGGTGTAGAGGCATCCTCCGTCAAATCGAGCGATTTATAATAAGGATTGTAACATGCCACGACTGTTCCACCATAGAACTCTGGATATAAAGTTAATTCCCTGCCAAGGTTCCTGACTGAAAGTTTCTTTACTTGTTCTTCTATTCGTTTTTCTATCGCACTCGGCTTCTCTACCTTATATACATTCACGTAAGCAGATGTTGTTCTCTTAGGAAGAATATAAGCAAACTTTCCTTTCTCATCTTTATGCAATGGCACTATCACTGGCTGATTATATCTCCAGTCTCCTTGTTTACAATCCTCATCCCAAGGAATTACGACATCTTCACCTATCTTATAGGTATTTGGATTCGCAAGGTATTCTATAGTAAGGATGGGGAAATCTACCACAAAGTATACCTTATCTTTGTCACCATCTTCATCTTTCAAGAAGTCTATGTATTCTGTTTTCTTTTGCGTTTTGAATTCATCATAGTCTTGCATGTCGGGGAACAGATACTCCACGACAGAGAGCAGGTGATGGTACTGCCCATCATCTGCTCTCTTCACAAGAAATGATATTCTTCTTACTTGCTGTCCTATGTAGTCTTCTATGGTATACATATACTTCCGTACTCTAATTCGGCACTTGGTTCCCTTCTCTTACTCCTCAACCCATTCTCTGATGTAATGAATCTGTCTCACAGTCAAACTAGTTCGTTCCAACAGCTCAGGATGGCATCGGTAGTATCTTTTCGACATCGCCACGACTGCATTCATCGGGGTGTGCACAACCTGATTACTGTGCATGTTAAATGTTCTATTCTCAAAGCTCATGTTGTAATAATGCTCTGATACGCCCTTAGTGAGCAGCATCTCAAACACCACGTCACCGTTGAAATCTGCTCTACTCAGTTCTCTTACAACATCAGAAACGATATCCGACAGATACAACTCTCGCTTCAACAGCACCATCGCCATCCGTCTCTTTGGCGAAATGACTATGCGTAAATTATTGGTTTCAATAGGCATCGTTTATTGTTTTTAGGGTTTGATCGATTATATCCAAAGCATCTTCCTTTCCAAGTAATATAGGCATTAGAGGGTCTAGATGAAAAATTCGATGACGCTGTTCATTCCACAGTTTGTATAGTGCTTCAACTCTTGCCTTCTCTATCGGATCGGGAAATAGTCCCGCTCTATGAGGATGAACACTCGCAGTACGACTAGCCCCATCATAGCACATATAGCTTGCAAATCCACCCGTAATAGGTATCGGGGCGCCTTTATCTTTAAATACCGTCTTTATTATACATTCTACCCCCCTTAATACGGGAAAGCACAAATAACTATAGTCTGTCAATCCATCTGGTATTGAACGTCGTAAAGCCAATGATGGCAATATTGCCTTAACCGCGTCATCCGTCAGATTCCCGTTAAATTTAGGGCACTGGCTATAAAGTTCTTTCTTTATATTATCTTGTTCAAAAGCCAACTTATAATACTTGGTTAGCCCCTCCAGAATTAAATCTGCTGGATAGATGTCATATAAGATGGTAATAGCGTTATTGAAAGTGATACAGGGGTGCCCTTGAAACAATATGGAACCGTTATTAAATCTGGTGGCATATAGCATATCACCATATTCCCCGCAAATAGAATATTTATCTCCATTAACCACAGCCTCAGACGTAATCGTCGCAGCACAACCTGTCATAAACTCCACAAACAAGTCAAACTGTTCCTGCGTAATTTCGCTAAAATACAGATGCCCAGTCTCGTATAGACATGCCTGTGTACTATTTGCAATGTGCTCAGCTAGTTTTGCTGCATATTCCTTGTTTCGTCCGCGAGTATCCTCTATAGTCGTCGTTCCATCTTGGTTAAAATCCACAAATACAATAGCAGGAAGCTCATCTTCATTCGCAAAAGACACAGAGTATTTTATCTTTTGTGGTGATTGTACTTCTATCTGTAAAGTGTTATCACCGACAAAATCCCTTACTGCTTGTTCTATCTTGTTACGATATAAATGTAATTTCTTTAATGACATATACTTTTTTTATCCAACCATAAATCCATCTTTCCGTTATTCCTTTCTTACATCCTTACTTCTTCTCCTCCTCCCCTTCCGGATGCAGCAACTTCTCCATCTCAACATTAATCTGCCCGTTATTACGGCACATCCCCACTAATGCCTCATCGGTCTTACGATTTCCAATAGCCATCTGTGCCATCTTCTCCACGAAATCTTCAGGCAGTTTAATACCATTCAACTTATCACCTACCTTCACCAGCTCTGCTAGTACCGTCTGGTCGTCCAACAATACTGTCTTATATAAAGCCGAAACAGCATCTTCGCTCGAAATCACCCCATACTCAAACAGCCACGATGTAAAGTAGGCAACATTATCTTTTGTTGGTTTCTTTACGATAATATCATAGATTCCCTTAAATTCTTCAGTCAGCTTGTACCGCGCTTCGCTATGTTCGCTAAGTACATTCGTTATCTGTTGCTTGTCAGGCTTGCCATTCCCATCAGTAGCATATTTAATCAACACGCTGATGGCAGCATCCTTTAAGTGTATCGAGGGCTGCTTATAAACATTCCACAATTTCAGTTCAAATCCAGGTTTCAACAGTTGCTCTTTCCACTTATCTGTACTTACCTCGCGTAAGAATTCCAAGGCATGCAGATTGATTTCCTTGGCCACATCCAAATCCATAGTCTTAGTAGCCACAAACAAGCTGATAGGCCACTCTGTGAATAACTTATATTCAATATCCCCTTCACACGTTTGTACCTGCTCCAACAAATCATATGGCATAACACCACTCGCTGCGATGATTTTATCATAGTACAACAATACCTGGTCCTTGCTCGCGATGGTTTTCTTCAATTTTGTTTCCTTATTAGTCAGCATCTTTGCTATCGCAGCCACATGCTGTCTCGGTTCAAAATCTTCAAGATAAACCATGAAAGTACCGTAACTTATATAATACAGCAGTTCATCCGCTACTCGCTTTACAAAAGCCTCGTCATCATTAGCCAAGTCTTCCTGATATGCTGTTTTTACCCCATTTACACTAGGTGCAAAGTTGTTACCCCTTGCTATTCTCATCGCAAGTATATCTGGCATCAAAGCATCTTCACGACTCAAATTGGTATATAGATCATGTATTTTGTCGTCCGTATATGCAGTTTCAAAGTCATCTTCCAGCCTGTCATCATAATTAATTTCCTTCATACGCTTCAGCAGTGTCACATGCTCATCTACATCGTCCGATTCTGCCGCTAAAGCTATCAATCGTTTCCACGTCTTATCAAGCCTGCATTCCTCTGAGAAAATCAAAGGAAGATAATCCACATTTGCAAACTGAGCAGCATCCTTCGTTGCCAAATACTTGTCAAACTCCAAAATATTCATCTTCAAACCATAGTTCAGATAATTCTCCTTTTCCGATTTCAGGAGTTCTTCTATAGCCTCTTCCTTCGCAGTCTTTTGGTTCTTCGTCTGTGCAAGATATTCATCCGTTTCTTGCTTTGCCAATTCCCTAAATCTCTTAATTCCAGATATATGGTCTGCGACTTTCCATCCATCTTTCATTTCAAGATAAGCTCCTAAGAAGAAACTAATCACACCCTTCTTATCCTTGCAATGTTCCAATAGTACAGCGTGGTGATTGTCATAGTTTACTGCTTTGTATCCTGTCATCTTTACACGTTCAAACAATTTCTGCCACAGATATCCCAAGCGATACTTTTTGGCAGCATCCTCCTTCTTGCTAACAGCCTCAATAAAATCTATGGCTTTATCTATATTACCTGTTTCCGATATAGCATCAGGCAGAAGTGCATTCAACACCCTGTCATTGCCAATCTCATCAACAAAGGCAATATTTCCATCATCCAGTGCCTTTTTCACCTTTGGTAGATATACCACATCCAATGCCCTATCCTTCTTAATCTGATAATGGATGGCAGAAAGGTATTGAGACAGTTCTTCGTCATTCTCGTACTTTCCCTTCAATCCCTGGAGGAAGTCCGGCTTCAGCAGTTGTTTGTCTGGCTCTTTGTTTATCCGTTCTTTGCCAAGTATATAGATACCGAGATACTCTGATGGAATCTCTTCTTCCATCACCGAATACAGCGTCACACACTCATTGATGAATGCTATAATGCTGCGAGGTGTAAAGTCTGGCGATAACTTTTCAAACACCAACAGTAACTCATCGTGATCCTTATAGATAACGCCGCCAAAGGCCATCTTCCAAATCCTCTCAAAATAGTCTCGCCAGTCAGAGAGTATCGGCGGTGAAACTCTATAGACTACATAGAAGGTCTTATTAATAAAGTCATTACCATACGACCTCAATTCAGTTTGTTGCTCAAGCTTATCATCTACCTTCACTTTCTTCTTTTCAACTTCCTTGATATTCTCTTCTTTGAAGGCATTGATGATATGGCTCCTGTCAAAAGGTATCACCGTATGGATAAACTCATATTTACACTCTGCAAAGAACGCATGAATCGTAGCCCACGTCTCTTTCACCTTGGCAATAGGCAACCTGTCCATGTTGTCTATCACAAACACCACATGAGTATTCTTCGACTTTAGTTCTTCATCTATCCTATGCATCCAATCTCTAAATTGACGAGCTGTCGGTTCTTTTTCCGTGATGAACTCTACAGTCTTGCTTTCACTATTCTTATTGTTTACCTCGCTATATCCTTGTTTTGTCTCAATATTACTCTTATCAACATACAGTTTTAGACATTCAGAAATAAAACTAGAAAGAGTCACAGTCTGACTAAACTTTTTCATACTCTGATATCTCGATGAGACAAACCATATCAGAACAATGACGTACGCTATGATGGCTAATATATATCCATATTCCCAATAGTCAGATATCGTATGAATGATAGGCATAATGGCCGCCAATATAGCAGTCGCAACAACCATTTCATTCAATTTCACAATCTTCTTTGTATCAACCTCTCTAACCCTGGCTAGCAACATATCAATCTTCTCTAACCAAGATTCGTCAAGAACCTTTTGATCCATCAGCGACTTAATGAACTCCTCCAGAAGCGAGCGTCTCATATAATCAGTATGATGTGCCCACACGTCAAAGGTCACAAAGACATATTTCTTCTTTTTATCGTCCTTTATCTTTTCATTTATCGCTTTATGGGTCAGCCCTACGAGGTTTGACTTTCCTGAGCCCCAGCCGCCATCTATACCAATTATTCCATGCTGTGAATCATCTAGTATGATGTCCGCTATCTTTGATGCAATACGTTTATGCGACTGGCCCTCAAACCAGTCGTCATTACATGGTGCAGTACTCACTATCTTTGGATATTTCACCTCTTTCTCTTCTTGTTTTCCTTTTTCCATAATATATTGCATTTAAGTTATTTGTATTCTCAGTTATTCATCCCTCCATGTTTCCGCTCTTCGAGCGTCCCCATCTAGGCACAAAAAGGAACCTGGCAAACTGCCACATTCCTTTAACAATCTCCTTTAACCTTTAAAATGCTTCTCCTCATTCACTACCGTCCTCTGCGCAGCCCCTGCTATTACCTGCCCCATCTTTATCTGCATCATTACACTTTGATATGCCTCATAGTTCCACATCAGATAGGAATCCCACAGTCCCATGTCTATATCCTTAATAAGCGTATCCAGTTTTTCTTTTATCGGCTGTCCGTTCTCATCAAAATACATCTGGTCACGCACCAGCTCCCTCAGCACCTGTATAGCTTTGAATTCTCCAAGTGTAAAAATCTGGCTAAGATCATTCATCGGCTCCTTAAACTGCTTCGTTTCTGGATTAATCACCATCTTCGACAATATCTCTTTGACATACTTCTTACCAGCATTTCTCATAGCGAACAACGTGTAGTTAGCAGCGAAATACGAATCAGGATCTTGATAGAACAAATTATCACAATATCCCTTTTCAATCTGAAACACAATGCCGTCTATCTCATCCAATCACCTTATCAAGGAAATGAATTTTACGAATGTCAAAAACCTCATTGGCTGGTACGCTCATTGGTATGCCCAACTTATGCAGAGCCACGATCACCATGCGCTTTTCAGTTATAGAAAGTGACGTGTTAAAATCACTCTCAGCATTCATATACGATTGCTTCGAATACTTCTTTATCACGTCCAAGGCCTTTATTGCAATCGCGCGGACTTTCTTCATCTTATAGTCCTCACGCAGATTCAAGAAGCGTGCTCCACCATAAGTCCAATCAAGCCGCCAACTAATGCAGTCAAGAAAGCAATTATTATCTCATTCATATATTTACCTTTAGTTTAAATTACAAAGTCCATCTACCCAATCTCCTTTAGCATCCCCGCCGGCACATACGCTATCGCCACGCTCGCCACACCTTCTATCTCCACCACTACCCTCTTACACCTCTTCACGCGCCTGATCACGCCCGTCACGCCCTCAAACGCGCCGCCCATAATCTCCACGCACTTGCCTTCCTTCCCCACAACCGTCTCGTTGTCCAGAAACATCACGCTGTCGTCAGTCCGCGAAGCCACCCGCATAAAATTCTCCATCTCTCCGTCCGCCACCGTCATAATGGCGTGTTCCTGGGAGGCCGTATAGTCCATCATATACCTCAGCGGCTCCAGCACCTCATTCCTCCTCTTCAGCTCGCTCATCCGCTCCTGCGTCGAACGCACGAAAATCAGGTTACTGATAGCAGGCACCAACACCCTCTGCAGTTCCGTATCCCCGCCATTCTGCGATTCCACCACTTTATACCTCATCGGCACAAAGTTCTCGATTCCCAGCCGGTCCAGCTCCGCCTTCACCTTCATCTCCCGCTGATACGTCACCCTCATCGGAAACCACATCTTGGGGTCACCACACATCCTTGTGTCGCGTCCCGATTCACTTTCCGTTTCTTTCGTCGTCATCATATCACTCTGGTCTTCAGTCGCTTTATGACTTCAACATTTCAATATCGATGCAATATCGGTGCCGCCCAACTTCTTGCCTTTCAAGGCACAAAGATAGTGAAAAATTTCTATTTTTCTTCAATCTTATGCATTTTTTTACATAATCTCTCATGCCATCCTTTTCCGCCCTCGTCAATCATCGCAAAAACCGTTATAAACAATTCGCCCCTGCAACTCCATCCAGAGCCACAGGGGCTGATTATGCACCATAAGTAGCCATTCAACATGAACCACCAGTATTCCACTTCTCTTCTTGCGTAATAGCCTCTATTTTTACAATATTCCCTCTTATTCAGCGTTATATATCATAGAGTCAACACATTCATTCATGCCCAAGCAACCAAGAGTAACATCAGGAACTGAGATATAACATGTGATGATGCGAGGCATCAATCACCAGAACATCTTCGAGGAGCCAGAGGACTTCTATCAGTTCATCAATATCCTCGACAGAATGCGCACTCAGTATGATGATGAGGGTAACTCCTGTGGCACTAACTGCATCTATTACGCTTACTGCTTGATGTCAAACCACTTTCATCTGCTCATTCGTGAGCGTGATGAGAAAGTTGGTGATACCATCAAGAGAATTGCAGGTGCATATGTCTATTGTTACTCAGATCAAGGACTATAAGTATAGCTCCTGGTGTGAATACGATGGCACCGTTGAACCCGTCTTTCAGATTTGTAATACTCAAACAGTAGTAAACCGTATTCCATTCAATGATTTCAGAATCGCAGGCGTTTCCAATAGCAGCGAATTCCAAAAGCTCGACAGAGAAACCCAGTGGCAGGCATTCATTCAGCTTAAGGAACTTGGAGCATCCGTCCGTCAGCTTCAACGCCTAACAGGCATAGACCGAGGAATCATTCAAAGAGCAAGGTGAGCTAAGCATTTGCCCAGGGGGCATGTATCCCCCACATGTGTAATATCTGTCCCCTGACATATTTGGCTATTGCACTGCTTCCTTAAAATTCAGGTGACTACACTCCGAGTTCCAAACTCCATTCATACACGGGTTGAATCTTCATCTTGTGCCCATCCTCCTCTATTTCGCCGCTCTCATGGTCAGTGAGTAGCAACAGATTTTCGCATTTGGTCTGTCTGGCGGCAAGCAGTAGGCCATTCTTCTCACGCTTGTAAGTATTTTCAGCAGAAATATCGTATGACACCTGTATGGCTTGTATGACCTGATTACCTTTGCAGACCACAAAGTCGCACTCGCCCGAACGGTCGTTCAGGTAATAGACATCCAATTCCTCCGACTTGCATTTCCTGACAAGGTGAATGGCTACGATGGTTTCCAGCCGATGACCAAGGTTCTCGCCCGCAAAGGCATTCTCGCGTTGGTCCATCATGGCCACGTCAACGGCATAGACCTTTTCCAGGACAGAGCGTTGCTTGCTCTTTTGCGAATACTTCTGAATGCCCACTAGCATATAGGCTTCCTTCAAGTATTTCACGTAGTTCTTGGCCGTATGCTCCGACTTGAAATGGAACAGATCAGCCAGGTCAGTAGTGACGACAATGGCAGGCGATACGTTCAGGAGGTGATGGGCAAGGTTCTCAAATGCAGCCTTGTAGGCAATCTTGTATCTCTGCTCGATATCGCGTTTCAGAATGTTGTCCACCAATGAACTCACGTAGTTTCTGTTGTCGTCTATCATCAGCAACTCAGGGAAACCACCCTGCTTCAGATACTCGTCGAAAGCAGCCCTGCGGAATGCCTCTGCCTTCGTGGTGCGACGTTCTGTGTCCACATCTTTCATCATGCAGAACTCCCTGAAAGAGAAAGGATAAAGTGATATTTCCTTATTGCGACCAGAGAGGTGCGTGGCCAACTCGCCGCTGAGCAGTTTGGCATTGGAACCTGTGATGATAACGTGCATTTTCTTTCTCAGCATACGATTGACGAACAGATGCCATCCCACGACATTCTGTATCTCATCGAGGAAAAGGTACTGAAAGTCGCCGTATATCTTATACAGAATCTCCAACACGTCGTTCAGCTGGTCTGCCTTGAGGTCAACCAACCGTTCATCATCGAAGTCAGCGTATGCAAACTTCAAGCTGTGATTGTGCATAGCCTGATAGCAAAGCGTTGACTTACCGCTTCGCCTGACACCAATGACTACCTGTGCCTGAGTGCTTTTAAAATCAATCAAAGTTTCTTCACGCCGCTGGCATAATGCCTCTTCAGCTCTGCCTTCCATTTCCTCCTGCTGGTCAGTAAGGATGAATTCCAATGTCCTTTTGTCAACCATAACGATGATATTTTGGGTGCAAAGATACGAAGAAAAAACGTAAAACGCGATATTTTACATAAAAACATAGCATCAGAATACGATATTTTACAAGAAATTACGTTTTAGAACGCGATATTTTACATAATAACGCCACAATTTTAAAAGTGTAGTTTTGATGTTTATCGTTGAAAAGTGTAGTTTTTAGCCATCAAAAGTTATTGAAAAGTGTAAAAAAAACTGCTGTAAGTGCTTTCAGTTCACTGTAAATCAAGCTCTATCTGAACGATGAGTGCTCACCCGATAGAGGTCAAGTCGAGAAAGGACTACACGGACATAGTGCGCTCAATAATCTCCTGAATAAACTCCGATTTCATATGATTATAGCAATATTTCTATCATTCCTCAAAACAAACAAATTTCACCTAATAATATAAAAAGGTATAGGCAAAGGGAACGATATCACATAATAATTCGTAAATTTGCACAGTCGAATTAGAACTAAGAGTGTGTCCGACATTCAACAGGACAAGGCGTGTGTATAAAATATCAAAATGATTTGAGTGTATAGACCTCAGTCAGAACGACAAATATAACATGGTATAATATCAAATAGATGGAACAGAAATTCGGGATTAACAGTTTGGATCTACAGGTGCTGCGTGAGTTTTGCGAGCATGAGGGCAAGATGGTGAAGTACCGTAAGGGCGACCAGCTGGAGCGTGAGGGTGACCCGTCGCGGTGGTTTGCCTTCGTCACTGAAGGATGTTTCAAATATGTGAGATATGGCGTGAGCGACGACAAGGCACACATTACATGGTTCTCGTTTGAGGGTGAGTTCGTGTGCGACTACCCCTATTGCCTCGACGGTGACGTGTCGGAAGTGAGCATTGAGGCGGACATGCCCTGCGAGGTGCGCATCATCAGCGGACGCGAGCTGCAAGCGCTGTTCGACAGTGACCCGAAGATGATGCTCCAAACGTGCGGATACTGAAGAACCTGTTCAAGATGGTCTAAGGACGTGACCTCGACCACTACCGCTACACCGCCCGCAGCCGCTACCGTCGGCTCATCGACCGCTGTCCGCAGGTGATGCAGATGCTCTCGCTGAAGGACATCGCCTCGTTCCTCAACATCACGCCCATCTACCTGAGCAAACTCCGCAAGGAGATTACATTCGGAAAGACATAAAGCCAAACAGTCTTCCCATCATACTTTTGGCTCAAAAGACGCTCAACTGAGCCAAAAATTTCTTGAATTTCTAAAACTAGTTTTAGAGTTGCACCCTCGGCGACCCGTTTTCGGGCTTCGCCGAGTCGTTTTTTACGCCTTTTTTTGTTATTTTGTAGGCAAAAAACTGCAAAATCATGAGCGTATGAAACAAAAAACACATTATTCTGAGGCCTTGGCCTATCTGCGCGACTACTGTCTGCGCCATGGCAGGCTCATGCACTTCTCGCATGGCGACATCTTTGAGGCCGAGGGAGCCGCCGCCCGTCTCTTCGGTTACATTGAGAGCGGCAGTTTCCAGTATCTTGTCCGTAACTACGAGGGTGGCGAGAGCACGGTCGAGACCGTAGCTGCTGGCGACCTTGTGGGCTGCTATCCCTACTGTCTCGACGGCGATGCCGCTCCCGTCACCATCCGTGCCGACAAGCCCTGCACTATCTATGTCGTTGATGGTCAGCAGTTCAACCAGCATTTCCTTCAGAGCAAGGAGGCCGCTTAGGTTGCGCTCCAGTTCCTTAACTACCGCTTCGCCCAGCTCCATCAGCACCGTCGCCAGTATTATTTCACCCATCAGCCCGAGGACGAGTAAACAAGTCCAAAAAGAGTTTTAACATTTATTATGGGTGAAGATTTGGGGCTTTTTGCGTTAAACGGGCAGAAAACCCAAACAACGAACATGATGGAAACAGACGTTATGACAGGACAAGAGTTCAAGCATATGGTTGAACGGATGCGCCCCCGGCTGATGCAGATGGGGCGCGAGTTCTTCGGCTCCGACACCGAGGCAGAGGAAGTGGTACAAGAGACATGGCTCAGGGCATGGAACGTACGCAACAAGGTGACGCTCACCGATGCCTATGTCATGCGCATTGCCCGCAACTGCTGCGTCTCGATGTGGCGCGGACAGCGTGAGGAGGTGGTACTGGCCGACGAGTCGAGTGCCGCCGTCACCGAGGTCACGCCGCAGGAAGAGATGGAAGAGCGCGAAAACTCCGAGTGGCTCGCGTCCCGCCTCCAGCGTCTGCCCAAGGCCGAGCGCGAGGTGTGGCAGCTCTTCTACGATGAGGGGCTGACGGTCGAGGAGATTGCCGAGGCACGCAATATCTCCGTGGCCACCGTCCGCAACACCATCTCCAGCGTCCGCAACACCCTGCGCACCGCCTTGCGCCGCCGTTTCTTTACGCCTCGTCAACTCATGTCCATCATCATATTCACCCTTGCCCTTGGTCTTGCCGTGGCTTCCGCTCTCAATCCGAATGGCGTCGTGCGCGGAGCCATAGAGCATGTATTTGGAATACCAGAGGACACTACAATTTATAATTTTGATGATGTAGAGGTGAAGCCCTCTTACCCTGGCGACATGGATGCTTTCTGGCAATTTCTGATGCGGAGCCTGCACTATCCGGAGAGTGCCGAAGCCGACAGCGTTCAAGGTCGTGTCATCATTCAGTTTGTCGTGGAGAAAGACGGTAGTCTATCTAACTTTGAAATAGTGCAAACGCCTGATGACCGTCTCACTGAAGAAGCCTTACGCGTCCTACACTTGATGCCACGCTGGCAACCAGCCCAAAATAAAGGTCGAACCGTGCGCAGCCGATACAGAATGCCTATTCTGTTCCGATTGAATTAATGCGAATTTAAATAATTCGCTCACATTCGGCCAAATCGTGAACAAGCTCACTTTGGCATTCTTGTAATCGTGAATTTCATAAAGCATATAAAAGTTAGTAAAAAGAAAAGTTAAACAAGAGAAGACCTATAGGCACACACCCTCCGCTTCGTCGGGAGATGCGGCGGAGTTTTTCAGTAACCTCAAAACACCCATAATAAAAATGTATAAAAGACTCATCACAACCATCCTCGCCCTCGCAGCACTGACGGCCAACGCACAGACCGTCATTGAGGGCACCGTGACCGACTCCCTCGGTCATGGCGTCGATGCCTACGTCACCGTGGCACCCAAGGGAACGGGCTATATTCTCGGCTTTGCCGACACCGATGCGAAAGGCTATTACAAATTATCGTTCAAGAGCACGGCAGACACGCTCGTGGTGACGGCAGCGGGCCTGTCCGTCGGCAACGTGTCGCGCATCGTGGCGAACAAAAGCCAGCGGCTGAACATCCGCGCCAATCAGCGGGCCATCCAGCTGAAGGAGGTCAGCGTCCGTGCGCAGAAGATTCGGCAGAACGGCGACACGCTGAACTACCTCGTCGGAGCCTACCAGCAGCAGGGCGACCGCGTCATCGGCGACGTGCTGAAGCGTATGCCCGGCATCGAGGTGTCGCAGAGCGGCGGCATCAAGTACAACGGCAAGAGCATCAAGAAATTCTACGTCGAGGAGATGGACCTGCTGCAAGGCCGCTACGGACTCGCCACCAACAACATCAACGCCTCGGACGTGGCCACCGTGCAGGTCTTGGAGAACCACCAGCCCGTGAAGATGCTTCAAGGCAAGGAACTCACCGACGACGTGGCCATCAACTTGAAGCTGAAGGACTCGGCCAAGGGAACGGTCGCCGTCAACACCATGCTGGGCGGCGGCATCCAGTGGGCTGGCGGCTGGCACATCGGTAGCCGACCGTTGGACGACGGCCAGATCGTTATCGGCCAAAACCCGCTTTGGACTGCCGAGGTCGTGGGCATGTACTTTGCCAAGCGTCGCCAGAACATGACGCTGTATAAAGGCAACAACACGGGCGACGACGTGTCGAAGGAACTCACGCAGCATTACTCCAGCATCAACAGCGTCAGCCTCTATCCCTTCTGCCCCACGGGCACCGTCATGCCCAGCGGCTCCGGCCTGCCGCAGAAGCGCACCTTCGACAACCACAGCCACATCCTGACTATGAACCATCTGGAGAAGCCCAACAAGGACACGGAGCTGGGTCTAAACATCGCCTACTACAACGACCGCATACGCCGCGAGGGCAACAGCGTGGGCGACCAGTTCATCAGCGATGACAGCCGACTGCTCACCTCCGAGACCATGACCAGCGAGACAAAGGTGAACAACCTCAACGTCCAGGCCCGCTACAACTGGAACGCACAGAACGGATTTCTGGCCAATGTGCTGAAGTTCGACACCAACTGGAACAGCGACCGCGTGGACGGTCTGCTCTCATCCGAGCGTACAGGCACTGCCCCCGTAAACTACGGCAACAACCGTGTGCGCCAGCACTTCGACCGTCCGCAGCTCTCCGTCTCCAACACCTTCAACACCATCCGCAACATCGGCAAGAACACCTTCGATCTCCACTTCTCCGCCGGCTACTTCCACCGTCCCAACACCCTCACCGTGGGCATCGACTCGCTGCTGCAAGGCACTCAGACCGCCTACACGCAGGACGTGAACTCCCACCACATCGCGGGCCGCTTCAACACCAGCTACGGCATCCGCGTGGCCGACGTGTTCCGCTTCAATTATGGCATCAGTGCCTCGGCCAACCTCCACGGCATTGTCACCGACCTCGACGGCTTCACGCCGCCAGCCGGAAACAACCAGCTCAGCAACGACCTCTGGTACAACACTTACTGCCTCGCGCTCGGCCAGAGCTACAAGTACGAGACACCCGACCTCGACATCACCCTCGGCCTGCCGCTCGAACTCTACACCCAGACCCTCGACGACAAGATAAGGAAGAACAAGCACGGCTACACCCACCTGCTCTTCTTCCCCTCGCTCTCGATGAACTGGAGCATCACCCGCGACCTCTGGTTCAATGCCGGTGCCAGCTATTCGAAGACCGTGGGCGACCCGGGCGGCATCTACAGCGGCTACATCATGTCCAACTACCGCGCCTTCCAGCGCAGCTACGTCGAGCAGCTGTCAGAGACCAAGAACTACGGGGCCAACGTCGGCCTGCGCTACCGCAGCGCCATCCGTGCCCTCTTCGCCAACGTCGGCTTCAACTACCGTCGCACCCACGACAACCAGATCTACGGCTACAACTACGTGGGAGCCACCAGCGTCGTGCAGGCTGTCAACCAGCCCACCACCGCCAGCAGCTACAGCGTCAGCGGCGAGGCCAGCAAGGGCTTCGACTTCCTGCACTCCACCATCCGCGTCTTCGGCGGCTACGGTCTCTCCGAGAGCGAACGACTAATCAGCCAGAGCCTCTACCAGTATCGCGCCCACAACATCCGCTTCGGCGGCGCCCTCTCCTTCAGTCCCTTCGAGTGGCTCGGCGTGGTCTATACCAGCGGCTTCAGCCAGAGTTTCAGCTACACCGAGGGCCACCGCGACGAGGCAGTCCGCGTGAAGAGCAACACCAAGCGCCTCTCCATGAGCGTCTATCCCACCAAGACCCTCACGCTGACCCTCGCCGCCGAGGACAACTACAACAACCTGACCGCCGAGAACCGCCACGCCTGGTTCGGCGATGCCACCGCCAAACTGAAGCTGAAGCACATCGACCTGGAACTGCAACTCAACAACCTCTTCGACCAGCGCCAGTACACCCGCGTCAACTACAGCGGCCTCGACATCTACACCCAGACCTCGCAGCTGCGGCCCCGAAACATCATCGGAACTATAAGATTCAAACTATTATAAATCATCAACATCATGAACAGGAGAATCATCACCATCATCATCGCCCTCGCCGCCATTTGCGGCGGGACAAGTGCGCAGAACAAGCAGGCCAAGATTGCCTACATCGCTTTCTCGAACATCGACAAGTATATCACCATCGACACGGCCACCGTCCGCGTGTGGTATGCCCTGAATGCCCTCGACATCAACGACGAGAACTCATACATCGACTGGCAGATACTGGAGGTAGGCAGCCACTGCACGAAGTACTACAGCTACTTCGTTTGGGAGTCGGATTCGCTACAGACTGTCGATAACAGGACAAACCGCTCTGGCCGCTTTTCCTCCAAGCTGCTGCCTCGCGGACGCAACGGACACGGCAACTGGAACGAACTGGAATACCATGTACTTATTGCAGAGGACGGAAAGATTCGGACGTACAACCGCGAACGTCTGCGGGAATATGAGGGCTATTACGACGAGCCATATCCCGACCAGCAATGGACGCTGACGCAGGACACGGCCACCGTCAGCGGCTACCATTGTCAGAAAGCCACGTGCCACTTCCACGGACGCGACTTCGAGGCGTGGTTCACGACAGAGGTTCCTGTCAAGTATGGACCGTGGAAGTTTGGCGGCCTGCCCGGCCTCATCGTCAAGGTCTATGACACCGACCACCTCTATACCTTCGAGTGTACCAACGTGGAGCGCGTCCACCGGCCTATGGTCAGGAGCAAATATCCCACCCGTCGCCCCATCAAGCGCGAGACCGTGCTGAAGTTTGAACGAAAGGTCAACGAGTGCCCTGGCAGAACCATCGGTATATGGGATATGGAAGGAAACCTTATCACGAAGACTTATCCGTATGAACCATTGGAGTTAGAATAAAAAAAAAAACGTAATCAATATGAACAAGAGAATCATCACCATCATCCTCGCCCTCTCCGCTGTGTGTAGCGGGGCCGTAGCGCAGCCCAAAGTAAGCGGACGAGTGCCAACCCGCGAAAAGCGCGGCTATGACCAGCAGATTGTCATTGACACGGCCAGTGTGCGCGTGCTCTATGCCCTTAATGCCAAGGACATCAAGGACGAGAACACCTACATAGACCTCGGAAAGCTGGAGGTGGGCAGACGAGTCAAGAAGTACAGTAGCGAATTTATCGACCTGTCCGACGAGGAAGCTGTCAAGTGGAAGAAAAGGACAGGACACACGGGCTATGTGCCGAAGAGTTTCTGGATAGGCGGCAGGCCAGAACTACACGAGAACTGGAGTGAGTTGGTCTTCTCCGATTACTTTATCCGTGGCAATCAGTTGAAGGAGTACGCCTGTTTCCCCCTGTGGGCTGAACGTGAAAACAGCAGCTACACGGAGCCGTGGCCGCTGATGCAATGGACACTGGCTGACGAGCAGCAGACCATCCTCGGCCACCGCTGCCAGAAGGCCACCTGCCGCTTCCGTGGCCGAGACTTCGTGGCATGGTTCGCTGCCGATGTTCCCATCAAGGGCGGGCCGTGGAAGTTCGGCGGTCTGCCCGGCTGCATCCTCAAAGTCTATGACGTGCAGAAGATTTACGTTTGGGAGGCCGTAGCCATAGAACGCGGCACATACCAAATCATGCAGTACCCCGACAAACTCTATCCGAAATCAACCCGCAAGAGCGTCTGGCAGCGGCAGAAGAAGTACGCCGAAGACTACTTGAATGCCATCGGCTGGACGAGCCTTGAAGGAAAGCCCACCCCTCCCAAGATACACTTTGAACCATTGGAGAAGGAGTAAACCGTCATGAACAAACGTATCATCACCATCATCATCGCCCTCGCCGCCGTGTGCGGCGGGGCGAGTGCGCAGCCCAAAGTAAATGGTAGAGCACCTATCCGCGAAAAGTGCGGCTACGATCAGCGTATTGCCATTGACACGGCAAACGTACGCCCGAAGTGGACGCTTCGTTGCGAAATCTTCTGACGGTATCAAAGGTGCGAAGTTCGATGAGTCGAAGATAACGTTTAGAAAACGTCCTTTTCCTGCTCCTCGGTGAGGCTCGTTGTGGGCACTAAGTCCACAGTGAGCGACACGTGCAGAGCACGGAATCCAATATGTCTTGACCCACCCATCCCTTGCGGGCTGGCTGAATCGTGACAAAAGTAATAAATAATTAGGAATTAGGAGTTAGAATATGCAAATTATTTATGAAAATTGCCTTTGGCCCCTTGCTTTTCCCTTCGGCCAGCGACCTAAAGGTTCGGGCGGCGAACACGTTTCGCGGATAATTGCTTTTCCCTGCGGCCAGCGATTGCTTGCGCTTGGCTCGTCCAAGAACTTCGTTTCACGGAAATTCATGCCAAAAAAAGAAAATACGAATGCAATTATCATATATATCAACACGATAACACACGATTACACCGTTCCCCCCCTCGCGCGGTACCATCGCGAGCACAGCTATGCGACATCGTGTCTAAGTTCGTGTATAAATTCTGTTGACAAAAAAATAATCAACAGATTACACGCGATTACACACGATTGGCATTTGCCTCGCTCATGCTTCCTGCCCCCTGGCAAAACAGTGGGCACCCCTTGGCAGAGAGGTTTGCTCCGTGCAAATTCTGCCAAGGGTATACGCACTGACAATGTGCATGTTATTTGTTTCGACGGGAGGTCCTATTAGTTCATTAATCCCCCGCTATAGCCATATTTCATCTGACCCTTGGCAGATTAAGGGATGAGGGATGATGGTTGATGGTTGAGGGATGATGGTTGATTGTTAATTTACCACGCATAAGATTGGCAACAGCGGAGGTCCGTTTTCTCATGATCGCACTATGAATCGGACGATTTGGGTAGTGTCAACTTATTTGCCGTTCGCGAAGAGCAGCGCGGAGCTTCGCGAAGGGCAGCGCGGTCGTTCGCGAAGAGCAGCGCGGTCGTTCGCGAACGGCAACACAAAACAGTGGATAGAATCAGGGAGAACTAAGGCTATGAAAAAAGAAACAGACAATGCATACTTGCTATGGGCGGTATGCAAAGTGGAAAGTGGGAAATACTAAACTCAAAACCACTTGCACTGCCAATGCCAAGGGGTAAACGCAAATCATTATAGGGAAATATGTATTGATAATCTGCAGTATATGGCGCATAACAAGTGTTTCTGCCAAGGGGTTGCCAGGGGTCTTGGCAAAGAACTTGACACTGCGGTTTGTAATGGATATGGCACCTACCGCCCTACCATCTATGGGCATCATAGCAGATTTTCGGTAAATAATTACCATAAATGAAAAACATTTCCTAATTTTGAGACATAAAACAATAGAACGCCCTGCCTACACCATGAGAAGAGCCATCACCACACTGCTATCCCTGCTGATACTGATTGGCACAGCAAATGCCCAGTCGGTAGGGCTTGTACTGAGCGGAGGCGGTGCCAAGGGTATCACCCATATCGGTATCATACAGGCGTTGGAAGAAAATGGGATTCCCATAGACTATGTCACCGGCACCTCGATAGGCGCTATCGTGGGCGGACTCTATGCCATGGGATATACCCCACAGGAGATGCTCGACCTCATCGGGTCAAAGGAGTTTCAGCAGTGCTACTCGGGCGACATCGACGAGGACAACCTGTACTACATCAAGCAGAACGACCCTACACCGTCATTGTATACGATTAAAGCCAACATTGACGACTCGGCAACTGTGGTGCAGGCACTCCCGCTAAGCCTCATCGACCCCGTGCACATGAACATCAAGATTCCCGAACTGTGCATACAGGCTACTGCAGCCTGTGACGGGGACTTCGACAGCCTGTTCGTACCCTTCCGGTGCGTGGCCTCGGACGTGTATAACAAACGGGAAATAGTATTCTCACAGGGCGACCTGGGCGATGCCGTGCGTGCCTCGATGACATTCCCCCTCGTGTTTCGTCCCATCAAGATAGGCGAGGTGCTGGCTTATGATGGAGGCATATACAACAACTTCCCTGCCGACGTGATGAAACGTGACTTTGCACCCGACTACATCATCGGCAGTGTGGTATCATCAAACAACGAACAGCCCGAAGCCGATGACATCGTAGCACAGATAGAAAGCCTGATCATGCAGGCCAGCAACTATGAACTGCCCGACACGAATGGTATATTGATGAACTTTGACCTGCAAGGCGAGGTGGGGTTGCTCGACTTCGACAAAGCGCAATACCTGTTTGACTTAGGATATGCCACCACACTGGAACTTATCGACTCCATCAAGAAGAAGGTGCCAAGAAGCGTCCCGTTAGACAGCCTGAACAAACGCAGGGAAGCATACAAGGAGTCTCTGCCCAATGTAGTGTTCAAGAACATCAACGTCAAGGGTGTCAATGCCGCCCAGCGCCGATTTGTCATCAATGAGATACGCCCTGCAGGACACCGCTACACCCGCTTCAAGGATTTCAAGAAAGCCTACTTCCGCCTGATGTCCGAGAACGCCATCAACGAGATACGCCCCTCGGCAACATACAACGCCAAGGACAAGACATTCAACCTCGACCTTGACGTTTCCATGAAGGACAAGGTGGCACTATCGTTCGGCGGAGGACTCTCTACCAACAACATCAACCAGATATACTTTGGCATCAACTACAACCATCTGAGACGCCACTCCACGGAGCTTCAGCTCGACGGACAGTTTGGCCGCATGTACAACAACGTGCAGCTCATGGGACGATTCAACTTTGCCACAGACATACCCATGTCATTACGAGTGATTGGTTCGCACTCGGCCATCAACCACTTCAAGCAAAGCTTCCTCTTTTCTGACAATACAGCTCCGGCACTGAACAAGCAAACCGAGACTTTCGGTAAAGTAAAACTTGCCCTGCCATTCATGACTCAGCACAAGGCAGAGTTTGGCATCGGCATAGGACAAATCACCGACCAGTACATGCAGAGCAGCACCATAGACCTGAACAACATGCATTACAGCAGCAACCGATATCTCTTATTGGGAGGATCCGTACTCTTTAAACGCAACTCTCTCAATAGCATGCAATATGCCACAAAGGGTATCTCGCAACAGATATTGGCACAGATATTTACCGGCACCAACAACTACATGCCGTACGATACAGACAGTGAGACTCCCTCCAAAGAGGAGATATCATGGATGCAACTGCACTTTAAGGACCATCGCTACCTTCCCCTGAGAGGCAAATTCATTTTGGGCACATACCTGGAGGGGTATTACTCATCGCGCGACTTTGCACAAAACTACACCGCCACCATGATGCAGGCCGGCACCTTTGCACCTACCCCCAGCACTATATTCACCTACAACACTGCATTCCGGGCCAACCAATACCTGGCAGCCGGACTAAAACCCATCTATGCGTTTAACCCATACCTGCAACTACGCTTCGAGGCATACGCCTTCGTGCCCATTCGTCCTATCCTGCCAAATATCGACGGTAATGCATACTACGGGCGTGCTCTGTCAACACTATCGCACCTCGAAGAACTCTCACTCGTAGGCCGATTCTCCAACTTTGTCATTAGCGCCTATCTGCACAATAACAGCTCATCGCCACGCAACGTCAGTGTAGGCATATCGATAGGATGGTATATGCAAAACAACCGATTTATCGAGCAATAAGCGCCGGACAGAGTGAAACGAATAAAAAAAGATGATTTTTTTGAAAAAAAGTCTCCACACATTTTGCAGTTTCAAAAAAAGGCTGTACCTTTGCATCGCAATTGAGAAAAACAACGGCTCCTTAGCTCAACTGAATAGAGCATTTGACTACGGATCAAAAGGTTATAGGTTTGAATCCTATAGGAGTCACTCAGAAGCAGGACGAACAACTTAGGTTGTTCGTCTTTTTTTGTACAAATAGTATTGAACAAACAAGCGCGTGTATATGTTGATTAGTTGTCAAGAATAGAAAGCCCCTGTTCACAAACTCATCAACCCTTACACTTATGAACACCAAAGACATCAACGAGCACCAATCGCTCCGCGTCATCCACGCCATCGCACGGGTTTATCGCGCAACATCTCCACAGTCAAGACAAATCGTAAGAGACATACATCACGTCATTGCAGCCTACGAACTGTGCGACAAGGAAGCAGCACTGGCCTGCAACCGCTACATCATCACCAAATACCCCATCCTATATAAGGTAGCACCACGCTATGGACTGCACCCGATGACACAGAACGAATTCTTCGGGCGCACCGAGAGAGAGCTGCAGCATACACTCTACAACCTCTGCATCTTCCTATACGACAGCCTCAAGAAACAGGGCATAGGGATAAAAAAGCAGGAAGATATGCCGCTCTGACATATCTTCCCACGCTATACTATTATACCGCAAAGCCTACAATCAATCTGTAGTCAGCTTACGGTAACGGATGCGCTTGGGTTCTTCGCGACCAAGGCGCATCTGCTTGTTGGCCTCGTACTCACTATATGAGCCTTCGAAGAAGAACACCTGACTGTCGCCCTCGAAAGCGAGGATATGGGTACAGATACGATCAAGGAACCAGCGGTCGTGGCTGATGACTACAGCACAGCCTGCAAAGTTCTCGAGACCCTCCTCAAGCGCACGCAGGGTGTTAACGTCGATATCATTGGTAGGCTCGTCGAGCAGCAGCACGTTGCCCTCTTGCTTCAGGGCAAGGGCAAGCTGGAGGCGGTTGCGCTCACCACCGGAGAGCATAGAGCACATCTTCTCCTGATCACTGCCGGCAAAGTTAAAACGGCTGAGATAGGCACGGGCATTCACATCGCGGCCTCCCATACGGAACAGCTCATTACCCTGGCTCACCACCTGATATACGGTCTTGTTGGGGTCGATATCCTGATGTTGCTGGTCAACGTATGCGAGCTTCACGGTCTCACCCACCTCGAAGGTACCCTTATCGGGAGTCTCCAAGCCCATGATAAGGCGGAACAGCGTGGTCTTACCGGCACCATTGGGACCGATGACACCTACGATGCCGTTGGGCGGCAACATGAAGTTGAGGTTCTCGTACAGCAGCTTGTCGCCATAAGCCTTGGCCACGCCCTGCGCCTCGATAACCTTGTTGCCCAAGCGGGGACCATTGGGGATGAATATCTCGAGCTTCTCTTCGCGCTCCTTCTGGTCTTCGTTCAAGAGTTTATCGTATGAATTCAGACGGGCCTTACCCTTGGCCTGACGTGCCTTGGGAGCCATGCGTACCCACTCGAGCTCACGCTCAAGGGTCTTGCGGCGCTTCGAAGCCTGCTTCTCCTCCTGCTCCAGTCGTTTTGACTTCTGCTCCAACCAGCTGCTGTAGTTACCCTTCCAGGGAATTCCCTCACCACGGTCGAGTTCGAGAATCCATCCGGCCACATTGTCGAGGAAGTAGCGGTCGTGCGTCACGGCAATCACCGTACCCTCGTACTGTTGCAGATGCTGCTCCAGCCAGTCGATACTCTCGGCATCGAGATGGTTGGTAGGCTCGTCGAGAAGCAAGATGTCGGGCTTCTGCAAGAGCAGACGGCAAAGAGCCACACGGCGGCGCTCACCACCAGAGAGATGTGTCACGGGTTGGTCTTCGGGCGGACAGCGCAGTGCATCCATCGCACGCTCGAGCTTAGAGTCGAGGTTCCACGCATCGGTGGAATCAATGATATCCTGCAGCTCGGCCTGACGTGCAAAGAGCTGATCCATCTTGTCGGGGTCTTCGTAATATTCGGGCAGACCAAACTTATCGTTGATAGCCTCGTACTCGGCCAAAGCATCCACGATAGGCTGCACACCCTCCATCACCACCTCCTTGACAGTCTTCGAGGGGTCGAGCTGAGGGTCCTGAGGCAGATAGCCCACGCTATAGCCGGGCGAGAACACGACCTCGCCCTGATAGTCCTTCTCCAGTCCGGCGATAATCTTCATCAAGGTGGACTTACCCGAGCCATTGAGACCGATGATGCCAATCTTTGCTCCGTAGAAGAAGGAGAGATAAATGTCTTTAAGGATTTGCTTGTTTTGCTGATAGGCTTTCGATACGCCTACCATCGAAAAAATAATCTTCTTGTCGTCTACTGTTGCCATATATTATTATTAAATGAAATCATAAGCATATAGAGGATTGCCTTATCGAAGCTGCAATGCCACCTTAGCCTTCTTACCTGTAGCATCGGAGACATTGAGCACGACCTTACCCGGTGTATGACCTGCACGGAGGATTACAAGAGCTGAGCCATTGTAGAGGCGGCGCGTGTTGCCTGTATGCAATTCGTCACTATAGATATTGCCATTGTCAACAGCCACGATGCGGGCATCGCCCTCTACAGAGAAGGTCAGGAGGTCTTGGGCGCTCCATACTCGACGTCCCTTACGGTCGACAGCATTAACACGCACGTGCATCAGGTCGGTACCGTCAGCTTGCCACTCGATAGCATCGGGCATGAGGAGGAGTTTCTTGGCTTCACCTGTAGTCTCTACACGATGACGTGCCACAGCCTTACCATCACGATATGCTACCGCCTCGAGATAGCCAGGAGCATAAGCGATGTTGTCGAATCTAATCTTGTTGCGCGAGCGGGGATTCATGGTGTTCTCATTGGAGGCTACCACACGTCCATTGAGGACAAGGTCAACACGCTCACAGTTGGTATATACATTCATCGAAACCTTAGAGCCCTCTTCACGGTTCCAGCTCTCGCCAGTGACGCCAGTACCTACCTGCACATCGTTCCACATCACCTCTTTGGCAGCCTTGTCAATGATGGCCATGCGCACTACAGGCTCGTCAACAAACATCGACTTGAGGAAGTAGGCTGTGCCCTTGGGCTGCAGAGAGACATCAAACGAGCCATTCACCCAACCCTTGGCGGGCCAACCATTTGACTCGCCCAGGTAGTCGATCTGTCCCCAGTAGGCAAGGCCAAGCACGCGATCGAGGTCCATCTCAAAATAGTTGGGACCCATCATGCTGGTGTTGGCTTCGCTCTGATAGAACATCAGGTTGGGGAAGCGGCGGCTATCGCCAGGGAAGTACATATAACGGTAGTTATAGGAAGCGATGTCGGTCTCATGAACCAGCGGTGCGGGCAGAGAATCCGTGTCAAGATGACGTCCACGGGGATGCATAGCCACCGTGATGGGGCGAGTATCATCATAGCGCAGGAGCACAGGCTTCATCATACGATAGGTAGTAACACCCCAGTCATTGAAGGGGAGCGAGTTGTAGGTCTGAAGCTCATTACCCAGGCTCCACATCACCACACAGGGATGGTTACGGTCACGCTTCACCCATTCCGGGAGGTCACGAGGCCAAAGGCTCATCCAGTCGGCACGGCCACCGCAGAACGAAGTAAGCCACTTGTCGTAAAGTTCATCGACTACAAGGAAGCCATACTCATCGCACAGCTGCATGAACGACTTGCTGTAGGGGTTGTGCGAAGTGCGGATATGATTGAAACCATACTCCTTGAGCAACTGAAGGCGTTTCTCAATAGCACGCGGATAGGCTGCTGCACCGAGGGCGCCCAAAGTGTGATGGTTGGCAATACCCTTGAGGATGACCTTCTCGCCATTGAGTTTCATTCCAAACTCGGGAGAGAACTCGATGGTGCGGATACCGAAGGTGTGGGCCACGCTATCCATCACAGCACCCTCGGCATCAAGGATAGCTACCGAGGCAGTGTAGAGATGGGGCGTCTCGCAACTCCACAGACGGGGATTCTCCACTACGAAAGAGTCGGTCTTGAGCTCCATAGTGCGCCATTTGCGGTTGATGGGCACGTTCTTGGTGCTTGTATATACGACTGTGCCATCGGCATCGCGAACAACGGTGCGCATGGGTACCTCATTGATGCGGGCACGAGTAGCAATCTCGGCCTGGATCTCTACGATGCGGTTGTCGGTAGTGGTGATATAGAGCGGATGGCGCTCAAACCATGTAGTGGGATTGGTAGCCACGAGGGTGACATCGCGGAAGAGTCCGCCACCAGTGTACCAACGGGAGTTGAGCGGCTCTGCTGTATGGGCACGCACTGCAATGATGTTGGGCGCATCGAAGCTGAGCTTCTTGGTGACATCAATCTCAAAGCCCACATAACCATAGTCGGTGCCGCCAATATGCTCGCCGTTGAGGTATACATCACCAACGTACATGATGCCCTCGAAGTCGAGCAAGAGGCGCTGTCCCTTGAGCGAAGCATCGGGAGTGTAGTTCTTGACATACCATCCGGCTCCCATTTCCTTGAATGCACGGGCCGAAAGACGGCTCTTGAAGTTGGCTGCTCCATCACCATTGTCGGGGCGCTCTTCGGGTGAAGGCTCTACCCAAGGCTGGGATATTTGATAATCGTGAGGCACATCTACGAGTTCCCACCCAGCAGCATCATCAGCAGGCATAGCGGTAGGCACGGCGTCAAGGTCGCCCAAATGAAAACGCCAACCGAAATTAAGATTTACCACCTCGCGTCCCTGAACAGAGAACATGAAAGGACATAAGAGTACGAGCAAAAGGGCTCGACGGACATAGCAATACATCTTTTCCATAGTCATCAATATCTTATTTAATGCCCAAAGATAAGGAATTATTATCAAAAAACCATCATAAAAGAAAGTCTTTTGTCCTTATTGGCACATAATATAAGAGTGTGCTATGGCATAGGATAAGAATTAATGACTTCGTCAAGGTAGCTAACACGTCTGACGAGCCAGTCGTGCATGGCATAGACATCATTCATATAGGTCTTGCCACGGAGAGGCCAACGGGTAAATTCGCGAGTGATAGTACCGCGGTGAAGTTCATCAAGATAGAGTTCCATCTGCTCCCAATTGCGCTCCACGATCTCGCCTTTCATGGCATTCCACTCCTCCTTGAAAAGAGTGACAAAGCCGTGATTACCGAAGAGACGGGTGAAGAAGGGAGAGATATTGGCATCGTAGCCACCACGATGGCGATACGGGTCAGTACCCAAGACTAACTCTTTATAATTGGAGAAGTAATTGTGACCTGTGGTCATCGTGGCCCAGTCAAAGTCGTATCCGGCATCGAAGTCCCACAGAGGTCCCATAATCCACTTGCCATCTACATCCTTGTGGATGAAGACGCTGCGCGGAGCTACAAGTTCGACGTTGAGTACAAGTTCCTGCAGGATGAGGTAGCGCACGAAGGAGCGAAGGTCCATCAGTTTGTTGGTCTGCGAGAAACTCTTGTTGTTGATGGCTGTCTCCAACTCGGCAAACACCTGCTTGATGGAGTCCTTCAAGGCATCGGTGAGGTCATCCTCATCGGGATGCTTGATACAGACGGGCAGGCGGAACACCTCGGAGTAAAAATTGTCAGTAGCACCGGGTGAGAGACCAGGACCATCGTCGAGGTCGAGCGCAAGGAGTATACCTCGCTGCTCATCTACATCAACGCGGCCCTTGCCCTGCTCAACCTGCTCGGTAAGCTGATAGAGCCCGATGTACTCGCCATTGAGAAATACCTCGGTATAGCGTGTGTGGTTGGTGCAAGGCATATCGAGCCAATGACCGGCCTCGAAGACAAAGGTATTCATCAGGTCGGTGACATCACGATAGTTGGCCAGCAATACCCAGTCCTTATTGGCTTCGAGTCCCAAGATAGAGGCCTTCTTGTCGAGCTTGATACGATAGGGTTTCTTGTCGTACCATTCCCACGTGCTGTTGCCACGGCCACGAATCTTGGCCTTACCCGAATAGTGAGGATAGCTGTCGCGCCCATTGACAGAGACATAACAGGTAACATACTCCTCCTTGGAGGTCACTGCCTCGCCACTATTGATGGTGATGTACATCTGAAACACCTTGTAGCGGTTCTCCGTAAAGGTGGTAGGGGCATGCTGAAACGTGATGGTATCGACCTCGCTACTGCGGAAGGGCACTACTACCCCACCCTGCACATTGGCATGAAGGCGACTCTGGTCGGCGTTGAAGTCAAAGTAGTTGACATGCTCCATCGCCATCGGAAACTCCCAATAGGTGCCGTAGGAATGGGTGCGGATATGGATGTTGTCTTGAGCCACAACCGTAGATGCAAGAAGCATCAGCAGAGAGAGTAAACGGAATATCTTGCGACTCATACCTACTTCTTATATATGGTGAATGACTGCTCGCCACACTGCACCACATAGGTGCCGGCAGGGAGCTGTGTGAGATCTACATGCTGAGCCTCATCAGATGCAGTGACAACTACTTGGCAAGGAACGCCCGCTGTATTGAATACACGTATAGGGTCGAGCGAAGTGATGGTAAACTGATACCCGTCGGCCGAGAACTGCGGAGCGGCCTCTACGGCCTCAATGCCCGATGGCTCATCAATCACTGCAAACTGCACGATACGGCTAAACTCAATCTTACGGGTAGAGACACGCATCACTCCATTCTCGAAACGTATCATAGGGACGTACTTCTCGAACGAATAGTAAATCTTAGAACCTCCCGAAAGCTCTATCATCAGGCACTTGGCCGGAAAAGCCGAAGCACACACGAGGAGAAGAAACGCAAGACACAAAGAACGACGCATAGGCGGGATGTTAATTTACAATTCACAATTCACAATTGACAATTCACAATTGACAATTGACAATTGACAATTGACAAGTGACAAGTGACAATTGACAAGTGACAATTCACAATTAATAATTCACAATTAACGATTAACGATTCAGAATTCAGAATTCAACTCCGTCCCCTTGAACTTGACCTCGTAGGGATACTGGCGATTGGGTTCACGATTGCGCCACGTGAGCATTTTATGCTCCTTTGGAGCACCCATTACAACCAAGTAAAGATGTTTAACCTCTTGTCCGCGAGGCATCTTCATCTCTGCTTTGTCTGTGCTCACGGGAGTTCCATAGTGAGTCTTTCCATCGGTCGTAACTGCTACAAAAGCATAGCGGAGCGGGGTGTCGCTCTTGATGGTGGCACTCACCTTCTTGCCAGCCTTGGCTGGCTGCAAGCGGATGGCACTGAAGCCATAGTCCTCGGGTAGCACCTCATCGGTCGGGCTGTAGTAGCCTTTCGTTGCAGCGGGCTTCATGGGTGTATCGAAGGTGCAGGCATAGCGGCGTGTCTCGTTCCAGGCATGTCCGAGGTCGAGGGTCACGATGTGCTGACAGGCATCAATCATCTCGTCGCAGAACTGCTCCTGCGAGAGGCCATAGAGGCGCTGATAGGTAATCACGGGGTCCTCGCCACGCTTTCCGGCACGGTAGAGGTCAGCGATGCAGGTCTTGCCACGCTTCATGGCCCAATATTGGAGCACATAGGGTGAGCGATAGATGTTCTCGCCATCGAGGTAGGCCTTGTGGATAGCCTTGCTATATGCCTCGAAGTGGTAGTTCTCATCGGTGAGCCAATCGGGGTTGACAAGCCAGAGCATCCACTGACTGGTCATCTCATAAAATCCCGAGCCGCCCCATGCATCACCTACGCTATCGGCAGGTATCTGCAGCTGGAACGAATGCCCCAGCTCGTGTGCCATGCAGTTGAGTTTCTTATCCTGTATACGGTTGGGAGCGACCCACAGAGCTCCAATGAAGTTGTCGTATGTACCACCGTATGCTGTACCATCGAGCGAGTAATTGAGCATCACCATCATTTTATATTTGTCGGCCTTGGAGCCAGGCAAGGTGAAGCGCAAAGTGTCGCGATAATAGGCATAGAATGATTCGATGCGTTCCTTGAGGTTTTCCAAATCGACCTTCATGGGCTTACCCTCAAGCATGGGCGGATTGCTGAGGTCGTGGCCAAAGCCCTTCTCCCAGAAGAATACCAGGTTCTCGGTCTGAGCCGATCGTTTCCAACTCCATCGGCTGTTGTCGTCATCAAGGTCGTAGCAACGGATTGAGTCGGGCAGGAACACCTGCTTCTGAGCAATAGCGGATGTAGCTAACCCAAACAATGTGACGAGTAGTAGAGATGTCTTTTTCATATTATTGTTAGTTCTCTATGGAGTTATAGGAAATTAAGAGGAGATAGACTCAGCTAATGGCATTTATCTCCATCTAACTACCTCTATCTCCATTTAACTTCTAATATCCTATTTCATACTTGTTCCTTCCACTTTAATCTGATAAGGCAACTGATGGTCGGTGGCCTCCTTCTCGTCCCATGGACACTGGAAATACTTGGTAGGAGCACCCTGAACGACTACCCACAGATAGCGCATGTTCTCAGGCACAGTAAAGGTAGCTGTACCCTCGGCTGAAGGTGTAGCCAGACTCATGTCGCCATATACACGGGTATTGTCCCACTTAATACCGACAAAGCCATAGGCCAGCTGCTCATGACCTACCACTGCCGTATTATTATAAGCGGTAACAGTACCCACCTTATTGCCATCGCCATCGACCTGCGTACCGGCATCTCCCGTAGCCAAAGCAGAACCTGCAGCCAAAGGCTTGATAGTAACCTTCACCTCAGTACCCGCCTCGGGCAATGTCAGAGGAATGGCATTGAAGCCTGTGGGCTGCGGACAGCTTGCGTAGGCCACCTGCTTCCATCCTTCAGCAAGGTTAACGAAAGAAGTTTTGTAGTTGGAGTATTTGCCCATCACGTAGCTGCGTATCTGGTCGAAGTCGAAGGTAGTAGCCTTCTGAGCATACTCGAAATACTGCTTCAAGAACTCATCATAATCATTACCACAGAATATACGCATATAGGCCTGTGAGGCATCTTCGGGATAATAGCTCTCATTCCAGATGCGGCCAAGAGCCGACAGGCCGTTCTTCTCGGTCCAATAATATTGTAACCAGTAGCTGGCATAGCGCATCCACTCATGTTCGAAGTGGCGATGATAGTTTCGCATCCATACATCGAAGTGGTAGCTGTTGATAGCCTCGGACGGATAGTCCTGATGTGCCTGCCACTGCGCACACTGTTCCCAGAATCCACAGCCACCATTGCTATTGGGATATCCGTAACGGAAGCCCGAGCGATTGTCATTGGCCTTGCCACGATAGATATTGTCGCAATAGGTTTGATACTGGAACGAGTGGCCTATCTCGTGAGCTATCGTAGAGCCTACGGGCTGGCAAGTGCTGGGATTGACCCACAGGGCTCCCACCGTATTGTCATAGCCCGAGCCTGTAGCCAACCACTCGGTCTGATACAAGAGATAAATCATCATCTTGTAGGTATCGAGCTGCGACTTGTTGTCACCGGTAACGACCATGCCCAACTCCTCCACATTGGTGGTGTAGAACTTTTCGGCCTTGAGGAGCAGGTCATCGATATTGACACGCATATTCGCAGGAACGGTGGAGGCATTGGGGTCGTCACCGAAGCGACTGTCCCAGAACACCACGAAATGCTCTGACTCCTTGCTGTGCTTGAACGACCACTTGGCATTGGGGTCGGCATAATCGTTGTTGTAGCTATTGTCTGAAGTGCGAGGTTTCCACAAGATGCGGCCGGGGTCGCCGATGATGAGTGCAGCGCCATCAGTACCAGTCATACCCGACAGACGATAGTCAGCATAGCCATTATCAAAAGATGTGGAGTAGCGACGTATCACAGGCATCGTGCCACGAGCACGAAACTCTATGGAGTCAAACTCCGAAATATCCATCAAAAATTTATTGGCCTTGAAACGATTGTCGTATCGTACCCACAATGAGTCCTGGGCATACATGTTGAGCACACCCGACAGACAGAATAGAGCGGTAAGTATCTTTGCTTTCATAGTTATTCCGTGTTTATTATTTGACAACCATTTTCTTGCCGTTCATGATATATAACCCTTTGGGAAGGCCCTCAAGAGAAGCTGCGTTCTTGCGCACAAGGCGGCCATCCATGCCATAGATGTCGGCCACTTCAGGCACCTCAACGGGTTTCACCTCGTCAATCACCTCGGTATCTATAAAGAAACGGATCTCACGCACTCGAGAGAGCAGCATGGAGCGTCCCCCAACGACCAATCGCTTATCATCCATATAAGCCTTCGGTCCGCAAAAGTCATCGGTATCATACAGCGACACCGTAACCTCCTGATTATTGGTGCGCACGGCCGTCATCTTCAGCACTTTCACCTCCTCTTGCGCCCAAGCAGAGAAAGAGAATGCCGCCAAACAAACTACTAAAAACAATAATCTCTTCATATTTTCATTATTTTAATACCTATGAAAAAAAATTATCAAGCCTGTGAAAAAAGTTTTTCAAGCCTGTGAAAAAAAATTATCACACCTATGATAAAACTTTATCACAGGTGTGACACTAATTTATTCTTTCATGCCAATCTCACCGTTCCACTGGAGATACCAGTTGGCAGGCTCGTACAAATCCTTAGCTATAAAGGATTTCATTTCATCCACCTTGGCTTCACCACGGCGAGCATATACGCGGTCGGCAAGATAAGCAGGTTCGCCTCGACGCAATGCCACACGCATCAGATCATAGAAGCGGTGACCCTCGAAAGCAAACTCTAATGCCTCTTCATCGACAATCAGGTCTTCTACCTTCTCTATCTGATAAGCCAAGCGTGCATCGGGTGTAAGCGTAGAGTCATCGGGGAACACATAGTACTCATTGTATTCTGTCCAGCCGGAGCCTTTGGAGTGAATACCCATTGTGTTCTCTGTGGTCATCTCAACAGCCGTGCGCAATACATACTGGTTGTTGGGGAAGTTGAACTGACTAACCCAAGCAGAGTCTGCTGCCGTAGTGCAATAGGGAAGCACCTCAGAGGCTATAACGCTGTTGTTGACACCCTTGCTCAATATCTGGAAAGCAAAGCGCGGATAGCCTGCACGGTTAAGCGCCTCGGCCATACGCAGATAAACCATCGTACGGCGATAGAGGTGTACGTTGCGTGAAGAATACTTAGAATTCATCACCAACTTCGTCACAGAACCATCAAGGCCAAAGATATTATACCCACCATATGCCGCAGCGAGACGCAAGTCACCTCTTTCAAATCCCTCCAATGAGGCAGGCGGATAAACCACATTATTAGAGTTTGTTAGATGACAATAAATTTGCGAAGCTGATAATTCGGTCAGACTTTTAGAGGGTATGATTGATACCTCATAGTTATTACTTGTAGTTGAGTTAAAATAATCGCTCAGACGACTATATTGGCTCTCCGAAGGAATAGAGTCGCCAGGAAACATAGTGATAAGTTCCACATTTATACCATCATAAGCCTCTATCCCGAAAGACATTGTAGACCAAGAATCCGATTTAGACATCCAACGCAAATCTTCACGAGACCAATTAACGGTAGTAATATCTAAAGGATACCCAACATACGAAGTATTGCGAGTATTCAAGTAATTGTAATAGCACAATGCAGCCTCCTTATAATTGCCAGCCCAAAGATTGAGGTCGCCCTGCAATACATACATGGGGAAGTAGAAGAGGCGAGAATCGGTGTTTCGGATTGTTCCATAGCCAGGAACTTCGATTGTCTCCAATCCTTGAAGGTCATTGATGAAATATTCGCAAATCTCTTCGATGCCGTACTTAGGATAGTCGCGCTCGGCCTCCTCTTGCGTAAGGATAGGCTCAGTAACGAAGGGTACTTCACCATAGTTGAGGGCAAGCTGCAAGTAGGTCCACGCACGATAAGCCTTGATCACAGCGTACTCTTTGCGAAAGATATATTCATTACGGTTATTCTTCATGTCAATGTCTACATTGGCCAGGAAGTAGTTGCAGTTGTTGATGACCGCATAGTAGTCGCGTGGAGCATTGTATGCATTGTTGTCGCTGACATTGAACATGGCAATCTCCAAGAGGTCCGAAGAGGTGACATCGGTCACATCTGCCAGGTCGCCACGCAGTTCGCCCAACAGGATGGTTCTGTCAGAAAGGCTCTGCAGCTTATACAACACACCTATCACTGAGTAGAGCGTATCGGAAGGAGAGTCCAACTTATTGTCAGAGAAGTGCGAGGACTCCGTATCCAGAAAGTCCTGACAACCCGACATCGAGGGAACAATAATCAGTGCAGAGAGCAGCAAGGCGGCATAGCGTTTGCAGCATCCGGCGAGTATATCGATTGTTCGTTTCATACTATTATATATATAGGAGTTTAGAGATTTATTTTTATACCAGCAACAATACTGCGGCTCTGCGAGAGCTGACCAAGGTCGATACCCTGACCAATGACACTGGACGTAGCCGCAAACTCGGGATCACTGCCCAGGTACTTGGAGAGCGTAAACACATTGTTAGCCTGCACCCAGAACTGGAAACCTTGAATGAAGGTGGAGTTGATGGGCAGATTATAGCTGAGTGTGGCCGACTTCAGACGCAAGTAGCTGCCATCCTCAATCCAGCGGTCGCTGAAGCGGGCATTGCCCATAGGATCCTGGAAGGTAGCGCGAGGCATTGAGGTCTGCTGTCCCTCGGCCTGCCAACGATGCAGCATCGCTGTGGTCTGGTTCATAAATCGGTTGCCACCCTCAAGTTGGCTACGCATATAGTTGTATACATCGTTGCCCAAGCTATAGTTGAAGTTGACATCCAAACGGAAGCGCTTGTAGCTCATCGCGCTGAACAGGTTACCATAGATATCGGGATTTGGGTCACCGATGACTACCATATCCTTGGCATCAATGGCGCCATCTTCATGGTTGTCCTTGAAGATGACATCGCCAGCACCAAAGGGCTTCTTGTCCACACCATTCTCGGCCAAGATATAGAGGCCCGACTCGGCAGCCTGCTCGCTCGTAGCAAAGACACCCTCGGTCTCATATCCATAGAAGAGGTTGGCAGCCTGCCCTACCTCGGTACGGATGGTAGCACCATAGAGCTGTGTATCCATAAAGGTCTTATTGTCGGCAAGGCGAGTAATCTTATTCTTGTAATGGCCGGCGCTTACGCCCATTTCCCACTGGAAGTCCTTGGCAGCAATGAGCTTGCCCATGACAGAAGCATCGACACCTCTGTTGCTGAGTGCACCACCGTTGCTCCAGTTGTACTCCAAGCCTGAGAGGAATCCCAAAGATTGGAAAGTGAGCAGATTGTCGGTGTTGCTGAAAAAGCCGTTCAGGCGGATCGAGAGGCGATTCTTCAGTAGATTGGTTTCCAAGCCCACATTGAAGCGACGAGTAATCTCGGCCTGCAATTCCGAATTACCGATATTATCGAAGGCGATACCGGAGATACTGTTCATAAACTTGAACGCACGGAAGTAGCTGCGAGCAGCATAGTAATCAATGTCATCGTTTCCGCTAACATCATAACCTGCCGAGATACGCAGATAGTCAATAGGCTCTACACCTGCCATCCACGATTCGTTGCTTACGACCCAAGCACCCTGAGCACCGTAGAACATGGTCCAAGGAGCACCGAATGCCTTGATGCTGTTGATGGCATCCTTTCCAAAGCGCGAAGAGGTCTCGGCAGTAGCATTGAGCTGGAGATAGTAGCGCTGCAGGTAGTTGTACTCACCCTGTGCATACCAAGCCCAAGAGTTCCACTTGTCATCAGAACCGCCATTGTTGGCATTGAGCAATGAGGAGCTCATAAACGGAGTCTTGTCATTACCGGTGTTGTAACCCACCTGTGTATTGAGCGAGTAGCTCTCCATCTGCACACGGGCACCACCAAACACATGCCAGTCATGTGCACCATAGCGATTGCTCCAGTCAAGACGTGTATCAGAGAACATGGAGCCCTGGTGCGAAGCCAATGCGCGGGTCTCATTGTCACGATAGGCGCTCACACTGGACACAAAGTAACTGGGCACACCATTCATCGGGATGTAATAGTTTTCCGAAGTGTTCACCAAGTTATAGGAGAAGTGTTCGCTCAGTGCCAAGTGGTCGTTGAACTGGTACTTGGGGGTCACCGAGATATTCAGCATCGAATTCTCATAATAGTTCTTGTTCTGGGCATGGCCATAGTCATTGACGGCAATCGGATTGGCCAGTTTGTAGTTGTAATTGTTGTACTTCGACAAGGCCTCATCGAGATAGCTTTCATCGCTCACATCAATAAAGCTGTTGGAGAGCACACCATCGGAATAGGTATAGGGGCTGAGCATAGGACTCTTCACATAGGCAAGGAAGCCTGGTGCGGTAGAGGTGCCTTCGCTATAGTCAAGTGTGGCGCCATCGTTGCGCAAGTTGCGCGACAGCTTGGCAAAAGAGATGTCGAAGCGGGCATCAAACTTGTCGGTAAACTCAATGTCTGTATTGAAGCGGATATTGATACGGTCCATGTCGTTGCCCACCAGTGTGCTCTGCTTGTCTACATAGCCCAAAGAGAGATTATAGTTGGCCACATCGTCACCACCACTTACATTGATATTGTAGTTCTGGCTGATGGCGGTGCGATATACATATTGCTTCCAATCAGTATTGTTGTGATACTGAGGATAGTAGTAATAGGAAGGATTCTCGTTGAGGAACTTGAAGTCCTTGATGGTTGTATTTGTCGTAGCCAAGAGGTCCGAGGCATAGCTCTTGTACTGTGTAGCATCCATCATCTCCATGAACTTGGGCTCAAAAGTGACACCTGATGACACACTTGCTGTAATGCGTGTAGCCATAGTCTTGTTGCGGCGTGTCTCTATCAAGATTACACCATTACCACCCTTGGCACCATAGAGCGCCGTACCATTGCGCAGCACGGTTACCTTCTCAATATCGTTCGGATTGATGTTCGACAGGATGTTATTGTAGAAACCCTGATGAAGCATCTGACGGTTGTACTGCTGGTCAACAATAACGCCATCGATAACAACAAGTGGCTGGGCGTTCACATTGAGCGAGTTTAGACCATTCATGAACATAACGCTACCGATTCCGGCTGTACCACTGCGTGAGATGGTGTGCACCGCGGCACCAGCCTGTTTCTGAATCTCCTCTTCTATAGAGACAGCATCCGAATAGTCGAAATCGCGAACAGCCTGTATACTCAACATATTGTTGCGCTCTATATACTCGTCAGCAAAAGTCTCTGGGTAGAGATACGATGTTTTCACCTGCTCATCCTCTACTACACCCACCAAGATGCCATTCATATTGGGAGCCGAGATGTACAGTTGACTAACTATAAGGGGAAGATCCAACGTGTAAGATCCATCGGCTGTAGTAAATGTGCTGTATCCATCCAGAGCAGCAGCACTAACCAGTACACCAGGCATAGGCTGATGTGTTGCTCCATTCAAGACAACACCTCTTACCACACGGGTCGGCAGTTGCTTACCTACCTTCAATACTTTAACATCTGTCGATTGCTGCTCACTACTTGTATCCTGTGCCATAGCGGGGAGCGACATCAGCAAGCAGGCAGACAAACTATATATTATATAATTCTTCATATCGTGTGAATTAAAATGCAACGTTACTCTTACTCTCCTTCAACCTCATCTACATGTGGCTTGAATATGATACAATCCAAATGCATCGTATTAGAATATTGTGTAGTCTGGTTACGACTCACCTGGCTCAATATCTGCAGGTTCACCACAGGTTCGGCCAATCCGTATGCAGAGGTTGGGAACACCACATTGGAGCCTATCAAAAGAGTATCAACATTACCCGATGTAGACTCTGCAGCGTTCAAACGCTTTGTCTGGGTCTTTCCGTCAAGATTATTGAAGTTCAATATACCGCGAATACGGTTAGGCAAGCGATCTTCATCCGTAGCATACGGGTTATAAGCCTCTACGGGTGCTGTCACTATATAGATATCATAGGGGATGTTTGACAATGTGCCAGGAATAGAGAAAGTCACCTTAGGAGCAGGGAATTTATCGGGATCCTCGGATGTATTCTTAGGAATAACATCCACATAAGCATTGCCCGACAGCTTATTATAGAAAGCATTGTCCATTGAGACGATGCGGATAGTAAGCGGAGTCTCACACTCCAACAGACTCTTCTGATAGATTTGGTTCTCAGCCTCCACCTTGATGGTTTGCAAGAAGGTCTTCGACTTGTCAATGTTGAATGTCTCGGCCTTACGCACATGGCCGTTGCTACATACAATATCTTCTGTGCCATCAAATATACCACCCGCCTCAAACGGTTTATAGTAGATACCCTTCGGCTCGGCATCCTGCAACAAGCGCATAAGAGCAGTTGGAGCGATGGTAGACAAAGCAGAGTCCTGGAATGCAGCATCTGGATTATCGGTCCTATTGAAGAAGGCACCCATCAGGATTGACATCTTGGCATTGTTCTCTTGCAAAGAGTCGGCAGCGGCCAATGACTTGTCATATACGAAATATTCGCGATATTCATCATACAACTCTGTCCAGGCCGTATTGGTAGGTGCCAGCATCCAGTAGGTACTGTCCTCAGAGTTGATAAGACCATACTGACTGAGGAGATTGTTGCGGAGCACCACAACTGAGTCAAGATAAACGGTCTCACCATCGACAATACCACCAGCCACACTCTGATTAGGGTCAAAGTCATATACGCTGTAACTATTGATGAAATGATATACGCTATCCAATTCCGGGTCAAGTCCTAAATACTCAAAAACATTGGGGAAATACTCCACTTGACCATTCAAGGTATAGAGCACACCATTGCTATGCAGTTCATTAGAGGCTTCAAAAGTTTGACCGCCAATTCCCGTCTGAGTCAGCACCTGGTACTTACCGTTCATCATAGAGATAGAGTCATTGGTCATGGACGACACCGACTTACGATACAGCGCAATATGATTGTGCACAAACTGCGTAATCACTCTATTGTCGTTTGTCTTCACTCCCTGACTCTTCTGCAGGGTATAGCTCTCGATCAGGCTGTCAGCCTCTGCAAGTGAAAGATAATCGTTCGTAGGTGCAAAGACAGAGTATGTCTGGCTGCCATTGAGCACGATACTGTATCCACAAGCATCTATCACCTTGGCAAAGTTGCTCAGTTCGCTACGCGAAGAGATTTCCTCCCACAATGTATTGCCACCAGCAGCCTCCTGTCGATAGTGCTGCTCCCAAGTATCGGAACAGCCTGTACCAAGTGACATGAGCAATGCAGCTCCTATACCATATATATATCTTTTGTTCATAATCATTCTGTTTATATGGTTCCTCATTCGATTACAACATATCTTCCATAGCGCCCTCATCGGTCACACCGTATACACTCTTGGGCACCAGTTCGATATAGTCGAGCATAAACTCATTATCATTACCCTTCTTTGAAGATACGCTGCGCACACGCAAGAAGTGGTCCTCGTTCGGGTCGATATGCACCGTACACAACACACGGCGGAAGGTGCGGAGCTGTGTAGCAAATACTACACGGTTGGTAGTACCCATATCATAGCGATAACCACCGGCAGCGCCACGGTAATATCCCTTGTTCTTCAAAGCCTTTTGGTCGGCTGCCAAGTTCTGAGCCGACATGGTGGTATAGTTGGCCACCCAGTCAGCACCCAGGATAGAAGGATCATCCAATGTCTTTGTCATATCCAAAGGAATACCTTGGGGCTCGTTGTCAAAGTATACCTGTGCAATACCACGAGTAGGCTCGGCAGCATAGCCCAAGCGAATCTGCCACTCACCTTCATAAGGTACAGGAGGGAGCTTGAAGGTAATGTCATAGTTACCAAACATATTCATCTCATCACCTTCGTAGCTATCGTAGAAGCTGTGAGGACGACGATATACGAAGAGTCCGTTCACCTTCACGTTCTTCAGATATCCATCAGGGAAGTAGTAGTTGCGTCCATACTTACCTGTCTCATCATATTCAGGGTCGTTCACGGTGGGGTCGGTACCATTCTGGCGGATGTTCATTGTCATCAACTCAGGGAATATGGTAGACATATCCATACGAATACGGCAGTTGTGTACCACGTCGCGTGTTGTTTCAGAGAATGCGAGCAAGTCATCCACATAGAAGTAGCGTCCGTTGATAGCGGCATTGGCATACTCATTCTCTACAGTCTGACTGATCATAGCGCCTTTGATTTGGTACTCATCGTCGTAGCGACGGTTGATGTAACGCTCACCCAAAGCACTTCCGCCACCATACTTCAACACAGTCAACTTCTCCACTCTTATCATAGTATGAGGGAGCAAAGTCTCATACCAGTCGATAGGATTCATGACAGTAGTCTGGATACCAATATCATTACGTGGTGTCAGCAAGTTCCAACCTATCACATCTCTGTCAAGGATATGGTAAGCCACAAGGCGGTTGAGCGGATTCTTTCTATTCGCCAAAGCCTCGGGAATGGTATCGTAATAACTTTCGCCCGCATCATCATATACCGCACCATAAATTTCTGCAGCCTTGTCATACAGGTCTTTCCAGTTCTCTATACCATACTTTTCCTTGAGCACCTTATCGGTAGGAACAAAGGCGGTGAAGCCCTGCTTCTTCTCATCGGGAGCAGTAGCTGTCTCGCGGTTCACGTGAGAGGTGTACTTCACGCGCTCATAATCCTTAGGGTTGTAGTTCGGATCTCTATAGGCATACAGTGAATCTATCAACTTAGTTCTGCTCAGCGCCTCTGTAAAGATAGATATGGTAGGATTCTCCAGCAATATATCGGGAAGCATACGGCTACTGCTCTTCAGCACACCGCTCACAGGCTGTACAACACCGTTCTCCACCTCTTCGTCCTGTGTAGCAAAGAGGATATGTGCCGATCGGTTGAGATATACCACCGCATTGCTGTTGCTATCGACACCATGAGTGATTTCTATGTAGCAGCGGTTCATATTGGCTGTGGTCAACGTACCATCGGCCATATCAGCCACTTCATAGATATTATTTACCAAGTGAGTACGCGCTATCGTATCGCAGTCTTCATCGGTGAGTTCATCAATGGAATTAAGTCCTCTCTCGCTCAGGTAGGCCTTGAACGCTTCATTGTGAGGAGCAAAACAGGTATAATGGCCATATACAGACAAGGGCTCAAACAACTCGGCACGCTTCAAGATAGCTGTAAAGTCGCTGAACTGCTCACGAGACTCAAGGTATTCGCTCATCATCTCGCCTGTAAATGTATAGTAGTTGGATGTGTCTACGTCATTGCAACTATAGAAGATGCCCGATGCCAACACAAACTGCAACAACAATAAAGCGATATTTTTTCCTTTACGTTTCATAGTATTTCGTCTAAATCATTGATTACTTATTTTGTCATGGTATTCTCGTATGAGCCATCATCCTCATTCGGATAAGCGGGATTCTGCTTGAGATTAGGATTTACCTGAAGTTCCTCCTTATTATATGGCCAATACAAGCCATCCATACGCGACAACTTACTCTGCACCACGCTGGCATTGTCTGATCCTTTGCGTGTAACCTGTGCAATCAGATAGCTTGTATTTCCTTCACGCTCGGCACGACGCACAAGGTCGAACCATCGCTTTCCTTCAAACATCAGTTCGCGGTTACGCTCGTCAAGTACAAGATTGGTCATCTGGGTCTTACTGCTGAAATCACCGTATGAGATTCCACCCTCAGTAGAAGCGAAGCTTGAACGACTGTTGACAACACTGACAATCTCAAAAGCTCCTCGGAGCAATGAGTCGCGCACTGCAGCGGCATTTTCTGTCGTGTCATTCTCGTCGATCAGTTGCACCATTGCTTCAGCCTTCATGAGCATTACATCGGTCAGGCGATATACAATCCAGTTAGCGTAGCAATTATCCTTTGCATACATACTACCATAAGCAGCATCCGGCGTAGAAGCCGAAGCATTCACTATACTACTGTTCGATGCGTACTTATTGATACCATAGGTAGTACCTGTCGACTGCATGTTTTCATAATAGCGGCTATCATACTTATGGGCATACACATTCGGTCTGTCCAAAGTCATGTCGGTAGTGATAAACTCAGCAGGCTTCACGATACCGGGATATGTCTCTTCGTTTCCATAGTAATAGCTCACGGCACCATTGGAGGGCATCGTCTTTTCTGAGGAGTAGTTGAGTTCGAAGATGCTCTCACGACTGTTTCCTGTACCAAATATCATGTCGTATGCATTGCCATAATAGCTACTCAGCCTATCAGATATCAGCGGATAGCCGCCAATCATCTGGTCTTCTACACTGGCATTACCGGCCAACTTGTCGAGCACCTTCTGATAGTCTGCTGTCTTGGCATCAATCACGAGATCAGCATAGCGGACAGCAGCTTCATAGTTCTGCTTCCACAGATGCAAGTCGCACAAGAGTGCATGGATAGCATCCTGTGTGAGACGGCCTGTCTGATAGTCCAGTTTATTTGACGGATACTTCTTCACAGCATAGGGCTTGACAGCCTCCAAGTCTGTAATCAGTGAATCGAGCACATCATAGAACGGTGTTGCAGGCAACGCCATCTCTTGCGTATCATCAATGAAGGGCTCTGTCACATAAGGTACATCACGGAATGCACGGATAAGATAGAAGTAGCAGAGGGCACGAATTGTCGATACCTCGGCAATCGTTGCATCCAGCTCGCTCTTTGTAAAGGTGGGATCCTTCTCGGCCACGCCTGGTGCATAGTGCAACACCGTGTTACATGTATTGATAATACTGTAGAAGGGGTCCCAATTGGTGAATGTATTGTCCGACTTGATGTTCTCCTTGAACACATTCTCCAGACTCTCATTACCACTGATATTGGTACCACCTATTATATTATCGGAACGGAACTCACCCCAAGCCATCATACGCTCCACCACTTCCTGAGACTGCAGTGAGGCATAACAGCCAGCAACGATGTTCTCCACATCGCTCTTCTCATTCCAGAAGTTCTCCAGAATAATCTCGTTCAATGGTTCCAGATCAAGGAAGTCACCACATGACGTAAAAGTGAGTCCCATGCAACCTATCAGTCCTATAATCAATTTTCTTTTCATAGCCTTCATTTTAGAAATCAACCGACAAACCCAATGTAAACGACTTTGCACGCGGTGTCTGTCCACCATCCGATGCAACGCCATAGCCACCATAACCCACTTCAGGGTCTACACCTTTGTAACGTGTCAGGCAGAAGAGGTTGTTGGCACTCATATAGCATCTTATGCCACGCAAGCCAATACTCTTAACCCAATCTCTGTTCAACTCGTAGGACAACTGTATATAGTTGAGACGTAGGAACGAGCCATCCTCCACGAAACGGTCGCTAACCAAGGTGTTGTAGTTAGAACCGGCACCAAACATAGCGCGAGGAATAGAGGTGTTGTCCCCCTCCTTACGCCAACGGTGGTTCACCGCCTTGCTCTGATTGTTGTTGCCAATCATCGCCTCGGCATCCAGGCGTGCAAGGTTGAGAATCTTGTTTCCTACACGATAATTGAACTGTGTATTCAGTCTCCACTTGGCATACTTGAGATTAAATCCGAATCCGCCTGTCAACTTCGGCAGCGAGCTACCCAAATAGACGATGTCCAGTGCGTTGATATTACCGTCGTGGTTTACGTCCTCATAGATGGCATCACCACCCTTGAACTCATAAGGCAGCGTGGTACCCTCATTCGAGTAGTTGTACATCATCTGCAGGGGCAATCCATCCTCATCGTACACGATCTCATCATTGGCATTGAGTACAATGGGAGCTGTCTTATTCTCTGCAAGGAATGCAAGACGCTCCTCGTGCGACATACCCACAACAGTCTCATAGTTGTATTGGTATACCCCTTTATAGCGGAAGCCGTAGATAGCGCCGAACGGATTACCAATCTGTACACGCTGCAGCACCTCGCGGTTGCCATAGTTAAAGTCGCTGTTCAGCGATTTCAGCACGGTGGGATCCATCTCCAGAATCTCGTTGTAGTTGTTACCGAATGCCAGGTTGAAGTCAAATCCAAACTTACCTCTCTTCACCACTTCACGAGTGTCGATATTCAGTTCCCAACCCGTATTGCGCATTGAGCCTACGTTCTTCACTGGCAATGTCTTGTAGCCAGTGCTTGAGGGGATTCTCACATCGGGCATCAGCATATCCTCGGTCTTGGATTTATACCAGTCCAATGTCACATTCAGCTTATCTTCGAAGAAACCGATATCCATACCCACATCGTAGGTCGAAACCTTCTCCCAACGAAGGTCAGAGAGACGGATATTGAGCGGCGACATACTGCTCATATCCAAGTAACGGTTACCTACACCATATTTACTTTCATAAAGGTAATCGCTACCGGGAGCATTACCTACACGTCCCCAGCTGGGACGGATTGAGAGCATAGAGAGCCAATCCTTGGTAGGCTCCATCCACACCTCATCAATGACGTTCCAGCGCAACGATACGGCAGGGAACACGCCCCAGCGCTTGCCAGGGCCAAACTTGGTGCTACCGTCAACACGTACCGAGAAGTCAAACATATACTTGCTCTTATAGGCATAGTGTGTAGAGAAAGTATAGTACAACGAACGCCAGCGGCTATAACCTGTCGACTGATCAGCAATCACACCACCTGCACTCGGGCTGGTGATACCACCCGTAGGCAATCCGTTGCTTGACGATGACTGACTGCTCGACTGACCTGTGGTCATCTCCATACGTCCCATCGCCATCAGTGAATGGTCAGGGTTATTGAAATGCGGGATCAACGTCAAGGTCTGCTTCGTATTGAGCGCCACACTCTTGCTGCTTGCAGCGTATGCAGAGTTTACCCCCGCGTTCCAAGACACTGTTTTCAGTTCGCTCGGATAGAATTGGTCGACATAGTCATTAAAGAGGTTCATGTAGAATCGTCCATCCCAATTCAGCTGCCATGACTCGTCGTCAAGACCCAGCAAACGATACTTTATCTGCAACTCGGGCATAATGTCGTAGGTCTTCTGATTGTTGATGGCAAGATGAGCACTGGCCACAGGATTCACATATCTTTTCTGGTCATCATTAAACTCTGATGAGCCCGACTGCAACATCGTATAATAACGATCCGTGTCAACACCTGTAATAGGATCTTGCTCATAGATACTCATATTGGGCATCTTCTTATAGGCCAATGACAACAGATTGTCATAGTTCTTGTCGTTCTTCGTATAGGTGAGCGAGAAGTTGGTAGCGATAGAGATACGTTGGCTCACGAAGTAGTCGAGAGCCACACGTGTAGAGAATCGGCTCAGGTGCTGCTTGATCACGCTACCTGTCTCATTGTCAAAACCGCCGGAGATACGGAAGCTGGCCTTCTCACCACCTCCCGATACGGAGATATGATGGTTCTGGCGCAAACCGACCTGTGTCACTGCCTTTGCCCAATCGGTATTGTTGTTGTACTGCTCATACTCCGAGAAATTCTTGTCGTAGTTGAGCTCACGAATGTTGGCAGCAGCGTCACTCTGTGTGGGATTGAAGTATGACTCCTTCAACAGCATGGTGTAGTCGTCACCATCGAGCAATTGATAACCCTGAGGTTGGTAGGTACCCGTCAGACGCATTGTATAGGCCAACTGAGGCTTACCCTGCTTACCACGCTTGGTGGTCAGCTCAATCACACCATTGGCACCTTGCGAACCATAGATAGCCGTAGCAGCCGCGTCCTTCAGTACGGTGATACTCTCGATATCCTCTGGATTGATGTTGAGCAATTGGGCAAACTGCTCGTCGTTGGCCGACTGCACGTCGAAGTCCGACATGTCCACATTCCACGTATTGCCGTTCACCACAATCAGCGGATTGCTGCTGGTGAGTGTACTTACCGTAGAGGCACCACGAAGGCGCATGGTAGTACCAGCACCCAAGTTACCTGACACCGATACGATGTCGAGACCCGAGATACGTCCCTGCAGAGCCTCGTCAATCGTATTGATACCCAGTCCCTCGAATCCTTCGGTTGAGAGTGTCTGTGCTGCAAACGACACCTCACGTTCAGGGATAGCCAGACCGCCGGAGTTGATACGGCGCTGCGATGTGATGACCACCTCAGTAATCTCGTTTTCCGACTTCATGTGTATCGTATATTGCTCACGGTCGATAGGGAGCAACACGGTGGTGCATCCCACATAGCTGAAGCGTATCTTGTTCTTCGGATTCTTCACTCGCATGGTAAAGTTACCATTGAGGTCGGTAATGGCCGACTCCACGATACGGTCGGTACCGTCCATCTCACACACATTCACACCAAACAATGGCCCCCAGTCATCCGATACCGTACCATATACTTGGGTAATCTGTGCCCTAAGCTGCACTGTAGTCAGTAGCAGCGCCATCATTGCGATAGTTCTCAATATGTTTTTCATCTTCGTCTGCTACTTTTTAGTTGTTTGTATTCCAATTGATTTCTTCTCTCCATGGTTTCTTCTGACTCTTATCATATAGGAGTACGCCATCGATCTGGTGAACTACAACGTCCGAAGCATTGTATATCTCGGTACGTTCGTTAGCACCAGAGCCCATGGTCTCAATCCAATACTCGCGTCCCATGATATTGTATAGGCCATTCTCGGTTATCACTCGGCGCGGTGCATCGTTCACCTGGTCCTTCATGGTCATCTGATAGTCATCGGCATCGACCGTCACGCTATAGAATCGCTTGTTGGCAGTATTCATCTTCGAGGTCTCATACTTACCTCCGCTCACAGGCTCGCCACCGATAAAGATGGCATTATCCTGTATGTGGTAGCGCAAGAAGTCGGTAATGCGTGCTGCCACCTTCGACTGGGCAGCCTTCAATGCTGCAGCGTCGCCACCGAAATCCTCGGCTGTAAGGCTCTCATAGTCGCTCCATGTAGGCAACAGGCCCTCATCATGCAACTGCTGTATAGCCTCGTTGGTAGGCACATAGATGGTGTAGTTATACGCATCAAACAGGCTGATGTTGCGGTCAATACAGGTATATCGTCCGCTCATCTTTTCGGCCAGCAATGAGCTACCGCCCAGCAGTTCGTAGAACTTGGAGAACTCGGGAGTGTCACGCAGGATTGAATAGGCCGAACGCTTGCTGCTGAGAGGCATCTCGGTTTCCATCACGTATGACTTACCATTACCCTTCTCGCTGAGGTCGTAGATTTGAGTTACCACAGGTGAGTTGCTTCCCTCCACGATTTGCCATCCGCCTTCGATAGTCATCGAGCCTTCGATGCCGGCATTGGCCACCTTGATGGTGCTTCCACCCTTAGTCTTATAATAGGTATGTCCGTCCTCTACGTCGCCCACCACAATCATGTTGTCAATGATGTCTTCCAGGCGGTCGAGTATCTCGTCGTTGTTAGCCTCCACCAGCTCTTCACCTTCGACAATACTCTTGGTCTCCACATTGTATCTGAAGCGGTTGGCCTTCACGGTCTTTCTCTCGTCATCGTAGTAGAATTGATAGAGGATAGTGAGCGGATAGGTCGCATACGAACAGGGGTCGATATACTCCAGCATGGCGTTGTTGGTAGGTATGATGAAGCTGTAGTACGAGTCCATAGAGTTGAGGTATGCCTCAAAGTTGAGTTGCTCCAAGCCCCAATAGATTACACTCATCGTATTCTGGTTGATGAGAGCGGGGAACGATACCGAAGAGTACTCGGCAGGGGTGAATACCTGATTGGTCATGTACACCACACCGTTGCATCCCATGAAGCAGCTGTCTACGTCCTCAGGTTTGATGCCGATGGGCACCTTAGTGGCATTGTCCACGATATTGTCAAACTTCGAGGGCACGGTTTCAGAGAAGGCATTGATCATGTTCAGGTTGAGCAACTTTACCAAAACCTTCATCGGCACTTTGTCCCACGAGCCATACATATCTTGTATCACCTTACCGGCTCCGTTCCACCATTTGTCAAGTGCCGTATTAGTGGGTACCAACATTGCACCGGCATCGTAGTGCAGGTCATAGCCAGCGGTATTGTCGTAGATATATTCGTTCCATCCCGGGTCGAAGGCCAGCTGTGCATCTACAGGCTGTCCGTTGGGGTCGGCATTGTTGTCGCCTATAGCCGATGTAGTGGCAAAGTAGCGAAGCACGAATACCGAGTCGGTATTCTTATACAGTCGGTTATACTCTGCTGTAGCGAACGCATCATAGTAGGGAGCGCTGAAGCGGTTGAGCAACGATGCATAGGTACTCATCTTGGGGTGATTGTTGATGATATTCGCCATATTGTCGGCCGACATCATCACACCGTCTACCTTATGTATATAACCGTTCTTGCACGTGATGTCGCGTTCAATCACCTTCATGCCATTGACATACGAGTCGGCCACGCTATTGCACTGTCCGTTGGTGAGCATCGACAAGTCAGCTGCAGTAATTCCGTGCTTTCTCATGTAAGAGGGCAGGAAGTGAATCATGGGCTGAGGCGTATTGTCGCGCAGCAGCACGATACCATCGGCCTTATCCTTATACTTCTGCCAATATTGCGTATTAGGCATTTGGGCCGGTAGGATACGCGATACGGAGTCATACGCACTCACCGCAGTAGGTCGACGCATACATTCACCCCCTTCGGGCGGGTTTCCGCTCACATTACTCAGCAAGTCGATGAGGTAGGCATTGTTGATCATGGCACTGTTGAGCAACATCTTGATTTGCGACTGGCTCAAATCCTCAAACTTGAGGCCCTTACTTGCGAAATAGGCATCATAGGTCTCGTCATCCGTAACAAAGAGAGTCTTACTACCTGTCTGACGGAACACGTCGGTAAGCCCCAATGAGTCGATGAGGCGCAACGTATAGGTGTAGTTGCCCTCCTCTTCCAACCGCTCATAGATGGAGTTGCCCAGCCATGCAGGTTCCTCATAGAGAGATTCATCTTTGCACGACTGCATCACGCCCACTCCACCAAGGAGGAGTGCTAATGCACATGCTTTCAGATACGTCTTTTTCATATAGTATTATTATGTAATTTCATTCCACCACAATCTTCACGCTCGCCATCTCACGCCCATTCTGCGCCTGCAGTATATACATGCCCGGCTCCACATTGGCAGGGATGTAGTAGGCACCGTCGCGCAAGAGGCTCTGGTTATACACGTTACGTCCGTTCATGGCAAACATACGCACCTGTACCATCCATTGCGAAGCACCGGTAAACGAAACGTTCAAGGTCTCACCTGCCTTTACCACCTGCTTGTCGGTAGTAAAGCCAAACTTCACCGACTCCTCGATAGGGTCTACCGATACGTAGTCATCCTTGTCGAAGTTCTTGTCCACAATCAGTCCGCGGTAGTTGTACCACTTATAGTTGGAGCTTGCCGGCTGATAGGCATTATCCATCATCTTCAGACGGTAGTCATAGTGTGCCTTGCGAGTAGCCTCACCTTTATATATATAATCGGTGTTGCACACCACGGCGATGATTACATTGTTGGCAGGCACATCGGCCAGTTCGATGGTCACCTCACCTGCTCCCTGCACAGGCTGCGAGTAGTACACCTTACCGCGCTTTGAGCGGAAAGCGAGCTGGCACTCCATATTGTCGCCCAGGGGTTCAAAGTAGATGCGCACGATGTCGCCCTTCTCGCCACTCACATGGATAGGAATCTGATTGGCACCGCTCCATCCGGGCGTGGTGCGGTATTCGGGTTTCCACCAGCCGAGGCTATCAGTCTCATTGCACTTATACATATTGGCGTAGGGAGTAGCTTTCCATACCTCCACCTTTCTGTCCGAGAGGGCCAACTCTTCCTTGATAGAGAGTTGCCAGTTATTGTCAATCAAGGCACGGCTGGCGTTCGACCACTTGCCGAAATCAATCATCGCCTGCTTCACACGGTATTCACGCACCAGTCGGCGGGTCTCTACCTCACCGATAGAATCAGCAATGCCCGACAACACGCGGTCCTTGCAGTAGCGCCATACCCAAGGCAAAGCGCCATCGCCAAAGGTCACCGTGAGGAAGTGGGGAAACAATTCGCCATACTGATAGCCACCGAGCAGATTGCGCCATGTACCAATCTGATTTCCTTTCGAGTCACGTTTATTTACACCTTCCGCACCGGGACCACCAAAGCTGCCGTCGAGTAACCAACCCGAATAGCATTCGATAGGAATAAACGGGGCAATCATATTGGCAGCGCTGAGGAATCCCATACTCTCGGGGATTACGTTGGGTGTCTTGCTCAGCTCGGCATCGGCCTGCATAGAGGTGTTGCCACTCTCGTGGAACCAAGCTGCATTCTTACAGCCTTCGAGGTCGGCAAACACAGCATGGATGCCTTCATGCACGCAAGCACTCTGCTGGGCGGCAGCATCGTTGACTGCCGACTTGTAATACTCGTCATACGTAAAATCGGAATCAAAGCAGGCTACGGGATAATAGCTCAATAGCACCATAGGCCAGCTGCTGCCATTGTGCCATGTCGCACTCTGCCATCCTCCACGTTCTGTATTTGAAGCGCCGTCTTCCAAACCACTACCGAACAAGCAAATGGTACTATAGTAACCATTACGTGCACGTTTGTCAGGAAGCCAACCTAACACATCACGGAAGTAAGCAAATTCCGTATCCATATGACGTAGCAGATTATCAATTGCCTCATCTGTCACATATTTGTTACGCTTCTCTCCCCATACGAACGCCCACCAACCATAGGTTTTATAACCGACCTGACCTTTCTCGGTGAACATTTTTGTAGGCGCCTCCACCCCATTGGGATAGTCGTTGCGGTAGTTATAGCTGAGTTTCGAACTATATTCGGGCCACTCATAGAGCTCGCCCGGCACCACACGTTCATAACCAAAGATGCGCACCTCACGAAGGCCACAGATAGAGTCGCTCTTCATATAGATACGCATCTTCTTCGTTTCAAAGGTACTTTCCAGCGTGGTCACGCTCTGCTCGTCAATCTCGTTCAGGCCCACGCCTTCGCTCCATGCCTCACCATCCCAGTAGCTGAGGTAGGCATCGGTGGGCAGCGCCGTGCCCTTGCTTGTGCTGGGTTTGGCCCAATACACGGTGGTCTCTTCCACTTTAGCCGTAGCCGACCACTCGAACTCTACGTAATGATACTGACCGAGGTCTGCCCCTTCGGTACTCCAATACTTTACACGTGCATTATCGGTGACGAGCGAGGCCTCATCGGCATTGGCCGATACAGTCACCTTGATGGTTTTCTGCGCAAGATTAACTTTCGTAGCCTCCGCCGAAGCCACAGCCGCCACACTCGCCAGTGCTACGACGCACAAGAAGCGCAAAGATTTCGTTAAGTTCTTCATATCGTTTGTTTTTCATTCCATTAGCTAAAAAACCGAGATACATAGTATCTAAAACTTGACAAAGTAACAGAAATAATCTTAATAAAACAAAACTTTCGTTGAAAACTTTCTCTCAAAAATTCCCTATGCGAAGCTAGTGGAGTTGTTTCGATGATAAATGATGATGATTTCCCCTACTATGACCTCATGGGTCGCCCCATAGCTAACCCCACACGTGGCATCTATATTAAAGATGGACGTTAAGTAGTAATCGGGCAAGTCCGATTACTACTTAACGTTAACGATAACGCTGACGATAACTAAGGCAGCGGAACTGCGGTTGATGGTTGATGGATGACGGATGACGAATGATTCACATCCTTCCCCTATTGGCGAAAGTTCATAAATCGGTTGGCAATGGCGCAGTGAAGCGAGAGCAATGATAAACTTGTTTAATTATTGCCGAGCAAGCAAGCCATCTTAAAGCAAAGCTTTATATTGGCAGAGTTCCCTCGTCGCTACGCTCTGTCGGAATGACACACTCAGCTCAGCAAAAAGCCAGTACTTCCTTGTCAGTACTGCAGTACTTAGCTGTAAGTACTCGAGTACTTGGCCATAAGTACTGCAGTACTTGCAAGGAAGTACTGATAGTTACGTGTTTTTCTTTTGATTTTCGTCATCGTTAACGTCACCGTTGCAGTGTGCAGCACTGCCAATATAAAGCTTTGCTTTAAGATGGCTTGCTTGCTCGGCAGAGTTCAAATGAATTTGACTCTGCTCTCGCTACGCTGCGCCATTGCCAACCGATTTATGAACTTTCGTCATATATAAGGTTCATCCGACATTTAGAGTGATAGACCGCAAAAAGCTCTTCGTGTTACAAGATTTCGATTGTCCTACAACATTTTTTCACTGCTTTTTGAACAACGAAACGATTTTTTCATTAGCTTTGTCGGGAGAAAAACAATTTGTATCACTTTAATAACTTTAATTCATGAAGCATTTTACTTTAAAAATCAAGCAATTGTTTGCTGCCATGATGCTGTTTGCCTGCATCCCGGCCAGCGCACAATTCAAGGCTACAGTAGAGCAGTATGCAAATACTGACTACTCACAAGTAGCAGCTGAGTTCAAACTCACGGAGATTGCTACTGCCCTCGAGACTGACACTGCTACTCTGGCAGCAGCCCTCAACGCATGGTACAACTACGATGAAGAGAGTGGCGCAGAGAAGCCCGCCGACATGTTCTTCCTCAAATCAGGCGAAGAGCTCGTAGCAGATTATTCGACCAATGCTCCTGGTGGTTTCTGGATGAGCAGTGACTATCGTAACGTAGGTCACGGCGACGAAGCTGCATTCTACGAGGACATCTGGTTTGACTCAGCAGAAGATTTATTCGGCATCTATCTCGGACAGTATCCCAATGCTTTGAAGGATGGTGCTACCCTCACCCCAACCTTCGTATTGAAGCATGGTGACAAGCAGGTGACTTTCGACATCACCTACATCGTTAATCCCCTCCCCACAATGCCCGAGGCTGAGTTGGAGATTGCCAAGTTGGAGATTATTGGCGAGACAGAGGTTACTGTAACACAATATCCTCGCACTGGATACGATGCTGACGTTGTTAAGGTAAGTATCGCTGGTGTTGCCGAGTCATTCGGACTCGACAAGGAGGTATTCGCTACGATGATTCCTAACCAAATGTACCAAGCATACACCGATGACACCTATGGAATGAAAGTTGATTCATTATTGGCTATCGGTTATTATGACGGTTGGGTAGGTCTCGCATTTGCAGAAAACGGCGACACTCTCACTGAAGCATGTGCAAAATCGTATAGTTCAGCAGATGCACGTTTCTATACCAATGCTTGGAGTTACAATGGAGAAAACGACACTTTGACATGTAACCTCGGCCAAAGTCCTGAAAAGTTAGTAGCTGGTGACAACTTCTACTCATACGTATATATCGTATACGGCAACAAAGCATTCCGCATCAAGTACAACTTGGTTATCGAGGCGGCTCCCTACGTAGATCCAAATGATTTCGTCAGCATAGGAACATCAACATACGTTGTTGAGCAAGTAAATCTTACAGATTACAGCTACTCGGAAATCTACATCCCCATTGACAGCATTGCAGAACTGCTTGGTACTACCGCAACTGCTCTTAGTTTTCAAGCCACAGGGCCAGAAGGCGGTTTCACCTCAAGTTCAACAGCTAATGCCGGTGGTTACTGGATGACCCAAAATGGTATTGTCTGCAGTTGGAATAGCGGTGTATTCTTCGTAGAGCCCCAAACATCAGGTGACTATTCAGTACTGCACGTTGGACAGCACGCTGTAAATCAGCTCAGCGTAGGTGATGAGGCACACACCCTTATGTACCTTGTGAATGGAACTCAATATTACACCCTTGACATCACCTTAAAGATTGTACAGCGCGAAGCCGTTGCACAAGACTTCGAGAGCGTAGCTACTCGCAATTATACCGTACAGGCACTTGATGCCAACTACACTTGGTCTGAGATAGCAAACTCTGCAAGCATTCCTTTCGCCGACATCTACAGCCTCATCGGCACCACCGATCCCGTGCTCTATGCACTTAACGTAGACTCAGTAGCAGCGCAGAAAGGCGAGAAGTACACCAAGGACTACACTATGGATGAAAAGCCCGGTTTCTGGCTCAACGAAGAAGGTCGTCAAGCGCCTTGGGGTAGCGCACCCTGGGGTATCACCGGCCTTAACTCAACAGCCGACAACTTCATCATCCAATGTATTCAGATGCAAGATATGGGTGTAGTAGGTGATGTATACACCGGTCAGTTCTTCCTCGTGAACGAAGAGAACAACAAGATGCTCACCATCAACCTCACCTATCAGATTGTAGAGACTATCATCCAAGCTGAAATCGTAGGTGAAGAGTGGATCAACCTGCCCGTAAGCACGGACGACGCATCTGTTGACTATGACCTGACAAAGGTGGCTACCGCATTCGGTCTTGAGAGCGTAGATGCCCTCTTCGAAGGTTACTACGTGAAGGGCTTGAAGGCCGACGGTACATACACCGAGGGTCTCGATGCTATCAACTCTGGCATTATCTTCAACATCAGCGGTGGTGCTGACACATACGGTGACATAGGCGTGGGCTTCAGCGAAGACTACAAACAGATTTGGACCTACTCTAACGTAGACATCGAAGCTCCTTTCAAGGCCGAAGCTACCTTCTGCTTCGAGATTGACAGCAAGCGCTACATCATCCACGCTACCCTGCTCGACCCCGAATCATACGCAGCAGGCATCGAAGGCATCAGCGCCGACAAGAAGGATGGCAAGATCTACAACCTGCAGGGTCAGGAAGTAGCAGCTCCTGCAAAGGGCATCTACATCATGAACGGTAAGAAGTTCCTCGTAAAGTAATCTTGTTACATATTAAATAACCTAAAGAGGGTGTGTCGTAAATTTCGACACACCCTTTCTCTTATCATTTTATTTGTCATGCTGAACGAATGTGAAGCATCTCGCAATAGACTCCGCCACCGTTCCTACGAGATTGCCTTTAGCCCCTTCGGGCGGCGAACACGTTTCTTCACTACGCTCAGGATGACAAAATTACATTTTGACACACCCTTTTTGTACATAAAAAGCACAACATATCATATAAATTTGTACCTTTGCGATAATATGGCAATAAACACAAACTCAGATACCATGAGAAGATTCTCCCTATTACTAATGAGCGCAATCATGCTCGCCTGCAGCCTACAACTAACGGCAAAGACTTACGATGTAAACTCCCCCAATGGCAAACTCACCGCACGCATAGCGATAGAGGAGCAATGCCAACTCAGCATCCTGCTCGACGGCAAGGAGCTGATGGCGCCCTCTACCATAGGACTCACTATCGCAGAGGGCAAGCAGCCCTTTGCCCATGCCAAGGTAGCCCGCGCCAAGAAGAGCAAGACAGACGAGGTCATCACATCCCCGATGTATCGTCAGCCATCGTTCCAGTTTGCAGCCAACCAACTCGACATCAAGCTGAAGAATGGGTTCGGACTCATCGTGCTGGCCTCGGACGAAGGCATTGCCTATCGATTCTACTCTACTGCGAAAGGAGACACTTATATATATAGCGAGACCGCTGACTATAACTTCGGCACCGACCGCTCGGCATGGCTGGCCTATACCACCAATAAGGAGAAACCCTATGCCATGGCCTTCCAAAACATCTATCACCACACAGCATTGGGCAATGCTCAGAACCAGGCAGCCTTCCTACCCGCTACCGTTGACTGCGGAGCAGCCAAGGTGACCCTGCTCGAAACAGACGTAGTGAGCTATCCCGGCATGTTCGTCCGTGCCAATGGCGGACAGCTGAAAGCAGAGTTTGCCCCCTACCCCAAGACCATGGACTATTACCGCTGGCGTGGCATGTCGTACGTCAAGGAGACCGAAGCGTATATAGCCCGACACACTGGAGCACACTCATACCCCTGGCGCATACTGGCCGTAACGGAAGATGACACACAGATGCCTGTCAACAATCTGGTATATGCTCTCGCACGTGAGAACAAGATAGGCGCTACCGACTGGATTAAGCCGGGCAAGGTAGCGTGGGACTGGTGGAACGACTGGAACCTGCGCGGCGTAGACTTCGTGGCTGGCATCAACTTCGACACCTATAAGTATTACATCGACTTCGCTGCTGCCCACGGACTCGAATACATCATCCTCGATGAGGGTTGGTACGACTCCAACAAGGCAAACATCATGCAGCCCATCGAAGCCATTCGCCTACCCGAGCTCATCGCGTATGCCAACTCCAAGAACGTAGGCATCGTGCTATGGACGGTATTCAACGTTATTGACGAGAAGCTGGAGACTGCCTGCAAGCACTATGCCGACATGGGCATCAAGGGCTTCAAGGTGGACTTCCTCGACCGTAATGACCAGACAGCCTTCGAAATGGTGGAGCGCCTGGCCGAGTGCGCAGCACGCCATCACCTCATCCTCGACCTCCACGGTATCTATGCTCCCGTAGGTCTCAACCGCACCTACCCCAATATTCTCAACTACGAAGGTGTATTCGGTATGGAGGAGGTTCGCTGGACCGAACTGGAGAACAACATGCCGCTCTACGACGTCACCTTCCCCTACATTCGCATGATGGCCGGTGCCGTTGACTTCACACCGGGAGCCATGCGCAACGGAACCAAGGCCGACTGGAAGGCCATCTACAACAAGCCCATATCTATGGGTACCCGTTGCCACCAAGCTGCCTGCTATATCGTACACGACTCGCCCTTCACCATGCTGGCCGACTCGCCCACCAACTACGAGGACGACGAGCCTTACACACAGTACATTGCCTCCCTGCCCACCGTATTTGACGAGACACGCATCCTGCAAGGCAAGATGGGCGAGTACATCGTCACCCTGCGCCGCCTCGGCGACACATGGTACATCGCCGGACAGACCAACTGGGATGCTCGCGACCTCACCATCGACTTCAGCTTCCTCCCCGATGGAAAGAGCTACAAAGCCCATCTGCTCACCGACGGCATCAATGCACACCACGACGCCGAAGATTACCGCTTGAGCACTATGGGCTGCACCTCTACTACCCAACAAGCCATTCACTTGGCACCGGGTGGAGGATTCGTGATAAAATTGAAAATTGAGAATTGAAAATTGAAAGTTCTCCGAGAAATCCGAGAACATCATAAAGACACCACCCAATGAAGAAACTACTCGCCGCCGCGCTACTACTCCTCACAGCCGCAGGAGCACAAGCACAAGCCCACCCTGCCGAATGGAACACGCCGGGAGCAGGCAACCCCTTACTACCCGGCTACTTTGCCGACCCCACCATCAAGAAGTTTGGTGACACCTATTATATATATGCCACGACCGACGGCACCGGCAATGGCTATGGCCCTGCCCAAGTATGGATGTCGAAGGATTTTGTCAACTGGCGCAACGTCACCATGAACTGGCCCACGACAGAAGTGGTATGGGCACCCGATGTGGTGCAGCAGCCCGACGGCAGCTACCGCTACTACTACTGCACGCCGTGTGTGATTTATGTAGGCGAAAGTGATAGTCCCACTGGTCCGTGGACAAACCGCCTCGGAGCACCGGATGCCATCCTCGTGCAAGACCGTTTCGTACACAATGCCATCACACTCGACCCACAGCTGTTTGTCGATGATGACGGTTCCGAATATCTTTACTTCGGCACTTGGGGCATCTACGAAAACTTTGGCTGCGGTGTAGCCAAGCTCGCTCCTGACGGCAAATCGTTTACCGACAAGAAGCTCATCCTCAACACCGAGATTAAGGATTTCTTCGAAGCACCATTCGTGTTCAAGAAAGACGGCATCTACTACTTCACCTATTCGTCCGGCTCATGCCACGACCACACCTACCGCGTGCAGTATGCCATCAGCAAGGAGGGACCAATGGGGCCCTACGAGTACAAGGGTTGCATCCTGGAGACCAATGCCGATGGCACCATCCATGGTCCTGGCCACCACTCCGTGCTCATTGACGGCGACGATTACTACATCGTGTATCACCGCCACAACAATCCCCACTCCATCCATGGATTCCACCGTCAGATATGTATCGACAAGATGGAGTTCGATGCAGAGGGAAATATCCAAAAGATTATCCCTACTCATGAAGGACTCATCCCTGAGTCGTTCCAGAAGCAGGCCAAGAAGAACTATATAGAAAACTTGGCTTATGGTGCCAAAGTAACTGCTTCATCTTACTACGATGAGTGGTTCAAGCCCGAGTATGCAACCGACGACAACAACGCCACCCTATGGCGTGCCCGCCAGTGCCATGGCGAGGAGCGGATAACCATAGACCTCGGCAAGGAGCAGAAGTTTAACCAGGTATGGACACAGTTTGAATACACCACCTTCTTCTACCAATACAAGATAGAGACCTCTGTTGATGGCATCAACTGGACACTCTATGCCGACAAGACACAAAACACACAGCAGGGCTCTCCCATGATAGATGAGGGAGCATGCAAAGCACGATACATCCGCATCACGGTGACAGACACACAGAAGAACGGACACTTCCCTGCTATTTGGAACGTGAAGGTGTACAATGCCACCAAGCGTAAGAATCCGAAGAATCTGTTGCCCGAAGTAGCCATTGACGAAGAAGCGCTCCTGGCTGGCTATCCTTGGATTCATGAAAAGGACATCGAACCTGCCGAGCACCTGAAAACAGCCGAGAAGGGCAATAAGATTGTAGACATCAATGCCGATGACTACGCTATGGGAAAGGCCTTGAGCCTCAAGGAAATCAAGAACCGTCCGGGCGGCACCTTCAGTGGCGACAAGAATATTGTGGTAGAGATTAAGAAAGGCAAATATGCCTTCTACTTCAATGGCCAGCAGTCACTCAAGAGCAGCTTCAGTCTCCCCAAGACGATGACCTACAATGCGCCCTACACCATCACGGCATGGACACTCAACCCACAAGTGGGCAACATCGAGACGGTAGCCGAATTTACCGAGCGCCGCAACGACCTCGCCACGATTGAGTTCCGCCAAGGCCGCGACCGCAGCAATGGCCTTGTAGCACATAACGCCTCGTTCGAGAACTCGGGAGCACCGAGAGAATGCCTCAGCGGAGAAGGTGAATGGCAACATTGGGTAGTCACTTTCGACGGTTACTATGAGCGTGTATATCTTAACGGACAGAAGATCATCGAGAAGAACATGTTCCTCATGATTCGTCCTGAAGGACGCATCACACTGGGTGCATCTATGGATGGCGGCAATAAGTTTAGCGGCTACCTGCACTCACTGCAGTTCTTCGACAAGAGCTTCACGGAGGCCGATGTACAAGCAGCCTATGCTGCTCCCTCAAGCACGAATGATAAGATTACATTCGACGGAGCACTCGACCTGCAAGTACGCAGCCTCTCCCCTAACCTACTCAGCGTAAGCGTAGTGGATGGCAATGGAGAGCGCATGGAGTCGGGCCTGCTCAACTACAGATATGCAGTGACTGGCGTTGATAGTCCTAAACGTGCCGGAAAGTCCAATACTACCCTAACCCTCCCCAGCACTACCATTCCCGCAGGAAATCAGTCATCGCTCATCCTCGCTACCGACGGGAAAGCCACACAGAAGTGCCTCGTTCAGGTGACCGATGATAGCGGACAGTTCTCACGCATACTGAGTGCCGATATCACCATCGCAGCCGACCAGTTCGTACACTTCGGCGAAAGAGCCGACAAGCCTGCCGACTACATTGCCAACAAGGAGGGATGGGACGGTGTACTGGCCAATGGCGACCCACAATATGCCATGAGCGCACAAGCTGTAGACGGTGCTATCAAACTCACCTCTGCGAACGCCAACCTCAACACTCGCAAAGAGGACAACGGCATTATATTATATAAGGAGTTGGAGGGCGACTTCCTCGTACAGACCAAAGTGGTTGCACTCGACGGACAGGCCGAGCACCGCACACCAGCCTACAACGAGGGCGGACTCATCGTATTGGACGACTCAGGCAACCGTGGTCAGGAAATTATCCACATCGGCGTATTCCCCAACTACAACTGCGGCAACATGCTCACCCATGTTCGTGGCTATAGCCGTCCACAATATCCGCGTGGCAACGGATGGAACTACGATCCCTACCTGCAAATCGAGCGCACAGGCGACATCTTCACCATCCGCACAAGTCAGGATGGCAAGAGCTGGACCGATATGCCAGGCTCACCCATCAACGCCCCACAGCTCAATGGCAAGAAGCTGAAGGTAGGCCTCTACCAGACGACATATACCGACAACAAGTCATGGGTATCGTTCGACGAATTTGACTTATGGGAAAACAACAATAACCAAAACACCAATAATAACAAGTAACATGAAAAAAGCAATTCTGACCGCACTTGCAGCAGCCATCATCCTGCCTATCAGTGCACATCCCGGTCACAAGCACGACCACACCTCGGGTGGTTACCCCATCACCCCGGTTCCCTTTACCTCCGTAAAGGTTGAGAGTAACAGCTTCTGGGGCCAACGCCTCGAAGCAAGCCGTGTAGTAACCATTCCTCTTGCCTTCAGCAAATGTGAGAGCGAGGGACGCTACACCAACTTCTCCAATGCCGCCGAGCACATGAAGGATCCCTCCAAAGTGTTCAAGGTAAATGGCGTAGGATACTCTTTCGACGACACTGACCCCTACAAGACCATCGAGGGTGCCAGCTATATCCTACAGACCTACCCCGACAAGAAGTTGAAGCTGTACATTGACAGCGTATTGAACGTCATCGCATCGGCTCAGGAGCCCGACGGTTACCTCTATACTGCACGTACACAGAATCCTGGCGATCCGCATCACTGGGCTGGCGACACCCGCTGGAGCAAGGTGGAGGACCTCAGCCACGAGTTCTACAACCTCGGACACATGGTAGAGGGTGCCGTAGCACACTATCAGGCTACAGGCTCACGCAAGTTCCTCGACATCGCCATCCGCTATGCCGACTGCGTCATCCGCGAAGTAGGTGACAAGCCCGGACAAGCATGCGTAGTACCTGGTCACCAGATTGCCGAGATGGCTCTCTGCCGTCTGTACCTCGTGACTGGCGACCGCAAGTACCTTGATCAGGCCAAGTTCTTCCTCGATTATCGCGGCAAGACCACCATCAAGACTGAGTATTCACAGAGCCACAAGCCCGTGGTAGAGCAAGACGAGGCCGTAGGTCACGCCGTACGTGCCACTTATATGTATGCCGGTATGGCCGATGTAGCAGCTCTTACAGGCGACTCTGCCTACATCAATGCCATCGACGCTATCTGGGACAACATCGTGAACAAGAAACTCTACATCACTGGCGGTATCGGCGCTACAGCATCGGGCGAGGCCTTTGGTCCCAACTACTACCTTCCCAACATGAGTGCTTACTGCGAGACATGTGCAGCCATCGGTAATGTATATGTAAACCATCGTCTGTTCCTCCTTCATGGCGAGTCTAAGTACTACGATGTACTGGAACGTTCACTCTACAACGGTCTCATCAGCGGTGTGAGCCTCGATGGTGGTAAATTCTTCTACCCCAACCCCTTGGAGTCAATGGGCCAGCACCAGCGCCAAGCATGGTTCGGTTGCGCATGCTGCCCGAGCAACATCAGCCGTTTCGTGCCCTCACTACCCGGTTATGTATATGCAGTAAAGGATCGCGCGGTATACGTAAACCTCTTCCTCAGCAACACCTCGAACCTCACGGTAGCAGGCAAGAAGGTGGCTCTCACACAGTCTACTGGCTATCCCTATTGTGGCGACATCAACATCAAGGTGGACCGCAACAGCTGCGGACAGTTTGACCTCAAGATCCGTATCCCCGGCTGGCTCAAGAGCCGTCCGCTCCCCGGCGAGCTCTACAGCTACAGCGACAACAAGCGCCTCGGCTACAGCATCAAGGTCAATGGTGTAGAGGCCGAAGGTACAGTGACCGAGGACGGATACTTCACCATTCCCCGCAAGTGGAAGAAGGGTGATGAGGTGACCATCCACTTCGACATGGAGCCCCGCACCGTACGTGCCAGTGAGAAGGTAGAAGCCGACCGCGGCATGGTAAGCATCGAGCGCGGTCCTATCGTATATTGCGCCGAGTGGCCCGACAACAAGTTCGACATCAAGAGCGTGCTCATCAACCAGAATCCCGAGTTCACCCTTGAGCAGCGCAGTCTCGATGCCTTCATCCCCGAAGCAAGCAAGGCTAAGCTCAACACCTACAAGACACAGAACATCACCACCCTCACCACCGATGCTCAGACGCTCGCCTTTGACAAGCAGGGCAAGCTCACTACCGAGGAGGTAAAGCTCACGCTTATCCCCTACTACGCTTGGTGTCATCGTGGCAATGGCGACATGAAGGTATGGATTCCTCAAGACCTCAAGGCCACCAACCCTGCAGCTCCCGCTACCTTGGCCTCACTGAGTAAGATCAACTCATCCATGCGTATCCCCGCCCTGCAGAGCATCGCCGACCGCCTCGTGCCGAAGGATGGCAACGACCGTTCCATGCCTTACACCCACTGGTGGCCCAAGAACAACTCTACAGAGTGGATATCCTACACCTTCCCCGAGGAGGCTACCGTACAGAGCTCTACCGTATACTGGTTTGACGACCAGCCTTGGGGCGGATGCCGCATCCCCGACAGTTGGAAGATCTATTACAAGGACGCCAATGGCAACTGGCAGCCTGTAGAGAACCCCGACGGCTATCCCGTAGCTAAAGGTGAGCCTTGCACCGTTAACTTCAAGCCGGTGAAGACCACAGCCCTCAAGCTCGAGGTTACGATGAACAAGCGCCTCTCAGCCGGTGTGTTCGAATGGATTGTAAAATAACCGTCAACCATAATATATACATAGGAAGAAGGATACCACGAGGTATCCTTCTTCCTTTATCGTACATGCTGTGCTCTACATTCCAAAATATCAAAGTGAAACTTGCATGCCTCAAATAAAACAAGTACTTTTACAGAAAAAATGAGCACATAACGCATGAAAGCCAAGTATCGCAACCTCTTCTTCATAGCCGGCATTGTCCTATTAGGAGTAATGCTCATCTCGCTTGACATGCCAATGAGCGAGGTATGGGAAAATGTGTGCAAGGCGGGATACTGGCTGCCTTTCAATATTGCATTATGGGCGTTTATATACATGATGAATGCTACCTCGTGGCACCTGATCATCAACGATAAGGAGCAGACACACATCCCCTTCTCCTATATATATAGACTCACCATTTCAGGCTATGTACTCAACTATGTAACGCCGCTTGGACTCCTGGGAGGAGAGCCATACCGCATCATGGAGCTGACCCCTCATGTGGGACGAGCAAAAGCCACCTCGTCTGTAATCCTGTACTCGATGATGCATATATTCTCCCATTTCTGGTTTTGGCTACTGGGAGTGGTACTATTCGTAATACTCTATCCGATGGACTGGGGCACAGGCATCTTGATGGGCATGATAGCGGCACTAAGTATACTCGTCATCTACTTTTTCATGAAGGGCTACCGGAATGGACTGGTTGTAAAAGTGTTTCGCATACTCTCACACATCCCTTATATCAATCGTTGGTCACGCCGTTTCCAAGAACGCAATACTGAGGTACTGCAACGCATTGATGCACAAATAGCCGCACTGCACGCCCAACACAAGCGCACATTCTACCTATCATTAGGGTTAGAGTTCCTGGCACGAGTCGTCGGCAGCCTGGAGATATATGTATTGATGCGTATACTCACACCCGACGTGACCATTGTAGACAGCATACTCATCATGGCTTTCTCTTCATTGTTCAGCAACCTTATGTTCTTCATGCCCATGCAGATCGGAGCACGCGAGGGAAGCATAGCCTTAGTATCAGAGCGCCTGCACCTGACAGCCGGGTATGGTCTTTTCACAGGTCTACTATGCCGTCTGCGCGAACTCTGCTGGATTGTCATCGGATTAGTATTGATTAAAGCCAACGGCATAAAGAACAATAAGCATGCATAACATAAAAGGTATCATCTTTGATTATGGCGGTACACTTGACACGAATGGTACACATTGGTTCCACATTTTCCGCCAAGTATACAGCAAGTGCTTGCCCCAGATTGCTGAGGAGCAGCTACGCGACGCTTATGTACATGGCGAGCGATACCTTGCAACCCATCATGTGATAGAGCCAACGGATGATTTTCTCATGATGTTGCGGAAGAAAGTAGGTATACAAGTAAGGCAACTGGCAAACACTCTGCATAAAGACTATATCCATGAATCGAGCTTGCAAGATACCGTATCACAAATAGCTGAGGCATGCGATGCAATTGTACGCTCCAATATGGCAGAGACCCGTAGGATTCTTGACACACTAACTACAGGCTATCCACTGGTATTGGTATCAAACTTCTACGGGAATATCCATGCCGTACTACAGAGCTATGGCATCGACGGATACTTCAAAGATGTAATAGAATCGGCTGTAGTAGGTATACGCAAGCCCGATCCGCAAATCTTTGCGCTCGGCATCGAAGCACTTGCCCTATCACCCGGCGAAGTACTTGTAGTAGGCGATTCGTACAGTAAAGACGTCATACCGGCACACAGTCTCGGTTGCCATACTATATGGCTAAAAGGGAAAGGATGGAATACTTCAGACGAGTCCATCGCCCCCCCCTGTGCTGACCGTGTGATAAAGCATCTTGCTGAGGTCTTAGAGTCAGTGTGACACTAAGCCAACACGTGTCCGTCATTCATAGATTCCTACCGGTTTGACAAAAGATAAGGATTGTGTTTCGTAAATTCTCGGAATTGTTGTAACTTTGTCTGCTAAAACGTTATGCATTGAATTATGGATAGCAAGGAGATTCAGAAGATAAAGCTACGGTTCGGAATTATTGGCAACTCCGAAGAGTTGAACCGTGCCATTGAAATAGCCATGCAGGTTGCTCCTGCTGATGTCACCGTTTTGGTTACAGGCGAGAGCGGTGTAGGTAAAGAGTTTTTTCCGCAGATAATCCACCAAAACAGCGCACGCAAGCACAACAAGTACATCGCTGTCAACTGCGGCGCCATACCTGAAGGTACCATAGACTCTGAGCTCTTCGGCCATGTAAAAGGAGCCTTTACTGGCGCTATAGAAGAGCGCAACGGCTATTTTGCCGAGGCCAACAACGGAACCATTTTTTTGGATGAGATAGGCGAGCTCCCCCTATCCACCCAAGCACGCCTGCTCCGTGTACTGGAAGCGAAGGAATATATTAAAGTAGGTTCTTCGAGGGTAGAGAAGACCAATGTGCGTGTCGTAGCAGCCACTAACGTAAACCTGCTCGATGCGATTGCGCAAGGCAAGTTCCGTGAAGACCTATACTACCGTCTCAACACGATTGTCATCAAGATACCGGCCCTACGCGAACGTCCGGCAGACATTCCTCTGCTCTTCCGCAAGTTTGCGTCAGACACGGCCGAGCGTTATACCATACCTCCCTTGCAGTTGACCGATAGTGCCAAACGCCTGCTATCGGCCTATCCCTGGCCAGGCAACATACGACAGCTCAAGAATATCACAGAACAGATCTCTTTCCTCTCGAAACAGCGTGAAGTCACAGAAGAGATGCTCAGAGAATATCTACCTGAGATAAAGCCCAACCTACCCATACTGTCCACCAGCAAGAGTCAGCAGAGCAAGACCTTTGAGAGTGAGCGCGACATACTGTATCAAGTGCTCTTCGACATGAGAAAAGACATTACCGAGCTAAAGCAACAAGTCAGTGCCTTGACGGGTGGAGAGCTACCCAGGCATCATCAGCCTGTAGGCCAACCATCACTCTTCCCCTCGCAATATGGAGATACACCTGCCACGATATCGATAAGCTCGATGAAGGAGCAGAAACACGATGATATAGAGTATCAAGATACAGAGGAGTATGTAGAAGAGGCTGTATCCATAGAGGATGCAGAAAAAGAGCTGATACGACGAGCCTTGATACGCAGTCGAGGTAAGCGCAAAATCGCAGCACAGGAGCTCAAGATATCAGAGCGTACACTATACCGCAAGATCAAGGAATACAATCTGGAAAACTATTGATAAAAAAAAATGAGACTCACCCGACTATATAAAGGAATATCATTGGTACTGCTCCTCGTACTGACTGGATGCACCATATCGTATAAGTTTAATGGAGCATCGATCAACTACGACATCATCAAGACTATCACCATTGACAACTTCCCCAACCGCGCCCTCTACCAATGGGGCCCGATGGAAAGCATGTTCAACACTGCGCTAAGTGACATCTATGTCAACCAGACCAAGTTGCAGCAGGTAAATCGCGGAGGCGACCTGTTGCTCTCAGGTGAGATCCGCTCATACGATCAGGTCAACAAGTCCATATCCTCAGACGGCTACTCTTCGATGATGCAGCTTAAGATGACGGTGAATGTAAAGTTTGAAAACACCAAGAACCATACCGAGGACTTTGAACGCCAGTTCTCGGCCAGCCGTGAATTTGACGCATCCCAGCAGCTCAACGATGTACAGGAAGAGCTGGTGACACAAATCATAGATGAGATTGTAGAACAGATATTCAACGCCACTGTAGCAAACTGGTAATATGGTTTTAGGAGCACTTATCAATCACCCCGAGAGGCTCAACCGCGAGACGCTATACGAGCTGAGGAGTATCGTTGCACGATACCCCTACTTTCAGACGGCACGCCTTCTTCTGCTCAACAACCTCTACCTGCTTCATGAGGCCGACTTCGGTGTCGAGTTGCGCCGTTCGGTACTCTATATATATGACCGCCGCTCTCTACACAGACTCATCGAAGGATATTCCGACAAGTTGACCATCGAGGACAATGTAGTAGACGAGAATCCTGGAATAGACCGTACACTGAGCCTGATAGATGCCTTCCTCGGCACTCTGCCCGAAGAGCAATCCGAATTACCAGCCATGCCCGATGTCATAGGAGACTACGCATCGCGCTTCCTGCTCGAGGAAGAGAGCCCCACCCCCCCGTCCAGTCAAGAGCACCATGCCGCAGCACTTGACGAAACAGACAGCATAGCACGAGCCTTAGAGGAGATAACGAAAAGCAGCACCGAGAAAGAGACTGCAACACTTCCTGCAGGCGATGCCGACATTTCAGAGGACACCCGAGACATAACGGAAGAAAAGCTACATACAGACGAAGAATCGCTCGACGAAAGCTATTTTACCGAGACATTGGCCAAGATTTATATCAAACAGCACAAATATTCGCGTGCTCTTGAAATTATTCGCAGTTTATATTTGAAATATCCAGAAAAAAATATTTACTTTGCAGACCAAATCAGATTTTTAGAAAAATTGATAATTAATAATAACTCAAAATAGAATATGTATTTACTTTGTATCGTACTTATCGTTATCGTTTCGGTATTGATGTGTGGCATTGTTTTGATTCAAAACTCTAAGGGTGGTGGCTTGGCCTCTTCCTTCGCCTCATCAAACCAGATTATGGGTGTTCGCAAGACAACCGACTTTTTGGAGAAAGCAACATGGACACTGGCTATCTGCATCGCAGTGCTTTGCATCTTCGCATCTTATCAGCTGCCCTCTCGCGTAGAGGTGGGTCACGACAGTGTACTCATAGAGAATGCAGTAAATGAAAGATCGGTAAACCCCGATAACATCTTGGGCACCGAGGCTCCCATGACTGAGGAGGCCGCCACTGAGACTGCAAACTAAGCCCAAAGAACATAACACACACAAATTTGAAGGCTGTCCTTAAGGACAGCCTTTTTTTTTAACGCCCAATCTTTTCATTTCCCAACATCAGTGTCATCCTAAGCTAAGTAAAGAGACTTGTTCGCTACCCGAGGGGGCGACAACCTTATCTGAAAGGCCGAGGGAAATGCAAGGGGCTGAAGCTAAGGGGAAAGCAATGCATGCGCTTGGTTGGTCCAAAAATCTCACAGAGTATCCTACTAAGTCCCAGGTCGGGATTCTCCGCAATGTTCAAGAAGACAGAGACGTTTGGGCCAAGCATCATATTTTTACAAAAAAAGAAAGAGGAACGCTCATGCGTTCCTCTTTCTTGTGGGCAAAGATGGATTCGAACCACCGAAGTCGAAAGACAGCAGATTTACAGTCTGCCCCATTTGGCCACTCTGGAATTTGCCCAAACACCTCTCCTCCGAAAGGCGATGCAAAGGTACAACTTTTTTTTTAATTTACAAGCGGTATCTTCGTTAATTTTCGAACATCTCAGCTAAATATACCATTTTTATAGCAGTGACGGCACATTCGTCGCCTTTGTTTCCATGGATACCCCCTGCACGGTCCTCAGCCTGCTGCATGGTATCAGTTGTAATGAGTCCAAAAATCACGGGAATATCGCCCTGCGTATTGAGCGCAGCAATACCCTGAGTGGTACCAGCGCAAACATAGTCAAAGTGAGGCGTATCTCCTCGCACGACACAGCCAAGAGCGATGACTGCGTCCACCTCTTTGCTCTGTACAAACTTGGCAGAGCCATAAATAAGTTCAAAACTACCGGGGACTGTATATACAGTGATGTTTTCAGGTTTGGCGCCATGCTTCTTTAATGTATCTTCAGCACCATGGAGCAGGGCTGCGGTAATATTTTCATTCCACTCTGATACTACGATACCAAATTTCATATCCTCAGCCGAAGGTACAGAGTCGATGTCATACTCTGAGAGATTGTGATATGCTGTTGCCATTGTCTTATCTATATTGTATATTAAAGTAAATAAAAAAGGGTTTAGAATGTAGGAGCATCCTCCCAAACTCTAAACCCTAAACGTCTATCGTATGTTCGATTACTTTACGCGCTCAATGTAGCGGTCAATATCCATTGATTGGGTAGAGCCATAGTAGTTGTCCTTAACCTCCTGATATACCTTCAGGGCATCAGACTTTTTACCCAACTTCTCATAAATCTGTCCTGCCTGGATAAGGTATGCAGGGCTCAACAAGTTGTTATCGGCTTCATGAGCAGCCTTTACGAGTGTAGCAGCAGCCTGTGCCTCATCGCCAACGTGAGCATAGCAGTTGCCCAGTGCAGCAAGCACCGAAGGAGCCACCATAGCATCGTCGCCCTTAAAACCTTTGAGGTAAGGGATAGCCTCTTCGTAGCGACCCAACTTAGCAAGACTGAGACCTGCGTATGCCTTGGCGAGCTTACCAGCCTTGGTGCTACCAAAGTCATCAGCTACAGCCGCAAAGCCTGCATACTCATACTGATCACCGTTCAATGCGGTCTCATAATCCCCATTCTGGAAATAACGTTCACCTGCGAAGAGAGCCTCAGCAGCCTTCTGCTCGCGGGGTTTAATAACCCATGTATTCACAGCCATACCGGCAGCTACGAGTACAACTACAGCTACAACAGCCACTGTAATCATTTTCTTGTTCTTGTTGATGAATGCTTCAGAGCGGCTTACTGCCTCCTCCACGTTGAGCACTTGCTCTTGTTTGATTTCTTGTTTTGCCATATTTTTAGTTATTTTTTATATTCGTCGCATTACGAAATGCAAAAGTAGTCTATTTCCGCCGATTACTAAAATTTCGGTGCATTTTTTTTCCTACCAACGCTTGTTTTTTAGCTTTTCAGCACCACATTCGTCCGTTTTTTGTATCTTTGCGAGCAATAACCACCGATTGATGATACTAAAAAGACTCTCCATACTGAATTATAAGAATATCGAGCAGGCCGACCTTGATTTCTCCCCTAAAGTGAATTGCTTTATCGGGCAGAACGGCATGGGCAAGACCAATCTGCTCGATGCCATCTACTACCTGTCATTCTGCAAGAGTTCGAACAACCCGATAGACTCTCAGGTGATGCGCCACGACAGTGAGTTCTTCGTAGTGCAAGGCCTGTACGAGACTGAGCAAGGCGACGAAGAAGACATCTACTGCGGCATGAAACGCAGGCAGAAGAAAACCTTCAAGCGCAACAAGAAGGCTTACCAGCGCTTTTCCGAGCATGTAGGCTTCATCCCCCTTGTCATGGTTTCGCCCTCAGACAGCGAACTCATCCTCGGAGGCAGCGAGGAGCGGCGCCGCTTCATGGATGTAGCCATCTCACAGCACGACAAAGAGTACCTTGCCGAACTCATCAACTACGACAAGGCTCTACAGCAACGCAATGCCCTGCTCAAGCAAGAGGAGGAGCCCGACGCCGAGCTCCTGACACTATGGGAAGAGATGATGGCGCACTCAGGAAGCCTCATCTATCAGCGCCGTAAGCAGTTCATCGCCGAGCTCACCCCGATATTCCAATCGTTCTATGCCCAGATATCGGGCGACAAGGAAGAGGTATCACTCGACTACCTCTCTCATGGCGACCGCGGCGACCTACTCGAGGTCATCCGCAACGGCCGCGCCAAAGACCGCATCATGGGATATTCGCTACACGGCACACACAAGGACGACCTCGTGATGCAACTCTCGGGCTACCCTATCAAGCGCGAAGGCTCGCAAGGGCAAAACAAGACCTACCTCATCGCACTCAAGCTGGCCCAGTTTGACTTTCTCCGCCGTTCGGGACACACTACACCCATACTGTTACTCGACGACATATTCGACCGCCTCGATGCCTCTCGCGTAGAGCAGATTATCCGTCTTGTCTCTGGCGACACCTTCGGACAGATATTTATCACCGATGTCAACCGCGGCCACCTCGACCGCATACTTAGTGCAGCCACTGGAGACTACAAGTTATATGGTGTAGAAGGAGGACTCGTAACATTAAGCAACGAATGCCAGCACCACGACTAACACTTCCACACTATGCGACGCACCAAATCAGAGCCCGTAGGCGAACTCATTCGCCAATACCTCCGGCAGCAAGGCCTTGAGTCTCCGCTCAACGAATACCGCCTCGTCCAAGGCTGGCCCCATGTGATGGGTCCCATAGTGGCACGCTATACCCGCGACATCACCATCCGCAACCAGACACTCTACGTACGGCTCACCTCTCCCGCCGTCAGGCAAGAGTTATCCATGCAACGCCGTGAATTGGTGACACGCCTCAACGCATACGTCGGCGCACAGGTGATATGCGACATCGTGTTGTCGTGAGAGGTGAGGGTTGAGAGTTGAAGGTTTGAATTGTCAATTGTCAATTATGATGCTACGCACCAAGACTCCTTGCTTATCATCGCTCTCGCTGCGCTGCAGAATTACCAATTACTCAAGATCCAGTTCGAACAGCTCTTTCAGTTTTTTAAGCGCTTGGTTGCGCTGCTCCAGTTGCTGGTACTGCTCCACACGGCTATATATATGGTGTACTTTCTGAGCCTCTTCCAGCACCACTTGCATACTGATACGACTATTCTGCATCTGCTGCCTCAGATAGGCTTCGATACGGGGTTGCATGGTTAGCAACTCCTGCGCCACGATTTTATTATCGATACCAACCGTAAAGGAGGTATCGCCGGTCAATGATGGACGTATATTCATGATACGCCCTGCCATAGCCGTCTCCTCCTTGGAGAGGGTTGCGGCAAACTGTTTCCAGCAGATACGCAGGCCGTCTTCACTGATAGGAATATCCTCCACTACGGGTTGCAGCACCGGTGTTGCTGCAGCCACACTTGACGACACAGACTGCTGCCTGGGCATTTCATTCTGCACGTTCTGCGCATTGGTACCACGTATAGAGATTCCCGGGCGGCGCATAGTGGCCACCTTGCTCTGCTGCGTAGCAGTAGACGACGCCATAATCCTCGACATGCCTGCCGGGATATTCTGCGGTGCACCCTGTGCATAATTATTTACTGCAGGCTGTGTGGTGCTTGCTGCGGTTGGCGGTGCCGGCTTACTATCCTTCGACTGGCTCGCTGTGGCGGTGGCTACCGCCTTTTGGAATAGGGGTTTCAGCTTCTTAGGGCCACGCCCCGAGCCTATCTCATCGGGGTCGCCCGTGAGCTGTGCCAGCTGTATGAGCGTGAGTTCTACGAGCAGTCTCTTGTTCTTGCTCGCGCGATAGTTGAGATCACAGTCGTTGCACAGTTTGATGGCATGTATCAGCATCCTCTCAGGACACTTCTGTGCTTGCTCGCGGTAGCGCTCACGTACATCGGTGCTCACCTCCAGCAGTGGCAGTGTAGCTGGCTCACGGCTCACGAGCAGATCGCGCAGGTGAGCGGTGAGGTTGGTAATGAAATTGCCTCCGTCGAATCCGCGGCGCAACACCTCATCGAAGAGCAGCATCGTTTCGCTTATCTTATGCTCCAGGAAGAGATCCGTGAAGCGGAAGTAATAGTCGTAATCCAATATGTTGAGACTGCCGATGACACCCTGGTAGGTGACGTTGCCCTGTGTGTAGCTCACCATCTGGTCGAAGAGCGAGAGCGCATCGCGCATACCACCATCGGCCTTCTGGGCTATGATGTGCAGCGCAGCCTCTTCGGTCTTCACGCCCTCCTTGGCAGCCACGTTGGCCAGATGCTCCACGATGTCGCTCAGCTCGATACGCGTGAAGTCGTAGATCTGACAGCGCGAGAGAATCGTGGGCAGCACCTTGTGGCGCTCCGTGGTGGCGAGGATAAAGATAGCATGGCGGGGCGGCTCCTCCAGTGTCTTGAGGAAGGCATTAAACGCCGCTGTCGACAGCATGTGCACCTCATCGATGATGAACACCTTGTATCGGCCTATCTGTGGCGGTATACGCACCTGATCGATGAGTTCGCGTATATCGTCCACCGAGTTGTTCGACGCAGCGTCCAGCTCGTGTATATTATAGGAGCGCTGCTCGTTAAAGGCACGGCACGACTCGCACTCGTTGCAGGCCTCACCTTCGGGAGTGAGGTGCTCGCAGTTGATTGACTTGGCGAAGATGCGTGCACAGGTAGTCTTACCTACACCACGAGGACCGCAGAAGAGGTATGCGTGAGCCAACTTTCCTGTGAGAATGGCATTCTTGAGAGTCACGATGAGGGCCTTCTGCCCCACCACCGTATCAAACGTGGCTGGGCGATACTTACGGGCCGATACTATAAAGTTTTCCATACGGAGATACATTATTCTGTTTGTGTTGCAAAGATACAACAAGCCGAGAGGAGAACAAAATAAATTCATTTATTTTTTATCCCGAGGCGCCGTGTGTCTTCTGTGACGTAGTCACTAAAGTAATTGCAAGCCAAACAAAATATCAAATTTATTGGCAATATTGTTCTTGCAAATAGACCACTATTTGCTGCGCCCAAATAGTGCGAATCTGCTCAAAAACACCGCTCAGCCAAACTCAAAATAAAATCCAAACAACTTCTTGAAATGATAGAAAGTTTCGATTAAAACATCTATCTTTATGGCTCTGCCAAGAAGATACTCGCGCTCGTTGCAAAAAGTTCAAGTAAACTTGACTTTTCACTCGCTTATTCGTATCTTTGTACAATCATTCGAAATGAAGTGAATATATGGGTAAAATGAAGGACCTCATGGGACGCATCGGGCGCTATAAGTACGCTATCACGATAGCGCTGTTCTTGGTGTTGATATGCTTCTTGGACAACAACAACCTGATGCAGCGGCTGAAACATAAGAGAGAGATATATGGGCTGACCAAAGAGATAGAGTATTACGAAGGACTGCGCGACTCAAGTGTGCAGAGACTCAAGGAACTGGCCAATGACAGCAGCAATCTGGAGCGTGTAGCACGCGAGAAGTACAGAATGCACTTACCGAACGAAGAAGTTTTTATCATACAATGAAAAAGATTTACAACTATATTTACATGCTGGGCGGCATACTACTGGTGGTGGGTGCAGCCCTATATATCACCCGATGGGCATGGGCACCCTATATATACATTGCAGGCTCATTCATGTTTGGCGCCATGCAGATGATGGACCGCTACACCGGCACCAACTGGATGATACGCCGCCTACGCCGCCAACAGATATTGGGAGCCATCGTGCTGATGGTGACAGGCATAGCTATGCTCGTATGCAAGCACAACGAATGGATTATGTGCTTGCTGGTAGGCTGCCTGCTCGAGCTATACACCGCTTTCCGCATACCTCAGGAACTGGAGAAGGAGAAGGCTGGTTGAGGGTTGAGGGATGAGGGTTGAGGGATTGCCTCCGGATGGAAGTTTTCGTTATCGTTTTCGTTGACCCTCAACCCATAACCAAACATAAATAATACTTAAATAATGATAAAAGGTTTCCTTGATTCAAGAATACCTTTTATTTTTGCATCGTTTTTCAAACCACACACGATGAATAGGCTACTGTACATACTCAGTCTGGTGTCGAGCATCTTCTCCATGTCGTGCTCAGATGCTTACCGCATCAAGGGCACATCGAACATTTCGAGTATCGATGGAAAGACAATCACCATGATGACATCGGACAATAAGGAATGGAAGTTGCTCGACTCGTGTGAGGTACTGCACGGCAAGTTTCTGATGAAGGGCAACGTAGACTCCAACATGATAGCAACCCTGTTTCTCGACGGACAGCCAATCATGCCGATTATACTGGAACCAGGCAAGATAGATGTGACCATCAGCAACATCATGCTCAAGGTGTCAGGCACACCGCTCAACGACTCGCTCTACGAATTCATTGCCCGCAAGTACAAGCTCGACCTGCGTGTGGTGGAGATGGAGCGCATGGAGTCGCGCATGATCATGAACGGCCACACCGAAGACGAAATACGCTCACACGTAGACTCTGTATACCAACAATTAAACAGAGATATGCGCACACTCGTGTGTGACTTCATCGGGCGCAACTACAATAATGTATTAGGGCTCTGTGGCTTCTCGATGCTATGCAACGGACTGCCCTACCCTGCCATCACACCACTCATACAATCTGTGATTGACGATGCTCCGCCGTCTTTCCTGACCCACCCCTCAATCAGAGATTTCTTGATGACTGCCCGCGAGAATATGGAAAGACACGGTATGGCCGATATTATAACAGAGCAATAAAGAGATTATCGGGTATGCTGTTTTTTCTCACATGTCTTTTCATCTACAAGTTGCTGACCAAAAAGCTACGCAGCGTTTCTGCCGAGAGACCTCGCCGGCAGGAATAGTCATGTAATTGATCTTCACCTATCGGTCCCACAGCAAAGTATTGGGCCTTAGGATGGGCAAACATAAAGCCCGACACACTGCTATGGGGGATCATAGCGCCTGTGGCAGAAAGACTGATGCCTACATCCCCTATGCACAGCAACTCATCGATAAGGAAGTTGACCGACTGGTCGGGCAGGCTGGGATAGCCTACCGCAGGACGTATTCCCTGAAACCTCTCGGCATGCAGATCGGCCATAGTGAGCCGCTCATCCTTGGCATACCCCCAATAGGACTTGCGCACCTCCTCGTGCATCTTCTCGGCTGTAGCCTCGGCAAGGCGGTCGGCAAGGAGAGAGCAGATGAGAGGTGAGGGGTGAGAATTGAATGGTGAGTGGTGAGAGGTGAGAGTAGGCTGCGACACTGTCGCAGCAAAGACACCTATCCGGTTTGCGATATCAGCGCCACCATCCTGGGATGAGGAGAGAGAATTTGCCTCTCGAACAAAGTCGCTCAAACAGAGCGTATAGCCTGACTTACCGGTATACTGCTGACGCAGGAAGGGGATACGCACCTGGCCGTTGACAATAATATCGTCACCATCGCTATATGCATCGGCCAAAAGGAACAGGGCATGACATATAGGCTCGTCAGCCCACAGACGCAAATACTCCATCGCTTCTTGGTATAGATTCACTGCCTCCTGTGCCTTGACACGCTCGCTATCATCAAATGAGGCAACCCATCCGGCACGGCATGACGGACAATCGTGCACCTCGGCCACGGCAGCAAAGCGTGGTTCCATACCCCAAGCATGGAAGAAATATATCCAGTTGATGTAGGGCGCCACCTCACGGACGGGGTATGTTAAAAGCTTTCTCATCTGTCAAACTCCAACCGCTCGCCCTTATACCGCTCGTCAAACTCTCCTTCTTGGTATACTGCATGTCCGTTGATCCAGGTGTGAGTGATATCCCAACGAAATGTATGCCCTTCGAAGGGACTCCATGCGCATTTGCTGGCAATCTCTTCTGCATCGACTGTGTGTGGAGCATCGGGCTTCACAAGTACGAGATCGGCACGATAGCCTTCACGAATGAAGCCACGCCCCTTTACCTTATATAATATAGCCGGATTGTGAGCCATCTTCTCCACCACCTCGGCAAGAGAGAAGACTCCCTGATCAGCAAGTTCGAGCATAGCAGGCAACACATACTGTATGGTAGGGATGCCTGATGCAGCCTTCAGGCTACCCCCAACCTTATCTGAAAGGAGATGAGGAGCGTGGTCGGTACCGACAACATCGATGAGTCCATCACGCAAAGCCTTACGCAAAGCCTCACGATCGGCAGCACTTTTCACTGCCGGATTGCACTTGATGCGGGTACCATAGGTTGCATAGTCGGCATCAGTGTAGTAGAGATGAGGCAGACACACCTCAGCAGTAATCAGTTTGTCGGGCACATCTCCTTGCTGTAGCAGTTCCAGTTCGCGTGCCGTACTGATATGCATAATATGAATATGCGCCCCAGTCTTCCTGGCCAGTTCTACAGCCTTGGCTGTAGAGCGATAGCAAGCCTCTTCACTGCGTATCAACGGATGGTACGTCACGTCAGGGTCGTCGCTCATAGTCTCTGCCTTATACTTGGCAGTGTTGGCCGATATGACATGCTGGTCTTCACAATGCAGAGCGATGAGCGTGGGCGATTCACGGAAGATGGTTTCGATGCGTTCGTCCTTGTCTACAAGCATTCCTCCGGTACTGCTACCCATAAAAAGTTTCACGCCACATACGGTGCGAGGGTCTACCCGATGTATCTCATCAATATTATCTGTAGTCGCTCCAAGGTAAAACGAATGGTTTACAATACATTTATCCCGAGCATCAGCAAATTTAGCCTCGAGGGCATCTATCGTGATGGTCTGCGGGTTGCAATTGGGCATATCCATCACCGATGTCACTCCCCCTCGGGCTGCAGCACGACTCTCGGTATGCATGTCGGCCTTTTGAGTCAGGCCTGGATCACGAAAATGCACATGGTCATCAATACATCCCGGTATAAGATACTGCCCTCGAGCATCGACAAGACAATCAGCCGAGACAGCCGAGATATCAGTGCCACGTATGATGGTAGCTATACACTGGTTCTCTATAAGAACGCTTCCTACATACTGTTCGCCTTCATTGACGATGGTGGCTTGGTGGATTAATGTGGTCATGGGGTGTTGAGAATTGAGAGTTGAGAGTTTAGTTATAATATTTATCCATCAACTCCCTGCACATTTTTTCGTGCCGGTGACGCATGTAGCCCAAAAGAGCAGAGAGCACCACCATCTCGTAGAAGAGATAGAGGCAGGGCATACCCAAGAGCATAGACACCACCAATGCAAAGAAACGGGAGTTGAAGGTAAGGATATTGGTCATAGGCATCAGCGGCAAACTCTTGGTACGAAATTCACGCAAAAATTCGCAGGGGAGTTCACTCGTCGGGCACTGTCCTACAGCATGTAGAAGACGCTGTAACTGCGGAGTCCAGTTTTCCTGCTTACGGGTATAGCTTGCATAGAAGAAGAGCCACAGCCACTCAAACCATCCTCGCCACGACACAATGGCCTTGCGACGCTCGGTAAGGTCCGAGGAACGCACCAGTTCTGTATAGTCGCGGCCCGACAAGAAATGCAGATGGATATTACGGTAATAGTCTGCGATGGTCGATTGTGACGAGTGGCACACCAGTCCGCACAACGGCACCAATAGCACAGCCCACCACCCCCACTCTATCGAAGTAAAAGGTATGGGCATAGCCATCATACGCAGCATCATGAAGAGATAGATAGAAAAAAACCATACATCGCCAGCAAAACCGTCGAGTACACGACCCAGCATGGTATACTGTTTGGTCATGCGTGCCAACTGGCCGTCGGCACTGTCGAGTGTGTTGGCAAAGAAGAGAAGCAGTGCGCCTATGAGCACCATATCTGTCTGCCCGGGGAAGAAAAAGTATCCCGATGCGGCTCCAAAAAGAATAGATACTATGGTAATCGCATTGGGATGTATATGCAGCCATCGACATATCCAAGCCTCAACGAACCCAATAGGGCGTACCACCCATATATCCCACTTCTCCTCAGTATCCATTGACTTGTAGGTAGAACGCATCTCAGCAAGGAAGCGCTGCCATCGGGTATTTTGACATTGCCTGTTCATCATACGCAAGTTTTGTTCATTATCATCAGAGCTATAGCCTCAGCAGCTACGGCACGACAAGCCGAAAAGCTGGGCCAGTCATTAAGGTCGATGAGACGAGCCACCCCATCGGGACCTACAATAGCATCGCCACCATATACATCAAGCATGGAAGTCCACTTCGGGGCCTGCCTGTTCACAGCCTCGCAAGCCCAACTCGTATCATCCTCAACACATTCGGATGTGTTGCCAGCAAACTTGTCATACCCAAGGCGCCCCATCGGCAAACTATAGAAGAAGTTTGCCCCCGGCACTGCATAAAACTTAACACAGGGACCTTCAAGGTGCTCCATCACTACCGCTTCACATATACCTCGCGAACGATAGCGTGACATACACGCCCTATATTCCTCGGCATCAGTCACACGGCATACGTCACTAGATTCCTGAGCACAAGTACCCGCACGCTTCACCCAGCAAGGAAAAGTAATATCTTCACACACACCTTCAGTAGTAACAGTACACAGCAACCTGCAATCTGCAGTATCTATAATCCATGTTTTAGGGGTGGGAATGCCCTGCACGGCACACCATCGAGCAAGGGAAGCACGCTCCACACTGTGCACACCCTCTACAGAGTTCACCACTCGGCAGCCTGCACGCTGCCAACGGAGCAGGACCTCAAGAGCTTGTGGAGAACGTGCCATGTGGAGAGCCATGTAGGGCATAGGAGTATCGGGCACAAGTTCCTCCTCATGAAGATATGACACCGCATATCCCGATGCCTCCATACGTGCCATTACGGCACGCAAGACAGCCTCGTCTCTCTCAACCATGCCTGGCGAGAAACATGCAGCCCGGAATATACCCAACACGGTTTTCATTGCCATTCCTGTATCAGTTCCTCAGCCTTGACGATATCGGAACAGTGGTCTACATCTATAATTTTACTGAAGGGATATGCCTTCAGGAGCAAGCCATCGGCCACGAGTTGGCGCTGAAAGTTGCGCATGCGCGACTGACCCTGCTCTATACACCGCGACAGTGTATCCAGCGCATTGCGTGTAAGACAGTAGATACCGCCCGACACATATGCACAACGCTCCTCGCAAGTATCACAGAAGTTCGTTATAGTGAGATCATCGGCGGTCTGCACATAGAGCGGCTTTTCATCATCCACATAGGATGTCACCGCCATAAATCCATCAAGATTGCTCTTGCCAAACACCTCTACATACGTGCTAAACTCCTGCTCTGAGAATATAGTGTCCACGGTAGTCACGCAAAACTTCTCTTCTACTTTCAAATAGTCGCGTATGGCATAGAGGCTATGCATGGAACTGGGTGTAGTCTGTACAACAACATCAAGAGGCACAGGCAAGGAGAGACTACGCAGATAATCCTCTGTGGCCGCATGCAGTGCATTGGTAATAACCACGACACGTGTAGCGCCACAGTCCACAAACACACGGACGAGACGTCCTATGAGAGTCTCACCCTGTATGCGCACCAAGGGCTTCGGCACTTCGCAGCCCTCTTGGGCCAATCGGGATCCTTCGCCAGCGGCGAGGATAGCATATAGCATGGCTTATTCCAGTTTCAGTTTGTCGCTGTCATCACGCTTCTCAAAATAGAGTTTGCGCAAGGGATTGCTGCGTGCTTCGCTATCGTTCTTACGGTTACGATAAATGTCGATAGCCATATAGAGAGCCTGACGGAACGAATCGGGCGAAGCCATATTCTTGCCTGCAATATCAAATGCTGTGCCGTGGTCGGGCGAAGTACGTATGATGGGCAGTCCGGCTGTGAAGTTCACCCCATTCTCCATTGCCAACACTTTGAAAGGCACTAAACCCTGGTCGTGATACATAGCGAGCACACCATCAAAGTGGCTATAAGCTCCACTACCCATGAATCCGTCGGCCGGGAAAGGTCCGTAGCAGAGAATCCCTTGCTCACGCATGGCCTTGATGGCAGGAGTGATGATGGTCTCCTCTTCCTTGCCAATAACGCCTCCGTCACCTGCATGAGGATTGAGAGCCAACACAGCAATGCGCGGTGCACCGATACCAAAATCGCTTTTGAGCGAAGTATTGAAAATGGCGAGTTTCTCCTGTATGAGTTCTTGTGTAATGGTAGCTGCAATCTTGGCTACAGGCACATGTCCTGTAACAAGTGCTACGCGCAAGCTCTCATTGGCCAGTATCATCAATGCCTTGCCCTCACCTATGCTCTGCTCGATATATTCAGTATGTCCGGGGAACGGGAAATTGTCAGATTGTATCATCTGCTTATGTATAGGTGCAGTGACAAGTACATCATACATACCCTCCTTATACTCGGCCATTGCCTTTTCAAGGGCCTCAAAAGCAGCTTTACCCGATTCGTGTGAGGGCTTTCCCATCTCTACCTTCACCTCGTCATCGTTGCAGTTGACCACATTGAGACGTCCAGACACGGCATCGGCAGCCGTATTGATGATAGTAAACGAGGTCTCCAATTCGAGTGCCTTGCGGTGATAGGTCATTACCTTAGGCGAGCCATACACAATGGGGGTACAGAGCTCCAATATTGCAGGATTCTCAAAGGTCTTCAATATTACTTCGTAGCCTATACCATTGACATCTCCTTGAGTGATGCCGATTTTTATCTTGGTTTGTTCCATATATAATAATGTTATTTATTGTAAAGTGAAGTTATGCTTTAGTTTGTTTCAGTTTCTTTGTCGACAGCATACCGCATGCAGCATAGATATCTTCGCCACGCGATGCACGTATCGTGGTGAAGAGTCCATGACGGGTAAGGTAGTCGCGGAATGAAACCATGCGGTCCATGGGCACGCCATCGAGTTCCGAGTCAGGGATTGCATGGAAACGGATGAGGTTGATGCGGCACTGCAAGCCATCGAGCAGGCGCACCAGCTTGCGGGCATCGACCATCGTATCATTCACCCCGTCAAAGAGGATATACTCGAACGACAGACGACGCTGTCCAGTGAAGTCATACGTTCTGAGCAGTTCCACCATTTCATTGATGGAGTATATACGCTCTGCAGGCATCAGCTCAGAACGCAGTTGAGCTGTAGGTGCATGCAGACTGATAGCCAAGTGGCAATCACTCTCATCGAGGAACCGTTTGAGGTTTCCCTTCACACCAACTGTAGAGAGGGTGATACGGCGTGGACTCCATGCCATCAGTTTAGTATCGGTAAGCAGGCGCAGTGCCTTGAGCACCTCATCGGTATTGTCGAGCGGTTCGCCCATACCCATCATCACCACATTGGTGAGCGATGCGCACTCGGGAATAGCATAGAACTGGTTGAGTATCTCACCAGCCGTAAGGTGTGCACTAAACCCCTGACGACCTGTCATGCAGAAGGCACAGTGCATCTTACAGCCCACCTGCGATGATATGCACAGTGTGGCGCGATCATCATCAGGAATGTATACGGCCTCCACGAACTGTCCGTCACGAATCTTGAACAGATACTTGATAGTACCGTCCTTAGAATGGATACCTTCTACGGGATCACTGATACCCACCTCATACTGTTGACTAAGCGCTTCGCGGTGCTTGAGCGACAGGTTGGTCATATCGTCTATTGAGCGCGCTCGCTTCACGTACACCCACTCCATCATCTGTCGTGCAGCAAAGCCCGGCATACCCATCTCCTTCACCACTGCCTGCATCTCGGCGTGGTCCATACCCAACAATTTTCTCTTTGGTTCGCTCATCAGTTCTTTTTATTACAACATGCAAAGATAAACAAAAGCAAGCGAATAAGCAAAAGTTTATTCACAGCGATTTGCAAGTATCGCCATAGGTCGTCATTATGTACACAAAAAGTGAGTCGATAATCAAATAAACAAAAATAATTCACTACATTTGCAATAAGAAACGTAACACACATCTACTTATGAAAAGAGCAATAACAACCTCCCTTATCTGCCTCTTGTCAATACTGCCTATCGTATCGCAAGTAGCCATAACTCATCCATGGAGCGGCAAGCGCGTGGCCTACTTTGGCGACTCCATCACCGACCCCCGCACCAAAGGATCCAAGAAGAAGTATTGGGGATTCCTACAAGACTGGCTGCAGATTACACCGCTTGTATATGGTGTAAGCGGACGCCAATGGGACGATATACCCCGACAGGCCAACAAACTACAGGAGGAGCATGGCGACAACTTTGATGCCATACTCATCTTCATGGGCACCAACGACTATAACAATGCCGTGCCCATAGGCGAATGGTATAGTGAAAGCATGCAACGCGTAGAATATGGACACCGATACCCTAAGCGCATGGAGGACCGCATGCAGCGCCGCCCCGTGATGACCAGTGACACCTACCGTGGACGTATCAACATCGCTCTCGACTCACTCAAGCGCATGTTTCCCACCAAGCAAATTGTACTGCTCACCCCTATACACCGTGGCGGATTTTACGCCAATGAAAGCAATTGGCAGTGCACAGAGGACTACCGAAACCGATGCGGCGAGTACTTGGATGCCTACGCAGAATCGGTCAAGGAGGCGGGTACTGTATGGGCCATGCCGGTAATCGACCTTGGAGCGCTCTCGGGCCTCTACCCCATGGTAGAAGAGCACAAGCAGTACTTCACTAACAAAGACACCGACGCCCTACACCCCAACGATGCCGGACACGAACGCATGGCACGCACTCTGATGTATCAGCTCATGGCATTACCCTGCATCTTCTAATGTAAATATCTCGAAGCACCTCAAACTCCTTTCTGCATGACACACGCTATCGATTGTTTTACAGCACACTGCAGCGACGCAATGCGCAATTCATTGGCTGCTTGCACCTGTATTAACCATATTTACCCCATTGGCAACCCAACTGAGACCGACGCTCCCTTCATCCCCCTCGAGCGCAACTTGTCTACCCAGGCCTTGAGAGACATCGCTCAGCTTTGCACTGGTGACTACCTTCTCCTCTACACTCATGCCGGAGACTTAAGAATAGGTTATCGTGCTATAGAGCGTATGCTCCACACTGCCACCGAGAACAATGCACACTGGGTATATAGCCACCGCTATATCGTGAAGCAGGGCGAGACCATCGCAGTACCCACCAATGAATATCAGGAGGGCAGTGTGCGCGACGACTTCGACTTCGGTCCTCTGGTGCTGATACGTACCGAGGCATTGCGACAGTTCCTTGCCACCGAACCAGAAGATATGCAATATGGTGCGCTGTATCAGCTACGTCTCCACATAAGTCGCACAGGTCTGCTGGTACACATCAATGAGCACCTCTACACAGAGCACGAGCAAGACACACGCACCTCGGGTGAGAAGCAGTTTGACTATGTTGACCCGCGCAACCGACAGATACAGATCGAGATGGAGCAAGCATGCACAGCACACCTCAAGATCGTGGGCGCCTACATCGACCACCACAGCCTACAAACTATAGATACCGCAGTTGGGGACTTTCCCAATGAGGCCACCGTCATCATCCCCGTAAAAAACCGTGCACGCACCATCGGTGATGCCATACAGTCGGTACTGTCACAGGAGACCGACTTCCCTTTCAACCTTATCGTAGTGGACAATCACTCCACGGATGGTACCACAGAGTTGCTGACGCAATTGTCAATTTCCAACAATCAGCTATCAGTTATAACCCCCTCGCGCCAAGACCTCGGCATCGGAGGCTGTTGGGACCTTGCCATTCGCCACCCACATTGTGGACGCTATGCTGTGCAGCTCGATAGCGACGATTTATACAGCGGCCCTCACACCCTACAACGCATTGTCGACACCTTCCGCCACGAACGCTGCGCTATGGTGGTGGGTAGCTACCGCTTGTGTAACTTTGCCTTAGAAACCCTACCTCCAGGCGTTATTGATCATCGTGAATGGACTGCAGAGAACGGCATGAACAATGCCTTACGCATCAATGGCTTGGGTGCCCCGCGTGCTTTCTACACCCCTGTCATCCGCGAAATAGGCTTTCCCAATGTAAGCTATGGCGAAGACTATGCCGTGGGCATCGCCATCAGTCGCCGCTATCGTCTGGGCCGCATCTACGACCCTATCTATCTTTGTCGCCGTTGGGAAGGCAACAGCGATGCAGCCCTCAGCCCTGAGCGCGTAGCAGCCCACAACCATTACAAAGACAGTCTGCGCACTCAGGAAATAAGGGCGAGAAAGCAACAGGGTACAGTATAACTCATTTGCTTTCTATCCCCTTCACCTTCAGCCCGATATTCAGGTTGCGCTTTTCGAAAGTGTCGGTTGCTTCGGCTCTCATGTAGCCCACCTTGCTGTAGAGTGGGAATTGCATGCAGCATTGCTGGGCCATTTCGTAGCGTTGCTTGTCGGTCCACTGGTGACTCAGAGTCCATTGCGCACGAGTCTCTTTGGCGCAGTTGGCGAATCTGACGGCAATGATGTATCGCCCCTGCCCAAGCAGGAGAGGCTTTTCGGGAGTAACGGTGATTGTCTGTTTCTTTCCTTGAGGAATGTGTGCTATGAGAGGACTTTCGAGCACCTCGGTGCATGTGCTGTCGCGATATATCATGATGCTCAGCATGGCTTCCTCGATGTTGTTTGATAGGATGTCGAAGGTTATCTCCTTCAGTTCGGTAGCATGATTCAGAGTTAGCGCAGAGCCTACCTCGTGGCCTACTTGGTCGGGGGTGAGCATGACGATGGCTCCCGGCATTCGTGTGCCTCGGCGCAAGAGGGTTTTCTGCTTCTGTTTGCCAAGGACCACCACTTCCTGCAGTTGTTCTTCGCTGGTGGGAGTCTGGGCACTGCTCCTTGTGGCGGTGAGGGCAAGGAGCAGTGCTGTGATAATATGCAATATTGTTTTATTCATATATCTTACTCTCAGTCGCGATACTCGAGTATATCGCCCGGCTGGCAGTCGAGCGCCTTGCATATGGCATCGAGGGTAGAGAAGCGGATGGCACGTGCCTTGCCCGTCTTGAGGATGGAGAGGTTGGCTGCGGTGATACCCACCCTCTCGGCCAGCTCGCCCGAGGTCATCTTGCGTTTGGCGAGCATCACATCTACATTTACTATGATTGACATATCTGTTTCTTTTGATAGGATGAGACAATAAGGTTACACGGTCAAGCGGTTCTCTTCGCTCAGGCGAACACCTGCCGAATAGATCATAGCTACACCAATGAGGAGAAGGGGAAATAAAAAAGTGTCAGCCTTAAGTATTATGCGAGGGAAACCATTGATTATGGGGAGATTGGCGATGCTTAGATTATAAAGAAAACATATAGGTGCTGACCACCATAACGTATAGGCATTAAACTTAGAGAAGAATTCTCCGCGCTTAATCAACTTGACGGAATGCAACATAAACACCATAGCAAGCACGTTTATTGCAATTCCAAATAGAATGCACCCACTAAGGATAAGTACTTTCCATACATACCATTCTTCGTCCCATCGACCATGGTCTATCCAAATTTTGGCCTCCGCTAGTGTGTATAAAATATTAAACACTCCGAAAAAGATCACAAGACCGGTAACTACCGACATCCGTTTTGAAAGATTAGTTTTCATAATTCAATAAGTTTTTATCGTTTAACGATGCAAAGATAGGCATATTTTATCAAAAAACAATAAAACATTGAAGAAAAACGATAATTTTAGCACTGTTTAACAAAGCAACGAAGAATAGCCTAACATCAACCATAAACACAGGCTATCAGCACCAATGACAAGATCTATCCCTTATGCTTTGACAGATGACTATTTTTACCTACTTTTGTAGTGGACAAGCATTGCACCATATGACAGACAGAATAGAATCGTTCTTCGAAGCGCAACTGCGCGAATGGGCCACCGCCCGCGACAATCATGAGGCACTGACCCGTGTGTGGAGCCGTGAGCTGACCTCGACCAAGCTACCCATAGCACTGCGCGTGCAGTGCAACCCGGCACGCATGGTATCTACCGGAGCCAGTATTGACAAGGCGAGCATCGCCGCACGCCCCTGCTTCCTATGCAGTGCCAACCGCCCCACCGAGCAGCGGAGCATGGTCCTCAACGAAGAGATGGAATGGCTGGTAAACCCCTACCCCATCCTGCAAGGTCACCTCACGATAGCATCTACCACCCATCGTCCACAGTGCATCGCCGAGGCATACGATGCACTGATACAGGCCACGAAGGCACTGCCCGAAGAGTATATCGTATTCTACAACGGCCCCAAGTGCGGTGCATCGGCGCCCGACCACCTGCACCTGCAAGCGGGCATCGGCAAGGGCATACCGCTGGTGGAGTATGCCAAAGGCATACCGCAGGACGAGCCATGCCAAGCCATAGCGCCATTCGGCTACATGACCTATCTGATACGCGATGCCGAGGAGAGCAGCACCTTCGACCGCCTGTATGCCATGCTGCCCGTGCCCGAAGGGGATTATGAGCCGCGCATCAACGTGGTGGCCTACCGCAAGGAAGAGCAAGTATGCCTTATCGTGATTCCGCGCCACGCACACCGCCCACGCTGCTACACGGCAGAGGGAGAGGAGCGTTATCTCATCAGTCCGGGCGCACTGGATATGTGCGGACTCATCGTCACTCCCCGCGCCGAAGATTACGAGCGTCTCACCGCTACCAAGGCCATGGAGATATTGTGCGAGGTAGGCGTACGCACCGAACCCACCATCGATGTAGGTATCATGCAGGGACAGGAGATAAAGTTTGAAATGACGGCCCCCTCAACTCCCCCTAAGGGGGAGCTTGCAGACAACGCGAGTCCTGTGCTGCAGACTTATATCGCTTCGATAAGAAAAGATGCTGAGATGGGTAACGCCTATATAGTAATAAGCGACGGGGAAGAAGGACATAACGTAGGAGACTCCATTATGTTTGAAAGCTCCACGTTCAGTCTCCACAACGTCACCATCGGCAAGGAGTTTCACTGGCAGCAACAGGAGACACAAACCTTCCAAGGCTCGCTCATCCTGCGCATCATCGATGGCGAGCTGCATGCCATCAACCGCATTGCCATCGAAGACTATCTCACCAGCGTCATCGCCTCAGAGATGAGCGGCACCTCATCCGTAGAGTTGCTCAAGGCACATGCCATCATCTCACGCAGTTGGCTGCTGGCACAGATGTCCCCCAAATTGAAAATTGAAAATTCAAAATTGAAAGTTGACCAAGCATGCAACGATATTGACTCACTAACAGACTCCAACCCGGAGGCTAATTTTCAATTTTCAACTTTCAATTCTCAATTGATAAAGTGGTACGACCGCGAAGCCCACACCCACTTTGACGTATGTGCCGACGACCATTGCCAGCGCTATCAGGGAGTGAGCCGCAAGATGACACCACAGGTGGCTGAAGCCATACGCGCCACACGTGGCATTGTACTCAGCTACGAAGGCGAGGTATGCGACGCGCGGTTCAGCAAGTGCTGCGGTGGCAAGAGCGAACTATATGAGAGCTGCTGGGATGACACCCCCCACCCCTACCTCAGCGTGGTGGACGACCCCTTCTGCAACACGCACGACGAGAAGGTACTCTCGGAGGTACTCAACCACTACGACCAGTCTACCGACTTCTACCGTTGGACGGTGGAGTACACGCAGGCCGAGTTGAGCGATCTGGTACGCCGCCGAGGTGGCTTTGACTATGGCGACATCATCGACCTTATCCCCATAGAGCGTGGGCCATCGGGACGCATCGTGCGCCTACAAATCGTAGGAACCAAGGCCACGCGCATCATCGGCAAGGAGCTGGAGATACGGCGCACACTCTCGGAAAACCACCTCTACAGCAGCGCCTTCGAGGTGGAGAAAAGAAGCCTCTCCCCAACCCTCTCCCAAGGAGAGGGAGCTACAGAGAGCACCGAAAACAATATCGCGATGTTTGAGGCCCACTCTCCCTGGAAGAGGGATGGGGAGAGCCTGTTGTTTGTTTTGCACGGCCGTGGATGGGGACATGGTGTGGGACTATGCCAGATAGGTGCAGCCGTGATGGGTGCACAGGGCTATAGCTACGAAGAGATACTGCACCACTACTACCCCAAGGCCGAACTGACGGAGTGGTACGAATAGCAGTTCGTGAGACACGCCTTCAACCCGAGCATTAACAGCTGTACCGAATATTGGTCTATTCCCCCAAAATATATTAAAGCAATCCACACTTTCACCTCCATTTTTTGTAACTTCACCAACAAAAAGAAGAACGTATGGACATCATAAACAAGTTTCTGCACTCAAAATGGCTAACTAAAGCCAGCAAATGTATCAAGAGCCCCACTGCCATGAGTAAGCTGGCTCTGTCGGCAGGCATTTACATACAGAAGAACGGCTTGCACTCCGTGAAAGAGCACCTACAGCTGATGGCCGACTACATCAGAGACGTGGCTTCAGGCAAGTACAAGGGATATAAGAAAACCCACCTCACACTCATCGTAGCCGCCGTGCTCTATGTGGTGTCGCCGATCGATATCATCCCTGACTTCCTTATAGTGGCAGGACTCATTGACGATGCAGCCATTATAGCCTGGGCATTCAACGAGATGAGCAAGGAACTTGCCCAATACAAGAAAGCAATAGAACAGCCCGACACCTCCACAGACGACTATGCAATCATGGACGAAGAGGATCTGCAAGCATAGACACAGGGCACACCCTTGTGGTGTGCACGATTAAATATATTATTAATTTATACAAAAAGTCCGCGCGTATTCATTCTTTTTTTGTATCTTTACAAGATAATTTGCCTTATTAGACAATTACATGGCGTAAGCCGTTGAAAAGGTGTCATTTGACATCCCCGAGAAAGACAACAAAAAAAAAATAACATATAGAATGAATTACAAATGGAATTATCAACCTCCAACCGAGCAAGAGACCCTGAGGGCTGAGGCCCTGTCGAAGGAGACAGGCATCAACCCTATCGTCTGCAGACTCCTCATCGACAGAGGAGTGACTACAGCTGAGGAAAGCAAGCGGTTTTTCCGCCCCAGCCTGACCGACCTGCACGATCCCTTCCTCATGGATGGCATGGATGCTGCCGTAGAGCGCATCAACCAAGCCTTAGGGCGCAAGGAGCGCATTCTAGTATACGGTGACTACGATGTAGACGGTACCACCGCCGTATCCCTGGTATACCGTTTCTTGCAGCAGTTTACCACCAACATCGACTACTACATCCCCAACCGCTACAACGACGGCTACGGAGTGTCGTACAAAGGAGTCGACTATGCCAAGGATACAGGCGTAAAACTAGTTATCGTGCTTGATTGTGGTGTCAAAGCAGTAGACGAGATAGCCTATGCAAAAGAACTGGGTATAGACTTCATCGTATGCGACCACCACGTACAGGACGAGGTGTTGCCACCAGCTGTTGCCATTCTCAACCCCAAGCTCATCGGTTCGCACTATCCTTACCCACACCTCTCGGGCTGCGGTGTAGGATTCAAGCTGATGCAAGCCTTTGCCAAAGACAACGGCATAGAGTTCAGCCAGCTCATCCCCTACCTCGACTTGGTTGCAGTGAGCATAGCTTCAGACATCGTACCCATCATGGGCGAAAACCGCATCCTCGCCTACCACGGTCTACGACAGCTCAACCATAACCCGAGCACAGGGTTGCAGGCTATCATCGAGGTTTGTGGACTGCGCAACAAGGAAATCAAAATCAACGACATCATATTCAAGATAGGCCCGCGCATCAATGCCTCGGGGCGCATACAGACAGGCAAGGAGGCTGTAGACCTGCTAACCGAGAAGGACTACACCAAGGCCCTCGAGTTGAGCAACCAAATCAACGAATACAACGAGGCACGCAAGGACCTCGACAAGAGCATGACCGAGGAAGCCAACCGTATCGTCGACAACCTTGAAGGACTGGCCGACAAGCGTTCCATCGTACTCTACAACGAAGACTGGCACCGTGGAGTCATCGGTATTGTGGCCTCGCGCCTCACCGAGTTGTTTTATCGCCCCTCAGTAGTGCTCACCAAGACCAATGACATGGCTACAGGCTCGGCACGTTCGGTAGCCGACTTCGACGTATACAAAGCCATTGAGAGCTGCCGCGACCTGCTCGACAACTTTGGCGGGCACCCCTACGCCGCAGGCCTCACACTCAAGGTAGACAACATCGAAGAGTTTACCCGCCGCTTCGAGGAGTACGTGTCAGAAAACATACAACCCACACAGACTGATGCCATAATCTATATAGACGAGGAACTGTCGTTCAAGGAGATCAACATGAAACTCTACAACGACCTTAAACGTTTCGAGCCTTTCGGGCCCGACAACCTCAAGCCCATATTCTGCAGCATGCAAGTATACGACTATGGCACCAGCAAAGTAGTGGGACACAATCAGGAACATATCAAACTGGAGTTGGTCGACAACCGTTCAAACCGCATCATGAACGGCATCGCCTTCGGCCAAAGCGCCCAGGCACGCTATATCAAGAGCAAGCAAGCGTTCGACATCTGCTACACCATAGAGGAGAACACCCACAAGCGCGGCGAGATACAACTACAGATCGAGAGCATCAAGCCACGGGCTCTTGGTTGAGGGATGATGTTTTATGGATGATAGATGGGAATCCATAATTCAGAATTAATTAACCGTCTTTGGTCAAAATATGGAATACCAAAGGGTCCTTCGCGAGCACTTCGGCTACGACACGTTTCGTAGCATACAGGAAGATATCATCCGCAGCATAGGCAGCGGACGCGACACCCTTGGCCTCATGCCCACCGGAGGTGGCAAGAGCATCACTTTTCAGGTGCCCGCCCTGGCCATGCCAGGCACCTGCATTGTCATCACTCCGCTCATCGCCCTTATGAAGGACCAGGTAGTCAAGCTGCGCGAGCGCGGAATCAAGGCCACTGCCATCTACTCGGGCATGAGCCGCGACAGCATCGTGGCAGCGCTCGACAACTGCATCCTTGGCGGATACAAGTTCCTCTACATCTCCCCCGAGCGCCTCTCCTCCGACATCTTCCTTACCAAGCTGCGCCGTATGCAGGTGAGCTTCATCACCATCGACGAGAGCCATTGCATATCCCAGTGGGGCTACGACTTCCGTCCCTCCTACCTTGCCATTGCCGACATCCGCAAACAACTGCCCGATATCCCCATCCTCGCCCTTACGGCCACTGCTACCCCCGAAGTGGTGAAAGACATACAGCAACGCCTGCAGTTCCGCAAGGAAAACGTGCTCCGCATGAGTTTTGAACGCAAGAACCTCAACTACATCGTGCGCCACACCGAGAACAAGGAGGCCGAGATGCTCCACATCCTCAGCAGCGTACAAGGCTCGGCCATCGTCTACGTGCGCAACCGAGACAAGACCCGCGAGATAGCCCGCCTATTGAACGACCATGGCATCAGCGCCGCCTTCTACCACGCCGGTATCGACAGCCGTGACAAGGACAAGCGCCAGCAGCAGTGGACCATGGGTGCCACCCGCGTCATGGTTGCCACTAATGCCTTCGGCATGGGTATTGACAAGCCCGACGTACGCATGGTCATCCACTACGAGATGCCCGACTCCCCCGAGGCCTACTACCAGGAGGCAGGCCGTGCCGGACGCGATGGACTCACCGCCTATGCCGTACTTCTCTACACCCCCGACGACAAGCGCAAGCTCTCGCGCCGCGTGAGCGACAACTACCCCGACAAGGAATTCATACGCGGTATCTATGAGCGCCTCGGCTACTACTACCAGATGGCAGTAGGCGATGGCGAGGGTTGCCACTACGACTTCGATCTCCACGAGTTTTGCCGTGCCTACCACCTGCCCCTTGTGCAAACCGAGAGTGCACTGCGCCTGCTCACACAAGCCGGTTACATCCACTACGAGGAGGAAGAGGAGCACACCTCACGCCTACGGTTCACCGTCCAGCGCGATGAGCTATACCGCCGCCGCGACGACAGTGACAACACCGACACCCTCATCCGCACCCTTCTACGCCACTATAGCGGAGTCTTCAGCGACTACGTGTTCATCGACGAGAAGTTCATCAGCGAGATGAGCGGCATCGACCTTGAGCCTCTCTACGAAGCCTTGCTCGGATTGGGTCGCGCGCGCGTGATACATTATATACCTCGCCGCACCTGCCCTTCGGTCACCTTCACCCGCAAGCGTGTCGACACCGACCGCGTCGTCATCACACCCGCCATCTACGAAGAGCGCAAGAAGAGCTACGCTCAACGTATCGAGGCCATGAAGGAATATACCCTGTCGGAAAACCAATGCCGCAGCCGCATGCTGCTCCGTTACTTTGGCGAACATGCCGCTCCCCTCTGCCAGGTATGCGACAACTGCCGCAAGCACCGCCACATTCCCCTCTCTGAGCTCCACTACCATGCCTACCGCGAGATGCTCTTCCACCTACTTTCCGATGGTGAGCCCCACCCCGTAGAGGAGCTCCGCACACTCTCCATCGACGACACTCAGCTGAAACCTTTCCTGCAACACCTCATCGAAGAGGAGGCAATCGTCCTTCATGATGGGATGGTGAAGAAAAGGACGCAAAAAGAAGAAAACCCATGAGATAGTTCTCGTGACAAGGATATATGCCATAAAAAGAGCAAATGTTTATGCACTTTTTATATATTCCTTAGCCACTTTAAAGAATGGTATACGACAAAAGAAGTTGGCGCCACCGGGAGGGTGATGCCAACATATCATTATTTATAGCGGTGGGGATTACTCCACACCCTTCTTGATGACGTAGCGGATGAGGTCGTAGAACTTCTGCACGGTGGGGATGAGCACGCGCTCATCGGGTGAGTGAGGAGACATCAGTGTGGGACCGAACGAGATCATATCCATTCCCTCGTTTACGGCACCGATGATACCGCACTCGAGGCCTGCATGGATTACCTTCACCTCGGGTTCCTTTCCGAAGAGTTCCTTGTAGGTCTCCTTCATGGCGGCCAGGACATGAGAGTTCACATTGGGCTGCCAACCGCTATAGCTACCGCTGAACTCGACACGCATGCCGGCCATGGAGAAGCAGCTCTCGAGCGAAATGGCCTGATACATTTTCATGCTCTCTGACGAACTGCGCACCAGAAGGCTGAACTGTGCCTTTCCCTCGCCAATCTCGATGATGGAGAGGTTACTTGATGTTTCTACGGTATCGGGGATGGTGGGGATATAGCGCATCACACCATTCTGGCAAGCAAGGATAGCGTCGATGAGGTTGTCGCGAATTTCCTCGGGAGTCTCGCTCTCGGGCATGGCAACCTCCTCTACAGCGAGGGTGATGCCGCTCTCTATGGAGGCAAACTCCTCATTGAAGAGTGCCTCGCAACGGGCTGCCAAGTCCTTAACATCCTCTAAAGCATCTTCGGGCAGAGTGAGCACTACGTAGGCATCGCGCGGGATGGCGTTGCGCATGTTGCCACCCTTCCACTGAGCCAGCTGAGCATCACATTCGAGCACAGCCTCACGCACAAAACGGGCTATCAGTTTATTAGCATTGCCACGTCCCTCGCAGATCTCGAGGCCCGAGTGCCCACCACGCAAACCCTTGAGGGTGACGCGCACGGCCTTGTAGTCCTCTTCGGGCTCTATCTCCATATATTGTAGGGTGGCGGTGACATCGATACCACCGGCGCATCCGATGTAGAGCTCGCCCTCGGCCTCGGAGTCGAGGTTGAGCAACACCTTACCCTGTACGGTTCCAGGCTTCAGACCAAAGGCGCCGTACATGCCGGTCTCCTCATCGGCAGTGATGAGTCCTTCTATGGGACCATGCTCCAGGGTGTTGTCCTCCATGATAGCCATGATGGCTGCCACGCCCATTCCATTGTCGGCACCAAGGGTGGTGCCACGTGTGCGTACCCAGTCACCATCCACATAGCAGTCGATGGGGTCTTTCTCAAAGTCGTGGGTACTCTCGGCAGTCTTCTGCGGCACCATATCCATGTGTGCCTGTAGCACGATACCTTTGCGGCCTTCGAGGCCGGGAGTAGCGGGCTTGCGCATGATGATGTTGCCGGCCTCGTCCTTGAAGGTCTCAACACCAATCTTCTGCCCGAAGTCGAGCAGGAACTGCTGTACGGGTTCGAGGTATCCCGATGGACGGGGCACCTGTGTCAACTCATAAAAATGTTTCCACACGCTCTGAGGAGCTAATTCTGCAATTGTACTCATGGTTCTTTTTCTTTTTTAGAATTTTATATATCAGAGTACTCGGGTTTCTCGGAGTACTCGAAATTCTCGTTTCATTTTACTGTCAACTCTGCAGCGCATCGAGAGCAATGATAAGCTTGCTTAATCATTGCCGAGCAAGCAAGGAGTCTTGATGCGAAGCATCATAACCATCACCCCTCTTCTTATTCCTCACCTGCAAGGCCACCCATCCATAGGCACCGAGGCACATCACTCCCAGCGTCTGGAAGGCGTGTACGATAAGGGCAAAGGATGAGGCATCGGTCTGCGACACGCCGTAGAGCGTCATCATGGAGATGACCACAAAGTGCCACGGGCCAGCGCCATTGGGAGTAGGTATAATGATTGCCAAGCTGATGGCAGCAAAGATCACCAGCGCCTGCACCACGCTCAGCTCTGCCGTAAAGGGGAAGCAGAAGAAGGCGAGATAGAACTCGAGGAAGTAGCCTATCCATATACCAATGGTATAGAGTAAGAACAATCCTTTGCGGTGCATAGTTTTGAGCGAGAGCAGTCCGTCGATAAAGCCGCGCACCATCTGTTTTATCTTGGCGTAAAGCTTGGTCTTCTTCAGCCCCAGCCACAGTAGCGCACACACGGCGATGACGACAGCTATTATAATATAGGTCTTCGGACTGGTGAAGAGTGCTGTGAGCGCACCCTCATTGGTGCCCGTCTGCGCAAAGAGCGATACAAATACGTCGAGTTGCGTCAGGAGCATCACACACACGAAAAGCAGCACAAGCAACATATCGACCAGGCGCTCGGCCACCAACGTGCCCAGGGCCTTACTGAAGGGTACACCATCATACTTACTCAGCACGGCGCAACGCGACACCTCGCCCACACGCGGAATCACGATATTGGATGCATAGGCAATGAAGATAGAGTCAATGCTGTCGCCACGCTTTGGTTTGTAGCCTAACGGCTCCAAGGTGATGAGCCAGCGCAGACCGCGCATGATATGGCTCAGCGTAATAGGCACAAGCGAGGCCAACAGCCACCAGATATTCATCTCGTGCAGGAAGATGCGCTTAGCTTCAGAGAAGTCAAAGTCACGATACATCCAATAGAGCAAAGCCCCCGCAATGAGCAGCGGAAGTAGTATCTTCGCGGTATTCGAAAGAGTTTTCTTCACGTATTGGTCTTAAAACAGATTCTTATGTTGCAAAAATAGGACATAATTTCGTATTCAGCAAACGAAACAGGATAATTTTCCTACGAGAAGCACTTGATACAGGGCATCATAGATGGAACGAATAGACACATACATCAAAACTATTTGTACAGGCAGCAGGAATCCTATATCTTTGTCACGAAAAAGTAAACAATGCATAAGTAGAAAACGTTCAACACATAAAACAATTATAATATATGACAACAAAATTCAAAGGAAACGCCGTACAGCTCGACGGCACACTAATCGCCAAAGGGAACACCGCCCCACAAATCTCATTGGTAAAGAATGACCTCTCCAGTTTCACGCTCGACGACTGCAAGGGAAAGCGCGTGATCATGAACATCTTCCCTAGCATCGACACGGGAGTATGCGCCACATCGGTACGTAAGTTCAACCAGTTCGCAGCCTCCCTACCCGACACCATCGTGCTATGCATATCGCGCGATCTACCCTTTGCACAAGGCAGATTTTGCGCTGCCGAGGGTATAGAGAATGTGGTGGTGCTATCAGACTTCCGCAGGACTAGTACTTTCGGCACAGATTATGGGCTGCAGATGGCCGATGGCCCCCTTGCCGGACTACTGGCACGAGCCGTCGTAGTAGTAGCTCCCGATGGCAAGGTGAGTCACGTAGAGGTTGTACCCGAAATTACCACCGAACCCGACTACGAAGGGGCGTTGAAAGCGGTGTAAAGTTTGAAAACCACCAGTTCGCTAATGGAACCGATACGGAAAGGCGGGCCCCAGAGCGAGAGGCCCTGCGACACATACACATGAGCATGTGACCAACGGCGATAGCCATGACTCTGCTCAAACAGTCCATCGGTGACCCATGTCAATGGCCACACTTGCCCGCGATGGGTATGCCCACAGAAAAGGAGGTCGATGCCCAAGGCATCGGCCTCTGCTATGCCATAGGGCTGATGATCAAGAACGAATATAGGACGCGATGTATCGGTGCGAGACATCAGAGTAGACAGAGTGGCCCGGGAGGGGTTGCTCTTGTCGTCTCGTCCTATAAGTTGTAGACCACCAGGCAACGTCACCACTGAATCGCGCAAAAGCATGATGGGAGTATCGGCGATGAATCGTGCCACCTCATCAATACCACTAATGTATTCGTGGTTGCCCGGCACCATATAGATGCCTTGAGGAGCCGTGAGCCGTGCTAGTTCCTCACTCATGTGGTCACGGTAGAGAGGGTGTACGCTATTGTCAATCAAGTCGCCAGCAATGACAATAACATCGGGGTGCTGTGCATTGATGAGGTCAACATAATGAGCCAAAGCCTCACGCCCTGTTCCCTCGCCCAGATGTATATCGCTCACAGCCACAACAGTAAGTGGATTAACGGCCTCATCGCACGTCTGGTCCAATGAGACAGGTACCACATTAACAGACGGATGCTTGTAGCGATAATGACCGCTCAACAGCACAATGATGCAAACCGACAGAGCAACCCAAAATCCATGGGGAATAGTAATCCGAAGCCATGCAGCCACATCAACCACAAGCAGCGACAACACCATATAGAGCAGAAAGACAAGCCATACGGAACTAATCTGAAACAATCCGCGCGAGAATATAGCAGGCAATGCACTCCCCCGCAATGCGATGGAGAGAAACAATCCACATGTAGCCACAGCCATAATCACGGCCACAAAAACCCTTGCCTGCGAAGGCAGTACAGGCAGTGTCTGCACCAAGCGAACGAAAATATAGGCATTGGCCCAGAAGAGGATGGCCGTAAAAAGCAACAGTACCAGTATGAGCATTTTTTTGCTTATGGTTGAAGGATGACTGCTGATTGTTGACCGTTGACCACCTACCAAAGATAATTATGAACAATCAGTTGTGGATCATCAATTCTCAATAAATAATCACTCCTGTTGGTCAAGATAGTAGAGGTCGCCGGAGAGGATTTGCTCGGTGCGCATCACGACATCGTCAATGTCCATGTTGAGCGATACGGCGAGGCCCTCGGGCTCTACAACGATGATTTTCGGTGTGTTGTCTACACTGAAGAGCTTGGCTGCAGGGGAGGCAGCGCCAGCGCCGTCGCATGCGTGGAGCCAGCTTTCGCGGCTGATTCCCTTGCTTTCTACGGCTGCTTGCCATGCAGACTTGTCGGTGTCGAGAGCGACGCTAATGATGACAAACTGGTCTTGGTGCTCCTTTATGACTTCGTGCAGGCGCATCAGTTCGTCAAGGGAGGCGGATGATGATTCGCAGTCGGATTTCCAGAAGTGGAGCACTACGTAGCATCCGCGGTAGTCGGAGAGGCGCTTGCTGTCGCCCGTGAGCAGAGGCAGGGCGATGTCGGGTACCTCATTGCCCACCTTCATGCTGGCAGACAGTACACTGTTGCGTAGCGAGAGGTAGTAGGGATGTGTGTGCAGCGTAGTGGATACGGCATTGAGCATCTGTCCGGCATAGACGTCGGTGAGCTTGGGCAGCAGGGTGTGCTCTGTCACGAGGGGCATCATGGGCGATGCGTTGTGCTCGATGAGGAAACGTATCACCTGTGACTCGGTCTTGATGGCCACTTGAGCCTTGAGGCGCTTGATGGTGCTCTTGCCTTCGGGGCTCGCTGTCCATGCCTGACCATGTTGCTGCTCCAGGGCAGCCACCTTGTCGGCTACCTCGCGGGCTGCCTCGGCGAGGATGGCTTGGTACTGGGCATAGGTGTCGTTGGTGGGGGTGCCGCTGACTGTGCTCTGCTCGGGGTTACTGGCCAATGCGGTATTGACGGCCACCTCGCCCGGCTCCACGAAGAGGGCGATGCTACCTGCCTCGCCAAAGCCTGTGAGGGTGTACTGCAGGGCAGGAGCATCCTGCGCAAGCTCATGCGTGAGTGTATACTTGCCTCGCTTCACCTTGGCTGTGGCTACTGTGATTTGATTGCCCAGCTCGTCGGTACGGGTGAGGCTTACTTTCTTGACTTTGGTGTCGTTGTCGGCGATGGTGCCGTTGATGATGCAGGTCTCTTGCGCGCTCACAGCCATGCAGGCAGCGAGGGCTATAATTGAAAATATCTTGTTACGCATAAATGTATATCGATTAGGATTATTTCGCTTCGTCTACTATCCCCTTCAGTTTCTTCACCATCTCTTCGCCGCGAAGCTCGAATGCCACGACATTGCCTTCGGGGTCGATAAGGGCGGTGAAGGGTACGCCCTTGACATTGAAGAGCTTGATGACATCGCTGTTCCAGCCTTTGAGGGTGGATATGTGTATCCAGTTCTTGTGTGTAAGTTGGTTCTTGGCGATGCAGTTGACCCAGTCATCGTGCTTGCTGTCGATGGAGTAGCTGAGTACCACGAGGTTGTCGCTGTTCTCAGAGTATGCGAGCGCCTGCTTCATGTAGGGGAACTCGCGGCGGCAGGGTGCGCACCAGCTGGCCCAGAAGTCGATGAAGACGTACTTGCCACGCAGGTCTGATAGCGACAGTTCCTCGCCCTCGGGAGTGCGTCCGCTGATGTCGGGAGCCTCGGAACCTACCTTGAGGTTGGCGGCACGTATGTCGTTGACCAGTTCCTTGTAGAGCGGTTGCTTGTGCATCTCCTGCGGCACGGCATCGAGGAAGGTCTGTATCATATCGGTACCGAAGGTGGGCACCATGGCGTACTTGATGATGTAGAGCGTTACGGGCGAGTCGAGGTGCTGGACGATGAAGTCCATGATGGCCACCTTGAAGTGCATGTTGTTGACGTAGAAGGTGGGCGAGGTGTACTTCATCTCGGCCTGCATGTCGCCCTTGATGTCGGCTGGGATATTCTCCATCACGGCTTTCATGCGCTCCTCGCTCTCCTTGATGCAGCGGTCGTTGAGGTCGAGGTAGGCCTGATAGATGTCGTTGCTTGGCGTGCCTGCTATGTCGGCACCTACGGGGTAGGCGGCATCGAAGGGACCTACGCTGATTTCACCCTCCTCGAGGTAGATCTGTATGGCACCGTTGTCGAAACCGGTGATGTTGCACAGGGCCAACTGCTCGGGGGCTGTGCCTTCGAAGGTGAACTTGTTGTCTACCACGGGGGCTGTGGCGATGACTACCATCTGTCCGTCGACAAGCTCCTCGAGCTTCACCTCCTTGACGGTTTCTTCACTGTAGCAGAGCTTACTGCTGCTCATTTCGCCCCTGATGACGAACTTTCTCTCCTGTGCCGTAGCCAAGGTGGCTATGGCCAGCAATGTTAATGTGATTAGTTTTCTCATATGGGTTTGTTTTTTGTTTAGAGTTTAGAGAGTATTACCCCCTCCGCTCCATTACGCCTTGCTTCATTTCGCTCGTCCCCCTTAAAGGGCGACAGTTCTTTTTTAATTAGTATCGTTCGCTACTTTCCCCAGTGGACTCTGCACTGTCCCTCTTTAAGGGGGACGAGCACGAAGTGCGGAGGGGGTAACCGTTATTCATAGTCAAAACATTTGACCTTTAACTCCATTTAACTCCTTTTTATCTCCATTTATCTCCTAAAAATCACTTTAGCCTCTCCTCCAGGAACTCCCGTAGCTGTTCGCCCCGTAGGCCTGTGGCAATGATTTGGTTGTTCTCGTTGAGGACGAAGAGTGCGGGCACGCCCGTTATGTTGTAGAGGCTGATGAGGTCGCACTTCCATCCCTTGAGCGACGACACGTTTATCCACGTCAGTCCGTCCTTCTCGATGGCCTTTTCCCAGGCTGCCTTGTTGGTGTCGAGCGATACGCCGATGATTTCCAGCCCCAGCGGGTGGAGCTCATCGTATAGCTTGCGCAGGGCGGGGTTGTTGAGGCGGCAGGGTCCGCACCAGCTTGCCCAGAAGTCGATAATCTTGATCTTGCCCTTCACACTGCTCATCGTCACGGCATTGCCCTGTGGGTCGGTGAGCGTGAAGTCGGGTGCTTGGGCACCGCCCTCGGTCTTCTCCAGACGCTTGATGCGCTCCTTGATGATGCGCCCATACTGGCTACCCTTGGCGCCCTCGCCCAGCGTGGCATACATGCTGCGTGTATCGCGCAGACTCGCCTCGCGCATGAGCAGGTTCGAATAGATGGTGTAGGCAGCTATGATGTTGTCGTTGCTGCCGAGGAACGTGTTGGTCAGCTCCCTCAAGGCGTTCTGCTGACGCTGCAGCGAGTCGTTCACCTGGCTGGCGCTGCGGAATTTGCGTGCCGTGCGCAGCGAGTCGTAGCGGCTCTGCATGCCGTCGATAGCCTTGCGCATGGCGGCAGACTCCTTCATGTGTGCCGTGTAGCTGTCGTTGAGCTGTCCGCCACGGATGTAGTAGTTGTCGCCCTCGCTGAGGTACGCCTCATAGGTCACTCCGGGTTCGGCAAAGAGGGTGAAGCCACCGGCAAAGCCGTCCACCACGAGCTGTGCCACCACAGGCTCCTCGGCGACGGCCGTCAGCGTGAACTTTCCTCGCTTGAAGTCGCAGTAGCCCAGCGTGTCCGTCTGCTCCTCGCCCGAGCGTGCGAGCAAGTACAGCCGTCCCTTCTTGATACCCTCAATCTTACCCTTTATTGCGATGTCTCCAGCCTGCGCCATCGAGGTCAGTACGCACAGGAGCATCAGTGTCAGTAGTGTGGTCTTTTTCATATTCTTTTATATATGCTACAAAGGTATATCTTTTTGGCTTAATCTCCAAAAGATATGACAATAACCTTTTGGGGCTTGCGAGGCGTGACCAAACTGTCTTGAATTTCTGCAATCGGTGAAAAACAAAAATCCCCGACTCCACATCACGTGGAATCGGGGACAACCCTTAAAAATATATTTTTAGGAGATAAAGGAAGATAAATATAAATGGAGATATACTCCGCTTTGCTTCGTTTTAGGTAGATAAAGGCCATTAGCTCTTTCGCGCGTAATAACTATTAGCATTTATCTCCATTTAACTCCTCCTATCTCCCCTTATCTCCATTTAACACCATCAGGGAATT
>JAGAQY010000056.1 GCA_017622495.1 Bacteroidaceae bacterium | reverse complement strand
TCTTGTAGCCTACACCGAAGACGATGTCGTCGGAGTTGGTCTCGACGAGCTGCACGGACGACATGCTGAGGTTCATCACGCGGCTCTTGTTGTACTGCAGCTTCATGGTCATGTTGTTGAGCAGGGTGACGTCGACACCCACGAGGGGCGAGAACTGCTCGTTGATGCTCACGGCAGAGATGTCGAACATCGACGAAGGCACGGGGCTGCCGGTGGTGACATCGGAGATGAAGCCCAGGCCGTTCATGTACTCCATGTAGGTGCTGTAGGTGTTGAACGAGCCTACGGCATAGACGCTCTTGTAGGAGTGGTTGATGTTGACGCTCTTGAAGTATTTCTTGAACATCTCCAGCTTGCCCAGGCCGCTGTAGGTGAGGCGCCAGTTGGGCAGCATCGACAGCATGGAGGGGAAGAGACCCAGGCTGGTGGTGCTGGCATCGCCGCCCGCATAGGTGGCGAGGAAGGCGGGTATCATCACGTCGGGCGAGTACTTGCCCACGCTGCCGTTGGCGGGGTCGAAGGGCATACCGGCAAGGGCTGTGCCCTCGGGGTATACGGCACCGCTATACTGGCCCTGCACGCGGCGCTGCACGGTCTCGAGGCTGCGCACGAAGTCGGCAAAGCGCTCTGAGTGGTAGCCGTTGCTGGCCTTGCGGCGCTCGAAGGCCGAGCCGATGGTGATGGTGGTCATGTTGAACGTACCCGTGCGGGTCTCGGGCATGCCGGCATACATGAACTGTATGTTGCGGGCATTGGTTTTCACCCACGAGGCGTTGAGGTCGATTTTGAAGTCGCGTGCCGGCTCGAGGGTGGCCTTGAGCTGCAGCTCTTCGGTGGCGTTGGAGGTGGAGGCGTAAGCCACGCTGTCATTGTCGAGCAGCCAGCCATTGTCGAAGGCACGCTGCAGGTAGTCCTCGCCCGTGAGGCCGAAGGCAAAGTCCCAGCCGGGGGCGAAGAGTCCGCCCTGACGGCTCTGGCCGAGCATCTTGCCAGCCTCGGGCATGAAGCCGGGGAGGGCGGTGGAGTAGACGTTCTTGTAGGATGCCGACACGTTGCGCACGAGCATGAGGCCGCGCGAGGTGTACTGCAGTGCCTTGTACCAGGGCAGCTCGGTGAGGTCGGGGCCGGGCGTGATGGTGAGCTTCACGTTGGCCGTGTCGGGGCCGGTGAGGCTGATGGTGTTCTCGTCGATGACCTTGTACTTCACCTTGTAGGGGCGGCCTTCCTTGGTGCGCGAGGCTACCTCGATGCGCTTGTTCTTCTGCCCGTGCTTGATGGTGTAGGTGCTGTCGGGGATGATCTTGAGCTCCTGGGTAAACTTCTTGGGTTTCTTGGCCTTCTTCGTGCTGGTCTTCTTGTTGCCCTTCGATGAGGCAAACTTCTTGTTTGTCTCCTTGAGGAAGTCTACCTTATTATATAGGGTCTCGAAGTTGAGCTTGCCGTTGACGGTGAGCGAACGCTGGTTGGCAATGCTGTTGCCGTAGCTGGCGCCGCTGGCGAGGGTGGCTCCGCGGTCCCAGCTGTAGGATGAGCTGAAGTTGGCATCCATCTGTGTCCAGTCGAGGATGGGCAACTTGCTGAAGGGTGCCTGGTAGGATGCGCTGAACGACTGCTGATAGTCGAGCGGGCGACCCATACGGGCGAGGCTGCTCTGTATGGAGTCTTTCCAGAAGGCATACTCGTCGGGGTAGAGCGACTTGTTGACGGGCATGTAGGGTTCCTCAATCTCGGCATTGGTGCGGCTGCTGAAGTTCATCTTGAGCGACTTGAGCAGGTCCCAACGGATGTCCATATTGCGGTTCCACAGGAACTCCTGCGAGAAGGTGACGGGGATGCCTGCACCTCCGAACGAACCCTCGAGGTCGCGCGTCTGCAGCTCGAAGTAGCTGCGGTTCATCTCGGTGTTCAAGGCGATGCTCTGGGGCAGCGGACTGATGCCAAACTCCTTGACGATATCGAGCCACTTGGACTTCGACTTGATATTCTTGAAGGGCTCCCACGCCTTCATGGCCGGAGCATAGGTGTAGGCCGCCACGGCACGCCAGTTGAGCTGGTGCTGATACTGCGTGGTGTTGCCCGAGTTGTCCTTGACGCTGCGCGAGAAGCCGAAGCTGAAGTTGGCAGGGTCGTAGGGCATGGGCTTCTTGCTGGTGATGTTCATCTTCACGTTGCTGAAGCTGAGGTTCTTCGACGTGGTGACGAGGTTGGCTATCGAGGCCAGCGAGTCGCGCTCCATGTCGGTGGGCAGCGTCTCGAGCATGTCGTCGAGGTAGAGGTCGGTGTCGAAGGGGCTATAGAGCGGCGAGGTCCTCTCCTGCTGGAACGAGTAGTAGAGCGGGAGGTTGAGCTTGAGCTTCTCGGGGAAGAAGCGGCCGAGGTCGAAGCTGGTGGTCACGGCATACTGGTAGTAGTCGTCGAGGCGGCGCTGGCTCACACCCTCCTCAAGGCCACCGAAGCCTGCCGTCTCGGCATGGCCGCTCATGTTGACGCTACCGGCATCGGAGAGCTGCACGTTGAGGGCACTTTGCGCTGCCCAGCCACCCTGATTGTTGAAGCCCGTGAGGCGCAGCTCGTTGAGCCATACCTCGATGTCCTTGGTAGAGCGCGAGTTGTTGCGCACACCGATCATCACGGTCTTGATCTTGCCCACGGTGGGGTTACCGATGACGCTGATGCGGTTCTTGGGGTTGTCCTCATCGAACTGCGAGTAGATGCGGGTCTTCGATACCTCGGGATTGGTATTGCTCTCGATGTTGCGCTGGCGCTTGAGCTCGGTGAGCTTGGCAAAGTCGATGTCGAGCATGTTGTCCTCGGGCCATACGGCCTTGCAGCCGCTGGCGGTGTTTCCGTCATAGTAGCCCTCTGGGGTGATGGTGAGGGGAATCTCGTACTCGTAGTAGTTGCTCTTGTAGTCGGAGCCGAGACGCACGAAGACGGACATCTCGCCATCCTCGACCTCGGAGGCGGCCTCCACGAGGTTCTCGGCGTGGACATACATCTGCACGTGCTCGTACTTGCGCAGGTCGAGGTTGGTCTTGTTGTACACGGCACGCGCCTCATTGGGCTCGAGGCCGGTAATCTGCAGGCTCATGGCCTGCTCGTTGTCCTGACGGAGCTGGGGCTGCGAGGGGTCGAGCACACGCGAGATGCCGGGAGGCATAGTGTAGTTGACGGGCTTGCGGTCGCCATTCTCCTCGATGTTGACCGAGGCCACCACCATGTTGCCGCTCATCTTGGGAGCCTTGTTGAGGGCCGAGTAGATGGGCTGGTCGTAGCTGCGCCAAGTGCCGCGGATAAGCTCCATGGTGGCGAGGCGCACGATGACGGGCTCGCTGAAGCCGGTCATGTAGATACGCATGAAGCGCAGCGAGGTGAAGTCGCGGATGCTGCCCACGATCTTCTCGTAGTTGTCGATGGGCACGCGGAACTTATACCAGTTGACGCTCTCGGTATTGCCGTTGCGCAGCTTGGTGCGGTAGGTGCGCATGTCGGTGATGTGGTTGCGGCCCACCACCATGTCCTGTGGGCGCAACGACACGCGGTACTCGAAGTACTTCTCATACTCGTCGAGCGTGTAGTCCTGGTTGATGTCCTCCACGTCGGGCGTGGTCTTGGCGCTCTTGTCGTAGTTGTTGGTGCTGGCCTCCGACGAGGGTGAGTTGCCCTCGGTATTGTTGAATCGCTTGTAGCGGTCGAGGATGGAGAGCTGCTGCTCGTCGTAGTCGTCGCCACGGAAGTAGTGGTAGGTGTCGCCGGCAGGGTCGGCCTTGATGCGCTCGTACACCTCGGGATTGACGCGGCTCTGGATGTCGGCGAGGTAGTTCATGTAGGTGGGGAACAGCTGCTCCTCCTCGCTGGTGAGTCCGTTGAGACCCACGTCCTGCTTGGCGCGGTTGGCACTGGTGTTGTCGAAGGCATACACGAGGCTGGCGGCCGTGGGTACGCGGCCCCACTGGGTCTCCACATAGCTGCTGGCCTGCTCGGTCACGGGCATACCGTTCTCGTAGAACTTCTTGCCGTCCTTGAGTACATCCTCGCTCACCTCGCCGAGGTTGATGTACATGTCGCCACCACGGGCCTCGGGATTGTAGATGAAGGGGTCGAGCATCCAGAACTCGATGTACTCGATGTTGGCACTCTCAAAGTCGGTGGTCGTGAGCTGGCGCATGATACCGCCCCAGCGCTCCTCGGGACGGCGCAGCTTGCCCTCGGGGGTGAGGTCGGTGTCGAGGTTGTAGGGGCCGCGCTCGTCAGGGTAATAGGCGAGGTTGAGCACCGAGAGGGTCGACGACTCGCCATAGGTACTCTCCTTATTGGGGTAGAGCTCGCGCTCATAGACCTCACGCACGTAGTGGTTTGACAGCTGGTCGAGGTCACTCTTGATATGGGCCGGCGTGAGCGATGAGTTGCGGCGCGTGAAGAGCGGGTCGATGGTGTACCAGTTGAGCAGGGCGCGGTTCATGCCCGTGCGTATATCGTCGGTGAGGTTGGCATAGGGTTGCGACGAGGGTATGCCCGAGAGCATCCAGGCGCTGGGCGACTTGATGTCGATGCCGCTCTCGCTGCTCTCGAAGTCGTCGATATAGGAGGCGCTGCCCTGCACCTGCTTGGAGACGCCCGCGATGAGCTGGGCAAACTCGGCGGTGAAGTTGATGCTCGAGGGTTGCGTCACGTTGAGCCCCGGCAGCAGGTCGAGCATGTTGGTGAGCCACTGGCTCTCGCGCTTCCACGCCATATTGAGTCCCCACAGAGTGTTCTTCAAGGGTTCGTCGCCCATCGACACCTTGCTGGTGAGGGGCTTCTCGCTCAGGTACATGAGGGTACCGCCCAGCTGGAAGTCCTTGGAGAAGTCGTAGGCCCAGTTCATGCCGAGCATGGTCTTGCGCTGCATGTTGAACACGGTGTTGCTCTCCATCGACACGTTCACCGGGGTGCCGGCATCGAGGATGCTCTGGTTGATGATGGTCACCGTACCCATGGTGTAGTCGACGGTGTAGTCGCTGTTCTCGGTGAGCGTAACGCCGCCTGCGGTGACCTTCACCGAGCCGCGCGGCACGTTGTAGGCGCCCAGCTGGATGACATTGCCGCCCGAGCCGGCATGCTCGCCCGTGAGGAGGAACTTGTTCTTCTCGGCTATCTGCTTGGCGATGGTCTTGGTGGAGTCGTAGAGCTCCTCAAACACGTACTTGTCCGCCACGGCATCGTTGCCTATCGCCTTGCGCAGGTGGGCACCGAAGGGCTCTACCACGGGGAAGATGATGCGGCCCGTAGAGGACTGCACGGTGTAGCCCTCCACGTAGTCGTAGAAGCCGTTGGGGTTGGCATTCTGCTTGGCATCGAGGCGGTCGAGGTTCATCATCTGCAGGAGGGTCTTGCTCTTCAGGTTGGCCTCGGGCAGGTAGGTGAGGTTGGTGCCGGTGCTGTCGCTCTCGTATTCGATGATGAGCTTGAAGTCCTTGGAACTGATGCTGTTGGCACCGAGGTAGTAGACGTTCTTCATCATGAGGTCCCATGTGGCGTTCGAGGGCGATGAACTGTTTGACTTCAACAGCTTCACATACAGTGCATCGTCGCCCTCCTTCTTGTCGGTGGAGAACTCGCCCACCTGGTAGGTTTTTCCGGCATAGGTGTACTCGAAGGCTACGGCCAGCACCTCGTCGGACTTGAGGGTCGACTTCAGCGACACGTAGCCGAGCGACTTGTTTACGGTATATTCGCTCGAAGTCAGGAGGCGGGCATTGGCCACCTTCTCATAGTCGGTGCTGCCCGAGAGCATTTCGCCCAGGACGGCTCCCACGCGGTCGATGTCGCGGATGTCGCTGTAGGTGTTCACCATCTGGTAGTAGAGGCTGTTGGCGGTGTTGTTGGGCATGCGCTCGCCGGTGGAGGTCCACAGGGGATTGCTGATGCGCGAGGGCTCGCCCAGGTCGGTGAAGGCGATGACATTGCGCGGACTGTCGTAGCTGCTGGTCTTGTTGGTCACCCACAGCTCTACACGCGTGATGACCACACCCGACATGATGGTGGGCAGCTGGGCCATGTTGCGATCGTAGGTGTCGCGGAAGTAGTGGGCAAGGAAGAAGTGGCGGTTCTCGTCGTAGTCGGCCACGTCGACCTCAAACTCGGTGAGCTGGCTGCCGCCCTTGGTGCTCACGGAGGTAGACTCGGAGGTCTTCTGCGACACCACGGTCTGCAGCGAGAGCTTACCAAACTGCAGGTCGGCACGGATACCGAAGAGCGAAGTGGCACCCGAGATGAGCGATGAGTTGGTGGGGAAGCTTACGTTACCCGCCTCGAGGAGCTTGATGATCTCGTCCTCCTTACCGTCGTACTTGAGCTTCATCTTCTTGGAGTCGAAGTCGAAGGTGGCCTCGGTGTTGTAGTTCATGTTGAGGTTCACCTTGTCGCCCACCTTACCGTTGATACTGAGATTGATCTTCTCGTCGAAGTCGAAGCCGAAGGTGTTGCGGCTGCGCATGGGCAGCGAGGGGTTGTCGATGCTCTTCTGGTTGAAGCCAAACTTGAGCTCGGCCGTTCCCTGCGTCTTGATCTGCACGCCACCGGGGCCGAAGATCTTCTCGGCGGGGCCGAGGTCGAACTTCATATCCGTGAAGTCGAACTTCTCCTTCTTGCCCTCCTTCTCAAACTCCTCCTGGTTCTTGTTGCGGAAGTAGGCATCGAGCGACCGCTTCATGCTCCACTCGGCATACTCCTCGGGCGTCATCAGCAGAGGCACCGAGAGGTACGAGTCGCCTATCTTGTTGCCCACGATGTAGGTGTGGGTCTTCTCGTCATAGGTGGTCTCCGTAGTGAGGTTCTCGGGGTTGCGCAGGTCCGCCGGCTTGCGCTCCAGGTCCTTCTCGTTGGTGGGTGAGGTTTTGGAAACGGCGTAGCGGATGGTATCGGCCCCCACCTGTCCTCCCCCAAGGGGGAGGTAACTGGTCGCAGCAGCCATGGCCTTCCCCCCTTGGGGGGATAAGAGGGGGGCCACCAATAGCAGCAGCAGTATGATGATATGTCTATATATATCGTGCCTCACTCTGAGTTTTCGTTATCGTTAACGTTATCGTACACGCGAGCATGTCAACGCGTACGCATACGTTATATTAAAACGGAGTGACGGGGCGATTATTGTATGATGCCAAAGAAAATCACTGATAAAGGCAATGAAGCCGTTACATGCGTCGAAGGGCCTCCTTGATGGCGGCCTCCACGGTGACAGCGGGTTGCTCCTTGATGATGGCCTTGACCACCTTTTGCGAAGCGGATGCCGTGTAGCCCAGCATGGTGAGGGCAGCTACAGCGCTGTCGAGCACCTCACTCGTGGTATCGACGAAAAGAGTGCATCCCGCAGCACTGTTCAAAGTGTCGCCACCTATGGTCGCTATTTTATCCTTCAGCTCGATGATGATGCGCTGGGCGGTCTTGCCACCAATGCCTTTGACCATCTTGAGCAGCTTGTCGTTGCCCGAAGCAATGACATCGCACAATTCATTGGGGTTAAGGGCCGAAAGGATGGTACGGGCGGTATTGCCACCTATGCCCGACACGGAGATGAGCTGAAGGAAGAGCTCGCGCTCGCGCTTGTCGGCAAAGCCGTAAAGGACATAGGCATCTTCGCGGATAGCCTCATAGACGTATAGCTTAACTTGCGGACGGTTTTGGATAGCTGTATAGGTATTGAGCGAGATATTGGCGAGATAGCCTACACCATGACACTCGACAGTAGCTGTAGTGGGGGTGAGTTCGGAGAGGTCCCCTTTGAGATATTCAATCATATTCCTTTAGTTTTTTTTCGAACACAGATGACACTGATTTTACGGGGCATCACAGATTTTTATCGTTCAACGTTCATCGTTAATCGTTAATCGTTCAACCATCCAAAAGACTCACATCACTTTGTCTGCGTATATCCTTCCTTGAGGAGTAGTTCCACCACCTTAGGTTTGAAATCGCCCTGGATGATAATCTCACCACCCTTGGCCGAGCCGCCTACGCCACAGCGGGTCTTGAGCAGTTTGGCCAGTATCTTGAGGTCTTCGTCGGTACCCACGAAGCCACGCACGATAGTTACGGTCTTACCCCCACGGTGGTTCTTTTCCATCTGGACACGCAACTTCTGCTGCTGCTTGGGCAGGGTCTCCACTTCGGGTTCGTCGTCGGTGACGTAATTATAGTCGGGATTGGTAGAGTATACCACCTGTAGGCGGCTCTTCCAGTCGTTGTCTTTTGCCATAATGCGGTGAATCGTCATTTAAGTGACGACAAAGATAGTGATATTCCCCGATTTTTACTACTTTTGCAATAACAAACTTATCACCCGCATACAATGAAAATTATCTGCGTAGGCATGAACTATGCCGAACATCACAAAGAACTCAACGGAGATGAGGCACTGCCCAAAAGTCCTGTGATATTCATGAAGCCCGACTCGGCCATCCTCAAAGGTGGCAAGCCCTTCTTTATTCCCGACTTTGCCGAACGCTTTGACTACGAGGCAGAACTGGTGGTACGCATTAACAAGTTGGGCAAGAACATAGCACCCAGATTTGCCCACCGGTACTATGATGCCGTCACCGTAGGGGTAGACATCACCGCACGCGATATGCAGGAGCAGTTTCGTAAGGAAGGGCTGCCCTGGGAACTCTGCAAAGGATTTGACGGATCGGCTGTATTGGGCGATTTCATACCCGTGGAGCGATTTGCACACATACAGAACATACACTTCCACCTCGACATAGACGGACATACAGTGCAGCACGGACATACCGTAGACATGCTCTTCGGGGTGGACGAACTGGTGAGCTACGTGAGCCAGTACTTCATGCTCAAGACGGGCGACCTTATCTTCACCGGTACACCCGTAGGAATAGGTCCCTTAAAGATAGGGCAGCATGTAGAGGGATTCCTCGAGGGCGAACGTGTATTAGGCTTCAACGTGAGATAGCCAGAGGCTACAAAAAAAGAGGTGACGTTGTCACCTCTTTTATAATTTTAATCTGTTCTGCGGAGAGAATTTACTTCTTCAGACCGTTGAACTCGTCAGAAATTGTCAATTTCTTGCGACCCTTAGCACGACGGGCAGCCAATACACGACGACCATTAGCGGTAGCCATTCTCTCACGGAAACCATGTTTGTTCTTTCTCTTTCTCAGAGAAGGTTGAAATGTTCTTTTCATTGCTCTGTTCTATTTTTATTGTTCTTTCTTTTCTTTGTCTTAGCGCCCTTTTCGTCGTTAGGCTGCGTAATCGGGTTGCAAAAGTAGGGACTTTTTTTGAAATCACCAAAAAATGTGCTGTTTTTATACGAAAGATTTGGGCATTTTGTCGTTTTCTTGTAATTTTGCACCCGGAAAACAGCAGAAAAGTAATAAATAAGTATAAATAAAAGACGAGACAAAGTTATGATTAATGCACAAGACATCAAGAAAGGTACTTGCATCCGTATGGACGGAAAGCTGTACTTCTGTATCGATTTCCTCCATGTAAAGCCCGGTAAGGGTAACACCTTCATGCGTACTACACTCAAGGACGTGGTTGACGGCTACGTGCTGGAGCGTCGCTTCAACATCGGTGAGAAGCTCGAGGATGTACGCGTAGAACGTCGTCCCTACCAGTATCTCTATCAGGAGGGTGAGGACTTCATCTTCATGAACAACGAGACATTCGACCAGGCTCCCATCGCCAAGGAACTCATCACAGGCGTTGCTTTCCTCAAGGAGGGCATGACCGTTGAGGTGGTATCTGATGCTTCTACCGACACTGTGCTCTATGCCGAACTTCCTACCAAGGTAGTGCTCCAGATCAGCTACACCGAGCCCGGCCTCAAGGGTGACACCGCTACCAACACACTCAAGCCCGCTACACTGGAGACTGGCGCCGAGATCCGCGTTCCCCTCTTCATCACAGAAGGTGAGTTTGTTGAGGTTGACACTCGTGATGGCTCATACGTAGGTCGTGTGAAGATGTAATAATGGACAAACTGACAATCAATCGCTGGGCCGAAGAAGACCGTCCACGCGAGAAGATGATAAGCAAAGGAGCTCAGGCGTTGACCAACGCTGAGCTCCTTGCTATTCTTATAGGGTCGGGCAACGATGAGGATTCGGCCGTAGGGCTCATGCAGAAGGTGCTGGCGGCGTATAACAACAGCATCGACCAGGTGGGACGCCTCAGTGTAGACGAATTGTGTCGCTTCAAGGGCATAGGCCCCGCCAAGGCGGTAACCATACTCGCCGCCTGCGAACTGGGCCGCCGACGGGCCGTAGAGCAGCCCGAGCGCAGGCAAGTGCGCTCGGCAGCACAGGTGTACGAGTACTTCTACCAAACCCTGCGCGATGCGCCCGTTGAGGAGTGCCATGTATTGTTGCTCAACCAGTCGTCAAGAATTATCGACTCCGTGCGCATCGGCATGGGCGGACTCACCGAAACGGTAGTCGACGTGCGCCTCATCCTGCGAGAGGCCCTGCTCAAGCGGGCCACCTCGCTCATCCTTTGCCACAACCACCCGTCGGGAAGCCTGCGCCCCAGCACACACGACGACCGCCTCACACGCCAAGTACAGGAGGCCGCACGCCTGCTGAACATAGGCCTGCTCGACCACGTTATCTTCACCGACGGAGGCTACTACAGCTATGCCGATGAAGGAAAACTATAATTAATTGACAATTCACAATTGACAATTGACAATTTATTGCTAATTTTGCCCCTATGATGACAGAAAATGAGAAACTGGCGTTGCAAGAACGCATCATAGAAGCACTGAAAACAGTATACGATCCCGAGATACCCGTCAACATATATGACCTGGGACTGATATACCGCATCGAACTGATGGACGACGGGCGTGCCGAGGTGGATATGACACTCACCGCGCCCAACTGCCCTGCGGCTGACTTCATCATGGAGGATGTGCGTATGCGCGTAGAGGGTATAACGGGCATCACATCGGCCACCATCAACCTCGTGTTCGAGCCCGAATGGGACAAGGACATGATGAGCGAGGAGGCCAAACTGGAATTGGGATTTATGTAAAACAGCTATGAACTCTAAAAACAAAGCGCCTAAGCCGCTATAAGCCCTCGCAATAGAATTGAGAATTCAGAATTAACAATCATGGTTTACTTCATCTCCGATGCACACCTGGGCAGCCGCGCACTCACCTCGATGCGTACACGCGAAAGGCGGCTGGTAAACTTCCTTGACGCCATAAAGCACAAGGCCACGGCAATATACATGCTGGGGGACATGTTTGACTTCTGGTTTGAGTACCGCGACGTGGTGCCCAAGGGCTACACACGATTTCTCGGTAAGGTGAGCGAGCTCACCGACCGAGGAGTGGAGGTGCACTTCTTCATCGGCAACCACGACATCTGGTGCAAGAACTATCTGATTGAGGAGTGCGGCGTAATCATGCACTACGAACCCTTTACGGTTGAGATAGGAGGTAAGATGTTCTACCTTGCCCATGGCGATGGCCTGGGAGATCCCGACCGTAAGTTCCGCTTCCTGCGCAGCATGTTCCACAACCCCATACTGCAATGGATGTTTGCAGGCATACACCCCCGTTGGAGCATAGACTTCGGCCTCGAATGGGCCAAGCATAGCCGCCTCAAGCACGAGAAGGAGGGTGCCCCGCGCTACATGGGTGAACAAAACGAGCCCCTCATCCTCTACTCCAAGGAGTATCTGAAGACACACCATGACATCAACTACTTCGTCTACGGACATCGACACATCGAACTCGACCTCATGCTCACACGTGAAGCACGATTGCTCATCCTGGGCGAGTGGGTAGACCTATGCACCTATGCCGTATTTGACGGCAAGGAGATGCGTATGGAGAATTATATTGAGGGAGAGACTAAGCCTTAGAGCCTGACAAGGACATGCTGAAATAAGAAAAAGTTCACCACGATGAGGCGAACTTTTTCTTATTTTCCCGAATCCTCACTACGCACCTCAAAGAAACTGAAATGCACACTACCATACACCCTCTCCTGCACGAAATGAGGATGCTGGGCAAAATTGTGGTCCTTACCATGCTCAAGGATCAACAAGCCATCGGGAGCCAGCATACCCCGAGAGAGGATGAGGTCGGGCAATTCGGCTAAGCGATTCAGCGCATAAGGTGGATCAGCAAAAATCAGGTCGAACGTATCGTGACACTTCTCTATATAACGGAACACATCAGCACGCAAAGGTATCCAACCTGCTTCCTTGAGCAGTTCCTTTACCCTACATATAAAGGCATGATGTGCAGGGTCGCGCTCCACAGAGATGACACGTCCGCAACCGCGCGACACAAATTCGAGACTGATACTGCCTGTACCTGCAAAGAGGTCGAGCACATTGCCACACTCTTCGAGATCGGCGAGGTTGGCAAGCACATTGAAGAGATTTTCCTTGGCAAAATCCGTCGTCGGACGCGCCTTAAAGGTACGGGGCACCTCAAAGGTGCGACGTTTGTATTTTCCACTGATTACTCGCATGCGATGAGGGCTTGAAGGTCAAAAGGCATCTCGCCGATACGAGCCAGTTCGGTAGAATGAAACTCCTCAGCGGGATGTATGGTATGAATAGTTTTGATGAATAGGCCCAGTTCCCTGACCAACACTTTGACATTGCGCGACTGACCTGCCACATGCAAGGTATCGTCCTTTTGAGACAATCCCAAGGTCTGCCAAGTATTGAGCAGAAAGTATTGTATATCGGCTACATCGCGGCCATAGAAGGTGTTTGCAAAGAGGATTTCACCATCGGCAAAGCACAGCAGATCAGCATACTGCCTGCATAGATGTACCAAACAATAGCGTTTAGTGCCTACAACACTCTTCTCAAGGCCCAGATTGGCCAATGGAGTTACAGGGACAAATACTTCTGCCTTGGGGAAGCGATCGATGATGCATTGATACAACAGATGATCCAAACCGAAAAGCACCACCGCCTGATCATCGCCCACATAGTTGTGCAACACCTCAATATTGGAAGCCGATTGCGGGAAGTTTTGCAGATAAAAGTCTCTTGCACAAGAATGGTCATAATACTCCTTAGGGACAAAGGTATAGGAAGCCTCTGCCACGAGCACCTTGACCTTAGCATAGGTATGCCTCAACATATCGACCTCCTTGAGGGCCGACTTCAGATTAGCAACCAACGACTTCATAGGGTCTATAGCAAAAGGCAGATATGCATAGCTGCTGTCGGCCTGTGGATCATGGACAGCAAAACAAAATCCATCCGTGCTCAGACGGATGGATAATGTATATTGTTTGGTTTGGTTAAAATCAATCACAATACCAAAATGGTTTTGTAACGATTACTCCCAGTTACCGGCGTTGTTGTTACCAACCTCAGCATCACCGACCTTCAAACCTGCATAACGGCCAAGTTCCTGCTGCAAGTCAATAAGGTTGTTGAGTTCATCCTTGTTGATACCCTCAAGATAGGTACGGTACGGAGTCTTAGCCTCGAAGAGGTAGAGCTTATTACCTGACTTACTGCTTGAGTCGCACCCTGTGCGAAGTTCAAACTGCGCGCCATTACCGAAAGGCACATAGCGGAGCGAGTCTGCATTGAAGCCTTTGGGATACAATGTATCGAGAGCAAGTACCCACATGGTGTCACGGCTGAAGATATACTCCTCAACTTCGCCACCCTTGCCCAACTTTACGAAACCGGCATTCTCAGCCTCTTGCCATTTTTTCTTGGCATCGGCAGGGCGTTTAGCCTTTCTAGCGTCATCAATGAGCTTCATAGCCTTAGATTCGGTCCAACCATCCTCAAGTTGCTTGTCGGTAAGTTCACCCACCTTTTTCACGAAAGGAAGACTATCGTTCTTAACGAAATCGATCAACTCATCGAAGTCACCCGTATACTGACCGTTGTTCTGGTCACGGAAAGCAACCTGTGCTGTGCGGATGTCAATCAATCGTGCAATGATTACCTTCTCTCTTGCTTCACGCTCTTTACCGAAGTTGATAGAGCCCATGATGCTGCCTACGCAGACGTATGCGAGGGCGCATACACACAATACCAATACGATATTTACTAATTTTTTCATGTTTATATGATTTATTTGATTAATTTCGTGCTGCAAAAGTAAAACAAATAGTTTGAAAATACTATAAATAACCCATTTTTTTCTTCCAAAGGAGATGATAAATAGTTTTCTAGTCGAAAAAATACATAAAAACTTTGGTTTTGACCCTACGGGTGAGCAATCCGAAGCCATAGCCATGATGAGTGACTTCCTCGTGTCGCAACGTGGTATGGAGCTCCTCTTACTGCGCGGCTATGCCGGTACCGGCAAGACAACACTTGTGGGAGCATTGGTAAAGACACTCACCGAGCTCAAGCAATCCGTAGTGCTAATGGCACCCACAGGACGTGCCGCCAAGGTATTCTCGGCCTATGCCGAACACCCTGCCTACACCATCCACAAACAAATATACAGACAGAAATCCATCACAGACGACAGTTCCTTCTCGCTCAACGTCAATTTATCCAAGCATACTCTGTTTATCGTCGACGAGGCTTCGATGATCCCCAATGAAGGGTTGTCCTCGGCGGTATTTGGTTCGGGGCGCCTACTCGACGACCTCATCCAATATGTATACTCCGGCGAAGGATGTCGCCTCATCCTCATGGGCGATACGGCTCAGCTACCACCTGTAGGCGAGGAGGAGAGTCCGGCCCTTTCGCCTTCGCTCCTGGCATCGTATGGCCTCGAGATATTTGAGACCACTCTTACGAAGGTAATGCGCCAGCTCTCCGAGTCGGGGATCCTTTACAATGCCACTCGAATTCGATGCAAACTGATGGAAAAGCAAATCAACGAGGACGCATATTCCACAAGATTCGCGTCAACCAACGACATGCCCCTCATTATCGATTCCCAGTTCCCCGATGTAACCCACGTCAGTGGTGGCGAACTCATAGAGTCTCTCGAGAGTACCTATTCGCGCTGGGGCGACGATGATTGTATGATTATATGCCGTTCAAACAAGCGTGCCAACATATACAATCAGGGTATCCGCTCACGCATCCTCTACCGCGAGGAGGAACTCACCTCGGGCGACCGCATCATGGTGGTCAAGAACAACTACTACTGGGTAGAGCGCGAACTGCAAGCACTCATCAAGAATGCCAAGAGCAAGACACCACAAACTCCGCTGCCCACGCTCCCACTCTCCTTCATCGCCAATGGCGACATCGCCGTAGTACGCCGTGTGCGCCGTACTCGGGAGCTTTACGGTTTCCGCTTCGCCGATGTAGTACTGCGTTTTCCCGACTACGACGATTACGAGATGGAGACCACCGTACTGCTTGACACATTGCACTCGGAAGCTCCCTCACTCACGCGCGATGAGTCGGAGCGACTATTCACTGCCGTGATGGAAGACTATGCAGACCTACCCCTAAAGAAGGATCGCTATCAACAGTTGCGCTTCGACCCACACTTCAATGCCCTACAAATAAAGTATGCCTATGCAGTCACCTGCCACAAAGCACAGGGCGGACAGTGGAGTTGCATCTACCTCGACCAAGGCTATCTGCCGCCCGAGGCCTCGACCATAGACTATTACCGCTGGCTATACACCGCCTTCACTCGCGCCACCGAGCAGATATATCTCATCAATTGGCCCCGACATGAAGAGCCGTTACAATAAACGACACTGCACACAAAACAGTACATGCTATTGGCCGATACAAAAGAAATGATTATTTTTGCAATGATTTATATACGTTAATTAAAACTTAAAGCTTATGACAACGACTACAATGAGTTTTTCCGAAGCTGTAAAGAATTGTTTCAGCAAGGCTGTCACCTTCACAGGACGCTCTCGTCGCTCAGAATTTTGGTACTGGCAGCTTTTTAGCTTCATCGTCAGCATAGCAATAGCTGTCACCAGCAACATTACCGCCAACCTCCCCGTAGTGCCCTCCGTAATAGGCTTCTCCCTATTCGCCTGGAACGTCCTCAGTTGGTTGGTATCCTTCTCGGTATCTGTGCGCCGACTCCACGACACTGGCCACAGTGGCTGGTGGTACGGTGGCTATCTCATCGCAGGTTTCGTGTTTTTCATATGGATCATCGTTGAAATCGTGCTCGTGGCTGTAGACATCCCCAACATCGAAGCCATAGAAGCCGCTGATGCCCTACGCATGGTTATCGGCTTCCTGGGCAAGCTTGCCATCCCTTACATCATCTACTTTGCCTATGGCATACTGCTCCTCGTATGGATGTGTACAGATAGCCATGCCGAAGCAAACAAGTATGGAAAGAATCCCAAGGAATATATCCCAGAGACTATACCTACTGCTGCCGCTGTCCCCGTAGGCAACTCCCCTGCAGAAACGACCACAGCAGAAATCACACCTATAACAGACCATAAGCCCGAAGACAACAAGTCGGAAGGCAACTACAACCAAGAGATATGACAACTACCAAACGCACTATAGCCATTGTTGCCGGAGGCGACTCTGGCGAATATGAAGTATCGCTGCGCAGTGCAGCAGGTATCGACTCGTTTCTTGACAAGGAACGCTACACCACTTACACCGTCATCATACGTGGCACCGACTGGCACGTGCAACTGCCTTCGGGAGGCGCTGCGCCTATAGACCGCAACGACTTCAGTTTCATGCTCGACGACCAGCACATCACCTTCGACTACGCCTATATAACCATACACGGCACCCCAGGCGAGAACGGACTTCTCGGGAGTTATTTTGAACTCATACGCATGCCCTACTCCACCTGTCCACCTCTCATCTCGGCCATGACGTTCAACAAGTTTGTGCTCAACCAATACCTGCGAAGCCTTGGTGTGCGTGTAGCCGAATCGCTCACCCTGCGCCGTCAGGATGTCATCACCGTGGACGATGTGGTGAAAGCAGTAGGGCTTCCCTGCTTCGTGAAGCCTACCTGCGGAGGCTCCAGCTGCGCCACCACCAAGGTGAAGGCTCCCGAGGAGCTCCTCCCAGCCGTAGAGGCCGCCTTCGGTGAGGCCGACGAGGTGATGATAGAGGCCTTCATGCAGGGCACCGAGATTACCTGCGGATGCTACAAGACACGTGCTAAGAGCGTCGTGTTCCCCATCACCGAGGTGGTGGCGAAGAACGAGTTCTTTGACTACGACGCCAAGTACAACGGCCAGGTGGAAGAAATCACTCCCGCCCGCATCGACGAGAGCATTGCCGAGCGCGTGCGTACGCTCACCTCGCTGCTCTACGACATCCTGCGATGCCACGGTATCATCCGCATCGACTACATCATCACCGAGGGCAACAAACTCAACCTGCTGGAGATAAATACCACACCGGGCATGACGGCTACCAGCTTTATCCCCCAGCAGGTGCGCGCCGCAGGACTCGATATCAAGGATGTGCTCACCGAGATTATTGAGGAGAGCTTTTAGCCTGAGCCAAAGAAAACTCCTGCTGGCGAAATCACTTCGGCGGCAGAAGACAAGGATTGGCATTGAATGCCACCGTGTCGCCTCTATATACGATTTTTACTTGTGTGGCCTTTACCACTACCTCATCGAGGAAATGCTCAAAGTTGGCCTGCTCCTCTTTTAGACACATATTGTGCCACTCGGCATCGAAATAGGTGTTGCGCCACTATACAACTGTAAATAGAGGACGATAAAAAACTGCCACCCGGCAAAATGTAATTGCATAGGGTGGCAGTAGGGGATACAATAATCCTATTTATGGATAATTTATAGGCAATTCACGGGAATTCATGTTGAAAAAGAAGGTGAACACAAATGCCTACGAATTGGCCACGAAACGAGTTCGACGCCCGCAGGGGCCAAAGGCATTTATCATGAATTACAATTTCTCTTGCAATATCCGCTCCACCTCTTCGGCTGTAGGCGATACTGCAAGGATGGTTCCGTCGCGGTCTACAAGTACGGTGATGCCACCGGCTCGGCTAACGCCATATTTCTCCCAAATCTTATGTTCATCTTGCAGTTCAAGCAGGTTGAGCCATGGGTAACCATCGCGTGCAAGGGCACGCTCCATATCCTCACGCTTGCTTTCGCGAGCCACGCCTACGACCGTGAAGCCACGCTCCTTGTATTTCTCGTAGAGGGGAATCATGCTCTTTGATGTGCGTCGGCAAGAACCACACCACGAAGCCCACAGGTCGATGAGGGCTATCTTTCCGCCAATTTCCTTGCTCAGCGTATGCAGCGTGCCGTCGAGGGCAGGAGCAGTGAAGTCGATGTAGCGGTTACCCACCTTGATACCGAGGCTCTGAATCCACTCCTCTATCTGCTTGCTCAGCGGATGGTTGGGGAAGAGGGGTTGGTATATTTCATTGTACAATGAGATATAAAGAGAATCATCCGCTTCTGAATGTCCCATCCACATTGCTTGGCGCATCAGCAAATACAGACCTACGATAGAACGTTCGTTGCGTATGTATTCTTCGGTACATCTGTTCATCGTAGCACGGAACATCGTGTTCAGCTCCTCCATACGTGGAGAATCCCATTGCGCAATATTAATCAGGGAGTCGATTTCTTGCAGTAACGGGGCAAGCCTGCGGTTCAGCTCTGCGTCATATTCCCTGAATTTCATATTGATAGAAGCGTCACACTTCATGGTAGGCGGCTTAGCATCTCTTTCATAATGGTAGAAGGTGGCATTTATCGTTCCCTCCTCTGCAAAGAACTCGCAAGGATACATACTGCCAAGATTGTGCTCTTCCATTGAAACGAGTTGATAGGGCATTACTTCATCCACATAAAGGTCAAAAACAAACTTGCCGCCTATCACAGGGATACTGTCTGCATCCACTACACGGAAGTCACTGCCCGATGGGGCAAGGAGCATCATCGTATAGGTAGAGTCGGGCACTGTGCCCTCAATATGGCAATGTATTTTCCTTGTCTTTTCTGCACAAGCCCCCAGCAGCACCGCCACGGCAAGGAAGAGGAATAGTTTGGTTGGTTTCATTGTATTGGGTTATTTGTTGTTCTTTATTCTATTATGCCTTTTAATCTATTTGTGAGGCTCCCTTGTCCATATCCTCTCCATGTATCAAGGATATAGCCCTCGGGAGATATCAGCACGAAGAGCGGGATGCTACCTTTCCCGTAACGGGCGAACATACTGTCTGAACCATTACCGTCGCACCAGTTGTACCATGTCATAGGATGCTGCTTCGAGGCTTCGCGCCACACGTCATCCGTGTCAGTGCTTATGCTTACTATGCTCAACTTATCGTTGTACATCTCTGCCAATATGGCCAATTCGGGGAGGGCTTTCATGCAAGGAGCGCATCCCTTTCCCCAAAAGTCCAACAGGACAAACGTGCCTTGCAGTTCGGCAAGAGAGTGTTTGTTCCCGTCAAGATCCCACAACTCGCCGTCAATGGCTTTCCCTTTTGCTACATGTTGCCGTGTGAACAGTGCGGTACAGGCCTCCTTGGCAAATCGATGATTGCGTTGCTCGGCGGTAAGCCCCTCATATAGTTGGCGTAGTTCCTCTGCGTATGGGAAGGCCTTGAGCTTGCTTGATATGATGGCATTGTTGCAAAACATCTCCAGCCAGATGGCATCAACTTTGCTTTTCCGCATGATACGCAGGTCATTGGCTGCGGTGAGAATCATCAGAGAATCTTCCTCCTCGCTGAGTCGTTGTGCCTGTGACGCAAGTTGGTCGTGCTCCACCTTGTGGGGTAGTTGGTTGCGCTCTATCAGGATTTCCTGACGGCGATTCCATAAGTCCCGTGACCGCTTGATGTACTTACTCAATGTAGCATTCTCGGGAGCAGGAGCATTGACTTCCCATGTAAATATCAAGTTGTTGTCACCTGTGATACGTACACAGTCGCCTGCTGCAGCCCAGAAGTATAACCCCAATGGAGAAAAATCAGGATTTCTAACCCCTGCAATCATATATCTTTCTGTATTGTCGGTTTCGGGAGATACCTTGAAATAGAAACTACCAGCCTGTACCGTATCCATAGCAATCATGCTTCCGCCACCATCATTGTATGAGAAAAGCATCAAGATGGTGCCGTCCTGCATATTCTTTACGGAACCTTTAACTTCATAGGTGGTCGCATCGGCAACATTTTCAGCCTTGTTACCGCACGCCCCCAGCAGCATTGCCACGGCAAGGAAGAGGAATAGTCTGGTTGGTTTCATTGTATTGGTTGTTTATGTTGTTACACGAATTTTATTCATGAATAACATTACTGCTACTTCTTCAGCTCCTCCTTCAGCGTACTCACCATCTTGCTGTGGTCACGCAAATCGTTGCGCAAGGCGTAGTTGCCATCCCTGTCGACAAGCACATACGAGGGTATTCCGTCAATCTCAAACTTCTTGTCGGTCAGATAATCCCATTGTGCATTGTTTATGCGGTAGTGTAGGCCTTTGATGTTGGGAATCATCTCGGCATATACATCCGAGGGTGAGCTGCTATCGGTAATGTATATCCATACGAGATCATCATTGGCAAGTTCGCCAGTCTTGTAAGGCTCTATCTCGTTGATGAGATATCGGCAGGGACCACACCACGTTGCCCAGAAGTCTATCAGCACCACCTTGCCCTTGTGTGGTGCTATCAAGGCTTGCATTAGAGCTTCGGGGGCGATGTCTTCTATCCGCTCCAGATTATGGCTGCTTGTTGCTATAGCCTCTCTTGTTCGGTTGCATATGTCCTCACACATCTCGGCATAGAAGGGATTGCTCAATTGGCGCAATAGCTGTCTGGTGCTGTCGTTAAGATAGCCTCTAAAGGCCTCATGGACTGCATTGCTGGCAAAGGCCAGTTCGTGCAAGAGTTTGTCTTCTCTAACAACTTCCCATTTTTGCGCAATCTTTACAAGTGTGTTGCCGTGCTCGCTAAGCAAAAAATAAGGATTGCTTGTATCAAGATGTTCCATCGTCTTTCTGAAGTGTCGGGGAAGGATGGGCTCTTTGCTGATGTCGAAACTACTGTTCTCATCGTTCTTTAACCAAGGACGAACGTCTTGATGCAGATACATCAAGAGCCCCGGAGCCGCATAGCTGGCCTTTACTTTTTCTTTATACCACGCATGGAAGGGTTGCGCATCGATGAGGGCGCATTCCTCCTTATACTGACGTATTACATGCTCGGTGTATTCATCGGCAGTCATGTCATAGCGAAGGCGCTTTCCTATGTCCACTGTATCCAGAAAGTCTAGAGATGCGGCTGGCATGTTGTTCAGTGCATCATAGCGACTACCCTTTGTCCAACATCCCTTTATTGCGGGCATTTCCATCTTGTTGAAATAGTTATATCTCAGATTCCGATTGACGCAAGCCAGATTCACATACAGGTCTATGCTGTCGCCCGGTGCCACAAGGAAATTCTCATGCCCACGACCATTCACCACGGGAAAGACAGTTCCTGTGCCACATAGATAAAAGGTGGCTGTTCCTTTTCCTGTCTTGGGGTCGATTTTCACATCCACACTCTTTTGTCTCTCAAATAATGAATTTATGGGAAGAACCATCTCGCATGCCATTCTCTCGCTATGTCCCAGCAGATGCACATTGATGGTGACATCGCCAAACTCATAGGCATACTGGGGCATCTCATCCGTGGCTTTTGGTGCACGCAGTAACTCTCGAGGCAATCCCTCGGGCTTGTTGGCATCGCGCTTCCCTGTCAGGTCAATGTCATATATCCTCCAGTCGTTCTCAGCATCGCTCTCGATATAGTCAAACGATGTGCATCCTTTAGGCAGAGGCTCGAACAGTAGCGTGAAGCATGAGTCACCATCCTCGGGCATATAGAGTTCCTCATCTATCTCCACATCCTTGCTCCCGAGCAATCTGTACTCTATACCTTGAGCAACAAGATGAGTGTATGAAGACACTTTAATCCAATTGTTCGGACGGCTGAACCCACGCACGGTGAGCATCGTGGCCGTATCGGTGAGCTCCACCTTCTCAAAGACGATACTGGTAGTGTTGGACGCGCCTACCAACGGAAATTCAATCACTTTGTCCTCTCTCGTACACGCCCCCAGCAGCACCGCTGCGGTAAGGGCGAAAGAAATTGAAAATTGAAAATTCAAAATTGAAAGTTTGGTTGGTTTCATTGTGTCTATTTTTCGTTTTTATCCTTCCAATTGCTTACGCTCGCGCATAATCTCGCGCTGCAGTATCTCGGGTGCAGGGAGTTCGAGCAAGTATTTAGATGCAAATATCTGCCGATGCTCGGCCAAGACTGAATACTTCACCACAGCCTCGTTCTTGTCAGAACAAAGTATCAGGCCCAAAGTGGGATTGTCGTCGGGGTGTTTGTACAAATCGTCAAACATACGGATGTAACTATCCATCTGCCCCACATCTTGATGGGAGAGCTTACCCAACTTAAGGTCTATCAGTACATGACATTTCAGTATGGAATGGTAGAATACCAGGTCGACGTAGAAATCTTCCTCCTCGTAGCGCATCCGTTTCTGCCGGGCAACAAAACAGAAGCCCTTGCCCAGTTCTAACAGAAATTCCTGCAGATTGCTGATCAATGTCTTCTCGATATCTGTTTCCCGTAAAGCGGGATAGTCCTTGAGGTTAAGGAACTCCAGCACGTATGGGTCGTGGATAAACTCTTGTGGTGTTATCAGGGAAAGGTTCTGGGCTGCTTCTTCTCGCACAGGACGAGTGTCCTTACTGGCCAATAGACGCTCGTAATATAAGACTGAAATCTGACGGTCAAGCTGGCGTGAACTCCACGTCTGCTCTACAGCTTCGTTCATATACCATTGGCGAGCAGCCTCGTCTTGTACACGTATCAAGAGACGGTAATGCGTCCACGACAATTCGGGACGCAGTGCGTCCCATTTTGGGAACGCGAGATAGAATTGGCGGATTCGGCGCAGTTCTCGCTCATCGAATCCCTTCCCAAACTCCTCGGTCAAGCGCACAGAAAGGTCGGCCAGTACGGCCTTACCATACTCAGCACGGGTGCTACCTTGCTGCTCATCCTCTACTATCAGTCGGCCGATATTCCAATAGGCCGTAACCATGGCAAAGTTAACTGCCTTATATGCTGTCTGGCGTGCGCCGATGAGTATTTGACGAATCTCTGCAAACAAATGTCCTGATGCAGGGATATTGGATTTTGCGATGTTGTTGTCCGGCATAGTGTTATATTGTTTTCTCCACTCGCAAAGGTACTGTTTTTATCAATAGGAAAGTGTCTATTGTATAAAAAAGCGCATATTCTATGCTGTCTTAATTTGCAATTTGCATTTTTTGCAAAATACTTATTTTATCCAAAGCGAATTATTCTTTCTCAGCCTCCAAATACTCATCCACGGTCTTTATCATATTCTCGCCGCGGAGCTTGTTTTGGCCACGTTCAATATCACGTTCAAGGATTGTGCCGTCGGGGCCGAAGAGGATAAGATGGGGAATGCCAGTGCCGCTTACGCCATAGATGTCTGTAGCAGTTCCCTCAGAATCGAAGAGTTGCGGCCAAGTAATTTGTTCCTCCTTGACAGCGGTTTTCATATTCTCTATATTGTCCCATACATAGATGCCAAGGATGGTGAGGCCTTTACCGTTGTACTTCTCGTAAAGTTTGCGCAAGTTGGGAATCTCACCACGGCAGGGACCGCACCATGATGCCCAAAAGTCAACCAACACGTAGTTGCCTTTGCCGACAAAGTCCGATAGCGCTAAGGGCTTACCGTCAATGTCGGTGCCTTTGATGTCTGTATAGGTCATACCCTCAGCTGTAGCAAGAAGCCCTTGCGTATTTT
>JAGAQY010000055.1 GCA_017622495.1 Bacteroidaceae bacterium | reverse complement strand
TACTTACTCATTCCCGAGGAATAATAATCCCGAAGAATGGAAAGACATTCTTCTTCACTGTAATGTTCTCGTTTTTCTCTCATACTGTTTACACATCTTTAATGGTTATTAAATGTGTCTACCTATAGCAGTATAAGACAATCTTCGTTTTCGGACAAATGTTTGGTGATTTTACGGAGTTTTCGGTGGAGTTTTCTCGCAGAGAAAGTTGGCAGTACTTTGCTGCGTTATGCCAAAGCCAACCGATTTATGAACTTTCGCCATATAGGAAATGAAGCCGTGGGGACTCTCATCCCTCAACCCTCATCCATCAACCGCAGCTCCGCTGCACCTTGCCAGGCCATAAATAAAACTTCTTTACTCGGCAAAAGTGCCCCAAAAGGCCCTGTCGCGCATTTGTCACACTTTGGTCACACCTTTGTCACGCATTTGTCACACGCTATGTAGCGCATGAGTGTCAGAAAAGTATTACCTTTGCTACACTAAAAACATATCCAACGCAATGAAAACATTTGTCTATACTCTACTGATAACCATCGCAGCTCTCGGCTTCGTCTCGTGTAACCGTACTGAAACGCTCACTCCCATCGAGGAGTATCTCATAGCAAGAGAATGCAGGTGGGAGGGAATAAGATCGGAAGAGAGAGATCGGAAAGCGCGAAGCAAGCAGCTGTATGACAAGGCCGCCTATCACTACACCCGAGTGGTGCAGAACGACGAGTCCAGTGATACATTGGTAGTCAATGCGCTGAAAAACTTGCGTTGGATATCCACATACAAGACACACAATTATAAACAATCGCTGCAATATCTCAACCAACTCGCCAACAGCTTTGATATAGAGAATCACCCCGACTACCCCATCTTCCTTGTTTACAAGGCTGATGACCTCTGGCATTCCGGTTCCCGGGACTCAGCCGTATACTACGTCAACAAAGCACTCGCACTACCCCACGGCAAGTATGGTACAGTTGATTACATAGCTGGCTATATCCTGTATAATATCTACAATAGGTGGGAGATGAACGACTCGGCTAGCAGATATATGAAACTTCACACAAAATCTATTTTGACCAAGGGCCTTGACCCCATACCGATGGACAATTTCGAGGATCGATTCCAGAGATATGTCGTCTCTTTCGATGACCCGGAAGAGAACGGCGACATCAAAGTCTCTATCCGCCCGAAAGATAAAAAGTCTTCGTGGTTCAGTGAGTTCCATTTCCATTGGCCTACCTTTATTATAACCCTTATCCTCGTTGCCATCGGGGTTGCTGTGTACATCTTTTCCGACCGTCATCGCCGCAAGCGTATCATCCGCGAAGAGCCGCAAATGCCGCCTCTTGGTTATGACCCCTCGGAAGTTGCAGTAAAGGAGAAGTACACTGGAGGATTCTCCCTGCCCGAAACGCTCATCCTGCGTCGCAGCCTTGAAGACGGGCGTCGTACCTTTGAGCAAACAGACAGTTTTGCTGATCTCAATATGATGAAGCTGAAGGAAAAGGAGCTCCTCGAGATGGCCTACGAGGCCACACGCGATGTAGAGAGTGCACTGCTCAAATCCTTCAACGATGCTTGCAGCACATTGCACGAGGGGCTCGACCTCAATGCCCAGGAACTCGTGTGCTGCTTCTGCACCTACCTCGGCTATGGCAACAATGTCATTGCCTATATCGGGCACACCACTCCCTCGGCTATCCGCAAGCGCAAGGAGCGTATCCGTAAGAAGCTTCCTGCCGACCTCTACGAAGTGATATTCGGGGAGAATGGATGAGGCTACGCCTTGTCACGCATTTGTCACAACCCTGTCACGCATTTGTCACAGCAATAATTTGCCACCCTGCACCGATTTGTGTTCCTTTGCCGCAGAAATCGTTGTGCGAGCAAAGTTCCCCATAGCGCGGTTTTGATGCTTGTACCAGCGCTATGGGGAACTTTTTTGCTCGCTGCAACTTTTCAGGTGATGAGTTACGTCTAACGAATGCAAACCATAAATAAAAACACTTATGAAAAGAACACTCTACACGCTAATTCTGGGAGTATTGGCGCTATCAAGTTACGCTGACATTCGCAATGGTTGGATGGTCTACGGACGTTCCATTAACTCCTTCACTTTTGAACGCATCAAAGGAACAGTAGTCGAACTGATGCAGACAGATAGTACGGTAGTCCAAACAGATACAATCCACCCTACGATGGACTTCTTTCAGTTCATCCTTGATGGCACCCAAAAAGAGTATATCCTCCGTCTGTCACATCCCGACTACGAGACCACATACAAAAATCTGACACTGGCATTGCGCAAGCGCGAGCGTACTATTGAGATTGGCAATGTACCTATGCGCCGACTGACTATGGCCGAGAAAGGCATTACGCTGGACGAGGTGGAGATAGTCACCTCCAAAGTGCAGTTCTACCACAAGGGCGATACCCTCGTCTACGATGCCACGGCCTTCCAGATTGCCGAAGGCTCTATGCTGGACGCGCTTATAGAGCAGCTGCCCGGAGCCGAAATCAATGAGGACGGACAGATCTATGTGAACGGGCGCTTCGTGGAGAGTCTCCTGCTCAATGGAGAGGAGTTCTTCAACGGGAAGCAAGAGATAATGTTACAGAACCTGCCGGCCTACACGGTGAAGAGCCTGAACGTATATGAAAAAGAAAGCGAAGAAAGCAGGCGGCTGGGCTATAAGGTCGATGAAGGAACCTACGTAATGGACGTGAAGCTCAAGCGCGAATACAATGTGGGCTGGCTGGCCAACACCGAGCTTGGTGGAGGTACCAAGGAACGCTATGCAGGCCGCGCCTTTGCGTTGCGCTTCAGCGACCTCTCACGCGTGAGTGCCTTTGCCAACCTGAACAACCTGAACGACAACCGCAAACCTGGACAGAACGGCAACTGGCAACCCTCTGACCTTTCGGGCGGACTGATGGAGAGCCAGACAGGCGGACTCGATTATGTGGTAAACGGTCAGAAGAACTCCTACAAACTGCAAGGCAACGTATTCGTCACACATACCGACAAGGACATCCGTCGCACCTCATCCTCCACCACGTTCCTTCCCGATGGCGATGTCTACGGCTATGGACGCAACAGCCAAGACAACGAGAACTTCAGTATCAGCACATGGCACAAGTGGCAGTTCTCTGGTAGTGACAACAGATACAACAGTTACATTGACAGCTATGTATCACCAAGTGTCAATTATAGCCAATCCAATGGTTTGTATAATAATGCCAATGCGGCATTTCTGGACAACTATCTGCAGAGTCCAGAGCTCCTTGACAGCCTGCTGAATGGTGAGGTCCAGCCTATGCGCCCCTTTGTCAATCGCTTGAGTCAGGCGCAGAAGAACACGGGAAGCAACTTCAACGGCCAGCTACAAGGCTTCTTTCATTTCGAGATTCCACATACGGATGATGCTGTGAGCATCTCAGCTACCGCCTCTTACAATGACAGAAAGAATCGCCAGTTCGATAAGTACATCCTTGAATATCCTACTGCGACATCAGATGTGCGCGACCGCTACTTCGATATGCCCTATAAGGGATACAACTTTAACGGTGAGGTCAACTACTTCCATAGAATACAATTCTACGAATCGGAACAAGAGGGCATGTGGTTCATCAACCCCAGGTATATGGTCAGCCATCAGACGACCACTACCACCAACCACCTTTATCGTCTCGACCAGCTGGAGGAGTGGACCTCCATCGAAGACTATCCGTTAGGTACATTGCCCTCCATGCAGGATGCTATGATGAGTGTGCTTGACACCGACAACAGCTATATCTCCACCGAACGGAGTACGATACATACTGCCAGGCTGCAAGTGCGATGGAGCAGGACCAAGCGGATTGGCAACCAGAGTAGAACCGATCAGGTGGCTTTCTATCCTCGTGTCAACATCCAGTCGCGCAGTCTGGACTATGGAGGCAGCCAGTCGGTAAACCTCACTCGGAATGAGGTGATGTTCAACCCCAGTATGCACGCCCAGCTCTCATTGGACAGCATGAAGCATAAAGTTCGCTTCGAATATGGTATGCATCCCACTGCCCCTTCACTGATGAACCTGCTTGACCACACATTCGACTCCGACCCGCTGAATATCCGCAAAGGAAACCCCAATCTGAAGAATACGCATACACATCACGCTCGACTCAGCTATCAGGCCGACCAGTGGCTCAGCGGCACGGGCAAGATGCTCAACACCTCACTGGAATATACATACGTTCGCAATGCCGTGGCAATGGGCTATATCTACGACAAGAGCACAGGCGTGCGCACCACCACTCCCGACAATGTGAACGGCAACTGGAAGCTGGCTTTCGCAGGTAACTACACCCTGCCGCTCGACCGCCAGCGCAAGCTGACACTACAGAGTAATATGCAGATAGACTACTCGGACAATGCCGACCTCGTAGGCATCAACGGCGCCGAGGTAGCCACCAAGCGTATCGTGCACAACTTATGGGCACGCGAGACCTTGACGCTCAACTATCGCATGGGTGAACACCGCATAGGGGCCAAGGTAAGGGCAAGCACCACTCATGCCACATCGGAGAGGGCCGACTTCAACGAAATCAATGCCTATAACTTTAACTACGGCTTGACGGGCTTGGTGAACCTCCCTTACAAGATGCAGCTGAGCACCGACATCACGATGTATACTCGCCGTGGCTATGCCGATGCTAATATGAACACGAGTGAATTGGTGTGGAACGCGCGCCTGACGAAGAGTGCCATGAAGGGCAAACTGCTCTTCACCCTCGACGGCTTCGACATCTTGGGCAACCTCAGCACCATCAATTACAGCGTGAACGGACAAGGCCGCACCGAGGTATGGACCAACAGTATACCGCGCTACGTGATGCTGAAGGTGAGCTACAAGCTGCATAAGCAGCCGAAGAGGAAGTAGCCAACCGTTTTTTCTTTCACCATCTGTAACAAATCTTAACCATGTTCGTATTAAGGGCAGAAAATAACAACTGAAACATATACGAGCATGACAAAGATTAAGTTTATTGCGGTGCTTGCAGCATTGGTGCTGGGCACAGGAGCTGTCAAAGGGTTTGAACCGACAGAGACAACAGAGGTAGAAACGGCTATGAAGGCCAAGGCCAACCCGAAGCCCAAGAAGGGACGCACCATCTCGCTGTGGGGACACGTACGCAACTCGCTCACCCTGCAAGGCGTGCTCGACGCAAAGATTACACTGATGACTGCCGACAGCGTGGTGATAGACACACTGCGCACGTGGCGAAACAATGGCGACCGAATGAAGGTGGATGCTACGTATAAGTTCACCATCCCTGCCGAGCCGGCCCGGTATATCATTCTGGCGCAGCACCCTGAGTATGAGGACTGCTACGTAGACCACGAGGTGAAGTACATTGGACGCAACACCTATTTCGATGCCGAGTGGCACAATATGTGTCTAAAAGAGGAGCAGACCAACTTTGAGCATTTCCTCGATGAGGTAGTGGTAAAGGCCACACAAGTAAAAATCGTATATAGGAGCGACACGGTGGCATTCAATGCCGATGCTTTCAACATGCCCGAGGGGAGTATGCTCGACGCACTCATCAAGCAGTTGCCGGGCGTGGAGCTGAAGGACGACGGACAGATATTCGTCAACGGACGCAAGATTGATAACCTCACACTCAATGGCAAGGACTTCTTCAAGGGCGACAATCGGGTGATGCTCGACAACCTGCCCAACTATATGGTGCAGAACGTGGAGGTGTATGAGAAGTCGACCGAGAAGAGCGAATGGCTGGGTATTGATGTGGAGCAGAAGGAGTTTGTGATGGACGTGAAGCTCAAGCGCGAATACTCTACCGGCTATATCGCCAACGCCTCGCTCGGAGGCGGCACGGAGGGGCGCTACAACGGACGCCTGTTCGGATTGCGCTTCACCACCAACACTCGCCTCGCCCTATATGCGAAACTGAACAACGTGAACGAAGCCCGCTCGCCAGGGAACGAAGGGGAGTGGGACCCCACGAAACTCAACGACGGGGAGTACGACCTGAAAGTGATAGGCATGAACCTGCATGCCGAGCACCCCGACAAGGTGTGGCAGGAGCAAGCAATAATGGAGGTCGGGGTGGTTGAAGGGACAATGCAATCACACAGCGCACAAGAGAGTTTCTTGAATACGGGCAACATCTTCAGTCGCACCGACAAGTTAGACCGCCGGCAGTCGTTCCAAATAGGAGCAGGCAACACATTCACTTGGAAGAAACCCTTCTGGCTACGTGCAACAACGACATTTCATTACACCAATTCAGATGGATGGATAGAGCAACGCCACGCACAATTCTCGAGCAACCCGGGCAGCTATGGCTCCACACCGCAGATTCTCGACTCGGTATACTCTGCCATACGCACGGCCTCACTTAGCAATATGCTCGTCACCCGTTCAAGGAAGAACCTTTGGGAGGGAGGAGAGTACTATCAAACCGGTTTCGATGTCAACTTCGGCAAGAAGTTGCCGTGGGGCGATGACATAGACATCTATGCCAACACCCGATACAACTGGAACAACTACAAGAATCGCAACATCCGCGACAATGAGACGATGGCCACAATCCGTGACTTTCGCAACGAGTACACTGAAGGTGGAAAGCGTGACCTTGCCATCGATGCGGAAGCCAAATACAGCATCCACGCTCTCAATCGCTGGAACTATCAGGGCTACGTGAAGTTGCACCGTGCGTACAACTATGACAACACCGGCATCTTCCGCCTCGACCGTCTCGATGGATGGGGGGCCGAGTCGGAGCGCGACATCTACGAGCTACCCTCTGCACGTGACTCCATACTGCTGACGATGGATATGAACAACACGAAGGAGACCACATTCAATCGCACCAAGTATGTGCCTGGCACGCGCATCTTCTATAACAAGGAGGGCAACGGCGAGTCCACGTGGTTTTGTGTAGACCTGCCTCTGCACATAGAGAACCGGAGCTACCGTCATAAAAGTCCCTTGACCGACACCCTCGTACGTCGCCACAACATCATCCCCACACCCTTTGTGGAGTTTACCCGCCGCAGCCACAATTTCGACCGACGCTACTATGCCAAGTATGGAATGAGCTACAACCTGCCAGGACTGGGGCACTTCGTGGATGTGCGCAACGACCTTGACCCGCTCAACATATATATAGGGAACAATGGACTCAAGCCTGCCATCTCTCACGAGTTTGTGCTCGACTACAGTATCCGCAACCGCGACCACAACCAGAACATTGCCGTGGGTACCACCAGTTGGATACGCCAAAACAGTATCGCCAACGGCTATACCTATAATACAGAGACTGGTGTGCGCACCTACCGTCCGGAAAATGTCAACGGCAACTGGAGTACAAGCGGATACTTTAACTTCAGCCGCAATCTCGACGAACAACGTCACTGGCACTGGCAAACACGTACCAACTTCAGCTACCACCGCAACGTGGACATCGCATCCACCGAAGGCGCCACTGACAACGAACGTCTGAGCAAGGTAAACAACTGGTGGATGAAGGAATATACCCGACTTGCTTTCCAATGGGAAGATTTCAAACTCGGTGCCAACGGTACCGTACAGTACCGCATCGTCGACAGCCATCGCCAAAACTTCCAGACTATCCATACTTGGGACTTCAACTATGGACTCACGTGTGAATATCGCTTACCGTTCGGCATGCAGCTTGCCACCGACCTGAAGATGTTTTCACGCCGCGGCTACGGCGACAGTTCAATGAACACCGATGACCTCGTATGGAACGCCTCGCTCACCCAACCTCTATTCAAAAGCCGTGTGCTGCTCCAGCTCGAAGGCTATGACCTGCTGCACCAACTCTCCAACGTGTACAGCAGCTACAACGCCCAAGGCCGCACAGAAACTTGGCACAACACCGTCCCCAGCTACGTGATGCTGCACCTGACCTACAAACTGAACGTGATGCCGAAGAAGCGATAGACACAGAATGTCGTAAACAAGAAAAGTGGGCAGACTCAATCGGTCTGCCCACTTTCGTATGAGTATGTATAAAAATTACTCCTCGTTCTGACGCAAGCTCTGAACGTAGATAGCACGCTCCATCTTGAGACGCTTTACCTCAGAAGGCTTGTTGAACTGCTGACGACGACGAAGCTCCTTTACTACGCCAGTCTTCTCAAATTTTCTCTTAAATTTCTTAAGGGCTCTTTCGATGTTTTCGCCCTCTTTAACGGGTACTACAATCATTTTGTTGTTTTTATTATTTTGTTATTACTCTTTTTCTATTCTTTTGTACGTGCCTTGCACGCAGTCTTTTAGGGTTGTGCTCTCAGTATATTTCTACTTGTATTTACCTCCTTTACACTTTTAGCGGCTGCAAAGATAGTGCAAACCGAACGAAATACCAAATCTCAACGAGCGAAAGTAAAGAAAAAGTTTATTTTTACTTTACTGAGCGAGGCGGAGATTCAATGATAAATTAAATTTATTTGAGTATTTGCCTTTCCCTTCGGCCAGCGACCTTTTTTTCCGAGGCGAAGCCTAATTTCTACGTGCAAAGCAAGTTAAAGATTCTCGGATAAACCGAGCGCAAGCATTGTGCAACCGAGCGAAGATCAGTCATAATATGACAATCACAGACTATTACAAAAAAGCAAGCGGAGGCTATAGGGTCTCCTAAGCCTCCGCCAATATCACAAGCAAATGATGCAATTATACCAAGTTGGGATTGATGGTACCCCACTCGCTAACAGCAGGAATGATGCCGAGCTCGATAATCTCGTCGCGCATCACCTGAAGGTGAGCATATGAAGCATCGAGAGCTGCAAGTTCCTCGGCTGTACCTGTTACCTCACCGAAGTGTACGCCAGTAGCGTCCATTACGGTAGGCATAGCCATCAGCACGTTCTTGTACTTCTCGTTGTTCACGTAGCAACCTGCAGGCCATGTAAACTCAGCGCCACCCATAGCAGCCTCAATCATCTTTACAGCCTGGTAAGCGGGGCTCTGGAATGAAGAGCGGCCACGGAGCTTGATGATGCGCGAACCTCCCTGGATGGTATTGTGCTTAATCTCGGCCCACTTCTCCTCAGAGATTTCATACTCAGCGAGAGGCTTGCCATCGATAGTAATCTTAGAAGCAAACACTGCCATAGCCTCGCCATGGCCACCATAGGTGCGAGCGTTCTCAACCTTGTACTGAGGTACACCTACAGCCTCAGCAATAGCCTCCTGCAGACGTGTAGAGTCGAGAGCTGCGAGTGAAGTGAGCTGGTTGGGCTTCAAGCCTGAGCGGATAAGTGCTGTGAGAGCAGTTACGTCGGCGGGGTTGAAGATAACCACTACGTGCTTCACGTCGGGGCAGTACTTCTTGATGTTGTCACCAAACTCAGCAGCAATCTGGCAGTTACCCTTCAGCAAATCCTCACGGGTCATGCCCTCCTTACGGGGAGCACCACCTGAAGAAATGATGTATTTAGCGTTGGTGAAAGCCTCTTCGGGGTCGGTTGTCCAAGTGATGTTTGCACCCTCGAAAGCGCAATGAGCCATCTCCTCAGCTACACCATGTACGCCAGGGCCGTAGATGTCGTAAAGACAGATGTTGGGAGTGAGGTTCAACATCAAGGCTGTCTGAGCCATGTTAGAGCCGATCATACCGCCGGCACCTACAATCACGAGTTTCTCGTCAGTCAAAAACTTCATAATCTTTCTCTTTTATATTAATTAAACAACAATTGTCGCATTTCTGTACAAAGATAGTGCAAGCCGAGAGAAAACGCAAATTTATTTGCTGTTTTCCGAGGCGCAACCTATCTTCTGGGCTGCGAAGCAGGACTAAAAATAGTGCAAGCCGAGAGAAAACGCAAATTTATTTGCTGTTTTCCGAGGCGCAGCCTATCTTCTGGACTGCGAAGCAGGACTAAAAATAGTGCATTCTCTCAGTTTTTCATGATTTACCCACATAATTTGCGAATTTCAAGAAAAACCTATACCTTTGTGGTAATATGGGAAATAGTAATCAGCAAACAGCCACATGGCTTGCCAGCCAATAACAAACGGAAGTTTGCATGATTACGAGAAAGAATAGAAGAAGTGTATTTCAAAGACATCATAGGACAAGACAGCGCCATACAGGTGCTCTGCTCAGCAGTGGCCGAGGGACGCATACCACATGCGCAGCTTATCTGCGGTTCTGAGGGAGTGGGCAAACTGGCCCTTGCCATAGCATACGCCCGCTACCTTTGCTGCACACACCGCAACGGCCATGACGCTTGCGGAGAATGTCCGTCATGCAAGAAATTTGACAAATTGGTACACCCCGACCTCCATTTTGCGTTTCCCATATACAAAAAAGACTCGTCGAAGACGCCTCATAGCGATGACTTCATAGACAAGTGGCGACAAGCCGTAGCCGAGAACCCCTACATGAACCTCAACCAGTGGATGGACCACATCGGCACAGAGAACCAACAGGGACTCATCTACGCCTCACAAAGCGAAGAGATTATACGTAAGCTCACGCTCAAGTCGAGCGAGGGAGGCTACAAGGTGATGGTTATCTGGATGGCAGAGAAGATGAACACGGAGTGCTCAAACAAACTGCTGAAGATGATAGAGGAACCACCTGCCCAGACGGTATTCCTACTCGTAACAGAAAATCCCGATCTGCTGTTGCCCACCATACAGAGCCGCGTACAGAGACTAACACTACGCCCCATCGAGGAGAGCATCATCAGTGAGGGGTTAGTCAAGAGATACGGATTGGCCGAGGCCGACGCACGGCAGATAGCCCATGCCTCGGCAGGCAACTGGCTACAAGCCGTAGAGACGATTCATTTGGGCAACCGTTCGAAAGAGTACATAGAACTTTTCATGACACTCATGCGCCGATCCTATGCCCGCGACCTCAAAGGCATGCGCCAATGGTCCGAGGCTGTAGCAAGCATGGGACGTGAGCCGCAGAAGAACTTTCTTATCTACTGCCAACGCATGATACGCGAGAGCTTCATCTGCAACTTCCATCGACCAGAGATAAACTACATGAACGCCGAAGAGACAAACTTCACTTCACGCTTTGCCCCATTCGTGAACGAGAAAAACATCTTCGGCATCATGGACGAACTGAGCGAAGCGCAGCGTCACATAGAGCAGAATGTCAATGCAAAAATGGTATTCTTTGACCTTGCACTAAAGATGATAATGCTATTGAAACAATAAATTATAAGTTTGTGAGTTTTTTGAATTTGTCAGCTTACAAGTTGCCTTTAGGACAATAACTTAAGAATCGAACGGACAGAAAACTCAGAAACTAAAAAAACTAAAAAACTCAATATGAGCGAATATAAGACCAACGGTTGCGACGGCATAAGCTGCCGAGGATGTGGCCGACAAGATAAGAAACTCAACGTATACGACTGGCTGGTCGATGTGCCGGGCAATATCGACGAGACAGATTTCGTGGAGGTACAGTTTAAGAACACACGTAAGGGATACTATCTCAACAGCAACAAGATACCCTTACAGAAAGATGACGTGGTAGCCGTAGAGGCAAGCCCCGGACACGATATCGGTACCGTGACACTCACAGGTAGCCTTGTACTGCTGCAAATGAAGAAGGCGCGCATCAAGAGCGATGCCGAGGTACGTCGCGTATACCGCAAAGCACGCGAGGTAGACATGGAGAAGTACCGCGAAGCCAAGGCCAAGGAACAAGACACCATGATACGCTCACGTCAGATAGCTAAGGACCTGGGTCTAGAAATGAAGATTGGCGACGTAGAATATCAGGGCGACGGCAACAAAGCCATCTTCTACTACATTGCCGACGGCCGTGTAGACTTCCGCCAACTCATCAAGGTTCTGGCCGATGTATTCAAAGTGCGCATCGAAATGAAGCAAATCGGCGCTCGCCAAGAAGCTGGCCGTATAGGTGGCATAGGTCCCTGTGGACGCGAGCTCTGCTGTGCCACATGGATGACCAGCTTCATCTCTGTATCAACCAGCGCTGCCCGCTTCCAGGACATCTCGATGAATCCTCAGAAACTTGCCGGACAGTGTGCCAAGCTGAAGTGTTGCATGAACTACGAGGTAGACACCTATGTAGAGGCTATGAAGCGCTTCCCTGCTCGCGACATCACACTGGAGACACTGGACAATACCTACTACCACTTCAAGTCAGACATTCTCAAACGCGAAATCACCTATTCTACCGACAAGAGCTTTGCCGCTAACCTCGTAACCATAAGCACTCGACGCGCCTTCGATGTCATCAACCTCAATAAGAAGGGAGTCAAGCCCGAGTCGCTGCTCGAAGATGGCAGCCACTCTGAGCCTCAGCGCATCGACCTCCTCGACCAGGACAGCGTGACTCGTTTCGACAATGCCAAGAAGAAAAAGAAGAAGAAAAAGCCCGCTAACCGTGGAGCTGCCGGCAATCAAAACAGAGAACCGAAACGCCCTGCCGCCAACAATGAGAAACAAGGCTAAGTTTCATAGCACCCTTTGTAAGTTCTCCGTATCGGTCCTACTCACTGCCCTATGCAGTTGCATGGCCGACACGCAACACCTCGCGTTCCTCCCCATCGGGAACGATGGATGGACACATGCCGACACACTAACCTACACTATCGCCCCACAAGAAGGCTATACATATGGAGGCATATCCCTACTGCTACATACCGAAGGGTATACCTATGAGAACATCGCACTCGGTGTTACCATCAGACAAGACACTACCCTACTCTATCACGAGCAGCGAAGCTATCGCCTCGACCGCAGTGCCCCAAAGAGCGGCATTGGCCGCCGATGCGACTACACCCTGCCCATCGGCAACGTCACCCTTTGCGACACCCTGCCTACCACAATCATCCTCACCCAACAGATCGACCAGCCTGTACTCACAGGCATCCGCGAGGTGGGTATCAGCATGAGCAAGCCACTGCCCAAACCGGGCGAAGCGGTGTGGAAGGTAGAATGGTAAGAACTATGTACCCGAAAAAGCAGCACGTGAGACCACAAATCTCACGCGCGCGTACATTATATATATTATAAGATATATATTAAGGATTAGAAACGAGTCTCACGTTCGGCATCGAGCCTCAACAAGATAGAGAGCAGAATGGTAAAGCCCCACAGCGAGGAGCCTCCATAGCTAAAGAATGGAAGCGGAATTCCGATAACAGGAGCAAGCCCGATGACCATACCTACATTGACAAAGAGGTGAAAGGTGAGGATGGATGCCAACGAATAGCCATAAACCCGAGTAAACTTATTGCTTCCTTGCCGCTCGGCCAGCGTGATAATGCGTATAATGAAGGCTGCATAGAGTAACAAGATAAAGGCACATCCCATGAAGCCTTGCTCCTCCCCAATGGTACAGAAAATAAAGTCGGTATGCTGCTCGGGCACATAGTTGAGCTTGGTCTGTGTACCATTAAGGAAACCCTTACCCCACACACCGCCCGAGCCTATGGCAATCTTTGACTGGTTGATATTGTAGCCTACTCCTGATGGGTCATCCTTAATGCCAAGGAGCACCAAGATACGCATCTGTTGGTGAGGTTGCAACTTATCGATAAGCATATTGCATGAGTAGTAGAAGCCTATCGACCCCAAAGCAAATAGTGCAATGAGCAGGTACGAGGCATAACGTTCGACCACATATACGCCAAACAAATACAGAGCCGTACATACGCAGAGAATAAGCTGCACGATACAAATATCAAAGGGGATAACGTAGCGAGAGAAAAGCCAGGCCACAAGCGTTCCTCCCAGATTGAGTCCAGCTATCCACCATGCACGACCTGCCCGCTTGCCATATACGGCCACCATAAGGGCAGTAAAGAGGGGGATAAGCAAGAAAACAATAAACTCACCCACATTGACAGGCATCAGCGCGAAAAAGTTCTCGCTCTGCCCCACCCCAATGACAAAATAGAGTACGGCACAGACACCTACTGCAAGAAGGGACCCCGTCATTCCCTCACGATAAAGCACAAGAAAGAAAGAGAGGTACACAAGCGCCGTTCCCGTCTCGTTCTGCAACACGATGAGCAGCATAGGCACCATCACAACAGCAATCATTTTCACCACATCGCTACGCTTAGCCATGGAGAAGCCATATGTACTGAGCAGGCGAGCCAGAGCCAATGCTGTGGCAAACTTGGAGAACTCGGCAGGCTGTATCTTGACAGGGCCAAGCTCGAGCCAAGAATGCGAGCCTTTAGTGTCGGGGGCAACAAATATGGTAACAGCCAACAATATAACGAACGCGAAATAGACAGGATAGGCTAACATCTCGTAATACTTCTTCTCGATATTGAGCAATACCAGAGCCAATACAATGGCACAGCCCGCCCACACAAGTTGCTTTCCCGGATTGGATGAGAAACTGAGGAAGTTGGTATCACCAAAGTCATAACTGGCGCCGCAGATGCTAAGCCATCCGCACGCCACCAAAATAAAATACAGTATGATAGTAATCCAGTCTATAGACCGCCACAAGCTAACGTTCCTGATTGCCATAATAGATTACGCGTTGTTGAATGTCCTTTGCTTTTTGTTCGCTTGTCTCACTGAGCGTGCCCGTAAGATACTTTTCCATAATGAGAGCTCCGATGGGCACACCATACACTGCACCAAAGCCACCATTCTCGACATATACAGCCACTGCAATCTTGGGATCATTCATCGGAGCAAAGCCCATGAATGCCGAGTGGTCCTTACCACGGTTCTGCGCTGTACCGGTCTTGCCACAGACCTCTATGTCCGGCAAATTGGCAGCACGGCATGTTCCATTAAGAACCGCTTCACGCATACCCTGCACCACCGTTTCATAGTGTACTCTGTCTACCATCGTACGCTTGGGGAAACGGTACAGACTGTCCAACTCCTCACCCTGTACCTCCTTCACCACATGAGGCACTATGTAGTGACCCCGATTGGCAATAGTGGCACCAAGATTAGCTATCTGCAGTGGAGTCAGCGTCACCTCACCCTGCCCGATAGAGATGGAAATGATAGTAAGTCCGTTCCACGACTTGCCATACACCTTATTATAAGTACCCTCATTAGGAATAAAGCCACGCGCCTCACCAGGAAGGTCAATACCCAAGCGATAACCAAAGCCCATAGCTACCATGTGGTCTTTCCAACGGGTAAGGGCAGCCTGCGACGATCCATACTTATCGGCACCAATCATACGATAGAGTCCCCAGCAGTAGTAGCTATTGCACGAGGTAGCCAACGAAGGCACCAGGGGGATAGGCGACCCGTGAGCATGACAGCCCACGTGAAGCCCCTTGTATCTAAAGCCATGTGAACAGGGGAACTGGGTCTCGGGAGTAATGATGCCCTCTTGCAGATAGGTCAAGGCCTGTGAGGTCTTGAATGTCGAACCAGGCGGATATGTACCCATGATAGCACGATTAAGAAGCGGCTTCTGCTTATCTTTCGACAACATGCGATGATTTTCTCCACGCTTACGGCCAACCAGAACTTGCGGGTCAAAAGTAGGAGACGAAGCCATACAAAGAACCTCACCCGTAGAGGGTTCGATAGCCACTACGCTACCAATCTTATTCTGCAGCAAGCGTTCAGCCAACGCCTGCAGTTCGATATCAATACTCAGCGTCAGGTTCTTTCCGGGTACTGGTGCCACATCCATGGCTCCATCCATATACTTTCCCTTCACACGGCCATAAGCATCGCGCAACAACACCTCTTTTCCCTTCTCACCACGCAGTTGCTTCTCATAGTAGCTCTCTATTCCTTGCTTGCCGATGAAGTCACCTTGCACATAATAGTCGTCCTTCGCTATATCCTTCTTAGACACCTCGCCCAAGTCGCCAAAGAGATGGCCAGCCACAGGATAATCGTACTGGCGGATGGTACGGCGCTGAATGGAGAATCCCGAAAACTTATAGAGCTGCTCCTGAAACATGGCAAAGTCTTCGGCAGTAAGCTGACTGAGGAAAAGCTGATCGGTATAGGATGAATAGCCTGGATTTAGCCTGCGGTTTTTCACATCGGCCATACGCTTGACAAAGAACTCCTCGGTAATGCCCAGCGACTGGCAGAAAGCCAGTGTGTCGAGGTCCTTGACATTGCGCATACATACCATCACATCGTAGGCTGGCTGATTAGACACAAGCAACTTGCCATTGCGGTCATACATCACACCACGTGAAGGATATATTGTCTTGTTGAGAAAGGCATTAGAGTCGGCATGCTTCTTATATTCGTCATTCATGACCTGCAGACTGAACAGCCGGCCTATAAATACAGCGACGATAGCAAGCACAATGCCTACAATCACAAACTTGCGATTCTCGTATCGATAGTCATTGTTCATCTTTTATGACGGATAAATTCGATAGCCATCACCAACAATACCGTCAGCACAGTGCTGCACAAGATACGAAGCAGCAAGAAGGCTATATGAGCAAAAGAGAAGGCTTCGAGGAAGAAGAGAGCCGTATGATGCAATAATACTACTACAACGGCATATCGCACAAATGGCCAAACGCCCATGACAGAGATGCCCGGCTCGAAGTTCTCAAATTCCTCGCGCGGAGCAAACAAGCGCAACAGACTGGGACGAAGAAACGCGACAAGCACCGAAGCACCGGCATTGACACCGGGCGTATTACTGAAGACATCGACCAATAGTCCCAAGGCAAAGGCTACAGCCATCAGCGCATTGCGATCGACATCTCTGTCCAAAGCCAAAATAAAATAGATATAGATAAATGGAGTTGCCAGGCCAAACAGGCAGATGTTGTTGAGCAACAATACCTGCACCAATACCAACCCAACGAACCATGCTATGCGAATAAGTATCCTTTCCATACCATTATTTCTTCTTCGGCTTCAACAATTCCTGTAAGGCGGCCAACTCATCGGCATCCATCTTGCGTATCACGAAAGCATGTTCAAGCTTGGCAAATTGCGTACTCAGTAGCACCTTCAGTGTTACATAGAGTCCATCGGCAGAGGGATAGGCCGCCTCAACCGTACCTACCATCACGCCTTCGGGGAAGAATGAGGAACTACCGCTGGTCACAATCGTGTCTCCCGGCTCCACTGCCGAGTAGCGCGGTAGGTCGTGCAACATGGCATAACGAGGGTCTCCACCTTGCCATCGGAGATAACCAAAGTGGTCGCTTCCAAGCACCTTACAACTGATACGGCTATTACTGTTGAGCAATGGCATCACCAACGAATAATGCTCGGTACATCTGAACACCACGCCTACTACACCATCGACACCCATCACGCCCATATCGGGCATCACACCATCGGCTGTGCCGCGATCGAGGGTGAAGTAGTTGTCCACTTTATTGACTGACTTATCGATTACCTGTGCCGGACTAACATGATACCCTGCACGGTGCACACGATTTACAGCTTCTACCGCAGACAAGCTATCAAGATGCTGCAACGCAGCCAATGCCTCCAATTCTACGATACGCTGTTGCAACTGGGCATTCTGCCCGGCCAGTGCCTGGTTCTGCTCCACCAATCCAAGATACGTTGTTACCTTGAACTTCCCATTGAGGAGACGAGCAGTCACCCGATTGGCTGTAGACAAGTATACGCTACTTTGGTAGTTGTTGTAAGAGAACAACAACACAAAGCAGATAGCCTCCAACAGGATGAAGACTATCCAATGCAACTGCTTATATAGGAACTGGAAGATGGAGTTCATGAATCCTAAATTTTGAATTCTGAATTCTAAATTCCAGCATCGCGGCACACACCACGATACAGGATTCAAAATTCAGAATTCAGAATTAAAAAGCATCATCTCATCAAGAACGAGAAGCGCTCTACATTCTTCAATGCGATACCCGTACCACGCGCTACACAATGCAAGGGATCATCGGCCACATGGAAGGGGATATTGATTTTGTCCTGCAAGCGCTTAGCCAAGCCACGAAGCAGGGCACCACCACCAGCCAAATAAATGCCATTATGAATGATATCGGCATAGATTTCGGGCGGTGTATTCTCAAGAGCGTCGAGAACCGCAGTCTCGATACGTGCTATTGACTTATCCAGACAATGCGCTATTTCCTGATAGCATACGGGCACAGCCATAGGCAATGCCGTAATCTTATTAGGACCATGCACTATATACTCCTCGGGAGCATCTTCCTCAAGGTCAGTAAGGGCAGAGCCTACATGAATCTTGATACGCTCGGCCATACGTTCGCTGACCTTCAGATTGTGTTGACGGCTCATATACTCCTGAATATCGGCCGTAAAGTCATCACCCGCAACACGGATAGAGCTGTTCTTTACAATACCGCCCAGAGAGATAACGGCAATCTCCGTAGAACCGCCACCTATATCGACCACCATGTTGCCCTCGGGAGCCTCTACATCGAGGCCAATACCTACAGCAGCAGCCATAGGTTCGTAGATAAGATAGATGTCACGTCCACCAGCATGCTCAGCCGAGTCGCGTACAGCACGCAACTCCACCTCGGTACTACCCGAAGGCACGCCAATGACCATACGCAATGAAGGAGTAAACAGGCGAGCACGAGTGTTCACCATCTTGATGAGTCCACGCATCATCTGCTCACAAGCATTAAAGTCGGCAATCACGCCATTCTGCAATGGACGAATAGTCTTGATATTCTCATTTGTCTTCTCGTGCATCAGTTTAGCTCTTCCGCCTACAGCCACCATCTTATCGGTGCGGCGGTCAAGGGCTACCACAGAGGGCTCATCTACCACAATCTTGCCATTGTGCAGGATGATGGTGTTGGCCGTGCCGAGGTCCATCGCTATTTCTTGTGTAAAAGAAAAAAGTCCCATAAATTCAGTGAAGAGTTAAAAGTGAAGAATGAAGAGTGAAGAGTGAGGACAGGGGCTATAAAAGCTCTTCCCTGTTCACTCTTAACTCTTCACTCGTTTTTTAGTGTTTGAAGTGACGGAAACCAGTGATTACCATCGCTACATCATTGTTGTTGCAATACTCTACCGACTCAGCGTCACGTACCGAGCCGCCAGGCTGGATAACAGCAGTAACGCCTGCCTCGTGAGCTATCTCCACACAGTCGGGGAAGGGGAAGAAAGCATCGCTGGCCATCACTGCGCCATTGAGGTCAAAGCCAAAGCCCTTAGCCTTCTCGATGGCATGCTTCAGGGCATCCACACGAGAGGTCTGACCTACACCGCTGGCAAGCAACTGCTTGTTCTTGGCCAATACGATAGCATTGCTCTTGCTGTTCTTCACGATCTTGTTGGCAAAGAGCATATCCTCGATTTCTTCAGTGGTAGCCACCTTGTTGGTTACAGGCTTGCAGCCCTCGGGAGTCTCGGTCTTGAGGTCACGATCCTGCACGAGCACGCCGTTAAGCACCGAACGGTATTGCTGACGGGGCATCTCGGTCTCCTTACGTACGAGGATGATACGGTTCTTTTTCTGTGTAAGGATTTCGAGCGCGTTCACATCGTAGTCGGGGGCAATGATTACCTCAAAGAAAATCTTGTTGATCTCCTCGGCTGTAGCCTTGTCGATAGCACGGTTGGTGATGAGCACACCACCGAAAGCCGATACGGGATCGCCAGCCAAAGCGTCGGTCCAAGCCTCAAGCAAAGTATCACGTGAAGCAAGACCGCAAGCGTTGTTGTGCTTGAGGATAGCGAATGTTGTATCTTCAAACTCGTCGATAAGGTCTACGGCTGCATTGATGTCGAGCAGGTTGTTGTAAGAGATTTCCTTACCGTGAATCTGGTCGAACATAGCCTCGAAGTCACCATAGAAATAGCCCTTCTGGTGAGGATTCTCGCCATAGCGAAGCGACTTGGGATGATTGATGGCCTTACGGAACATCGAACCGTTCTCCCCATCGAAGTAGTTGAAGATAGCCGAGTCGTACAGTGAAGATACGCCGAACGCCTCCTTGGCAAACCATACGCGCTCCTCGAGTGTAGTCTGCGCACCCTTATTGCGGAGGATATCAGCAAGCGCTGCATACTGATCCTTGCTGGCAACGATAACCACGTCCTTGTGGTTCTTGGCGGCTGCACGGATGAGTGAGATGCCGCCTATGTCAATCTTCTCGATGATAGCCTCGTGTGAAGCGCCCGATGCCACGGTAGCCTCGAAGGGGTAGAGGTCTACGATAACGAGGTCGATCTCAGGAATCTCGTAGTTGACCATCTGTACCTGATCGCCTTCATTGTCGCGACGGCCAAGAATACCACCAAACACCTTGGGGTGAAGGGTCTTCACACGACCGCCAAGGATTGAAGGATAGCCTGTCAAATCCTCTACACGCTGACAGGGAACGCCCAACGATTCAATGAACTCTTGGGTACCACCCGTGGAAAGCAACTGCACGCCCTCCTTATGGAGCGTGGTGATGATCTCGTCCAATCCGTCCTTGTGGAATACCGACACAAGGGCAGTTTTGATTCTCTTTTCTGACATTATTCTGTATTTTTTAGTTATTACTTGGGGTTATACTTTAAGTGTACAAAATTACAGTTTTTTTTCGGTTATCCGAAGATAATGCCGATTTATTTACAAGCACAAATGCTATAAATTAAGTTAAACAGAGAGGGCACCTATAAAAATAAGTTTCCGTTTCCATCTGCCGATGTGTCGCCATCAAGGGTTAACAAACAGACTAACAGCAATCTAACGGCGACAGATGCGTACGATTATGCAGTGTCCGCCACCATCCTTTCGCCTTCAACCACAGAAACACACACAGATTTCATTTGCGAGGAAATCCCTACTTTTTCAGCTCCATTCTTTTGTCATAATCAAAGGTATCCCATATTAGACGAGGCTGCAATGAATCGAAATCGACAGACAAAGGATCGTATAGAGGATTATAGTATTTTGTTTTTATTCCAGCAAGCGACAGCATCAAGTGTGCTATATTGTCCGTACTTATCGGTCTTTGAGTGGCATTTACAATTTTTTGTTTGATATGGACATGTTTTTTTCATATTCCGTTGTCATAAAAATCCAAAATGGAATCTCGTATTGCCCCTCTATATCCTCCTGACAAAATGAGAATCTTCGCCCATAGCCATCGCCATTTAACCCACTCCTCTCTCCATGATCAGACGTGTGGATGATAATAGTTTCTGTGTTTTTATATTTTTCTATAATTCGTGACAAAACATAGTCATTGTATAATGTTGCATTGTCGTACTGGGCAACGATTGCAGCGGTTTCTTCCGATAGTCCAGGATACATGCATGGCTCAAAAAGGGCCCACTCCTTTGGATAGCGCTCCTTAAAGTCCACATGCTGCCCCATAAGATGGTAAATTATTAAATTCCCTCTTCCAAAAGATGCTTCTACTTCCACACATTCACCGAGCAGTTCCTCATCGTATCTGAACCGCTTTGCATTGCGCACATCAAATTGCGCTTCGCTCATCTTGGAATCATTTAACAATATATTCTCTTGAAAATCACTATACGTATCACTATTGACCACAAACTGATTACTAAGGAACGCGACATTGTATCCGGCCTTTTTAAATAGTGTTGTAAATAGTGGATATTGATGCCATTCTCCTTCATCACAAGCACAATGGGTAGAAAGCATATTCTTAAACACTTCGTAGGTGAGGTTCCACGCTGAAATAACATTATCAAACACTACGAAGTTACTGTCTTTTGCATATTGAGCCTGAAACGGAGTTGTCGGTTTGTCGTAGCCATAAAGTTGAGAATGCTGACGGCTATAGCTTTCCCCAAGAACCAATACTATATTGGGAGAAGTAAAAGAGCAATCTTCTACAAAAGTGTTTTCAACTGTTGCGTGCAAGGATTCTATAACACTATTTTCTTGGTGATATTCAATCAAGGCATTCACCAGACGATGGATAGGAGTATAGAAACGAACAGTAGGAGAATATTGCATTGACTCGTATGTGCTCTTTTCATCTTTCATAAGAACAAGTCTATGAAATAGATACACTTCATTTTTAGCCGTACAGCATAGTGCAACGAATAAAGAAACAAATACAGAAAGGCTTAGAGCTGTTTTTGTTCTTGACACGATATTGTTAACCCAAGCTCTCGCCTTTCTACTGAAAGCGATTGAAGAAAAGACAACAATAAGAATGAAAAGAACAACCACAGGATAAGTTGTTGCATCAATCGCGATATATGAACTTAGAGCTTCTGAAGCTTCATTCCTATTGGTTTGAAGGAACACATGTAAAAGGGTTGGCGTTATTGGTGAGCCTAACTTATAGTAGCAGAAAAGATCAACAATACTTATTGGGCATAAAAGAAGGCACAACAATAATTTCACTATTCGTCTTGTCCTTTTCGGAAAACAGGTCACAAATACTGTAAGTATATACACATCAACGAATAACTGCAGAAAGCCTATAAGTCGACTGCCATTCCACACAACAAGAAGATTGCATATACTACCCCAAACATAGACAAAAACAAACCACAATGGATTGGATATTATAGGAGCCGACACACAATTAAGTGCTTTCTTAATTATTGAGATGTGCCACCAACTTTCAGCGAGCGTCTTCATACTATTCATTTTCAAGTTATACGATTGAGATGCCGAAGCTACCCGCCACCGCCACATAGTGGCGTCCGTTCTTGCGCCCTGCGGCACGCAGCTTGCCGGCCTTGATGAATGCCTCGATAAGTTGCATGGCACGGTAGCGCGTACACTCGCAGATGCTCTCCACCTCGGAGCGGTAGAGCTCGGCGTGTGCAGCGAAGTGTGTGGCGAGACGCTCTTCAGCCTCATCGAGGGTGAGCAACTTGGTGCGCACGGGACCAGCACTCTTCATCGTGGCACCGCGCATGGCGTGCGTGAGTTCCTTGGATGGAGCGAAGGCGATGCGGCTCACCTTGACGTCGCGCGAGGCCACCTTGTCGGCACGATGCTTGTTGCCACAGGTGAGCGTCACCGAAAGCGTGCCTATCTCGCCCAGTTCCACGCGGTCGCCATTGAGCAGAGTGCGCTGCACGCGCAAGCTCAGCGCCTTGAGCACGCCTGCCACGTCGGCCTCCTTGATGGTACACGAGGCGGCGATCTCCTTGGCCAGTTCATCGGCTGTCACCGTACGGCCGCCCACTACAGATACGGCTACCGAGGGGTTCTCTTCATTGGCCTCGCGGCCCAGGTCCTTGATTTCTCTCAACTGGTAGGCGATGGTGCCCGCCTCCTTACGTATCATCTTGTTTGTTGCCATAGCTGTTTGTTGGTTTTATAGGCTTGTTTTCAGTTTCTTACAGCTCCATTCAAAATTTTCACCTGCTCGTTTCATTTGCCGATGCGCTTCGACAACCTTGCTGATGCCCTTCGACCGCACTACCGATACGCTTCGACTGCGCTGCCGATGCGCATCGGCAAATAGAAATAAAGTATACAAAGTTACAAAATCCTTCGCCCATTTGCAAATTTCAAAGGGGTATTTTAAAGAGAAAAGGCCTATGATTGATAACGTACAATATGGCTATCCAATAGCATACGACAAACCAAAACGGCGACAGATGAGTACACGTGGATTATCGTACCTATCTGCCGCCGTTAGTTATTTGATTCCGTTTGCGTTATCTACCACTGGCGACACATAGCAGATAGAAACGGGAAAAGCGTTTATAATGGATAAAAATTCCTAAAATGCAAAGTAAAAATCCTTATTATCCGTGAACCCGACAAGATGATATGAAAAAAAGAGCGTATCTTTGCACCATTAAACAATGACTTATGAACAGAACTATCCGATTTACCATCGTCATCCTATACATCCTCGTGGCCGTCTACGGCTGCATCGCCTCGTGGATACTCGGTACCCGCTTCTTCCTCTACTTCACCAACTTGGGCAATCTCTACTGCCTTGGCATGATGATTAATGAGTTGGTACGACTCATCCGCCGCAAGCCCATCTCCATACCATTGATGCAGTGGGAGTTTGGCGGACTCATCTCCATCCTTGTCATCGGGGCGGTGTACAATCTGCTCTTGGGTGACCCCACCTCAGCTACCTATTGGGCCAACAAGCCCAGTGTGTGTCTGCATCTCATCACCCCCATCCTCTATGCCATCTATTTCTTCGCCACACGTCCCGTGCGCAAGGTCACTGCAGGTGGCATACAGTGTGGCATACTGCTACCCTACCTTTACATTGCTTTCATTTACACCCGACATTTCATCACGGGCGACAACTGGTTCCCCTACTTCTTTCTCGACATCAACCGCATAGGGTGGTCGGGTGCCATCGGATGGATTATAGCCCTTACCGCGGTATTCGTACTCACGGGATTTGCCTTTATCTACATCGGGAAGAAGAAGAGTAGAAAATAAAAGAAGGCCCACTTCATAGCGGGCCTTCAGACTATTAGTTTACATCTTTCATGGACAGGCTGATGCGCTTGCGGGCATAGTCCACTTCGAGCACACGCACTGTCACGTGCTGATGCACCGAGACAATAGTAGTTGGGTCACTAATATAGCGGTCGGCCAGTTGCGACACATGCACCAAGCCATTCTCCTTGACGCCTATATCAACGAAACAGCCAAAGTTGGTGACGTTGGTGACGATGCCGGGAAGCACCATCCCTGCCTTCACGTCGTCGATTGTGCGGATGCGCTCATCGAAGCTCCATACCTCAATAGCTTGGCGTGGGTCGCGGCCAGGCTTCTCCAGCTCGCTCATGATATCGTGCAACGTGGGCAGACCCACATCACCACTCACATAGCGGTCTACCTGTATCTGTGCACGGCGTGTGCCATCGGCAATCAGTTCGCCCACCGAGCAACCCAGGTCTTTGGCCATCTGCTCCACTAAGCGGTAGCGCTCAGGGTGCACGGCAGAGTTATCGAGCGGGTTCTTGGCATCGGGGATGCGGAGGAAGCCTGCCGACTGCTCAAAGCTCTTCTCCCCCATACGCGGCACGCGCTTCAGCTCGCTGCGCGAGGCAAAGGCTCCATGCTCGGCACGGTAGTCGACGATATTCTGTGCCAGCGTGGCATTGAGCCCCGACACATAGGTGAGCAGGTGCTTGCTGGCGGTGTTGACGTTCACCCCCACCGAGTTGACACAGTGCTCCACGGTGCGGTCGAGCGACGATTTCAGTTCACTTTGGTTCACATCGTACTGATACTGCCCCACCCCGATGGATTTGGGGTCAATCTTTACGAGTTCGGCCAAGGGGTCCATCAGTCGGCGACCGATGGAGACGGCTCCGCGCACGGTGACATCATAGTCGGGAAACTCATCTCGGGCCACCTTCGAGGCCGAGTAGATGGAGGCACCATCCTCGCTCACCACGAACACCTGCAGGGGGCGGTCGTAGCGCTGTGAGGTGACAAACTGCTCCGTCTCGCGGCTGGCCGTACCGTTGCCTATCGATATGGCCTCTATCTTGTATTGCTCCACCAAACGTATCAGCTTGCGGCTCGCACCCGCATAATCCGACTTTGGCGGATGAGGAAAGATAGTCTCATTGTGAAGCAGATTACCCTGCGCATCGAGGCATACCACCTTGCATCCTGTGCGATAGCCGGGGTCGATAGCCAGCACGCGCTTCTGTCCGAGGGGCGGTGCCAGCAGCAGTTGCTTGAGGTTGGCGGCAAATACGCGGATGGCCTCCTCATCGGCCTTCTCCTTAGAGCTGTTGGCAAACTCGGTCTCGATGGAGGGACGCAGCAAGCGCTTGTAGCCATCGCGCACGGCCATCGCAATCTGCTCGGCACACTCACCTTGCGAGCGCACAAACTGGCGTTCAAGGCGTTCCACGGCTACTGCATCATCGGCAGGAGCAATGTTTACACGCAGGAATCCCTCCTTCTCGCCACGGCGGATGGCCAGCATACGGTGCGACGAGCAGCGCGAGAGCGGTTCGCTCCAGTCAAAGTAGTCACGGTACTTGTCGCCCTCGCTCTCCTTACCGGCTATCACCTTGGAGGTGATGCGAGCCTCGCGGGCAAAGATGTTGCGCACGGTGTTCCTTGAGCGTTCACTCTCATTGATCCACTCGGCAATGATGTCGCGGGCACCCTGCAGCGCCTCATCCACATCCTTCACCTCGCCCTTGACAAAGCGCATGGCCATGGACTCCACACCATTGGAGTTTTGCGCCATCAGCATCTTAGCTAAGGGTTCCAGTCCTTTGCCACGTGCCACTTCGGCACGGGTGCGGCGCTTGGGTTTATAGGGCAGGTAGATGTCCTCCAGCTCTGTAGCATCCATGCAACGTGTGATGCGTGAGCGCAATTCATCGGAGAGCTTACCTTGCTCCTCGATGCTGGAGAGGATAGTCTCTTTGCGCTTATCCAACTCTACCAACTTCTTGTGTGCCGTGTCAATGGCAGCAATCTGCACCTCATCAAGGCCGCCCGTCGCCTCCTTGCGGTAGCGACTGATAAAAGGAATGGTAGCGCCCTCGGCGAGCAGCTTCAGCGTATTGGCCACTGCCTGCTCAGAGAGGTTAAGGATTTGGGAGATATAGTTGTTCATTGTTGATTCCATTTGCTTTTTATTCGAGAACTATCCAAGCTCTAAACGAGACAGCACATTTGAACCTCTAATTATAGGGAATAATATAATAAGGAGTGACGGACACAGACGCTATTCGGTCGTCACTATATCGTAAAGAGTCTTATTCGTCGGCTCCTGCAAGTCAGTGTTGACCAAACGCAATGTGGAGTCATTCACGACCATAAAATACACCGAAGCTGTATCCTTGCCACAAGGGGTCAACTTGTAGAACACCCGAGCATCTTCCCCTTCTCCGCGATGTATCATCGACCGTTTTCCCTCCGAAGTGAAGGAAAGAATCTTTCCCGTTCCCTCGGCATCAATATATACGGTAGTCAGATGGTAGCTGTCGTTCAAGGTATCTATACCCAATGTATACTCAATACCCGAACAGTCTGCAGCAGGGAGTAGCCCTTTATATACCTGAGTATGCTCGCACTGAGCAGGTTCATTATCCACAGAAACATTCTTTGCAGTCTTTGACTGGCATGACAACAATACGGCCATAATTCCTGAATAAACAAGTAACTTCTTCATGACTTTTTAGTTTACATGTAATACATAAGTATACCTTGCAGTATCTCTCATACAAGGTCGCAAAGGTACGACAAGGCAAGCGAAGAAACAACAATAATTTTAGATTTTTGTCACACAAGATTTGCTACCTGCCGTAACAAAAAACTTATGTTCGCCCGTCGTCCGATAGGGTTTGCGGCGTATGGGAAGGAGGGGTGAGAAGCAACGGAAAAGTCCATAAGGCCTGCGAAGTACGCCTTCGTCTATTCTTCGCAAACCTCATGGACCTCCTGCAAGAAAGATGCTTTTCTCGGGTCATAGACCCTGATACTCAGAATAAACGGCGGATAGGGTATATCCGCCGTGACGGAAAGATTATTCAGTAACGGGACGAACGTTCAGTCTAGAGATGCGCTCATAATTATAATACCAGCGCCATCCGTTGCTATTAAATGAAAGGCAGTAAGCTCCATAAGTACCACTTTCCCCCAACGTTCCAGACCAGCAGAAACCTCTATAATCATGCGCTGCAGGAAGAAATATGCTGTCACCACTTGGGCCTATAACTCTTTGACCATTCACGCCATTAACGGTAGTCCACCGCCAAGAGCATTTATCGCAAAGTTCCTTGATTTCTTCTATAGTAGGCATACGCCAACCATCTCCCCATTTTACATGTGCCACATCGTAAGAGGTACCACTTATATTGGTTCCGATGTTCTCATACTCATCGGAATCCGCATAGCCATTCCCATTCTTGTCATTCCAATATTTATGAGTACTTGTTTCCTCAATCTCTCCCCAAGCATAATAGTTACCGTACTCTTCTGGCTTGTTTGCACCGACATTGTGCTCCGCCCATTTGACAGACAGACCAAGGTCTATAGCCTCCACAAAAAAGGTGTCGGTATTCTCTGTCCCTTGTTCCTCTTTATTGTCAATACCATCCGTTTCTTTCTCACACGATACCACGAACAACATTAATGCGCCAAGCGCAAATACGGGAAACATTTTTTTCATAATCTTTTGTCTTTTAGTTATACATAAAGTTAATAAATTGTCTATCATTATAACCCCACGCATAACTATAAAGAAAGCGTGAGTTGGCTTATACTGTTTAGAGGTACTGCCATACCCACGCGACATATAAACACAGCCCACGCATAACGAGGGCGTCTTCCGTGTCTATTGTTTTTGTCGCGTTGAAAATTGGCAGTTTCCTAAACAAAACACAATAGCGAAAACGCTAAAGTTATTCCAAAATGTCGTGACGAATCTTTCGACTCATCGGTGCAAAGGTATAAAAACTTTTCAACACTCCGCACACTATCTTCAGATTATTTGCTATTCTGCCATTAAAGTGGTATATTTGTACTATCAAACAACCACTTAAATCAGATTAACTTATGGCACAACAGACAGCGACAAAGACAAACGGAGAAGTCCCCAATAACTATACCCTCTGCATCAAGGGCGATTGCCCGAAGGCGGCAACTTGCTTGCGCCATGTGGCAGTGGAGATGATGCCCTCTGAGGTGCAGCGATGGAGCATCATAAGCCCTGCGTACCTGGCACAGACAGAGGGCGAGTGCCCCGTGTACCGCTCTGCCGAGAAGGTGCAGTATGCTCGCGGCTTCGTGCGGATGATGTCGGAACTGACGGTGAAGCAGGCCCATGCGGTGAAGGAGGGTATCATTGCTACGTTCGGCATGGCGATGTATTATCGTATGCGTAAGGGTACAAGACTGATTACTCCTACTGAGCAAGAAACAATATACAATCTGTTAGAGCAGCAGGGTATAACAGAGCGTCCTGCATTTGATACCTACACAGAAGATTACTTGTGGTAAAGCGCTGTACAATGTATTATTAAACAGATAAATCTATATTTTTTGCAAGCTTTTTCGAGGCCTTGCAAAAACTTTTTCACGCTTATGAAAATTTATTTTCAACAAAGCGAAAAACTTTTTTCAACGAAGTGAAAATATTTTTTCATAGGTACGAAAATACAGAGACAAAGACATATAGGATGACAAATAGAAGAGGGTGCGTCGAAATTCACGACACACCCTTTTTCTTTTCATTTTTTGTCATGCTGAACGAACGTGAAGCATCTTGCAAAGTTCGTGCCAGTGAGCAAATGCAAGTTCACTTGCGATTTTCAGCAAACGCAGCCGAACGGAATGACAAAACCACTAATGGACTCCGCCACCGACTCTGCGAGATCCTTCGCAGCGCTCAGGATGACAAATTACATTTTGATACCTCCTCTTCACTTTTCCCTCTTCCCTCTTCCCTCAAGAGAGCTTGCTCAGCAGTTCCTCAATCGTCATTGCGCCCTGCTCGCCCGTAACCATATTCTTTACGGAGAGCTGGCCGCTCTGCATCTCGCTCTCGCCCACCATCACGACGTAGGGGATGGCGTGGTCGTTGGCAAAGGACATCTGCTTCTTCATCTTCACACTGTCGGGGTAGAGCTCGGCAGCGATGCCTGCAGCGCGGAGCTTGGCCACGAGGGGGAGGCAGTAGGCTGCCTCGGCAGCGCCGAAGTTGACAAACATCACCTGTGTGCCGCGTGCTGCACTCTTGGGATAGAGGTCGAGCTGGTTGAGCACGTCATAGATGCGGTCGGCACCGAAGGAGATGCCTACGCCCGACACGCCGGGCATACCGAAGATACCCGTCAGGTTATCGTAACGGCCACCACCCGAAATACTGCCTATCTGCACGTCGAGTGCCTTGACCTCGAAGATGGTACCGGTGTAGTAGTTGAGTCCGCGAGCGAGGGTGAGGTCTACCTCCACCTCGTTCTTGATGTCGAGATGTTCAAGGCTGTTGAGCACAAACTCCATCTCGTCGACTCCCTTGAGACCAATCTCGCTGGTGGCGAGCACGGTGCGCAGGGTGGCCAGCTTGGAGCGGTTGTCGCCACTGAGCTGGATGATGGGCTGCAGGGTCTCGATGGCCTCGGCAGGGATGCCCTTCTCGGCCAGCTCGGCATTGACGTTGTCGAGCCCTATCTTGTCGAGCTTGTCGATAGCTACGGTGATATCCACAATCTTGTCGGCCTGACCGATAATCTCTGCTATGCCGGTGAGGATCTTGCGGTTGTTCATCTTGATGCTCACGCGAATGCCAAACTTGAGGTACACGGCATCGATCATCTGCACGAGGTCCACCTCGTTGAGCAGTGAGTCGCTGCCCACCACATCGGCATCGCACTGGTAGAACTCGCGGTAGCGGCCCTTCTGCGGACGGTCGGCACGCCACACGGGCTGTATTTGGAAGCGCTTGAAGGGGAATGACAACTCGTCGCGGTGAGCCACCACGTAGCGGGCAAAAGGCACGGTGAGGTCGTAGCGGAGACCCTTCTCGCACACCTTGGCTGCAAACTTCAGTGCATTGCGCTCAAGCAGTTCATCGTCGTCAATCTTGTTGAGGCAGTCGCCCGAATTGAGAATCTTGAACAGCAGCTTGTCGCCCTCCTCGCCATACTTGCCCATCAGCGTGGAGAAGTTCTCCATAGCAGGGGTCTCAATGGGCTGGAAGCCAAAGATGTAGAACACCTCGCGGATAGTATCGAATATATAGTTGCGCTTCGCCATTTCGGCAGGAGAGAAGTCGCGCGTTCCCTTTGGTATACCGGGTTTTGTTGCCATACTATTTTTCTAATTTTGTATTCGAGTACAAAATTAGAAAAAAAATGACAATTGACAAAGTTTGCGAAAGCGAACGTAATGCAAGAACACTTGCAATTACTCTGTGAGCGCAGCAAACTTCAACCAAGTTAACTGACAATTGACAATTAAATGTACAAGTCTACAAAACACAAAGAGTCGCGCCCGACAAGCGGACGCGACTCTTTTGTTTATACCTTACAAGGAATTACTTCTTAATAAATGTCTTTTTGCCATTTACGATATAGATGCCAGTAGCAGTAGGTGTCTCAACACGACGGCCGAAGAGGTCATAGATACCCAACTGAGCAGGAACAATAGCCTCAACGTTTTCAATGCCAGCAAACGGATTATAGTCGCTCTGAGTAGCAGCCTTCTCTACGAGAACAAGCTTCCAGTCGTCAGCACCCATCCATGTACCTGTAAATGCATCCTTGCATGTGAGAGCAGAGTTTGCAGTGATACCGATAGCCAAATAGTGGTTAGTAACCACAACATTGATGGTGTCGTATGACCATCCCCAACCTGTACCATTGTTTGCATTGAAGTAAGGAGCTTCAATAGCGCCATTAGCAGCTACCCATGCAAGACTATCCTCATACCAGATTTCGCCATAGATAGCACCGTTGTTCTTAATCATAGCCCACTCTGTGCTAGCAGCCCACTTAGCTGTATCAGCAGCCAAAGCCTCGGGAGCAGCAAAGATCCAAGCATTGTCACCGTCAGTACGAGCAGCTACGGTCAACTGATATGTACCGTCGGGCAAGCCAACGATTTCCTGATATGCAGTAAAGTTCAACGAGCCAGCTGCACCATTCCAAGAATCAAGATATCTATTGCTTGTTGTACCATCATAGTGCTGTCCTGTGATTGTAGGACCATTACCAGTACCCTTCACTACAGTCCAACCGGTAGCATTGCTATCGTCAATTGTGGGGTTAGCTACCAAGTCTTCAGTCAAGTCACCTACAGGGAGGTTCACATAGGTAGTACCCTCGAGAGCCTTCATAGCCTTCTGCAGCTTAGCCAGCAGATCGTTGCAATCATCAGCTGTGCGGAGTTGAGCTATCAAATCAGCCACCTGAGGAGTAATCACTTCATCCTTAACGAAGGTCTTGTGCTCATCCTTCACGCCCTTGATAGTAGCCAAGGTATTCTCAGCCTCAACCAAGTAAGTTGCGTATGCGAGGTAGCCGCCCAACTTCTCGTTCAACGGATCAAGAATTGTGTGAGTAGCATCCTCTGCAGCAAGGAGCTGACCTGCTGTAATAGAAGCAAAGCCAAGAACCTGAGCTGAAGCGCCATTCACTGCATAGTCCAAACTTGCTGCAAGATCCTGGATAGCCTTGAAGTTGCCATCATAGAATTTCTGAACAGCATTGAATACGCTGTCGCAAGCAGCAACAGAGGGATTCAAAGCCTGACAAGCGTCAACATACTTACCCTCAGCTGCCAAAGGCTTAGCGGCGTCAATAGCAGCCAAAACGTCCTTAGAGTCGCCCTTAAGCAAGAGGTTAGCCATCTCCTCGGCACGCTCCAAAGAAGTCTCCCAAGCAGCCTTCAAGTCATCTTCAGATGCCTCACCGTAATACTTCAACTGGAAGTCTGTTACCTGATACCAACCGTTAACGTCACCTGCACTTACTGATGCGAAACCAATACGCAACTTACCATCGATAACAACAACCTTAGCAGTTGTCAAGGTCTCCCACTCATAAGAATCCCAACCAACGATGGTCATATCCTCAGATACAACAGTACCTACAGAGCTTGTAGCATATGCGTGCTGCTGTCCAAGACCCTGTGTGATAGCACGGGCAGAAACAGAGTAAACGCCATTGGGCAGACCTTCAATGTCTTGGTGAACATCCATAGATGTAAAGTTATTTGACCAAGAGTTAAGGCATGAAAGACCAGTAGTTCCGTCGCCAGCAGCATCTGGCTGACCTGTACCTACCCAAACGTCACCAGAAGCCTGAACGTTAGCAACAACCCAAGGTGCAGGGATAGTATAGTTCTTGATAGGAGCAAAGTTCGGCAAAGCTATACGATAAGTATAGTCAGCAGGATTCTCGGGAGAAGCTACCTGAGACTCATAGTAAGCAAGGATTGCAGCATTGAAGGCAGCAATAGCCTCTTGCAAATAAGCCTCTGCAGTCTGATCTTCAGGAATTTCAAGACCTGTGCCTGCATCAATAATAGCGGCAGCAGCCTCGTATGCTACTGAGAAAGCAGCAACACCAGGATACTCAAGTGCCACCAACTCCTCTGCCTGTCCTACAAGTTTTGTGAGTTCGTTAATCAAAGCAACCACATTCTTCACGCTAGCATACTGAGCCTCAAACTCTGCCATTGCAGCCAAAACCTCTGCTTCGTCTGATCCGAGAGCAGTATAATCCTCAGCATACATAATAGCGTCAGACAACTGAGAGTATGCAACTTCAGGAAGAATCTCTACATGTTCATCGAGCCAAGCCTGAGCTTCAATCAAAGTATTTGCAAGAACTACACTTGGGAAGTTTCCAAGATAACCCAATCGGAAGTCACGGAATGCAGTCCAACTGCCACCGCCATGATTTTTGTCGCGGATACCGAAAGTAAGTTTACCATCTGTTACAATAACAGCAACCTTATTGTTAGTATAGAAGCCCTTATCAAAGCAAATTTCAGCCTCGGCCATGCTATTAGCAAAGTTGTTGTAGCCAGCAATAGTTCTATCAGAAGGATCTGCAGCATTGATAACATTTATGTCGTTCTCATACAAGCACTGCAGTTTAACAGACTTCTCGTTAGCATAGAGTTCTGCTGAGATAATCTCAGAGCCATCCTCGTGAGCATTGAAACCTACATTATTATCGTTACCTGTAGCACGATAGTAACCAGTCATATACACCACATACATACCGTTGGGAAGGTCCTCGATAGTCTGTGACATATCAAAGTCCTTATTATAGAACTCCGCAATATTATAGCTTGTTGTAGCCTTTGCATCTTCTGGATTATATGTCCAACCCGCATTGGTAGTGCGAACTGTAGGATTAGTCACGCGGAGGTCGGTCATATCATACTCAATCTCACCATCTGCATTGAGCAAGAAGAAATCATAGATAGCGTTGTCCAGTGTAACTGCAGCAGCATGGGCTTCCTCTACATTAAGTGTAGCCTCTTCGTAGCTTGCCTCAGCAGCAGAAAGAGCTGCTTCAAACTCATCTACACCGTCAGAGAGACCCTTCTCCTGCCACTCGTAAGCCTGTTCAATCTTTGCCTGCAAAGCGATGTAAGCCTCAGTGCTTGCCTTTGCCTCTTCTACCTGTGCCTTGAAAGTGTCCCAAAGAGCCTTTGCAGCCTCCCAAGTTGTCACGGTCTCAACAGCAGCGGCAGACTCAGCCATAGCCTGTGCCAAAGAAGCCTGAATCTTACCAGCAGCGAGTTCATCGGCAATAGCAGCAAGAGCATTCATCTCGTCTTTAGCATACATCACCTGAGCAGCCTCAATTGTTTCAGCTGTGTACTGAGTGATACGTACGTAGTCCCAAGCAATCCAGTTTGCATTGGTACCAACGCCACGGAATCCCACTTTGAGCTTACCATCCTCAACAACGGTAGACACTTTGTACTCTGTAGCAGAGATTGTCTTTACAGGAACAGCGTCCTTGTTAGCATAGATATCAATACCAACGATGTCAAGTGATGAGTTGTCCTGCTGAATTGCATGGGCCAACGCAGTCACTACATACAGACCGTTCTCAACAGAGATTGTCTGCGAACAGTCAAGGTCTGCAAGAGTACCAGGAGCTGCAGTCCAATCCTCCATAAAACTTGTACCGTGATACCCATTCGTCGCAGCGGTAGCAATTGTTGCAAATCCACCAGTAATAGACCAACCGGTAGAGCCGTCCTCAAAGTCAGAATTGGTCAGCTGACTTGTAATGTCAACGCCATACTGAGCTTTCACAAACAGAGTCATCATAAGACTCATCGCCAATAAAGTAATTTTCTTCATGGTTTGTGTAATTTAGTTAATAATTATAGTTAATAAAAAAATAGTTCATTCAATCTACGGGACTAGTCTCTGCGTCCCAAATATATCATTATATAATATACCAATGTGGCGAGTGAGCTGAGGGCTGCTATTACATACGTATAGGCAGCAGAGCGCAGGGCACTCTCGGCTTCACGATGATTATACGAGTTGGTGATGCCCGAGCGGCTGAGCCAAGCAAGTGCACGCTGGCTAGCATTGATTTCCACGGGCAGCGTGATGAAGCTGAACAGGGTGCTGAGTGCGAACAGGGCGATACCGGCCAGCATCACGACAGGGAAACGCTCGATGACTGCAATACCAATAAACAATATCCACGTCACCCACTGTGAGGAGAAGGACACCACGGGCACCAAGGCCGAGCGCATCTTCAGTGGAGCATAGGCAGCTGCATGCTGTACAGCATGACCACACTCATGAGCGGCTACGGCCGCTGCAGCCACGCTACATGATGAGTAGACATCGCTACTGAGGTTTACGGTATGGTTAGCAGGGTTGTAATGGTCGGTGAGATGACCTCTCACACAGGTCACCTGCACGTCGTAGATACCATTGTCGCGCAGCATCTTCTCTGCCACATCACGGCCTGTCATGCCGTTGGCCAACGGTATCTTGGAGAATTTCTTGAACTTGCGGTTCAAGTTGGCCTGCACAATGTAGCTGAGCAGGGAAATTCCAAAAAAGATTATCCAGATAAGGCTCATAGTTTCTATTTCTTTGGAGTTAAGGAGTAATAGGTAGTTATACTTCGCTTTGCTTCGTTTTAGGGAGATAAAAGCCAATACTTAACATACACGCGTATAACAATTGGCATTTATCTCCACCTTTCTCCTCTTAACTACTTTATCTCCGTATTATTCCGTATATCTCTCAATCGTCTGGTCGCGGTCGGGGCCTACAGACACAATCTTGATGGGCACCTCAAGCTCCTCTTCGAGGAACGAGATGTAGTTGTTGAACTCCTCGGGGAACTCGTCCTCAGAGGTCATCTTGGTCATGTCGCACTGCCAACCGGGAAGTTCGGCATAGATGGGCTCTACCTCGCCTTCGATTGAGTAGGGGAAGTTCTCGGTCTCTACACCATTGATACGGTAAGCCACGCAAGCCTTGATGGTCTCAAAGGTATCGAGCACGTCGCTCTTCATCATGATGAGGTGGGTAACACCGTTAATCATGATTGAATACTTCAACGCTACGAGGTCGATCCATCCGCAACGACGCTTACGACCTGTAACCGAACCGAACTCATGACCGAGGGTGCAGAGCTTGTCGCCTGTCTCGTCAAAGAGCTCTGTAGGGAAGGGACCACTACCTACACGAGTGCAGTAGGCTTTCATGATGCCATATACGTTGCCAATCTTGTTGGGGGCTACGCCGAGACCCGAGCAAGCACCGGCACAAACGGTGTTCGAGGAGGTCACAAAGGGGTATGAGCCAAAGTCTATATCGAGCATCGTACCCTGAGCGCCCTCGCAGAGCACGCTCTTGTCAGCTTTGAGCAGGGCATTGATTTCGTGTTCGCTATCTACCAAGGGGAACTGACGGAGATATTCGATACCGGCCATCCACTCCTTCTCTATCTCGGTGATGTCGTACTCGAAGTTCATGCTTTTGAGGATATCCTCGTGGCGTGCCTTTGCCTTGGCATAGATTGTGTCAAAGTCGCCAAGGATATCGCCTACGCGAATACCATTGCGGCTGATCTTGTCGGTATAGGTGGGGCCAATGCCCTTACCAGTGGTACCAACCTTGGCATCGCCCTTGGCTGCCTCGTAAGCCGCATCGAGCACACGGTGGGTAGGCATAATGAGGTGCGCCTTCTTGGAGATATGGAGACGCTCCTTGAGCGGATGACCCGAAGCTTCGAGGGCCTCGGCCTCAGCCTTGAACAATGCGGGGTCGAGGACCACGCCATTGCCTATAATGTTAACCTTGTCGCCCTGGAAGATTCCCGAAGGGATGGAACGGAGCACATACTTCTGACCCTCAAACTCGAGTGTATGACCTGCATTCGGACCGCCCTGAAAGCGTGCCACCACGTCATAACGCGGAGTCAGTACGTCTACTACTTTTCCTTTTCCCTCATCGCCCCATTGGAGACCTAACAATACATCTACTTTCATGATTTACTAGTATTTTTTTTCTGTTCTTTCAATTTCTTTTCTCTACGACGGCGTGCTGCTGCACATTTCGAGCACACGCCATATATATATAAAGAGGTGTGCGCTATGGTAAATCCACGGCTGTGCGTATTCTCTATCACCTCGCGCAACTTATCGTCATGAACCTCGGCCACTGTGCCACACGCCATACATATACGATGGAAGTGAGTACTCATATTGTATGATTTCTCGTACTGTGAGCTGTTATCGAATTTATGACGGACAACCAGACGAGCATCGGTGAGCAGTTCCATTGTATTATACAGGGTAGCTCGACTTACGTGAAATTTGTTGGCTGCCATAATGTCGGCCAATTCCTCCATAGTGAAGTGCCCTTCTATGGAATAGATTGCATCGAGGATGGCAAAACGCTCCTGCGTCTTGCGCAAACCTTTGTTCTGCAAATACTGCTCAAAGGTTCCACGAACAGTTTCTTTGATGCTATTGTCCATACCACACGTAAAGTAGCAAGCAAAGATAAATAAATTTATTGGGAAAATGCAATATACACCAATAATTTATTGCATTTTATTGAGATTTAGCGACAGCGCCTTGCCGCGTTTCGTCAGTTTTAAGCACCCTCGCCCAACAGGTGCCCCACCTCAGCGCTTTGCTCCTCACCGCAAGAGGCATAACGTTCCAAAGCCGAGCGGGCTGCCTGCTTCACGATATAGTCATCGTTTTGCATAGCTGCTGTAGCTTGGTCGAGAAATTCATCACGGCTGCGATCGTTCATCTCTGTGCCCAACAGGGCAAACAGATGCGTCATCAGCCGAAAGCCCACGTACACCTCCATGCGGTTCTCCGAGGCCATCCACTGGAAGGCCTTCTGGGAGGCATAGGGCAAGCGGCGGAAGAGGGCCATGCAGACGTAGTCGGCCAACTCGGTATTGTGAATCTGCTCCATCCAGATGTCGGCAATCTCGGGATAGAAGCTCTCTACAGGCTGCAGGTAGGCAGCGAGTATCTTGCACTCACGGATATCCTCCTTCCACAGGGCTTGCGCCAGCTCGTGGTTGGGTTCATACTGGGCTGCTATCTCCTTAATACGCGGCAACTCTATGCCGAAGATGAGACGGTACTGCAAACCCTTCTCTCGCAAGCTCTGCGAGATGACACCGTTCATGAAGAGACGGAACTTGGACTTTATTTCGCGGATGGTGGATTGCATAATGAGTGAAATGGGAAGAGGGAAAAGGGAAAAGGGAAGAGGGAAAAGTTAGATGTCCGAATGGCAACTCTTCACTTTTCCCTCTTCACTTTTCACTATTAATTACGGTACGGCAACGTAGCATAGTCGCGGCTGTAGCGCAGCATCTGGTCGTCGTAGCTCTCGTCATACGAGATGGTGACGTCGGTGATGTTGCCTTCAGCATCGGTCACGGCTGTGTATACGGGGTTGATGAAGCCCTTGTAGGGAGCCAGGTGCAGTGCCTCGTAGCGGGCAAGGATCTCCTTGTGCAGCTCTTGGTCTACCTGTACGGCATACTGTTCTACGAGCTGACGGCCAGCCTCGTAGTCGCCCTCCGACTTGATGCGCTGAATCTCGGCAAGGAGTTCGCCAAAGAGGCCACGCAGCTTCTCGTAGTCGTTGATCTTCACGAAGGTCTTGCCATCGCGCTTCACCAGTTCGATTACGTTGTCGGCCTTGCCGTGCTCATAGGCCCAGCGGGCGATGAGCTGGCGGTTACGCATGTGGGCCTCCTCTACGGTAGCACCCGGCTCGATGCGCACGAGCTGCGTCATCAGTCCGTTCATCATCTGTCCGTAGTACTCAGCCTTGTATGCCTCGGCGTTGGGGAGCAGTCCCAGTTCCACCATCTTGGGGTCGCCCAGGTAGTAGAGTCCGAAGAGGTCTGCACGGGTCTCCTCGATGGTCGAGCCGTGAGCCTTCAGCGCATCGGGGTCTACACCGGGGAGCAACTTGCCCGAGCCGTGGCCCAAGCATTCGTGCAGGTCGGTATGGAGGTCGCCGGTGAGGGCATCGTACTCTTCGAGCAGCTTGCGCTCCACATCGCTGTATACAAATTCCTCGTTGAAGCCGTTACCCAGTGCAGCCATGTTGTATGCCTCGGTGAGGTTACCGATGGTCACCGACTTGGAGCCGTGTGCGCTGCGTATCCAGTTTGAGTTGGGCAGGTTGATGCCGATAGCTGTAGAGGGATAGAGGTCACCGGCAAGGATGGCTGCGGTGATAACCTTGGCGGTCACGCCCTTCACCTTCTCCTTCTTGAAGCGGCTGTCTACGGGCGAGTTGTCCTCAAACCACTGCGCATTGCTGCTGATGGTCTCGGTGCGCTTGGTAGCCTCCAGATCCTTGAAGTTGACGATAGACTCCCACGAAGCCTTCATGCCGAGCGGGTCGCCATAGCTCTCGGTGAAACCGTTGACAAAGTCGATGCGTGAGTCGAGGTCGCCCACCCAAGCGATGCAGTAGTCGTCAAAGTCCTCGAGGCTGCCCGAGCGGTAATACTTGATGAGCTTCTCGATGACTGCCTTCTGCTCGTCGTTCTCAGCTACGGTGAGCGCCTTCTCGAGCCAGTATATCACCTTTGAGAGTGCCTCGCCATAGAGGCCTTCGGTATGCCATACCTTCTCCACCACCTTGCCGTTCTCCTTCACGAGGCGGCTATTCATGCCATACATCACGGGCGTCTCGTCCTTGGGGTCCTTCAGGTTGTTGTAGAAAGCCTCGGCCTCGGCCTGAGTCACGCCATCGTAGTAGTAGCTTGCCGAGGTCAGCACGAGGTCCTCACCATCGGCCTGGTTTACGCGCTTGGCCATCACAGCAGGGTCAAAGATAGCGGGGAACACCTCATCGCAGAGATCCTCTACGGTTTGTCCCTCAGCCAAGGGCAGCTTGGCGGCATCCACTGCGAGCAGGGCCTGCTTGAAGAATTCGGGTGAGAAGCCGGGCACAAATTTATCGGCACTGTAGTGGTGGTGTATGCCGTTCGAGAACCATACACGCTTCACGTAGGTCACGAAGTTCTTCCAATCCTCAGTCGTCTTGTCGCCCTGATAGTCGGTATACACCGTCTCCAGCATCTTGCGGATGACGAGGTTGTGGCGTCCGTTCTGGTCGAACAGGATGTCGCGTCCCTGCAGGGCAGCCTCTTGGAGGTAATACACGAGTTTCTTCTGGTCGAGGGTCAGTTCGTCAAATCCCTTCACCTCGTAACGAAGCATCTGGATATCGGCAAATGATTCGTTGGTGTAGTCAAATTTTGCCTCAGCTTCGGCCTGCTTGCCATTGTTGCAAGATACGCAAAGTGCTGTTGCCATAGCTAACATTGTCAATTGTCTTTTCATTAATCTATACTTTTTTAGTTGTTTTGTTCGCGCTATGCCGCCATTCTTAAGATTCGCCATATAAACATAGATCCTTTGGCGACTATTCAAACGACAAAATTCGCTAAAAATCCGCTATTACACAAACTTTTGCCCATGTTTTCGTCGCAGAGACTAAAATTGAGCAACATACCATAATAAACTAACACAAAGTGATCGAGCCTTAAAATCGCACCTGCCATTTTCATGAATCGCATGTCCGTTTTTCGAAAATCGCACCTGCCATTTCGCAAAATCGCAGGTGCGATTTTGCGCGTTGTGCTTTCCTGATTGAAATGTTATTTTCATAAAAACAAAAAAAGTGAGGCGCAACTCACGTTGCGCCTCACTCGTAATATAGCTATAAATGAATTATTCGGCTTTTGCTTCCTCAGCGGCAGGAGCCTCGGTAGCAGGAGCTTCAACAGCCGGAGCAGCTGCTGCACTCTTCTTAGAACGACGAGTACGGGTAGCCTTCTTAGCAACCTTAGCCATATTCTCGTTGTAATCTACGAGTTCGATGAATGCCATAGGAGCTGCATCGCTCATACGTGAACCGAGCTTGATGATACGGGTGTAGCCACCGGGACGGTCGCCAACCTTAACGGCAATCTCCTTGAAGAGTTCGGTTACAGCATACTTGTCCTGCAGGTAGCTGAATACTACACGACGAGAATTGGTAGTGTCGTTCTTTGACTTGGTGATCAGAGGCTCAACGTACTTCTTCAGTGCCTTGGCCTTTGCGAGAGTCGTAGTGATTCTTTTGTGCTTGATCAGAGAGCATGCCATGTTTGCGAGCATTGCACTTCTGTGGGATGCAGTACGACCCAGATGATTGAATTTCTTGTTATGTCTCATTTCAATTATTCTTTATCTAATTTGTATTTTGATATATCAGTTCCAAACGACAGATTCAGACTCTCGAGCAAATCATCAAGCTCTGTGAGCGATTTCTTACCGAAGTTACGGAACTTGAGGAGGTCAGTCTTGTTGAACTGAACGAGCTGGCCAAGGGTATCTACCTCAGCAGCCTTCAAGCAGTTGAGAGCACGAACAGAGAGATTCATGTCGGTCAACTTGGTCTTCAAGAGCTGGCGCATATGCAGTACTTCCTCATCAAACTCTTCGTTAGCGTCGAACTCTGTATTTTCGAGAGTAATCTTCTCGTCAGAGAACAACATGAAGTGGTGGATAAGGATCTTGGCAGCCTCCTTCAAGGCATCCTTCGGGTGAATGGAACCATCGGTAGAAATTTCAAGTACGAGCTTATCGTAGTCAGTCTTCTGCTCTACACGATACTGCTCAATCTGGTACTTGACATTACGGATAGGTGTATAGATAGAGTCTACCGGGATGGTGTTAACATCTGTGCAGAACACACGGTTTTCCTCAGAAGGAACATAACCACGGCCCTTGTTGATAGACAACTCTATCTGCATTGTAGCGTTGGAATCTAAGTGGCAAATAACCAATTCAGGATTTAACACTTCAAATCCACTCAGGCTCTTACCTATATCACCAGCCTTGAATTCTGTGGCGTTCTCAACGGTGATACTTACTTTCTCCGTTTCAACTTCTTCTACAATCTGTTTGAATCGAACTTGCTTCAGATTCAAGATGATGTTGGTAACATCTTCCTTTACACCAGGTACCGTAGCAAACTCATGCTCAACACCATCAATCTTAATGGTATTGATAGCAAAGCCTTCCAAAGAAGAAAGGAGAATGCGACGGAGGGCATTACCGATAGTAATACCGAAACCGGGCTCAAGGGGACGGAACTCGAACTTACCAAACTTCGAGTCGGCCTCCAACATGATAACTTTATCAGGTTTTTGAAATGCTAATATCGCCATGAATAAATTATTAATTTTTAGAGTACAATTCTACAATCAGTTGCTCCTTGATATTCTCAGGGATATCCTCACGAGCAGGAACGTGGAGGAACTTACCTGCCTTAGCTGACTCATCCCACTCAATCCAAGGATACTTGCTGTGATTGAAACCAGCCAAAGAAGCCTCAATAACCTCAAGAGACTTAGACTTCTCGCGAACACCTACTACATCACCGGGCTTAACAGCACAAGAAGGAATGTTTACCACCTTGCCGTTAAGCACGATGTGCTTGTGAGAAACGAGCTGACGAGCAGCAGCACGTGTGGGAGCGATACCCAAACGATACACTACGTTGTCGAGACGAGACTCAAGACCCTGAAGAAGAAGCACACCAGTAATACCATTCTTACGAGCAGCTGCATCGAAAAGGTTGCGGAACTGACGCTCCAATACACCGTATGTATACTTAGCCTTCTGCTTCTCAGCCAACATAAGACCGTACTCAGAGGTCTTACGACGCTTGTTGTTACCATGCTGGCCAGGAGGGAAGTTTCTCTTAGCTAAAATTTTATCAGGCCCGAAGATGGGTTCACCGAATCGACGAGCAATCTTTGTTTTTGGTCCAGTATATCTTGCCATTTTCTTTGATCAATTAAGCATTCTCAACGTTCATTCAGCAGTGCCTACAGCCGCGATTGCAGATAGGAAGAATACAATCCAAAAAGACAATGCGGAATAACTGTCGGGAATAGGTTATATTATACTTTTCTTCTCTTGGGAGGACGGCAACCGTTGTGGGGCAGCGGTGTAACGTCAACAATTTCGATAACCTCAATACCTGCTCCGTGTACCGAGCGGATAGCAGACTCACGTCCGTTACCAGGACCCTTCACATAAGCCTTTACTTTTCTCAAGCCAAGGTCATAAGCAACCTTAGCGCAATCCTCTGCTGCCATCTGAGCTGCATAGGGTGTGTTCTTCTTAGAACCACGGAATCCCATCTTACCTGCCGAAGACCAAGAGATAACCTCGCCTTCACCGTTAGCAAGCGAAACAATAATGTTATTGAATGATGAATGAACATGAAGCTGTCCTATTGCATCAACCTTCACATTTCTTTTCTTTGTTACGACTGATTTTTTTGCCATAGTTTATATATCAACTTTTAATTCTTACTTTGTGGCTTTCTTCTTGTTAGCAACAGTTTTCTTGCGACCCTTACGTGTACGGGCATTGTTCTTTGTGCTTTGACCACGAACAGGCAAGCCGATACGATGACGGACACCACGATAGCAACCGATATCCATCAAGCGCTTGATGTTCAACTGAACCTCAGAGCGAAGATCACCTTCAACCTTAAACTCTGCACCGATTACTTCACGTACAGCTGCAGCCATATCATCGGTCCAGTCCTTTACTTTAACATCCTTATCTACACCAGCCTTCTCAAGGATCTGGTTTGCACTGCTGCGACCGATACCATAGATATAGGTCAGTGCGATTTCACCTCTTTTGTTCTGAGGTATGTCTACTCCAGCAATTCTTATAGCCATATATTTTCTAAATTTTCTGCAAAATTACTAAAAAATTATCCTTGACGTTGCTTTTCCTTAGGATTTTTCTTGTTAATAACATACAAAGTTCCGTGACGTCTAACAATTTTGCAATCTGCGGAACGTTTTTTCAATGATGCTCTTACTTTCATATTCGTATTTTGTTTTATTTATATCTGAAACTGATTCTACCTTTTGTAAGGTCATATGGTGACATTTCTACCTTAACACGGTCACCGGGAAGAATTTTAATGTAGTGCATACGCATCTTTCCCGATATGTGAGCGGTAATCTCATGTCCGTTTTCCAACTCAACGCGGAACATTGCATTGGACAATGCCTCTACAATGGTACCATCTTGTTCAATAGCTGTCTGCTTTGCCATATTAATACTCTTTATTACGTAATACTTCCTCAACAAACTCGAATGAAGACAGAATATCTGCCTTACCCATGCCTACAGCAACTGTGTGTTCAAAGTGAGCGGCACACTTACCATCAGCAGTCGAAACACCCCATCCATCGTTGTGCCACTTGATCCTACGATTCCCCTGAGTTATCATCGGTTCGATTGCGATACACATTCCCTGTTTGAGCAGTGTACCACGCCCACGGTTACCGTAATTAGGCACTTGAGGATCTTCGTGCATCTCACGACCGATACCATGACCAACAAACTCGCGTACCACACCGTAGCCATGCGACTCACAATGCTTCTGTACAGCGTAGCCTATATCGCCAAGGCGCTTGCCGTGAACAGCATTTTCAATACCTAAATAGAGCGCTTCCTTGGTCACACGAAGAAGTTCTTTCACCTCTTCAGACACCTCACCTACACAAAAGGTATAAGCAGAGTCACCGCAAAAACCATTCATATAGGTTCCACAATCTACCGAAACGATGTCACCATCCTTCAGTTCAATATCGTTGGGTATGCCATGAACAACCATATCATTAACCGAAGTACACAAGGTACCGGGAAATGCGGGATAGCCAGGTTCGTAGTGGGGGAAGCCCTTAAAAGTGGGTTCCGCACCATGATCCCGGATAAACTCCTCAGCCACCTTATCGAGCTGGCGAGTTGTTACACCCGGCTTGATTATTTTGGCAATCTCCGCCAAAGTTCTCCCGACAAGGAGATTACTTTGGCGAAGTAGTTCTATCTCATCCTGTGTCTTAAGAAATATCATCTACAATAATTCTTAATAGGCTGCACCTGAACGTCCCTTGATACGGCCGTTCTTCAACAAACCATCATAATGCCTCATCAACAAATGGCTCTCAATCTGCTGCAGAGTATCGAGTACTACACCCACCAAGATGAGGAGTGATGTACCACCGAAGAACTGTGCAAACTCAGCCTTAACACCAAACATAGATGCAAAAGCGGGGAGGATAGCCACAACAGCCAAGAGAAGAGCACCCGGCCATGTGATACGAGACATAATAACATCAAGATAATCGGCAGTAGGCTTACCGGGCTTAACGCCAGGGATAAAGCCATTGTTGCGCTTGATATCCTCAGCCATCTGAGTAGGATTAACGGTAATCGCTGTATAGAACAGTGTGAACGCGATAATCAAGATAGCGAATACGAGGTTATACAACCAGCTGTTCATATCGAGCAACAGACGAACCCACTCAGGAGCGTTTTCAAGAGCTGCATAGTTGACAAAAGCCAACGGTATGAACATGATGGCCTGCGCAAAGATGATAGGCATCACATTGGCAGCATTCACCTTCAAAGGAATGTACTGACGTGCACCACCATACTGCTTACCACTTACAATCTGCTTAGCATACTGTACAGGAACTTTACGTACACCCTGAACGAGCATGATAGCGCCAGAGATGATAGCATAAAGGACAATCAGTTCGATAAGGAACATAATCAAGCCACCATTACCGGTCTCAGCTGTACGAGATGTGAATTCCTGAACGAGAGCCTGAGGCAGGCGAGCGATAATACCGACCAAGATGATCAGTGAAATACCGTTGCCAAGACCCTTATCAGTGATACGTTCACCAATCCAGAGGATAAACATACTACCGGCAGCCAAGATGATGATTGATGTAATCAAGAAGCCTACCCAACTAATGGAAGGATTAATTGCACCAGCTGCCTGATATCGCAAGTTCTGCATATAGGCAAAACCCTGTACAATAAGTACAGCGATAGTCAGATAGCGGGTAATCTGATTCATCTTCCTACGGCCACTCTCACCCTCACGCTGCATCTTCTGGAACTGGGGGATAACCATACCCAGAAGCTGTACAATAATTGAGGCAGAGATATAGGGCATTACTCCCAACGCAAAAATAGAGGCGTTAGAGAAAGCACCACCGGAGAACATATCAAGCAGAGAAAGAAGACCTGTACCAGTCTGTTCGCGCAATTGAACCAACATGTTGGGATCAATACCGGGCAACACAATCTGAGTACCCAGGCGATAAACCAATACGAAACCGAAGGTGATGCAAAGCTTAGCCCTCAGGTCTTCAATCTTCCAGATATCCATAACTGTCTTGCGCTTCCAGTAACCGAAAAGCGCAAGAACAGCTACGATAATTAGTACTACTAATAATGGATGCATAAATTAGAGTTTTACTGCACTACCACCCTGAGCCTCGATAGCAGCAACAGCACTCTTAGAGAATGCATGAGCCTCTACCTCAAGCTTTGAAGTGATTTCGCCATTACCAAGAATCTTTACCAAATGCTTTGACGATACGAAACCGGCAGCAATCAAGTCAGCAACAGTAACCTTTGTCAACTGCTTCTCATCTGCCAATGCCTGAATAACGCCAATATTGATGGCCTTGTACTCAACACGGTTGATATTCTTGAAACCGAACTTGGGCACGCGACGCTGCAAAGGCATCTGACCACCCTCGAAGCCAATCTTCTTAGAATAACCAGAGCGTGACTTTGCACCCTTATGACCACGGGTAGAGGTACCACCCAAGCCAGAACCGGGACCACGGCCAATTCTCTTTCTCGTCTTTGTTGAGCCTTCAGCAGGTTTTAAACTATTTAATTTCATAACTGTAATCTTTTGTTTTAAATAAATTACTCAACAACAGCAACCAGATGCTTAACCTTGTTGATCATACCTAAAATCGAAGGAGTAGCCTCATGCTCAACTACCTTGTTCATCTTGCGCAAACCGAGAGCATCGAGAGTTCTCTTCTGATCTACGGGAGCGCCGATTCTACTTTTCACTTGCTTTACTTTAATAGTTGCCATTTCTGTTTCCTCCTTATCCTTTAAATACACGTTCCAAACTGATACCTCTGTTCTGAGCTACGGTTCTTGCATCTCTCAGTTCCTCGAGGGCCTTGATAGTAGCCTTCACGAGGTTGTGAGGATTAGAAGAACCCTTTGACTTAGCCAGAACGTCAGTAACACCAACACTCTCAAGAACGGCACGCATAGCACCACCGGCAACCACACCGGTACCGGTAGAGGCGGGCTTCAAGAATACCTGAGCACCACCAAAACGTACCTCTACCTCATGGGGAATAGTGCCCTTCAACACGGGAACACGTACAAGGTTCTTCTTAGCAGCTTCTACACCCTTGGCAATAGCAGCAGTTACTTCACCGGCTTTACCCAAGCCCCAACCGATAACGCCATTCTCATTACCTACTACAACGATTGCAGCGAATGTGAAGGTGCGTCCACCTTTTGTTACCTTAGTAACACGGTTGATAGCAACGAGTCTATCTTTCAACTCGATATCGTTAGTTATCTTAACTCTATTTACTGCCATGATGATTAAAATTTAAGTCCACCTTTACGTGCGGCATCAGCCACTTCTTTTACTCTCCCGTGATAGAGGTATCCGTTACGGTCAAATACAACAGTAGTGATACCTGCCTCTTGAGCCTTCTGAGCGATAAGCTCACCAACCTTAGCAGCCTGCTCCTTCTTAGGCATCTTTTCCATGCCAAGTGATGAAGCAGCAGCCAGTGTGCGGCCATTCAAGTCCTCGATAATCTGAACGTAGATCTGCTTGTTGCTGCGGAATACGGTCATACGGGGACGCTCCAGAGTACCTGAAATCTTATTACGTACTCTATATTTAATTTTGATTCGTCTTTCTTGTTTTGTAATCATAATCGTACTTCTTTTAAAGAGTTAATTACTTAGCGCCGGCCGACTTACCCGACTTTCTACGGATAACCTCACCAACAAACTTAACACCCTTGCCCTTATACGGTTCAGGCTTGCGGAAAGAGCGAATCTTAGCGCATACTGCACCAAGCAGTTGCTTGTCACAAGACTCCAATGTAATCAGCGGGTTCTTATTTCTCTCGGTCTTGGTCTCAACCTTGATTTCAGGAGGCAATACCATGAAGATGGGGTGTGTGAAGCCCAAAGCGAGCTCCATAACGTTACCAGTGTTAGAAACACGGAAACCTACACCTACGAGCTCGAGCTCCTTCTTGTAGCCTTCTGATACACCAACAACCATGTTGTTGATCAAAGCACGATACAAACCGTGGAAAGCACGCTCCTGCTTTTCGTCGCTGCTACGAGATACAATCACCTCACCGGGATTGATGGTAACAGTGATCAGGGGATTTACATATTGACTCAACTCACCTTTGGGTCCCTTAACGGTAACCACATCATCCTTGTGTGTTACTGTAACACCAGCAGGGATAGCGATAGGCAATTTACCAATTCTAGACATAGCAAATCCTCCTTATTAATATACGTAACAAAGAACCTCACCACCGATCTTCAGATCAGCAGCCTCCTTGTCAGTCATTACACCTTTGGATGTAGATAAGATAGCAATACCCAATCCATTAATAACTCTCGGCATATCTTTGTAGCCGGTATACTTACGCAAACCGGGTGAAGATACTCTAATCAATTTCTTGATTGCGCTAGTCTTGTTAGCGGCATCATACTTCAAGGCAATCTTGATAGTACCCTGAGGACCATCTTCTACGAACATGTAGTTCAAGATGTAACCCTTGTCGAAGAGGATCTTGGTGATCTCCTTCTTCAAATTTGAGGCAGGAACCTCTACAACTCTGTGCTTTGCACTGATTGCGTTTCTCAACCTCGTCAGATAATCTGCAATTGGATCTGTCATAGTTTTTTTAATTAAATTAATCAGGACTCTCCTGACAATATTTATTAAACAATCTCGAAAATTTCTTACCAGCTAGCTTTCTTTACACCGGGAATCAAGCCCTTAGAAGCCATCTCGCGGAATTGGATACGTGAAATACCGAACATGCGGATATAGCCTTTGGGACGACCAGTCAGCTTGCAACGGTTGTGCAAACGGATGGGGTTAGCGTTCTTGGGAATAGATTGCAACTTCTGTGCAGCCTCGTAAGCCTCTACGGGGTCACCTGTTCTTACGATTTCCTTCAGAGCGGCACGCTTCTCAGCGTAACGAGCAACCATCTTTGCGCGCTTAACCTCGCGAGCTTTCATTGATTCTTTTGCCATACTATCAATCGTTTTTAGCGTTCTTAAAAGGCAAACCGAACTCCTTGAGAAGAGCATAACCCTCTTCGTCGGTCTTAGCCGTTGTTACGAAAGTGATATTCATACCCAAGATGCGAGTGATGCTATCGATGTTGATCTCGGGGAAGATAATCTGCTCCTGGATACCCAGAGAGTAGTTACCCATACCGTCGAACTTGCTTTCGATACCCTTGAAGTCACGGATACGGGGCAGAGCCACGCGAACGAGCTTCTCAAGGAACTCATACATTCTCTCACGACGAAGTGTTACCATAACACCAACGGGCATTTTCTTACGCAGCTTGAAGTTAGCGATGTCCTTACGAGAGACGGTAGCTACGGCCTTCTGACCGGTAATAGCGGTAATCTCATTGATAGCGACATCGATAATCTTCTTATCCTGTGTAGCCATACCCAAACCTTGGTTGATTACAATCTTCTTCAATACAGGCACCTGCATAGGAGAAGAATATTGGAATTGCTTCATCAAAGCGGGCGCAATGCGCTCGTTATATTCTTTCTTAAGACTTGCAGTATTACTCATTACTTAATCTCCTCTCCTGATTTTTTAGAAACACGCACCAACTTACCATCAGCACCAACCTTACGGCCGATACGTGTGGGCTTACCTGTCTTGGGGTCTACCACATTGAGGTTAGAGATGTGGATAGGCGCTTCCTGTTTAACAATACCACCTTGGGGGTTCTTTGCGCTGGGCTTGGTGCTCTTTGAAACCATATTCACGCCTTCAACGATAGCGCGCTGCTTCTCTACCAACACCTTCAATACGCGACCGGTCTTACCCTTGCTCTCGCCGGCATTTACATAAACCGTATCGCCTTTCTTAATATGTAACTTACTCATTACTTTACCTGTTTTATAGATTAGAGTACTTCCGGTGCGAGTGAAACGACCTTCATGTTAACGGCACGAAGCTCACGTGCAACGGGACCGAAGATACGACTAGCTCTGAGTTCACCAGCATTGTTCAAGAGAACACAAGCATTGTCATCGAAGCGGATATAAGATCCATCAGCACGACGAATCTCCTTCTTGGTGCGTACAATCAAAGCTTTTGATACGGTACCCTTCTTCAAATCGCTCGAAGGTATAACGCTCTTCACGGATACCACGATCACATCACCAACAGAAGCGTAGCGTCTTCTTGTACCGCCGAGAACGCGGATACAAAGAGCCTCTTTAGCGCCGCTGTTGTCACATACTGTAAGTCTGGATTCTACCTGTATCATAATTACTTAGCTCTTTCAATGATTTCTACTACTCTCCATCTCTTAGTCTTGCTCAAGGGACGTGTCTCCTGGATACGTACGGTATCGCCGGGGTGACAATCGTTCTTCTCATCATGAGCATGGTACTTCTTCGTCTTAGTCACGAATTTACCATAAATAGGGTGTCTTTCCTTATACTTAGCAGCCACTACGATGGTCTTGTCCATCTTGTCGCTCACTACAACACCGATTCTTTCTTTTCTTAAGCTTTTTTCTTCCATGAGAACCAATATTAATTGTTGTTAAGCTCTCTCCAACGCAACTCAGTCTTCATTCTCGCAATCATTCTGCGCTGTTTCTTAATCTGCGCAGGATTTTCCAACGGAGAGATAGCATGATTCAACACCATATTCTTGTAGTTAGCCTCCTCTGTAGCGAGTCTCTCAACTAACTCGTTTGTTGCAATTTCTCTTATTTCTGCAATTTTCATAATCTCTACTTTTTAATAAGTCCGTTATTTCGTGTCAAGATTATTACTTAGAGAAGTCGTAATCGCGACGTACTACAAACTTAGTGATGATAGGCAGCTTCTGAGCACCGAGACGCAAAGCCTCCTTAGCTACGTCGAAGGGCACACCATCAATTTCGATAATCATACGACCCGGAGTTACAGGGGCAACGAAGCCTTCGGGACTACCCTTACCTTTACCCATACGTACATCAGCAGGCTTCTTGGTGATAGGTTTGTCCGGGAAAATACGGATCCATACCTGACCTTGACGTTGCATGTAATGGGTTACAGCGATACGGCAAGCCTCAATCTGACGTCCGGTAATCCATTTGGTACCCATTGACTTGATTCCGAACGAACCAAAAGCCAACTGGTTACCTCTCTGGGCGTTACCCTTCGCAGAGCCTTTCTGGACTCTTCTATATTTTGTCTTTTTCGGTTGTAACATAGTCTTTAATCAAATTAACGATTGTTGTTTTTCTTTTTCTTGAAGTTCTTACCACCGTTACCGCGACCAGACTCTTTTGACTGTACGAAGTTAGGAGCGAGGTCTCTCTTACCATATACTTCGCCACGGCAGATCCATACCTTGATACCGAGTACACCAACCTTTGTCAGTGCCTCAGCCTGGCAGTAGTCGATATCGGCACGGAAAGTGTGCAAAGGAGTACGACCCTCCTTGTACATTTCAGAGCGTGCGATTTCGGCACCGTTCAAACGGCCTGAGATCTGAATCTTGATACCCTCAGCGCCCATACGCATCGTGTTGGCGATAGCCATCTTGATAGCACGACGGTATGCAATCTTACCCTCTAACTGACGAGCTATGTTGTTAGCTACGATCACGGCATCAAGTTCGGGTTTCTTTACTTCAAAAATATTGATCTGAACTTCCTTGTCAGTAACCTTCTTCAACTCTTCCTTCAGCTTGTCAACTTCCTGTCCACCCTTGCCGATAATCAACCCTGGACGAGCAGTGCATACAGTGATAGTAACAAGTTTCAACGTACGCTCGATTACTATTCTCGAAACGCTGGCCTTAGCCAGACGAGCATTCAGATATTCACGGATTTTGGTATCTTCAACTAAGCGGTCGCTATACTGTCCGTACCAACTAGAATCCCAACCTCTGATTACACCTAAACGGTTGCTTATTGGATTAACTTTCTGTCCCATCTTTAATCTTGATTTTCATTAGTACTTTTAGTATCAACGAACAAAGTCACGTGGTTAGAGCGCTTGCGGATGCGGTAGCCTCTACCCTGGGGTGCGGGTCTCATACGCTTGAGCGTAGCAGCACCATCTACAAAAATTTTGGTAACGAACAATTCGCCAGCCTCGGCCTTACGTTCGTTCTTCTGCTCCCAGTTAGCGATAGCAGAGCGCAACAGTTTCTCTACATCTGCCGAAGCAGCCTTAGTAGAGAACTTCAGCACACCGAGTGCACGGTTCACCTCCATACCGCGAATCATATCGCATACGAGGCGCATCTTGCGGGGTGATGAAGGCACATTGTTCAACTTCGCAAAATACTGGGTCTTCAAGGCTTCTTTTCTCTTTTCAGCCGATAAATGTTTTCTTGCTCCCATTATTCTTATTTATTTATATACATTACAATGGCCTGCTTATTTCTTGCGGTTACCAGAGTGACCACGGAATGTACGAGTGGGTGAAAACTCGCCCAACTTGTGACCTACCATATTCTCGGTAATATAAACAGGGATAAAATTCTTTCCGTTATGAACTGCAATTGTGTGTCCAACGAAGTCAGGTGAAATCACCGAAGCTCTGGCCCAAGTCTTCACAACAGACTTCTTGCCACTTTCATTCATTGAGAGCACCTTCTTCTCAAGCGATACGTTAATATACGGACCTTTTTTTAATGAACGACTCATAATTTACTCAAGTTAACTTGTTATTACTTTCTTCTCTCAATGATATACTTAGATGAGTGCTTCTTCGGAGCTCTTGTCTTCAAGCCCTTAGCATACAAGCCCTTACGTGAACGTGGGTGACCTCCTGACTGACGGCCTTCACCACCACCCATTGGGTGATCAACAGGGTTCATAACAACACCACGGTTGTGAGGACGACGGCCCAACCAACGTGTACGACCAGCCTTACCTGAACTTTCCAGAGCATGGTCTGAGTTACCTACGCTACCGATAGTAGCCTTGCATGCGCTCAAGATTTTTCTCAACTCACCTGAGGGGAGCTTGATTACGCAATAATCACCCTCGCGAGAAGTCAACTGAGCAAAATTACCTGCAGATCTTACAAGCACAGCGCCCTGACCAGGACGGAGTTCGATGTTGTGTACAACTGTACCTACAGGGATATTCTTAAGCGGGAGAGCATTACCTATCTCAGGGGCTGCATTCTCGCCAGAAACGAGTGTCATACCAACTTGCAATCCGTTAGGAGCAATGATATATCTCTTTTCACCATCAGCGTAGAACAACAGAGCGATACGAGCCGAACGGTTCGGATCGTATTCAATTGTCTTAACCACTGCGGGAACACCGTCTTTCTCTCTCTTGAAGTCGATGAATCTGAATTTTCTCTTGTGACCGCCACCCATGTAACGCATGGTCATCTTACCTACGTTGTTACGGCCGCCGGTTGAGTTCTTACCACATACAAGAGATTTTTCTGGTACCGATGCAGTAATCTCTTCGAAGGTACCAATAATCTTGTGTCTCTGCCCCGGTGTTATGGGCTTAAATGTACGTACTGCCATTTCTATTAAATGTTGCTATAAAAATCAATTGTGTCGCCATCCTTGAGTGTTACGATAGCTTTCTTGTAAGCGTTCGATCTACCCTTGATAAGGCCAGACTTTGTCCAACGTGCCTTGTTCTTACCGGCATAACGGATTGTATTAACATCTACAACCGTTACGTTATACAGAGCCTCTACTTCGTTCTTAATCTCCACTTTATTTGCTTCAGGACTTACAATGAATCCGAAACGATTTGACTTCTCAGTAATAGAAGTCATCTTCTCAGTTACTAAAGGTTTAACGATAATACCCATTTTTAAGCCTCCTTATTCATTAAAGTTCCTTCGATAACAGCAAGCGCACTCTCAGTCACAACCAAAGCGTCTGCGTTCAATACCTGATATGTATTAACTGCAGATGCAACGGCCATTTCCTTGCGCTGTATGTTACGTGCTGACAAATATACGTTTTTATTTGCTTCCGGCAAAACCATAAGCAACTTTTTATCAGCTACTTTAAGATTTTGCAGCAATTCTACGTACTGCTTGGTCTTGGGAGCCTCGAAATTGAAATCCTCAACTACCAAAAGTGCATTCTCCTGAACCTTGTAGCTAAGAGCAGACTTACGTGCAAGAGCCTTCACTTTCTTGTTCAATTTGAAGCCATAATCACGGGGCTGGGGACCGAATACACGGGCACCACCTACCAATACGGGAGAGTTGATATCACCACGACGAGCGCCGCCGCCACCTTTCTGACGACCGAGCTTGCGTGTTGAACCTGAAATCTCACTTCTTTCTTTTGACTTATGAGTACCCTGACGTTGGTTAGCCATATACTGCTTTACGTCCAAGTAGATGGCGTGGTCATTGGGCTCAATGCCGAAGATAGCATCGTTCAAAACGACCTTTCTTCCGGTGTCTTCACCTTTAATGTTATATACGCTAACTTCCATTATTTCTCAACAATTACGATTGAACCATTGTAACCAGGAACAGACCCCTTTACTACGAGGAGGTTGTTCTCAGGTTGTACTTTAAGCACTTGCAAGTTATGGATTGTAACACGCTCGTTACCCATGTGTCCGGCCATACGCATGCCCTTGAATACCTTTGCGGGGTATGAACAAGCACCGATAGAACCCGGCTTACGTGCGCGGTTGTGCTGACCGTGTGTAGTCTGGCCTACACCACCAAAACCATGTCTCTTGACAACGCCTTGGAAGCCCTTACCCTTTGATGTGCCCACTACAGATACATAAGCTGTATCGCTGAACAGATCTACGGTGATAACGTCACCCAAGTTGTACTCAGTCTCAAAATTCTTGAACTCGGCCAAGTGTCTCTTGGGAGTTACACCAGCTTTCTTGAAGTGTCCCATCAGAGGAGCCGATGTGTGCTTCTCCTTCTTGTCTTGGAAACCTACCTGTACGGCAGCATAACCATCCTTCTCAACACTCTTTACCTGTGTAACTGTACAAGGACCTACTTCGATAACAGTGCATGGAACATTCTTACCATCGGCACTGAAAACGGATGTCATTCCGATTTTTTTTCCTAATAATCCTGGCATTTCAGTTAATTTTTAAATAATCACACTTTAATTTCTACTTCCACTCCACTCGGCAACTCCAGCTTCATGAGCGCATCAACGGTCTTAGCTGTAGAGCTATAGATGTCGATGAGTCTCTTGTAAGAAGAGAGTTGGAACTGTTCACGTGACTTCTTGTTTACGAAGGTCGAACGGTTTACTGTAAAGATTCTCTTGTGTGTAGGCAATGGAATAGGACCGCTAACGATAGCACCTGTAGCCTTCACTGTCTTTACGATCTTCTCAGCTGACTTGTCAACCAAGTTGTGGTCGTAAGATTTCAGTTTAATTCTAATTTTTTGACTCATTAGTGTTTTTAGTTAATAATTATAATATAATAAGGAGTGGCCGATTAAGAGTCATTCGCTAATCGGCCAATCCATTTTCATTTATACGAGGTCTGCGCGTCCGCCGCACTCTTCGAGTACAGCCTTGGCAATCTGGCGGCTCACGGGAGCGTGGTGATCATAGGTCATGGTTGAAGTAGCACGACCAGAGGTGATACTACGCAGAGCGGTTACATAACCGAACATCTCCGCCAAAGGCACCTTAGCCTTCACTACGCGAGCGCCTGAACGGCTGCTCTCCATACCCTCGACCTGACCGCGACGCTTGTTCAAGTCACCGATTACGTCACCCATATTCTCCTCAGGAGTAACAACCTCAAGGCGCATGATGGGCTCCATAATCTGAGGAGCAGCCTTAGCACATGCATTCTTGAAAGCCTGGATAGCACAGATTTCGAATGACAGCTGGTCAGAGTCTACCGGGTGGAACGAACCGTCCACGAGAGTAACTTTGAGTGAATCGAGAGGATAGCCACCGAGGATACCATTGCGCATAGCGGTCTGGAAACCCTTCTGTACGGCGGGGATAAATTCGCTGGGAACGTTACCACCCTTCACCTCGTTCACAAACTGCAAGCCGCCCTGTGTCCAATCCTCGTCAACGGGACCAACCTTAACGATAATATCGGCAAACTTACCGCGACCACCCGACTGTTTCTTGTAAACCTCACGGAGCTCAACAGTCTGCGAGATAGCCTCCTTGTAGCTAACCTGAGGACGTCCCTGGTTACACTCTACATTGAACTCGCGCTTCAGACGGTCAATAATAATATCCAAGTGAAGCTCACCCATACCCGAGATTACAGTCTGACCTGTCTGCTCGTCTGTCTTAACAGTAAATGTGGGGTCCTCCTCGGCAAGCTTAGCCAAGCCGTTAGAGAGCTTATCCACATCCTTCTGAGACTTGGGTTCAACGGCGATACCGATAACGGGATCGGGGAAGTCCATAGACTCGAGCATTACAGAGAGTGACTCGTCGCACAGTGTGTCACCGGTGCGGATATCCTTGAAGCCTACACCGGCACCGATATCACCGGCAGCGATGCAATCAACGGGAGTCTGCTTGTTAGAGAACATCTGGAAGATACGCGACACACGCTCCTTCTTACCAGAGCGGGGGTTGTAAACGTACGAACCTGCAGTTACACAACCAGAGTATACGCGGAAGAATACCAAGCGACCTACATAGGGGTCAACGGCAATCTTAAATGCCAATGCGGTAGTCTTCTCATCCTCCTGAGCCTTAAGTTCCATCGGTTCACCTGTAGAAGAATCAGTGCACTCTACAATAGGAGTATCGAGGGGTGAAGGCAAGAATGCGCATACATAGTCGAGCAGAGTCTGTACGCCCTTGTTCTTGAACGAAGAACCGCAGAGCATAGGCACGAGCTCCATCTTCAATGTACCGATACGTGCACACTTGATAATCTCCTCCTCGGTCACAGAGTCGGGATCGTCGAGGTACTTCATCATCACCTCGTCGTCAAACTCAGCCACCTTGTCGAGCAAGTTCTCGCGCCACTTGATAGCCTCATCCATCATGTCGGCGGGGATCTCCTCTACCGAGTAATCAGCACCCATGGTCTCATCATGCCACAGGATAGCCTTCATCTTGATGAGGTCAACCACACCCTTGAAGTTGAATTCAGCACCGATAGGAATTACTACGGGGCAAGGGTTAGCACCGAGCACAGTCTTCATCTGGCTTACCACGCTGTAGAAGTCGGCACCCTGACGGTCCATCTTATTTACATAAGCGATACGGGGCACGTTATACTTGTCAGCCTGACGCCATACAGTCTCTGACTGAGGCTCCACGCCACCTACTGCACAATAAGCAGCAACGGCACCATCAAGTACACGCAAGCAACGCTCTACCTCAGCGGTAAAGTCCACGTGTCCCGGGGTGTCGATAAGGTTAATCTTATACTGAGTATTGTTCCATTTCCAACGAGTGGTAGTAGCAGCCGATGTGATGGTAATACCACGCTCCTGCTCCTGGGCCATCCAGTCCATGGTAGCAGCACCATCGTGTACCTCACCGATCTTGTGAGTCAGACCGGTATAGAAGAGGATACGCTCTGATGTCGTAGTCTTACCGGCATCAATGTGGGCCATAATACCGATGTTTCTCGTCAGCGATAAATCTTGTTTTGCCATTTGTAAAACGTATTATATAAGTCCTTACCCAATATTAAAATCTGAAGTGAGCGAATGCACGGTTAGCCTCAGCCATGCGGTGCATATCCTCCTTACGCTTGAATGCGCCACCCTGATTGTTGAATGCATCGAGAATCTCAGCAGACAGCTTGTCGGCCATAGTCTTGCCACCACGCTTACGAGCGTAAAGGATCATATTCTTCATGCTGATTGATTCCTTACGGCTAGGACGGATTTCGGTAGGTACCTGATAGGTAGCACCGCCGATACGACGTGACTTAACCTCTACCTGGGGAGTAATGTTGTCGAGAGCCTTCTTCCAGATTTCGAGAGCAGAGAGCTCAGAGTCAGCCATTTTGGCCTTTACTTTGTCGAGTGACTCGTAGAAGATTTCGTAAGAGATATTCTTCTTACCATCAAACATCAGATGGTTAACGAACTTTGATACCTTGGTATCGTTAAATACGGGATCCGGAAGGACCATACGTTTTTTTGGTTTTGCTTTTCTCATTTCTTTTTTGAAAAGTTTTTTGTTTTCGTTTGGGGCTGCATTTTTGTTTTCTTCAACGTCCCCGCCGGGACATTTACTCAACCTTTATAGCTTATCCAACAAACCAAAACGTAAATATTATACTAATTTAAGTTTGAGGGCTTCACCTCAGACGGCGCATTCACTGCGCAGCCGCTTTGTTGGTTGTAAGCTTACGGCTTACTTCTTAGCTTTGGGGCGCTTAGCACCGTACTTAGAACGACGCTGGAGACGGTTTGCTACACCTGCGGTATCCAAAGTACCACGAACGATGTGATAACGTACACCAGGGAGGTCTTTCACACGACCACCGCGTACCAATACGATTGAGTGCTCCTGCAAGTTGTGGCCTTCACCGGGGATGTAAGAGTTCACCTCTTTCTGGTTTGTCAAGCGCACACGTGCTACTTTTCTCATTGCTGAGTTCGGCTTCTTAGGTGTGGTAGTATAGACACGAGTACATACACCACGACGCTGAGGACAGCTGTCCAGCGCGGGTGACTTGCTCTTGTCCGCAAGCACCTGTCTGCCTTTTCTAACTAACTGTTGAATTGTTGGCATTTTGTTAATTTTTAATTATTTATAGTTTAATTATAGTTCATTTTCATCGAGTGCAGACACAGTCCACCTCATATTCGGGGTGCAAAGTTAGCCACTTTCTTTCGATTAGCCAACAAATCTTGCGACTTTTTTAAAAGAAAATGTGTTATATAACATTTTTTCGGGGCAGACGTTGTGAGTTATGAGTTATGAGTTGTGAGTTATGAGTTGTGAGTGTAGTGCACCAACCTGATGACAAAAAACGCCGACACTATTCGCATCGGCGTTTCGTAAAGTACTCGTTCCTCGTCAACCGTTAAACGTTAATCGTTAATCGTTCCCCGTTAATCGCTAACCGGCACAGGCTGCTCTGCCACGGGGTTCTGTATCAGCAGCGGGTTGCTGCTCATCTCGCGGTCGGGGATAGGATAGATGAGCGCTGCGTCGCCTGCGGGGATGTTGTATACATAAGCCGAAGCAAATCCGGCACCGCGGCGGTCCACACCCTTCTTCATGCGCATGAGGTCAAAGTATGAGTGGCCCTCACCCCACAGCTCTATACGGCGCTGCATCCACACCGCCTCGCGCACCTCCTCGGCCGTAGTAGCCTTACAGGTGTATGCCGGGTCGCGATAGGTGGCGACAAAATTTTGCAAGGTAGCAGCTGCACCTGTAGAATTACCCATCATAGCCTGTGCCTCGGCAGCGATGAGATACATCTCCTCGATGCGCATCAGCGGGATGTCGTTGGCATTCGTGCTCGTTCCCAGTTCATCCTTGTAGGGAGCAAACTTCACCTGCGTATAGGGATACATGCCATACGAACGTGCATAGCTTGCCTGCTCGGCATTGAGGTTAGCCGAGGTAGCTTCAGCATCGAGGAACCATCCCTTGCGCACATCGGTCGTGGGGATAGCATCGTACAGCGAGCGGTTCACCATACGCCATACGCCCACCTGTGCGTAGCCGTATGAGAACGATCCCATGTGTGACGGCCAGTTACAGATTCCCGAGGTTACCGTGCGGTCATTCTCCTCCACATCGATACCCCACAGCCAAGCGCCGTGGTTGATGTCGTTGAATGTAGGCTTGGCCACCTCCTCCCGATCATAAGGAGATGCTCCAGAAGTATTAATTACCCGAAAAGCATCCGAAAAGGCATCGACCCAATTGTTCATTACCATATATATGCGGGCACGGAGACCATAGACAACATCGACATTCACAAGACCCTTTCCGGGACGAGCCACGGCAGTCTGCTGCAACAAATGCAGCGCCTTGTCGAGGTCGGCAAGGATGAAGTCGTACACCTCACGCACGGTAGCGCGTGCACGGCCCTCGGTATAGATCACGCGCATATCGCTCTCTGTGATGATAGGTACGCAAGGCTGGTCTTCATTGCCCACGTAGGTCTGCTGGTAGAGCTGCGCCAGGTAGAAGTAGCTGAAGGCACGCAACGTGTATGCCTGACCCAAGTAGAATTGAAAGAGCGACTCGCCCTCACGCCCGCCATAGTCTTCCACCACCTTATTGGTTGCTAAGATATGGTTATACAATGTAGTCCAACGCAAAGAGGTAAATGTATAGTTACTCTCCAAATCGTCATAAGTCATATTATACGAAAACCAGTTGTAACCGACATCCTCAGACACCAAGTCCATGCCACGGCTATCCATAGCGAGCATCAGTGCGGGGAATCCGAAGTCGTCATGACGCCCGCCCCCAAGAGCATCAAACTGACACATTTGCTTGACAAGAGCATTTGCCTCACTGGCGATAGCCTCTTCAGTCAGGCCCTTCTGAGTCACGGTGAGAACAGCAGTCTGTCCGTGGGCTTCAAAAATTATATTACCTGTTCGATCAGCAGAAGAATTGTTTTGTGAAAGATGAAATACACCGCATGTATAAGGGCAACTACCAACAGAAGAAGAAGTTATAGATACATCATCACCTATTTTTTCGATATCCTCAAACCTGCATTGGTCTGCACCATGTATGATAGTATCAAGCACCAGCCAATTAGGATAGTGCAAAATTCTAACACCATGATTAGGATATACATACGCCTCATACAGCGTATCACTCCACGCGACAGTATCATTTCGGGCTATCACGGCATCAGCATAATAGATAGTACTTGAACGCTCCAATGAAAGCAAGTATGGTTGTTGTATTACAACAAGTTGTTCCGACACCCCCTGCTCACCACTAATTGTAAGTGTGGCAATACGTTCTTTATCAGTCTCATTAGGCTGCGCATAAAGCAGATAATGATTTTCCATGATACCGTCACCTTGTTCATAATAATAATTAGGCAACTTATTCACTTTTGTCATCAGCCAAGTAGCATTAACAGATACATTCCAAGAAGTATTAGAATGGACTAATCCGTAACCCTGTGTGCGACCTGCACTTGCCGACATAAATAGTGTATCTGCATATCCGACTTCTTCCAAATACGGTTTCTTGTAAAACTCCACCTTCGTGTCGGGCTTAATCTCTATCGTCTCGCGAGTCTTATTCTTGTAAAACAGGTGCAAAGCCTCTTGCGCCTGCAGTGCGGGTGCTGCCAGTGCAGCCACTATGGCGAGGGCCGCCACGCGCATTACCTTATTATATATAGCGGTTCTCATTTCTTTACTATTTTAGCGTTCAACTTCTCATTGTAGCTCACCACATAGAGTCCGTCGGCGAGGTCGGCCACGCTGACCGATGTGCCCCGCACACTCTTCACCCTACGGCCGTCGGCCGTGAAGATGCCGATGGTACCCGCTTCGGCATTCACCACATATACGGCATACCCCTTCGCATCATATACGATGGCAGGCTCACCCGCCTGCTTCACCTCGTCTATACGGGTAAAGTCCTCGGCAAAGCCCATAACGTAGACTTCATCGATGTCAAAGGTGAGCGTGTCGCCCGACTGGCGCACGAAGTGTATGTTGTCACCGTTGTTGTCGTAATAGTCATAAGTGGCAAACACCATCTTCACCAGTTTGTCGGTATCAAACTTCACCTTCTCACCGTCATGCTTGATGATCAACTGTGCTTGCATGCCCATAGCCACGAGGCAGAGGGCAGCGATAAGTATATTGCGTTTCATTGTCATTGTCTCCTATGTTAGGTTATTTAATCGTCTGGTCGGCCGGCATGGGCTTCAGCTGCAGTGCTCCCATTTTCGTCGTCGCGGCATCCTGCTTCCGAGGTGCCATCATGGGAATAGGCTGCTTCATGATCTTCAGCGGCTTCGCCTCCATGGCCTTTGCCTTACGTGCTGGAGCAGCGGTGCCGGCGACTTTATTCAGCGTAAAGGGATTGAACACCATAAGCCATGCGCTCTGTGCATATGTATACACACCATAACCAGTTTCGCATATCAACGCCCCCCCTATCAGTGTAAATTCAATAGTTTCCCCTTCAAAGGGATTAAAGGGATTATGGAAGACAAAGTCTTCGTAGCCTATCGGCTGGTCCAATTGGCAAATGATTGTTGCCGAATTACCGTCTTCAGCAACCACCAGTTCACCCATAAGGATATTGTATCCCCCATCAGCTGTAAAGCCACTCTGCGCGAAGAAGGGATCCAGATTCCGGATATACACGGTAGTGCCTTCACCCTTCGCCAGAGTAACATCAAACTCGAATTCACTCCCAAAGTAATCGGCCACGTTTCCCGTAAAGCGCAATCCGTCCACATTGCTCAAGTCAATCTTATAGAACTCCGCATCCCTCACAGTCACGCTGTCGAGTTCGGCCAAACGCACTATCTTGGTCGTGTCGCCCGTCCAGATGTGCAGATAGTTTTGCGCCACCGCCGCCGTGTGCCACAGCAGCAGAGCACCGATTAGTGTAAATAACTTTCTCATAGATTTCGTGTTTTAAGCGATTGATTTTGCAAAAATATGTAAAATACTGATACACTTATATCACGCGTGGTTAATAAAAGTTAACACAAAGCGCCAGGCAACAGAAAACGCCGACGCAATCGATTGCGCCGGCGTTTTGGTTATCGTTCATTTTCAATCATTCCACTATAACCTGTATCAGCACTACGCGGTTGTGGTCGTTGATATCGTAGGGTTGTGCATTAGCACCGAGGGCCTGTGCTTCTATACGCTTGGCATCCACACCATAGTCGCTGATGAGGATGCTCCGTACAGCAGTCGATCGCGACACAGAGAGTTCCATGTTCACCTCATCGGTACCAGTTTCCTTGTCGGCATATCCGTCGAGTCGGATACGTGCCTTGGGGTTCTCGTTGAGGAACTTCACCACATTGACAAATTGGGGTTCCTGTCCCTCTATGGGCAGTACTTTACCAATCTTGAAGTGTATGGACCCTATGGTAAAAACATCCTCTATCGGGCTCTTCTCCACAATTTTCTCTACGCTGCGTGTCATCACCAGTGTGTCGTGTTCTACGCGTATCACCTCATTAGGCACATACACGACAGCAGGCGCTGCAGGTGCCTTCGTACGGAATCGATAGGTGAGTCCCATGGTAAGGGCCAATGTAGGTTCACACATACGTCCTCTGATACGGCTGTCAAAGTGGTCAGGCATGAGGGCCGATTGCACCTCCATATTCAGATCGAGGCTGTTGATAATACGGAACTTGCCCATGAGTGCAAAGCTTGTCATCATGGAGTTGTTATGCGCCGTACCTCTATAAGCAAAGGCATGGGTATACCCCAGTCCGATGGCCGGTATGATATTCCATCGTCTCTCGGCATCTACCCCCAAAAAGATGTTAAACAGGCTGAACTGCACATCAGCATGTACCCCTACATAGCGCAGGTAGTGGCGATAGGTACCGTCAGGGTTTACATTCACTTCATTGATTACGGGGTCATTGGTACCATAGATACCGCCATTGACCAACGGGTCGCCCAAGTAAAGGCCCTCCGTGGTACTGAATCCGTTGAAGGCATATCCCTGTGTCTGCAGTCTGAATCCAATATATGGGTTTACCCACTTACCGAATGTAAGCGAGTATGATGGAGTGAGGCGCTTGCCGAAAGCCAGCAGATGTGCATCACTGGAGAATATTGTCTGCACACCGGCACCAGCCTCCACATACCAGTAGTTTGTGGTGCGGTCATCGGTATTTCCTGCTGCCGCCTTACTTACAGGTTCCACATTGTCGGCCACGCAGGGCATCCAGAAGCAACCCATCAAACCGAGCATTACGGTTTTTATCAATCTTGCGTTCATATTATCGTCTGTTTTATGCGGTTATTACATTACATGTACCAGTACCAGCTGCTTGGGAGCCTCTTCGGTTCCATAGGCCGTGTCGGCGGTAAAGCGGAATGTGCCCTCTGTTTCGTAGAGGTATGACTTGCGTGCCGAGTAGTACTTGATTTTCACTCTCTCGTCGGCCGATACGCTACCATTAATTTCCATGCAATAGACGCGTGTACCGTCGGCCGTTACCAGTGATGTGGCTACGCCGCGGCATTCGTCGCCTACAAAGGCTGCCACGAGATCTCCTTCGGCTGTGCCACGGGCAAAGTCGGCATCCATACAGAATGTAGCTGTCATTTTAAGCGGGTGCTTGCCCTCGACGGCGAGCGGCATGGTATAGGGATCGGCTACGCTGCCTACCTCCGTGCCATTGCCAAAGTCTACACACTCGGCTGCGGTGTACATATACTTGCATCGTGCGTTGTAGTACATAAAGGTGAGCTTGCTCTCCTGTCCTTCGTGACCCTTGATGATGATCTTGTAGGTGCGGTCCTCGAGTAGCTCGCCCACGCCACAGCAGATGCCATCGATGAAGGCGGCTACCTTGTCGTCGGATGTAGCTATTGATGCCAGGATCTCGGGCACTTCGACATAGGCTGCCATGCTCACCTCGGGTACGAGGGTGAGAGCCTGAGGTGCTTCCATCGTACCATATGCTTTGCCTACGCTAGCTACCTCTACGGCACGGTATACGGCATTGGCAGCTGCGCTGTAGTACTTGAAGGTCACTTTCTCGTCGGTACTTCTGGTGCGCACCTCGAGGGTGTAGACCTGGTTAGCGGCGTTGTGTACGATGGCACGGGGCGCTCCGTCAACAAAGGCCATCAGCATGTCGTTCTCGGCAGGTTTAAGTCCTACCTGAGCGAGGTCTACGCTCACTACTGCATCCAACACGTGGGGGTAACGTCCTGACTGCTCGAAGTCGGGATATTCGGGTGCGTCGGGTGTGCCATACACCTTATTTATTTCGTAGGGCACCTCTTCTGCTACTGAACGATAGAGCATATTCGTATGGGTGTTGTAGTAACGGAACTCCACGTTGCCCGCCTCATCGTCGGCAGCCTTGATGAGTACGAAGTAGAGTGACTTGCCGTCAACCTCGATGCGTGAGGCCACACCGCGGCATTCGTCGCCTATGAAGGCAGCCATCACATCGTTTTCGGTGGCATATCGTTCAAGGAAAGGAGTGAGTCTCACCACCGCTGTCATACTGGTGGGGAATATGCTCTTGTCGGGATCGCTCCATACGGGCATAGTGTCGTTGCCCTGCATGTCGAGTATCCACTCAGGTGCCGATGCTGTGCCTGCGGCATCGGCTTTCCAATCGGGAACTTCGGTCACGAAGTCCTCAGCTACGGCCGTCCAACCGGGGTTTTCTACTATGGGATAGAGCTTGTCGCCCTCCTCGGTGCACTGCACGGTGAGCAGCGCTGCCAGTATCAAGCCTATTCTATTGAGGTATTTCATTGAATTTCAGTTTTAATAATTATACTATTCTTTGTCGATGTTCAACGATCAACAGACAACAGGCTGTTGTAGCCTATTGTCTGTTGGCTGTTATCATTTCTTCACTACCTTATGTGATGTTACATTGCCGTCTACATCAACAATTACCACATATACGCCAGTCGGTGTAGCGCTTCCTGCGGTCCATACCACATGTACCTGTCCACCTACGTTGCAGTCGGTCCAGCGAGCAACAGTAACACCCTTCATGTCTGTCACGGTGATATTGACATCAGCTTCCACGTCAGCTGCTAGGCGTATGTTGAGTACCTCCTCGAAGGGCAGCGGGTAGAGCTGTACTCCGTCGGCAGGTAGTGCCATATCAATCTTCATAGGTTGCTCTACGGTACCGATGGCAGCATTATTGCCGTAGGTGAGCATTCCATTGGCATAGCCTATGGTCTGTCCATTGCGTTCGAGCACGAGGTCTATGGCCTCGGCCTTGTCGCCAGCCACGGTGAGGAAGAAGAGGTCTTCGTTGCCAGGTAGTGTGGTGATAGCAGTCTCGCCACGGCGTTCGCCACCGATATAGGCTACCAGTATATCTCCTTGGGCTGTCTCCACGCCAGCGAGCTGTGCCACTACGGTCATGTTGGCAGCATACTTTCGGTTGCCACGGCTCGTGAGAGTTTCCTCGTCAGCACTGCGTGTAGCCTGTGCCTTGCGTACTACTGAGGTGATGGTGGGGTACTGCAAGGTAGCCTCGCTGGCTGCCTGTCGTTGCAGCATATATCCCTTGCCGCTCTCCATATAGGTGAGGCTACCTACCCATCCCAGGTTACCCGAGTACATGGCCATCGCATCCTGCGACTTGATGATATCGCCCTCTACAGCATCGTATCCGGCGAGTGCTTCCTTGAGTGAGAGGTTCTCGGCTGGCAGGTACGAGATGTAGTTCCAACGCTTGGCGCCATCCTCTCGTGTGCCGATGATGGTGAGCTGGTTGGTCTTGGCATCTACCTGTTCGCCGGTAATGTCGAGTGTACGTGCCTCGTTCGACTTCATCAGATACATCGATAGATTGTCGAGTGCGGTGAGGCCGTTGCTTACCCAACCATCGGTGGTAGAGTAAGAGGCAAATCCTCTATCCTCATGTTTCACCTGATCACCGGAGCTCCACTTGTATCCCTTGAACAACTTGTTGAGGTCGTTCATGTTGTCGTTCTTTACGCCAAGTGATATCCAGTTCCAGCCCTCAGCCAGTGCTATGCGCTGCACCTTCATATCCTTGGCAGTAAATATTACGGGGTTGAGCGATGTACCCACCACACCATTGTTGGCAAAGTCGATGGTCTGGCTCGGCACAGCCACATAGGTAGCACCTGTGCTGGCATCCCAAACACGGAATTCGAGTCCCTTCTTGTTTACCTCATTAGCGTATATGGTGAGCATAGCATAGTACATGTCGTTCACCTTAGAGTACATGTTGTTGGCTACGCCTACGCACTCAGCACCGTCAAATACGGCCAGCACATCCTCCTCGTCGGCAGAGTACACGTCGTTGATGAGCAGTTTGCCGAATACCGACATCGTGTACTTATAGTCGGCGGGGTTGACGCTCCACTCAGGTTTCTCCCCGTTGACCTTCACGGTCAGCGGCAAGGCCTCTACCACATTGTTGTCGTTGCGCATGTAGATTACCTCATCGTAGGTGCCGATGTTGAGTCCGGCATCGATGGTAAAGGTGATGTCGGCCGAACTCAGCGGATTGATGGTGCCGCTCATCGGATTCACATCGAGCCATGTGGGCATGTTCTCGATGGTGAAGTTCTGTATGGCACCGCCATTGTTGGTTACCTTTACCACGAAGCTCCTCTCCACGTCAACCATCTTCTCCACGGTGATGTCAGCCTCGCTCCACTTGAGCTGGTTGCGGTCTATGTAAGCGCTCCAGATGATGGGGTTGAGCTGCTTGTTGCCGTGCAGGTCACGCACTCCGTCTACGGTAAAGGTCACGATAGTCTTCTCGATGCGCTCCCACGACTCGTCGAGGGTGATGATGAGGGCATCGTTGTTGACTACGAAGTTGTAGTTGAGTTTCGATACGGGGCCCTTGTCTCTTACCGGAGCAGCCTTTGCGGTCTCCACATTGCCGCCATAGGCAATTGCATCGGCCACGGCCATATCGGGATCGGACTGTACCCTCATATCCTTGAGTGTAAACTGCAGTTCCTTGGTTCCCTGCCACTCGATGTAGTGCTGGAAGGGATAGTATGCCATCAGTCCCATCTCCTCGCCGTCGAGTCCTTCGGTGTTGCCAAGGTCTACCAATGTTTCGTTCTTGTAGAGGTTCCACAGGCGGAACTCGTCGATCTCGCCCTTGAAGAAGTTGTCTACCTGCTCTTCATAGCTATCTGCTGGCATCCATGTACGTGCACCGAGTGTGATGTAGGCCGCAGCTATGCCACCCAGGTCGGTAGCGTCGAAGTAGCTGTTGAGCTTTCCGTCGATGAGTATCTGTGCGCGTCCGCTGGTGCGGCTCACGGTGAGTGCCACGTGGTGCCAGTTACCGTCGGCCCAGTTGCCTTCGGCAATGGCTGTCACACCATTGTTGCGGAAAGTGAGTAATCCGTTCTCGAAGCCGAGGCTGAAGAGGTCGCGCGAGCCACCCATATCGGTGCCGTCGCCACGTCCGTTCGAAACGATCGTTGCATTCTGCTGACCTTCGGCAGCGTTGAACCACAGCTCCAGGGTATAATCCATCAGATAGTCTACCACGGCAGCTCCAGTAGCGAGCTTCACATATTGGTCGGTACCGTTGAGTGCCAGTGCACGTCCTTCGGGCAGTGCCCATTCGCTGCCGTTCATGGCGAGGTTGACGCCTCGTGCCTTGTCGGTGAGCACGGAGCCCTTGGCCTCGTTCATCGGGTAGTATGCCATGAGGTTGCTCTCGGCACCCGAGAGCAGTGTCATGCTGCCTGTCTGCAGGCGTCCCGAGGTCTGTGCCTTGTCCCAGATGCGTGCATTGTGCATCTTACCGGCAAAGAGGCGCTCACCCTTGATGTCACCGCCGAAGCAGTAGGCACCCTCGCCGGCATATCTGTCGACAGCTACCTCAGCGATATACTCTACATAGTTGTAGTAGGCCGATACACGACCCTCCTTGTGGTATACCAATGCCACATGTGCCCATGTACCCTGCTCGTAGGGTACGGCCTCGTTGCTGGTGAGCTCCTTCTTGCCTACCTTCACCTTCAGGTGGTTGTCGGCAGTGAGTCCCAGTTCGATGGCATTGTCATTGTTGCCCTGGCTGAAGAGTACGGCCTCCTGTGCCTTGTCGGCGAGTATCCACATCTCTATGGTGAGGTCCTTCTCGTTCCAGTTGCGTGCAAACTCAGTGGTGAGACGGTCGTTCACGCCATCGAGGTATACCGATACGGCATGGTCGGTCTGCGCACCGTTGCGTACGCCGGTCACCTGGAAATTGTTGTCGGTGAGGTATCCTTCAGCAATGGTTTCGTTGAAGTTGAGGCGTATCTCATCATTGATGGTGAGCACGCCGTTGGCAGGCTGTGCGCTGCCGAAGAGGCGCGGGTTGTACATGTCCTTCACACCTGAGTACACCTCCGATACCTTCTCGTACTCTACATTGTTGATCATGCTTGTACCTACAGCACGCAGGTCGTAGCGCTGGTCCTGCAGGTCGTCGAGCATCCACTTGTACTTGATGGTACCTGCATCGGCAGCGAGTATCATCTCGGCATTCTGTCCGTTGGCGATGGCCTGGTCATAGAGTGCCTGGTCGTTGTAGTAGCTCATCAGTGTGGTCCAGTCGTTGTCCGATGCCGATGCAGGCTTATACTGCAGCATGATGCGGTGGAAGTTGTCGTAATTCACGTCGAATCCGTCGAGTACCACCTCCATGTAGTGCTTCTCTATGCCTTCGATATTGACTGTGGGCAGCTGGGTGTTGTAGGTCCAGTTGTTCGACGGCTTCGAGATATTTACATCCGTAGCCGACGGTATGTAGTGTACCGAGAACACCACATCGTCCATGATGTCGTCGAGGAAATCGGTGGGGTCAGATTGGCACTGCGATTGCAACTTGAGTCGCAGGTTGTCGTAGTTCATTACTGTACCCTTGTGCACTTCGAGTGTCTTTACTAAGGTTTCTCCTGCGGGCACGAGAAGTGCACGTCCGTTGCCTATGGGCGCACCGTCCATAATGAGCTGTGCACCATTGGGGTTCGATGCATCGTCCATGATGAGGTCGTACCAGCAATCCTCCTGCGACTCTGAATTGTTGCGTAGGTAGAGGGTGAAGTATGCGGGCTGTCCCGAGGGTACATTCTCTATGAACGACTTCTCTACCGATATCTCGGGCACCTCCAGCTGAATGGTAGCCTCGCTCAGCACATGCTGTCCCGGCTCGAAATACTTCGATACATAAGCACCCTCATAGGGACATGAGGTAGCACCGCCCTTGGTCTTGAAGATGAAGGTTGAAAAGGTTTGGCTATGGCTATTGATATCGTCGTATTCAATATACTGGTCGCCCTTATTGTAGCCATTTTCACGCAACACATCCACCGACAGGTAGTCGTCATCTCCCGATTCAGCCAGCACGAAGCCCTTGCAGTGTGAACTCTCCTCCTCATCGGTAAACTCTCCGCCATGCTCGGTCGTGATAGTCTCTTCCAGATTGAATACGACACCCGCTTCATTGATTTTTGCTCCCCATTCTGCTATCACCTTTACACCCAGACCGAGTTTAAAGTTTGCGGTTTTGACAGTAGTATACGAGAAGCCCTCAGAATACTCGATATCGGCACCGGCCTGGAACGAGTAGTTCTGAACCAAGGTAGAGGCATTGGCTTTCTGCTCTTCATTGTCTCTCAGACGAGCCTTCCAGCTGTCAATCCACTGGTTGAGCACTAGGATGGTATCTCTCTGTCCACTAGCTTCGACATTCTCGGGGAAGTATATCTTGTAGCTCTCTCCATCGAAGAGGTCAACATCACTGTTGTTCTTGCCATAGTCCGGGTCATCGGGAGCGAGTTTCGATACATACACCGCCTGACCACTCTGATCGGCCATAGCCTGGAAGTCGAGATTGTCACTCTCTTGATAGAGCAGGCTGTTGCGCAGCGTAGTGAGCTCGGGAATCAGCACCTGCTCAATGTGAATCTGGGGATAGGCAAACAGGGTATTGAAGCTCTGCGACAGGTTGATGCCACTGGTCTTTACCAGCAACGCATCTGATGTTGCTATCGGGGTGATGGCCTCATACACCTCATATTCATCGGGAGAGTCATTATATATATCCTTACTTACCACGGTCATATTGTCGCATTGCCCTACCGTGATGTTGGTAGAATATCCCACATAGAGATCACCATTAGCACCTACATAGAGGGGGTCGGCACTGGTCTGGAATCGGGTGGTGGTAGTGACAGTCTTTGTCCAGCTGTCTGTGCCGCCTATCTCTTCTGAATGTATGATTCCTCCGTGCACATTGTTGATCACGTTCGTCTCTTCGTTTGATACACCTGTAAAGAGTACCGTCTTTTTACCCAGATAACCTCCGGCTGTCTCCTGACCTTCATTGATGACAACACCATTGTAGGTATCCGTTGAGGTGAAGGTAGCTCCCTTCTCCAGATAGGAGTAGCTATGACTTCCGGGAGGGTCGCGCAATACGAAGAGCACCTTGTCGGGACCAGCCGTCACGAAGTCGGTACCCTTGTTCTTGGCACCCAGTACGATGACATCAAGGCCGCCATCGCGCCAGTTGACCGAGGTACCGTCCTCGCCATAGCTCATGGTGATGTCGAGGGTGCGCTGCGCTGCAGTAAACTCGGGGTCAGTCACCTTGAACTGATACTCTGCATAGCCGGCCAAGTCCACCTCGAGGTCCTCCTGCTTGCCATACGGCAGGTCGCTGGCAGTAAACGAGAGCACAGCGTCGGTCGTGGGTACCTTGTCAGATTCCTTGCCGGCCTTGGCCTTACCCTGCTCATCCTTGTAGATATACTCTTCGTACACGCTGATGCCCATCACCATGGTCCTGCCCTGCTCAAATACGGGCATGCCCAGAGTATAGCCACCCTTGTCGTCGATGAAGTTCACCGTATCGTTCAGTGTGTTGTCGAGGCGTGCCACCTCCATCTGCTTTTTGCCGAAGTAGCCCATGGCGCGACCACCAGGTCCCTCGAGCTGCTTCACATCGATGGTGGGTGTGTAACGCTTGATGAAGAGCTGCTTCTTGTTATAGCGTGTGGTATCGCTATGTGCCACGCCCTGCTCGTCGGTATAGTCATACACCACATCCTCCTTGATGAAGCTGTTGCTCAGACTCAACTCCTCGCCGCTGCCGGGCATGTCATCGTGGCCAGGTACATTGACGGTCACCTTGTAGTTGATGGGGAGCACATCAGCCTCAAACTCACCGGTCTCAGCATCGGGATAAATGGTCACGGTGTTGCCCTGATATACCGATGTAGTCTTGTGCTTGCTATTGAGGTGGGCAATGGTCTTCTCTGTCCGGCCCTCTACCAAGGGTTGGTCGGGAGCAGCTGTCGTCATCATGTATGATTCGTTCTGGTAGGTGAGCGTCACGGTCACGCCATCGGCGAGGTTGTTGGTCGAGAGCGAGTGACCTAAGGGGAACTCCTCCTGCACGGCACCACCGGCCACACGGCCACCGTAGCGCACGGTAGTGATGTCGTAGAGCTCGATACCGCTCACCTCGTCCTGGTAGTTGCGGTCGGTGCCGTCGCTGTTGGTGATGCGGCCATTGAGTTCAAACTCGTGGTTCTGCAACACTGCCTTCACCTCGTGCTGGCCCACAGGCACGCTGATCTCAAACATACCCTTGGCATCGGTCTTCAGCATCTCGTTCTTGTTGCCCATGGCAGGCGTACCGTCGATATTGAAGCTTACACCCTCCACGGGGATGCTACCGCCCTTGTACATCACCTTACCTGTCACCTTGAACGATGACTTGTCGGTGAAGTTCACCGTATGGCTCTGTGCCTGTGCATTGAGCAGGCGCAGCTCCTTCTCCGACTCAAACTGGTGTATACCCAGTCGGGGGATAATCATGTAGCTGGTACCGTTGCCTCTGTAGGGCAGCGCACGTATGGTATACGCACCATCGGCACCGGTATATCCCTTGTGTCCCAGCTGACTCAGGGTAGGTATGTCGGTGCTGCTCAGTGTAGCGCCGCTCACCACGCCATGGCTCTGGTTGTAGTTGATGCCATTATAGGAGATATCGAAGAAGCTGCTCTCGACTGCATAGTCGAAGGTGTAGTAGGCCATCAGACCTGTCTCGTTGCCCACGAGGTAGCGGCCATAGTCGCGCTCGATGTCGGCAGCTGTGCGTGCCACATTCCAGATGCGCACCTCATCGATGGCGCCCTTATAGCCATCGGCGGCCATCACCACCTGATTGGCATTACCTGTCACGGTAGCGGTACGCTGCGTGCGAGCCTCCTGCACTCCATTGAGGTATATATAGAGGTAGTCTTCATCGGCCACAGCGGCTACATGCACATAGGGTTGCTCGTCGGTGTAGATTGACAACGAAGAGGCGCTGGTCACCTCCTGGCTGCCCACCTTGAAGGCTATCTTACCACCCTTGTAGAGGAGTTCATACATGCCAGCCTTCTTGATGATAGTACCCGCAGCCTCAGGACGTATCCATGCCTCCAATGTGACGGCGGCAGTAGCCTCCTGCAGCAGGCGGGCGTTGTCTATGGTGAGGTAGTCGTTACCATCTACTACGTAAGCCTTACCGGCAATGCCCTCACCCTCGGCCATCTCGGCACGCACCTCTACACCGGCTACAGCCTGACCATTCTCGAAGGTCACGCGGCCGTAGATGTCGCCCGTAGGCGTACGGAAACCGATAATCTCGCCCTCATAGGGTACCTGATCGTTGCCACCGCCACAGTTCTTGACAGCTACAATCTGGTACTCGTAGATGACACCCGGCACCGCCTTGGTGTCGCTATACTGGTAGCTGGTCGATGCCACATTGGCCTCTATCTGCTCTATCTGCTTCCAATCGCCATTGCTGCCATACTCACGGGCACGGATCGAGAACTGGTCTACCGACCCCCCCTCAATCTCCCACTCCAGCGATACGCGGTCGCTGTAGTAGCCCTTCGATGCAATGGCCGTAGCCACATAGCCCATCGATGTGGAGTACAAGTTGCCGTCGCTCTCTACCATGACAGGGCTTTGAGCGGCATACACCGAGTTGCCCGGCTGCACATAGATGGTATAGCTATACACATCGCAGGTAGTGGGCAAGGTCTCCGTATAGGAGGTTACACCCATATCGTCGGCAATGGCATAGGTGGTAGAGGTACCCTTGTTGGTATTGGTGCGCACCACCATCACGCTGGAGTTGTCGCTCCAGATATTGCCGTTGTCATAGGTCCATGTGAGCTTCACCTGACCATCCTCCGTATTTTCGCCTCGGGCCGTAGCTATTCCCTTGTGCTTCATCGACAAGTTTATACCGGTTGTCTTCACATAGCCCCAGTTCCATGCCGCAGCATTGGTACGGCGCAGGCGGTAGTAGTACTTGCCATTGAGGTTCTTCTCCGATACATCATCGGTAAGGGTATAGCTCTTGGCACCCTCAAAGGCCAGTGTACCTACGGTCTCTACGGTGGCAAACTTCTCATCCTTGCTGCGCTGCACCTCAAAGTCGCCGCCACTCACCACGCTGCCACTATACGAGGCGATACTCCAAGTGACCTTCACGTCACCGTCGGCCAACTGCGTAGCCTTGAAGTCGGTCGGGTGCTGATAGGCGGGGATGGTGATATCGGCTGCCTCCACATCGATAAATTGCCAGTCTGAGATTTTTTTATAATAGGTCATCGAAACAGTTCTGGCTTCATTCTGCACTGCATAGTCTACACTGACAGTACCTCCCGACTGAATTTCTGTCTGGGACTTTCCGGTAATGGTATACTTATCTCCCTCGCTTCCACTGAAATTGACCACTTGGTAACCGGGATTGGATGAGTAGTTCCAATTCATTGAGGGCGCAGTGGGGAGGGTGTAGGACTGTGATTTCTGTTCGGTCAATACTTCTCCATCTCCAGCTGAACCTCTACTTACCCAACGAAGCCTGACTTTTATCGAGATATTTCCAGTCTTCAATTGCTCTACAGTGGGATATATTCTCACCTCACCCGTAGTTGTCGTTCCTGACTTTGAGAAGAAATCTGTAATGGAGCCTGAGGTTCCTTTAACCTCACCTTTTTCGTTTACAATCTCAATATATGCGCAATTTTTTCTTATAAACGTACCTTCCTTATCAGTTGATTCTTTTTGCTCTGTACTATTATAGAACTCGACAGCTTGATAATCAGCGGTTTCCCCATTTATATATATATATGAACTTTTTGCCCATTCATCTGTCTTATTATTGTCTCGCAAAGGAACTTTAACGGACACATATCCTTTGGTCTGTAGGTTGGAGAAATCAACACTAACCCAACCTGCATTAAAGTCATCCGCCATCGCCCTCTGCGGCACACACCACATAAGCAACAGCAACATAGCCATGGCCAGCATGCTGCGGCCCGCGGCTCTCGCGTTCGCTTGTCCGGGAGGCAGTGATGCACGCCTCGGGACGTTGTCTTGTACTTTAGTTTTCATACTTTTGGTTTTTAGTTATAAATAGGTTAATATTATTTACATTTCATAGTCTATTCAGGCAGTTTAGTTAAAATATTTTGTAAAAGTAGGCATTCTTCATCGGAAAAGTACTACTTTTGTCTTGTTTTTTTATTTCCATTTTATGGATACTATTACCCATTTTACGGATAACAAAAACAGAACATGTTCATATAAAGATTATTATCTGTATCACCCATGAACATAGCACACACCACATGAAACCACCAATCATACATATCCTACCAAGGAAAAAGTCAATACAGTTAGTAACCAAAACCGACGGAAGCGTCACAGGATTTGCCACGGCCACCTTCGCTTCCGGAGAGGAGTATACCAATCCATATACGCGGTACTACTATATCCTATTGGTGCGCCGTGGCGCTATTACGCTGAGCTGCAAGCTATACAGCTACAAGTCCATCGTTGCGGGCACCATGACCTTCATCCCTAAGGGTGGCAGCTACACCTTTACCGTCACCGAGGCGAGCGAGGTGCTGTTCTTTGCCTTCACCACCACCATCATCCGCACCGACAATGACATGCTCAGGTACTTCTGCAGCCAAGCCGCCAAGCGATGCTACACCTTCACCACCCTACCCCTGTGCGATGCCATGGCCGACTTCGCTGCCATGATTACGCGCCAATTGCAAGAACGTAAGATGAAGAACAGTGGTGTGGCACAGGTGTGGAACTCCTACTTCTTCCATATCATGCAATCATATTACCGCAAAGATGAGGTCGCTGCATTCATGCGCCCTATCATATCGGGCGCAGTCGACTTTGAGGCCTTCGTGGAAAATAACTATCTTGAGGCCGACGGCAATGTGGCCCAGCTGGCAGCCCTCTCGGGTATGTCGTACGACTCCTTTCAGGACAAGTTTGTGCGCCACTACGGCACTACCGCCAAGCAATGGCTCGACGAACGCATGCGCGAACAATTGCTCACACTCGCCGCCACCCCCCACATGACCCCCCAGCAGATGGCTGCCGCCATACACCATACGCCACAAAAGCTCAACAAGCTATGCCAACGCTACTGGGGTATGGCACCAGGCGCGCTCATCAGGGAGAAAGGATAATTGACAAGTTTCCGCCATTCCGCGGCGGCAAGGGTCGAAAATCGCACATGCGATTTTCAGAAAACGCAGGTGCGATTTCGGAGCCACCTCTCTACTAAACCTGAAATAAAATCCAATCAGACTAAGTAAACAGGCTTTGTCTTCGCCATATCATTTTTTTGCACTAATTTTGTCCCACGAATTGTAATTGATTATTCTCTGAATATGGATATTGACTTGGTGTATCTGTGGGTCGACGGCAGCGACCCTGTGTGGCGTGCCAAGAAGGCGGCCTATGAAACCCAAATAACTCTCACTGTGCCACTATAAAGCTATGCTTTAAGATGGCCTGCTTGCTCGGCAGAGATTGAACAAGCTCGACTCGGCTCTCGCTGCGCTGTGCCATTGCCACCCCTAAAATAAACTTTTTTCACCTGATACTGCAGCATTCCCGTCATTCAGAATTCAAAAAACGCCATTTCATCGGGAAACGGCCAGTTTATGCTAGAATTGCAATTCTTTATACATACAAGCCAAAGATGCTTCTCGCTCAAAATCACGGGAACTACAGTCTAAGAAGATATAACATCTTTGCATTTCTATGATATCTTTTACTTATAGTAATCCACTAGAGTTGACCTGTCGGCTTTTTTCTTCAAAGAATACTAATTCTTCACCTCATTCTAGCCTATAATCAAGAGTTTTTCTTTAATTTTGCATCATTCAATCCTTTTGTACGGTTGTGGCACATGACTAAGATTGCGTTCATACATAATTCATTTCCTGCGGGAGGGGCTGAGAGAATTACAATAGATATAGCCCGCTACCTGTCTTCCTTGGATGGATACGAAGTCTTCGTATATGCCACAAGAATTGCTGCAAGCCTCATGCCGGAAGACATTGATAGGCTGATAACCATTCGGCTGATACCCTCACAAGCTATACAGTCGGTACGTTCCCGGCATATTGAGAAACTTCTTTTGGCAGATAATATTGACATACTGGTGTCTGTAGGAAAATCCATCCATAATATCCGTAGAATCAAGGAACGGACTGGAGTAAAAATAGTTCTAGCGTGCCATGGCGAACCATTTTGGCAACGTTATGTGATTACTCATAGAAGACAGAAGGGAGGATTGAGAAGCTTGATGTGGCATCTTTACAACAAAAAACGATTTGCCGATGGCTCTCGGGCAATGCAAATGGCTATGCAGCGCACAATGAATGACTATCTCCAATGCGATGCATATACCGTTTTATGTGATTCCTATAAGAGAGAGATGATGGTAGCATTGGCCATTGATCAGGCAGACAACCACATCCATGTAATAGAAAATCCCGAATATCCCGTCGAGCATGTCTGTTACATGAAAGAAAAAATGATACTCTTCTGCGGGCGATTAGAGAATTGGTCAAAGAGGGTAGACAGGCTGTTACGGATATGGTCTACCATACAAGCCAGCTTACCCGAGTGGTGCCTTACTATTGTAGGTGACGGACCAGCATACAAGATGCTCTGTGATATGGCCAAAGAATTGAGATTGGAACGGATTAGTTTTGAAGGACACCAGTCAAACGTTGCCAGATACTATGAAAAGGCATCTATCGTATGCCTTACCTCCGAGTCCGAGGGCTGGCCTTTGGCATTGACTGAGGCGCAAGCACAAGGCTGTATTGGAGTCGCTTTCGGTGCAACATCCGGCATCAAGGAGATACTTTCACCTCACGGGGAGTGCGGTTTTGTAATTTCTCCTTTTGACGAGCAAGCCTATGCCGAGACATTGATGCACATTGCCGCCTTGAGCCAGGACGAGATGAATGCCATAAGAAAAAATGCTGTAGAAAAACGACTTCAATATGCGCCACACTTCATTGCCGAAAAGTGGAGACTACTGTTTGACACATTGACAACAACAAGTAATTAGCGACATATCAACCAATGATTCCATCCGACATAAGACGATATAACCCTGAAGGGTCGCTTCTGAGAAGAGATCAGATGAAGATGGTAGAAATGCTTAAAGTATTTTCTGCCATTTGCCAAAAGAATGATATAAAGTGGTGGCTTTGTTCCGGCACACTATTAGGTGCAGCTCGTCACAAAGGTTTCATTCCATGGGATGACGACATTGACACCGCTATGATGAAAAAAGATTACGAGAAGCTAAAGCGAGTAATGAGAAAGTGGGATAGCGATGAATACTTTTTCCAGTGCATGGAGACCGATATCGAGTACGTGAATCCATTCGCTCGCTTCTGCTGCAAGGAAAGTAAGGAGCACCTCACAGGAGTACGCACACAGCACTACAAATACAAAGGCATCTATTTTGACATTTTCCCCATGGAGAAATCCAGTCGATTTGCTGCGCATATGGGAAAATTCTTCTATCAGAACTTGCAACATCCTACACAATATATAAAGAACAAACTATTACGACGCTTTTGCATCAGGTTAGTAGAATTGATTTGTTTTGCACTGTTGATACCGTTTACTCGTCTGATAGGACTGATAAACCCCAAGAAGCAATATCACTATATTCTTGGTGCGGGGTTCTGGAAAAGTGCCTTTTACGCTGAAGACATATTCCCTCTATCAACAATGGAGTTCGAGGGCGAAATGTTCCCTGTCCCTGGCAATACCAATGCATATCTCACGAAGATATATGGCGATTGGAACAAATTGCCCTCAGTAGAGCAGATAAAGCGCTCCATTCATGGTCGAGAGTATTACGAAGAAATGTTTGGAAAACGAAACGATTAGCTTATGGATATTGTTATCACCTATGTCAATGGGCTTGATCCCGTTTGGCAACAAGATTACGAGCAGCATACGAATACCCCCATACTGGAAAAGCGGTTTAGAGATTGGGGAACACTACGATATCTGTTCAGGGGAATAGAGAAGAACATGCCCTTCATAAAAAACGTGTTCTTGGTAGTATCCCATAATAGCCAGATTCCCGAATGGATTAATCGTCAGACCGTGAAGGTCGTATTGCATAGCGACATCATTCCCCGTGACTATCTGCCCACATTCAATTGCAACCCTATAGAGATGCATTTGCATCGCATCGAGGGGCTTGGAGAAGAATTCTTATACTTTAATGACGACATGTTTCCTATGCTCCCGTGCAGTGAAACAGACTTCTTCCGCCAAGGGAAGGGGGTGATAGGGATGAGTCATCATTGGTTCTCCTCCAATATGTATAAACGCATATGTCGCAACTCAGACCGACTTGCGCGGAAGATGTCAGGCCTCAGTCCCTCGTGCCGTTTTCTTCGTCCACAGCATATATGTTCACCTATGCTAAAAAGTGTATGTGAGGAACTGTATTGCAAGGCTGAATCTGAAATATTGGCATCTCTTACTCGGATAAGGACAGAGAATGACCTTAATCAATATATCTACCTCGATTACATGTATTTGAATGGTCATATCGTAAACGAGAAAATATCAAAGAAGCATGTTTCAGTAGGTTTGGCATCAGAAAGCAGTGTAAAGGAAGCCCTCTTGCAGCCTGCCCGAAAACTGATTTGCATAAATGACGTGCACTTAAGCGAAGATAGATATTTACGCTTGCATGAGACCATCCTCCACTCATTCGAGTTAGTCTTCCCCCAACAGTCTAAGTATGAGAAGTAAGTCATGAGTAAAAGAGTTACCCTATCTGTCATAGTCCCCATATATGGAGTTGAGAAGTATATCGAACAGTTCACTCGCTCGTTATTAGGCCAAACATACACTGATGTACAGTTTATTTTCGTCAATGACGGAACCAAAGACCGATCCATAGAAATATTAACTGAGATAATCGAAGATGAATTCCCTTACTTACGCTCCAACATACTTATCATAAACAAGGAGAACGAGGGGCTACCCAAAGCAAGGGAGACGGGGCTTGAACATGCAGTAGGAGAATACATACTATTTGCCGACTCTGATGATTGGTTGGAACCTGATGCTATAGAAACCATACTATCCGCTATTGAGGATACTCATGCCGACCTTGTCTATTTTGATCTTGTGAAAGAATATGGCAACCGAAAAAGCTATAAGAAAGAAATAGATTATACGGCGGCAACGAAAAACGATTTTATCATCAATCTGTTCAACTACAAGACTGGAGGATACACTGTTACCAAGTGTTTCCGCAAAAGCCTTTATGACGATAATGTCATCTACATACCCTTACTAGGTATGCATGAAGACATCTACCTCATGTCGCAAATCATATTTTATGCGCAAAGCATTGTACATATTCCCCGAGCACTATATCATTACAGAAAGGACAATCCCAACTCGTTCTGTGCACAAGACAAGAGAAAACGGCACATAGCATCCACAACCAATCTGCTAGATTTATACGAGCACTACCGTGACAATCTTAAGGGAAGTCCTTTAGAGCATGTAGCAGGAAGTATTTTGATGAGGGCGGGACAGCATAGTATTATGCACAACTATGATTTCTTTGAAAAATATCCCTATCTTGCAAAGGATCTCATAAAAACCAAACTTAATTGCCGATATCGAACAGCGATACCTATGCAGATTATTGTAAAGCTATATGCCTATTACAAACATTTAAGTAAGCAGGAGTCTACTTTTATCCTTCAACGGAATAGATTTAACCTACCATAATTTGCCATTTGACCAAAAAACCAGTACTTTTGTAATGACATATACATATATAATAATATGGCACTCATCAAATCAGTTCGGGGATTCACTCCCGAGATAGGCGAAGACTGCTACCTGGCCGACAATGCCACCATCATAGGCGATGTAGTGATGGGCCGCGACTGCAGCATATGGTTTGGCACAGTACTGCGCGGCGATGTCAACAGCATCAAGATAGGCGACTGTGTAAACATCCAGGACGGTTCGGTACTGCACACACTGTATCAGAAATCAACTATAGAGATTGGCAACCACGTCTCGGTGGGGCACAACGTCACCATCCATGGTGCAAAGGTGCACGACTATGCCCTCATCGGCATGGGGAGCGTACTGCTCGACGATGCCGAGATAGGCGAAGGAGCCATCGTTGCTGCAGGCAGTGTGGTGACAGCCCGCACCAAGGTAGGGGCATACGAGCTATGGGCAGGCGTACCGGCCAAGTTCATCAAGATGGTATCGCCCGAACAGGGCAAGGAAATCAACCAAAAGATTGCCCACAACTACAAGATGTATGCTTCGTGGTATAATGAATAAAAGTCAATGGACAACGGTCAACAGACAATGTTTACGCTCGGCTAGTCCGAGAACAGTCGCCATTCGGATGGCACACACCGCGAAGCCAGTCTATTGACCGTTGACTGTTGACTAAAAAAAAACATGAAAGAGAAGATAACACTTGCCCTGCTTACCTTTGCGCTAAAGGCGATAGCCATTTGGCCGTATGGGGTGCTCTATGTGCTGAGTAGCCTCATATATCCTATCGTGTATTATGTGGTGGGCTATAGACGCAAGGTGGTGCACAACAACCTTGTGAACTCCTTCCCCGAGAAGTCCGAGAAGGAGATTCGGGAGATTGAGAAGAAATTCTACCGCCACTTCTGCGACTACGTGCTGGAAACGGTGAAGCTGATGCACATATCCGACGAGGAGATGCGCCGCCGCCTGCGCTTCACCAACCCCGAGCTTATAGAGCAGCTGCGTGGCGACGGCAAACCTTTCTTTGTCTATCTGGGGCATCAGTGCAACTGGGAGTATGTGATCTCCATCACCATGTGGACACACCCCGACCTTGCCGCCTGCCAGATATACCACCCGCTCAGCAACAAGGCGATGGACAAATTGATGTATCGTATGCGTAGCCGCTTCAACTCAGTGGGCATACCGCAGAAGCAGACGCTGCGTGCCATCCTCACTATGATACGCGAAGGCAAGCAACCCCTGCTCGGACTCATTGCCGACCAGCGTCCTCAGCGACGTCCCGAGCCGGAGTGGATGGAGTTTCTCAACCAGGATACGGCCATCATCACCGGTGGCGAGGTCATGGGCGTAAAGCTGGGTGCCCACTTCATCTACGGCAGCATGCGTTGTGTGCGCCGCGGCTACTATGAGATAACCCTCCACCCCATCGAACCCATCGAAGGCGAAGAGTTCAGCTACAGCAAACAGTATATGCGTATGCTCGAGCAGGACATCAAGGCACAGCCCCACATGTGGCTCTGGACACATAAGCGGTGGAAGTGGAAACGTTCTTAAAAACGAAGACGATAACGAAAACGACAACAGTCGTCCGGTTAATTCAGAATTCACAATTCACAATTCAGAATTTCAAAAAAGCATGATCAAACAATTTCTCTCACTCATCCGTCGGTTCATACCGCCCTATAAGAAGTTCCTGTTCGGCAACCTCGCACTCAACCTGCTGGCACAGATACTCAACGTATTCTCCTTTGCCCTGCTCATCCCTATCCTGCAGATTCTCTTTCAGGTGAGCGACACGCAATACGAGTACATGACCTTTGCCGACGGCAACATTGCCGATGTCATCAAGAACAACTTCTACTATTACATGAACACCTTCATCGAGACACGCGGTGCACTGTGGGTGCTCATGGCCTCGGGAGTGATATTGATTGTGATGACGCTGCTCAAGACTGCCTGCTACTTCGGCTCGGCAGCTACGCTGATTCCTTTGCGTACAGGCGTGGTGCGCGACATCCGCATACAAGTATATAATAAGGTGATGGGATTGCCGCTCAGCTTCTTCTCCGAGGAACGTAAGGGCGACATCATATCCCGTATGAGTAGCGACGTGAGCGGACTCGAGACCTCGCTCTCCAACTCTCTGGAGATGCTCATCAAGAACCCCATCGCCATCGTCGTGACGCTGTTCACCCTCTTCTTCCTCAGCTGGGAGCTCACGCTCTTCGTGCTCGTGGCTATGCCTGCCTTGGCTTGGGTGATGGGCACCATCAGCCGTAAGCTCAAGCGTAAGTCTAAGGAGGCACAGAACTACTGGGGCACCCTGCTGGCACAGCTCGATGAGACCTTGGGCGGACTGCGTATCATCAAGGCTTTCCTCGCCGAGGGCAAGATGAAGGAGCGCTTTGCCCATATCAACAACACCTATCGCAATGCAGTGATGCGCATGACCATACGCCAGAGCGCCGCACACCCTGCCAGCGAGTTTATGGGTACCTGCATCATCGTCATCGTGATGTGGGCAGGAGGTTACATCATCCTCGACGGCATGTCGGGCATGGAGGGAGCCACCTTCATCTACTACCTGGTGATGCTCTACAATATCCTCAACCCTATCAAGGACCTCTCCAAGGCATTCTACAACATCCCCATCGGTATGGGCTGCTGGGAGCGTGTGGACAAGATTCTCAGTGCCGAGAATCCCATCAAGGAGCCTGCTGCACCTGCCCCGCTTGCTTCGTTTGAGCAGGGCATCGAGTTCAAGAATGTCGACTTCCACTATACTCCCGGCGCTCCCGTGCTGCGCGGCATCAACCTCACCCTTGAGAAGGGTAAGACGATTGCGCTTGTGGGACAGTCGGGCTCGGGCAAGTCTACGCTTGTAGACCTTGTGCCCCGCTTCCACGACGTCACAGGAGGAAGCATCTGCATCGATGGCACCGACATCCGCGACGTCTCCATCCATGACCTGCGCTCACTCATCGGTAATGTAAACCAGGAGGCCATCCTCTTCAACGACACCATCTTCAACAACATCAGCTTCGGTGTCGAAGGGGCCACCATGGAGCAGGTCATCGAGGCGGCAAAGATTGCCAATGCCCACGACTTCATCATGGAGAGCGAGCAGGGCTACGACACGATGATCGGTGACCGCGGCTGCCGCCTCTCAGGTGGTCAGCGCCAGCGCCTGAGCATCGCCCGCGCCATACTGAAGAATCCCCCTATACTCATTCTCGACGAAGCCACCTCGGCACTCGACACCGAGAGCGAGCGCCTGGTGCAAGAAGCCTTGGAGCGCCTGATGAAGTCGCGCACCACCATCGCCATTGCCCATCGCCTGAGCACCATTCGCCATGCCGACGAGATATGCGTGATGCTCGAAGGCGAGATTGTAGAGCGCGGCACGCACGAAGAGCTACTGGCCAAGGGCGGCTACTACAAGCGCCTCAACGACATGCAAAGTCTATAGCAAACATCCCTCTGCGACCATTTTTCTAAACACAGACTACACGAGAATATAGGACACTACCAAATATATTTGCTGTTTTCTAACCACAGATTACGCGGATTACTCGGATTCATATTCCGTCAGACTATGTATTTCTGTTCGAATTCCGCATTGACGAAAAATCCGTGAAATACGTGGTTGAACAAATTATTCTCCAAGGTGGAATGGGGCCGAAAATCGCACATGCGATTTTCAGAAAACGCAGGTGCGATTTTGCAAAATGGGACATGCGATTTTCCGGAATGGCAGGTGCGATTTTCCGTAGGTGAAAGCTCCTCTCAGTAACATTTCCTATTGCACGGAGGGGGAGTCTCAACCGCAGTTCTGCTGCCCTGTTATCGTCATCGTCAACGTACAGCTTTGCAGTTATATCATCAACCCGATTTTAGTGTTAGTGGACAACTGCTATATTATCTCCAAAAAATAATTACGGCCCACCCGAAGGTGAGCCGTAATTCATTCATATTGTCTATAGCATTAGAGCTTAGGACCTGCAGCGACGAGCTGTGAATGTTCGTTGCTGCGTTCCACGCTCTGCCGCTACGCATTAGAGCTTAGGACCTGCAGCGACGAGAGCCTTACCAGCCTCGTTGCCAGTGAACTTAGCGAAGTTCTTGATGAAGCGGCCAGCGAGGTCTTTTGCCTTCTCTTCCCACTGAGCAGCGTCAGCGTAAGTGTCGCGAGGATCGAGGATGTTGGTGTCAACACCGGGGAGCTCTGTGGGCACTACAAAGTCGAAGTAAGGGATAACCTTTGTGGGAGCCTTGTCGATAGAGCCATCGAGGATAGCGTCGATGATGCCACGGGTATCCTTGATAGAGATACGCTTGCCGGTACCGTTCCAACCTGTGTTTACGAGGTATGCGGTAGCACCGTTAGCCTCCATCTTCTTAACCAACTCTTCACCGTACTTTGTGGGGTGCAAGCTCAAGAAAGCTGCGCCGAAGCAAGCTGAGAAGGTAGGTGTGGGCTCTGTGATACCACGCTCTGTACCTGCCAACTTAGCGGTGAAGCCAGAGAGGAAGTAGTACTGTGTCTGGGCGGGGTTCAAGATAGATACGGGAGGAAGTACACCGAAGGCGTCGGCAGAGAGGAAGATAACCTTCTTTGCAGGACCAGCCTTAGAAACGGGCTTCACGATGTTGTCGATGTGGTAGATAGGATATGATACACGAGTGTTCTCGGTAACGCTCTTATCGGCGAAGTCGATCTTGCCGTCAGCAGCTACGGTTACGTTCTCGAGGAGAGCGTCGCGCTTGATAGCGTTGAAGATATCGGGCTCAGACTCCTTGTCGAGGTTGATAACCTTTGCGTAGCAGCCACCCTCGAAGTTGAATACGCCTTCGTCGTCCCAGCCGTGCTCGTCGTCACCGATGAGGAGACGCTTGGGGTCGGTAGAAAGGGTAGTCTTACCTGTACCAGAGAGACCGAAGAAGATAGCGGTGTCGCCATCGTGACCTACATTGGCAGAGCAGTGCATTGAAGCCATGCCACGGAGAGGAAGCAGATAGTTCATGATTGAGAACATACCCTTCTTCATCTCACCACCATACCATGTGTTGAGGATTACCTGCTCCTTAGAGGTGAGGTTGAACACTACAGCAGTCTCAGAGTTGAGGCCGAGCTCAGCGTAGTTGTCTACCTTTGCCTTAGAAGCGTTGTATACTACGAAGTCGGGCTCACCATAGTTAGCGAGTTCCTCCTCAGTAGGACGGATAAACATATTCTTTACGAAGTGAGCCTGCCATGCTACCTCCATGATGAAGCGAACTTTCAGACGGCTGTTCTCGTTGGCACCGCAGAAGGTATCCATTACATAGAGCTTCTTGCCAGAGAGTTCCTTTACAGCAAGGTCCTTGAGCACTGCCCAGGTAGCCTCTGTAACGGGCTTGTTGTCGTTCTTGTATTCATCAGAAGTCCACCATACAGTATCCTTGCTTACCTCGTCCATTACAAAGAACTTGTCTTTGGGTGAACGGCCGGTGTAAACACCTGTCATCACGTTAACGGCGCCGAGCTCGGTCTCCTGACCCTTCTCGAAACCTTCAAGACCTGCTTTTGTTTCCTCTTGGAACAAAACTTCATAAGACGGATTGTGCAAAACCTCTACTGCACCGGTGATTCCGTACTTGCTCAAATCAATGTTTGCCATTTTAATTAATTTTGTAAATTTATGGTTAAATACTCTTGTTATTTCACATTCTGTTGATAGGCAGGGAAACGTCCCTTCCAAACCGCATACAAATTTAACAAGGATTTTTCAGAAGAAGAAGTCCACAGATAAAACTTTCATGTTAAAGAACACAAAAATGTTGCACAACACATTCTTCGCGTATCACCCACAAAAAAAGTGCCACGCGGAGTTTACATTTTCACAGGCCTCACATTCAACTCCATACAACATCGCAGTACATCTACCAAATCCACACACTGCCACCGCGTAGATTGGCTCCAAGCGAACAACAAAAAAAGAAGCAGGCTCCCCGCTGCATTGGAGCCTGCTTCGACGTAAGATGTGAGTTGTAAGATTAGCGCAGCGGTCTTTTGAGTTTTTGAGTTTATAAGTTTTTGAGTTTTTGAGTTTTTGAGTTTACTGTCCAGATGGGGACTTATCAGCTTACAAACTTAATAACTCAAAAACTTAAAAACTCACTTCACCTCCCAAGTGTCGTTGGTGAGGAGCAGTTCTTCAAAGGTGTGGTAGGCCTTCTTCTCCTTCACTTCGGCAATCTGCGCCTCCACAGCCTCATCGTAGGTGGGAGCCTCCACATCACGGATGACACCGAGGGCAATGGGGAAGTCGGGGCCTTCCATCAGCGCCAACTTGAGCTGCAGGGTGTTGTCCTCACAGTGAGCATCGTGTACGAGGATGTCGTCGATAGTCACACCATTCTCACCAATCTTTACCACCTTGAGGCCGAAGCCCTCCTGCATGAGTCCGTACTCGTTGTTGACACCGAACACCATGGGTTGGCCATGACGCAGGTAGATGGCATTCTTGGCACGTCCCTCCTTGTTGTACACGCTGTCGTGGGTGCCATCGTTGAAGATGACGCAGTTTTGCAGTATCTCACACACCGAAGCACCCTTATGGGCGTGGGCAGCCTTGAGTATCTCTACGGTGCCAGGAGCATCGGTCGCTACGGCACGGGCAAAGAAGTGACCGCGGGCACCGAAGCAGAGTTCGGCAGGGCGGAAGGGGTCTTCCACTGTACCATAGGGGCTTGACTTGCTGACGAAGCCGCGCGGACTCGTGGGCGAGTACTGCCCCTTGGTGAGGCCATAGATGCGGTTATTGAGCAATATCATGTTGAGGTTGATATTGCGGCGATTGGCATGGATGAAGTGGTTGCCACCGATAGCGAGGCCGTCGCCATCGCCGCTCACCTGCCATACAGACAGCTCGGGGTTGGCCACCTTACAGCCTGTGGCAATGGCAGCAGCACGTCCGTGGATGGTATTCATACCGTAGGTGTTCATGTAGTGGGGCAGGCGGCTCGAACATCCGATACCGGATATCACAGCGATGTTGTGCGGAGCTACGCCTATCTCGGCCATGGCCTTATGGAGGGCGGCGAGGAAGAAGTGGTCACCGCAGCCGGGGCACCAGCGCGGCTGACCTTTCTTGTAATCTTGTGCTGTATAACTCATATATACTTATTTTTTTAACCACAGATTTCACGGATTACTCTGATTAATTATTGAGAGTAACATGTCTTCTGCTGTTTGTTTTTTATTTTCTCTACCACAGATTACGCAAATTACACGGATTAGTAATATGAATAATAATCTGAGAAATCTGTGTAATCTGTAGTTTTACTATATTATAAAACGTTCGTAGCGCAATGATGATTCTCCAAAGTTGACAAGCAAAGCGACCTCAGCGTCAGCTACCTTACCATAGTTGATGGCTTGTGCACGGTGGATGTCCTCCAATTCCTTCACAGCTTTCAGCTCTACAATGATATGGTCAAAGCAGATGAAGTCAGGGACAAATAGCGAATCCAATTGTACTCCTCGGTATGAGACATGTATTGGTTCTTCACGCTTGTAGGGAATACCTTGCGCTTGAAATTCTATCTCCAATGCATCTTGATAGACCTTCTCGGTAAAGCCACATCCCAGATACTGGTGCACAGCCATAGCTGCACCAATAATCTGATATGTCTCTTCCTTATGTATGAAGTTGCCTGTCATGATGCTTACTTTCTTGTTAACCACAGATTTCACGGATTACTCTGATTAATTATCGAGAATAACACGTTCTCTGCTGTTTGTTTTTTATTTTCCCTACCACAGATTTCGCGGATTGCACGGATTGGTAATATGAATAAATAATCTGAGAAATCTGTGTAATCTGTGGTTTATATAAACAATCCTAGTCCAAGAGGGGAGCCAAGTTTTGAACCAGTGTGCTGACTTCAAAGGGCTGTCCCTTTACCTCGTTGTACTGGCAAGGCACGAATCCGTCGACCTTCATGCGTAGCCACGCAGCCAGCTGGCCCGAGTTCTGCTCGGCCACCACTACCTTCGGATACTTGCGCAGCACCTCAGCAGTGTTCTTGGGCAGCGGGTTGATGTACTTGAAGTGGGCGAGAGCCACCTTCTTGCCCGTGGCACGCATCTCGTCCATGGCAGCATGGAGATGTCCATAGGTACCACCGAAGCCAACAATGAGCAGCTCGGCATCCTCGGCGTCTCCCTCTACCACAAGGTCGGGTACGGGGATGGCATCTATCTTCTGCTGGCGCAGACGGGTCATCAGGTCGTGGTTCTCGGGGTCGGTAGAGATGGCACCTGTCTTGTTGTCCTTCTCCAAACCACCGAGGATATGCTGGAATCCTTCGCGTCCGGGCACAGCCCAGTAACGCACGCCATTCTCCTCCTGACGCTGATAGGGAGTCCATGTACCTTTCAGCTCTTCAGGCACGTAGGGAGGATTGATGGCTGCATATTCAGCCAGATTGGGCAGGCGGAAAGCGCCCGAGCCGTTAGCCACGAAGGCATCGGTGAGCAGCACCACGGGAGTCATGTGCTCCAGGGCAATCTTACAGGCCATGTAGGCTGCATCGAAGCAGTCGGTGGGCGATGTAGCTGCCAATACCGGCATGGGCGATTCGCCGTTACGGCCAAAGAGCACCTGCAGCAGGTCGGTCTGCTCCGACTTGGTGGGCAATCCCGTGGCAGGGCCTCCGCGCTGTACGTCGAGTACTACGAGCGGAAGTTCCATGATGACGGCGAGGTTCATCGCCTCGGACTTGAGGCAGATGCCGGGTCCAGAGGTGGATGTCACAGCCAAAGCACCTGCAAACGAAGCGCCAACAGCCGAAGCGCATCCGGCAATCTCGTCTTCGCACTGTACGGTGGTCACGCCCAGCGACTTGTGTTTGGAGAGTTCGTGCAACACATCGGTAGCCGGAGTGATGGGGTATGAGCCCAAGTAGAGCTTCAAGCCCGCCTTCTCGGCAGCTGCGATGAAGCCGTATGCTGTGGCTTTGTTGCCCGTGATGTCCATATAGCGCCCGGGCACCTTGTGCTTGGTCTCCACACGGTATACGTTGGTTGCCGAGCTGTGGGTGTTGTGTCCGTAGTCATAGCCGGCTTGGATGACCTTGATGTTGGCCTCTGCCAATGCGGGTTTCTTGGCAAACTTCTCGCGCAGATAGTTGAACGCCACGTTGAGGTCGCGGTCGAAGAGCCAGCACACGAGGCCGAGGGCAAACATGTTGCGGCACTTGAGCACCGCCTTGGGTTCCATACCGCTGTCGGCGAGGCAGTCCTTCACCATCTGTGTGATGGGGCATGCCACTACGCGGTCGGCATCGATGCTCATCTCTGCCAAGGGATCCTCGGTGGCGAATGCGGCCTTCTTCAGGTCGACTGGGCCGAACGAGTCGGTATCTATAATAATGGTAGCGTTGGGCTTGGCATAGCGGTACTGTGTCTTCAGTGCAGCAGCATTCATGGCTACCAGCACGTCGCACAGGTCGCCCGGTGTATACACCTTGCCCGAGCCGATATGTACTTGGAATCCCGACACGCCCGTAAGGCTTCCTTGCGGGGCACGTATGTCGGCCGGATAGTCGGGGAAGGTACAAATGTCGTTACCTACGGTAGCCGATACGGTAGAAAAGATATTTCCCGCCAGCTGCATACCGTCGCCCGAGTCGCCGGAGAAGCGCACGATCACCTCGTCGCGCTCTTTTACGATGATTTGTTCACTCATTGTCTTTTTAATATCTAAATATATCGGTTGCAAATTTCGGTATTTTTACTGAATAATAAAACACATTGCCCCATTATTTCGCTCCCCATCCTCAATAGTTGTTCTCCGAGGGCATAGACTCAACGGGAACGAGCGCTATCTATATATTAATGTAGTAAGGTTTGTGGGTGCAAACAGTTCATTGGCAATATCCCAGAGTTCAGTTGGCGCAAGCGCCTCTATCCTACGAAACAGGGCCTCGGTACCCTCACACGTTCCATAGTGCAGGTAGGTCTTGGCCATGCTGATAGCAGCATTCTCAAAGTTGTCAGAAGCCACTCCCACCTGTCCTATAAGCTGTTTCTTCGCAGCAGTGAGGTTATAGGCGCTAAGGGGGCGTTCACACAAGCGTTGCAATTCCCCGAGAGCCAGCTCCACACCGCGCTCCACATCGTGGGCATCTACGCCAAAATAGATCTTAAACACGCCCGTATCTGTATAGCTGGTGATACTACTCTCTACATTATATACCAAGCCCGAGTGTTCGCGCAGAGCCATGTTGAGTCGGCTGTTCATACCCGGGCCACCCAATATATTGTTAAGCAAATAGAGTCCAGTGCGCCGTTGGTCCGATGCCGGATACCCCGCGCAGCCAATCATCACATGGTTCTGATGCGTGCAACGCTTCATCTCCACACGTCCTCCTACGCATGGCATAGGCACCACGCGCCCACTATTGGCCTCACCCCTGGGAATATCAGCCGTCAATCGCTCGGCCCATCTGACGATACGGTCAAAGTGGATGTTGCCATACACAAACAGCACCGCATTGGCAGGATGGTAGTAGCGTTTCACGAAACGCAGCGCACGGTCCGTAGCGAAGCGCTTGATATGACGAGGCGTACCCAAGATATTGTGTCCCAGCGCGTGGCCATGGTAGAGGATGTCCTCAAAGTCGTCAAATATGAGTTCGGCAGGGTTATCCTCATAGCTCTCTATTTCCTCCAGTATCACGCCACGCTCCTTGTCGATCTCATGCTGTGGGAATGTGCTGCAAAACACGATATCGGTGAGCAGTTCAAGGGCACGCACGAAGTCCTTCTTCAGGAATGCCGAATACACCACCGTCTCTTCCTTGTCAGTAAAGGCATTGAGGTCGCCCCCCACATTCTCCATTCGGTTGAGGATATGCCACGCCCTGCGCTTCCCGGTACCCTTGAAGAGCATGTGCTCCACGAAGTGGGCAAAACCCTGCTCGTCAGGTCCTTCATCACGTGTGCCTACATCAAAGGCGTAGCCACAATAGACCACAGACGTAGGCGACTGCGTATGTATGATACGCAGCCCATTGGGCAAGACGGCAGTATTATAGGATGTCTTCATTCGTTTTCAATTTAACTTCACCGTTTCAATCGGCAAAGATACGGATAAGCGAGTGAATAAGCAACGACTTTGTGAGAGAAAGCTCGCTTAATCTTACAAAGACGTTGATTTATTCACAACGAGCGAGAGTATCTTCTTGGCGCAGCCATCAAGATACGGATAAGCGAGTGAATAAGTAACGCATATCCACGGCGAGAGCAAAAACACCTCACACACGTTTTGCATTTCCACATGTTTGTATTACCTTTGCTCCTATTATAATAAAGAAGCATAGCAGATGGAAGAAAACTTCGACATACGCCGACAGCAGTTTGGCAGCAAAGACAAGGACTACGAGAATGCCCTGCGTCCCCTCCACTTCGAGGATTTCTCGGGGCAGGACAAGGTGGTGGACAATCTGCGTATCTTCGTCAAGGCCGCCCGCTTACGCGCCGAGGCGCTCGACCACGTGTTGCTGCACGGTCCTCCCGGATTGGGCAAGACTACGCTGAGCAATATCATCGCCAACGAACTGGGCGTAGGGTTCAAGCTCACCTCGGGTCCTGTGCTCGACAAGCCCGGCGACCTGGCTGGTCTGCTCACCTCGCTCGAGCCCAACGATGTGCTCTTCATCGACGAGATACACCGCCTGTCGCCCGTGGTGGAGGAGTACCTGTACTCGGCCATGGAGGACTACCGCATCGACATCATGATTGACAAGGGTCCCTCGGCACGCAGCATACAGATAGACCTCAACCCCTTCACGCTCATCGGTGCCACCACACGTAGCGGCATGCTCACCGCCCCGCTCCGCGCCCGCTTTGGCATAAACATGCACCTCGAGTACTACGACAACGAAGTGCTCTCACGCATCATCGGCCGCTCAGCCTACATCCTCGGTGTGCCATGCGACCAGGAGGCAGCCGGTGAGATAGCCCGCCGCAGCCGCGGCACGCCCCGTATTGCCAATGCCCTGCTGCGCCGCGTGCGCGACTTCGCACAGGTCGAGGGCAATGGTGAAATCAATCTCTCCATAGCACAGTATGCGCTCGAAGCGCTCAACATCGACCGCTACGGACTCGACGAGATTGACAACAAGATACTCTGCACCATCATCGACAAGTTTGGCGGTGGCCCCGTAGGCCTCGGCACCATTGCCACGGCCATCGGCGAAGACTCCGGCACCTTGGAAGAGGTGTACGAACCCTTCCTCATCAAGGAGGGCTTCCTCAAGCGTACCCCCCGAGGCCGCGAAGTCACAGAGCTCGCCTACAAGCACCTCGGCAAGAGCGTCTACCAGAACATACGTGGCTTGTTCGACTAAACAATTCACAAAAAGCAACCCCACACCATGCCTTCCGCCCCTACGGCGGAGGGCATTTTTTAGGATATTCCCATAACTAATCACAACGGTTACTCCCTAAAAGCACAAAGTATTTGTCCGAAAAGCAAGTTTTCAGTATAGAAAAACTCGCGTAACCGTGGATACGTAATGAAATATCCGCGGATACGTGATGAAATATTCGTGGATACGTAAGTAAATATCCGTGGATATTTGAAGAATTGGAGAAGCAGCGTGTCTTTTCCTGATTTCAGTAGACGCTTTTTTGCTTCATTAGCTGAAAAGATTTACACCTTTTCTCTAGCCATACTGGCGAGGTTTACGCTTTCTCCGATTCCATGCTGTTCCGCTTGACATCTCGGCTGATGGGACAG
>JAGAQY010000054.1 GCA_017622495.1 Bacteroidaceae bacterium | reverse complement strand
GTACGGGCCGATATGGCATGCTGCTTGCCCGTCTCTATGGCATCGGCCGTGGTGAAGGTGAGCGGCAGCAGGTCGAGGTGGCGCACGGCGGTGAGCCGCTCGGTGGTGTCGGCATCGGGCTGCTCGGGCTGTATGAAGGCAAAGGCGTTCACGCTGTGGCGCATGAGGTAGGCGATGAGCGTGAGCGTGGTCTCTATGTCGTCATCGTCGGCCTCGATGGCGGGCGTGGCCAGCACCTCGTCCCACGACTCGTGCCGGGCATAGCCGCGCAGCAGCGAGAGCAGCATGATGATGCGCTTGGCATCGATGATGCGGCGGCGCACGGCAGCCAGTATCTCCTCCGTTCCCGTGTAACCCAGGTACCAGTCGTTCATGTGGCTGAAGGTGCGGTCGATGTACTCCTCTTGTGTGGCGGTGAGCGTGAGCGTGGGGCGCGGCGTGTCGCGATGGCTGTTGTCATAGCGCGTGAGTGTGCGGTGCAGACTGTCCACGACGGTAGCGGTGCGCCGTATGGTGGTGTTGAAGGCGCGGCTCTCGTCGGCCGTCATGGGTGTGCGCCAGTCGGTCACCGAAGGGGTCTCGTAGAAGAGGAAGCGCGAGGGCAGACCGTCGTCCACCGTGGGCATGAACAGGCGCAGCGAGGCGTAGGTGCCGCTGAGCAGTACGCCCAGGCGCACGTGCTCGAGGTAGATGCTCTCGTGCCCCGTCTTGATGGCATAGCTCATGGGCTCTTCGTGGAAGGCACGCAGCAGCAGGTCGCGCATGTTGCCGAAGTCGGTGCGTGCCTGCTGCACGATGGTGAGCAGCTCGCTGGCCGTGAGCAGCAGGGCGTGGGGCTCGCTACCCTTCATGTATTGCAGCATGGCGGGCACGGTGATGTTGTCGGCCATCATGTGGCAGCGCGGCAGGGGCACCTCGATATCCTCTTCGCTCATCACGGCACGCTCTATGTCGCTGTCGGTGAGGTCGCGGCTCTTGCTCATGCGCTGCCGCTTGATGCGCTGTGCCTCTATCTGCCGTTCGGTGCGCAGGCGCTCCTTGCGGCTCTCCTCGCGCACGCGTCGGTCGATGCTCTGGACGAGGGGCAGCAGCTCCGTCATGCGTCCCTTGCCCGAGGCGGGCGAACCGTAGATGAGCGTCATCAGTGCTGTGCCATACTGGCGGTTGTCGTGCGCCACGCGGCAGTGTATGGTGGCCGTGCCCAGGAGGGTGAGCATGGCGAGGAGCTGCTGTGTGCGCAGGGCACGGTCGGGGTAATGGCCCAGCACATCGGTGAGCAGCGGAGGCAGCGCCTCGAAGAAGCTCTCGTCGAGTGGCAAGGGCAGGCGGTGGCCTGCATCGTCGGTGTAGGTACTCTGCTCTTCGAGCTGTTGGGGAATGTCGGCTGGGGGTGAGTTCGTCGTTGGTCATAATGTTTGAGTTTATAAGTTTTTTAGTTCTTTAGTTTGTGAGTTTGTAAGTTCTTTAGTTTGTAAGTTTTTTAGTTTCAATATCTTATCCCGTCGTGTACGGAAAAACAGTTAAAGAAAGTGCCAAATGGCACTTTCAGTGCCTTATCCGTCTGTGAATCATCGGATTGCGAAAGTGCCACGCCAAATGTTTTGGCACTTTCATAAATCCTCGGTTCTCGCAAATCAGAGCCGTCCGATTTTTCTGCCGCAAGGTTCCGATAATTCTATCAAAAGGCTCTGATAAATCCATCGGACGGCTCTGATTTGAGTTTTTAAGTTTATAAGTTCATTAGTTTGTCAAACTCAAAAACTAAAGAACTCAAAAACTCAATTTCTATGCGAAGTAAGCCAATCTGCCGCGTATCCCCAAGAAAATAACCCGCGGGTTACAAACGGGTTATAATTGGGGAGGTATTATCGAAATAAAATCCAAACAACTTCTTAAAGATTGTAAATTCAATCAACTTTTTCACCCGTTTCCTTGTATTTGTGATACGAGTGTTATACATTTGCAAACAAATTCACAACTATGGGAGCAATTATAGGAAGAAGACAAACTGCATTCAGGCTGAGTACAGACCTACTGGACAAGTTGAAAGAGGCCGCGGTGAGAGAAAACCGCAGTCTGAATAACTATGTTGAGAGCGTACTGATGGATGTGGTCTACAATCGTCCCAATCCCATCACGCTGCGTGCCATGCAAGAGGCCAAGCAGAAGGATGACCTTGAAACCCTTGACACAGATAACCTGGACTCTCTAATCGAGGCATTGTAGGACGATGTATACCCTGAAAATCACAAGTCAGTTCAAGAAAGACTTGAAACGCATACAAAACAAGCCCTCCAAAATCAAGCACCTCAAAGAGGTGTTACAGATTCTGGAGAGCGCAGGTAGTCTGCCCGAAAAGTATAAACCACACAGATTGATTGGCGACTACGCAGGATTCATGGAATGTCACGTTGAGAGTGACCTACTTTTACTGTGGGTAGACCCGCAGCAGAACATCATCAAGTTGGTTCGATTGGGTAGCCATTCCGAACTATTCCGTTAACCATCTCTCCCATCCACTCCACCGTCTCCCTCATCAGCCGGAAGCGTTCGGGTGAGCCGTGGTAGAGTGCATCGTAGCGCCAGTCACAGACGGGCTCCATGTAGCGTGTCTGCGACAGCTGTTTCATCGTACTCTCCGTACATGGCACGCGCAGCCCTTCGGGGAAGAGCTGCGCGATACAGGTCACAAATTCGCGGTACCCGTCAGGGAAGCCGCACTGCCGCACCAATACATGATATACCGCCCACCACTGATACCTGTGCCGCATCAGGTAACGCCCGTCGGGGACTTTGCACTCCATCAGCCTTTCCAACGAAGACGCTAACGAAGACGAAGACTGAGCTTCGCGATGTTTACCCTCCGAACCGCAGGTCGACGCTACAGTCAATGGTTGGTTATCGTCAACGTCGGCGTCATCGTTGAAAAAAATTGAGGATTCAATTTTTTTCTAACCTTCTCTCCAGCGCCTCTATGCGCTCGATCAATTCAATTGGTACATTTTGGTACATAATGATAGATCTATTTAAGTATAAGATAGATATATTTTTCGTTACGGCGGATATACCTTATTTGCCGTTAATGAATATCAAGGTCTGTGACCTGTTAAACGAGGGGTTGTAAACCCCTACCTCAGCACCATCGGATAAACATCCGATGGAACGAAAGTCGCCACTTATTCTGTATTACATTACAGCTCCCAGTTATTTCCTGAGCGTAATGGAGAACAGCAATTGACGGCCTCTCAGCATCCGCTGGCTTTCGAAGGATGAGAGTTGCGTATAAGTAGTATAGTTATACTGACGTTCGTTGAGGATGTTCATCAGTGTTGCCGAAAGCTCAATCTGCTTAGTGGCAAGAAAGGCCAGTTTGGTGTCAATCATCAGCATGTTCTTGAATACATCCTCTGTCAGTTCATTGGAGTAGTTTTCCCCGTTTATTTGTATCTGCCACTTGTCGTGCGGTACAAAATTGAGGCTTAATGAGTTTGTCAATGTTGAAAGCCAGGGTACAGATGCATCATTCATAGAGATTCTGCTATTATGATATTCTATGGCATAGTCAAAACTGAACCATCTGCAAGGGGAACCATTTATTTTCCCTCCTATTCCCCAACTGTCGCTAACAGAATTTATGGATTCCTGTTGTGATATTATATTGGATGTATTCTGAGTATACGAGCCATTGAGGCTAAATGTTCCATTCATGAAGTTAAACGTCTTGCTGAGACTACCCATTGCCAGAAGCATTTTGGAATCATTCTTTGCATCGGCATAACTATAGATTACATAATTGTCATACAACTGCTGCGACATCGTATATGGCATCTGATTCCAAGAGTGCATCAGAAGCCCATTGGCAAAGAGTCCGCGATGTGTCTGCTTGTAGGTAAAACTTGCTGAAAGATTCTGTGATGAGGAGTTGTAAAAGTTTTCTACTCCTGATTCCAAGGTGCGGTAGTTGGTCATAATCAACCCTGAATGGATTAGGTTTAGATTCATTGGCGAGCGGCCATGGCCACCACGCAATGCCGCTGAAAAGCGGTTGTTAGGCTTCCAGTTAAGTCCGAGTGATGGAGAAAAATATGCCTCATTCTTGTTCGCTATAGCCTTATCAAACGAATGGTGGGCATAACTGACAGGAAGGTCAAGCGTGATGTTGACATCCTTTACCCAATATTCAAATTTTGGTTTTGCATAGGCTGTCAAGGAGTTTGTATTGACGAGGTTATCGGTTATGCCCGGGAGCTCTTCTGGTAGACCGGACAATTGCGAGTTCATAGATCGCCAATAGCCCTTGAGTCCTCCTTCCACACTTACCGTGACGCCTCTGAAATTGAAGGCATAGGCCACGTTCTCATGTGTGAAGAAAGCCTTGTCGCCTACCGATTGGAAATACTTAGCCCCGTTCACGTTCAGATTGAGCGCCTGAGGTAGAGATTCCCACTCGCTACGGCTCTCAAAAGTAATCAAGTGCTTATCCTTGAATCGTCTTATCATCTTGAATCTATTACTTATATAGTAATCAGGAATCTCGGCAGACTGTATGTTGGGTATTGTTCCTGTAGTGTTGAGCGAGATTTCATCCCAATCAATATGAGTCTGAAGGGTATTGTTGAGAAATGTTGTTTTGTTGTTCAACTCATAAGTCAGTTGCCCATTTACGGAATGCTCGTGTTCCGTCCCGCTTCGACTTTCTGTTATCACGCGATTCCCCTCATTCAGGAAATAGGTTGTGATGTTAGAGGCATCAGCAGTAACACGGTTGAATAAATAGTCCATATTGAACTTCAGCTCTCCCTGCCTTAATTGCCATAGATTATTGGTAGAGGCCCAAACAGAACGATTGAAAAGAGTGCGATTGTCATTTAATGAAGGTACGTTTGGCAACCCTATACTTACATAATCATCAAGTGCAGTGCCTCTGCTACCTGCAAAGAAATCGGTATTTGACACTGCCAGGTCTTCACTCGAGTTGTTGGTCTTTATTGTGTTGATGCCCTGGTAGGACGATTTAGCAGCCATTGCAAAGAATTCGCCATACCATAATGCACCTTCAGGTTGCCAGGACCATCCCCCACCTGCCTTTCCGTGAATATTCCATGATGCTTTAGCCCTGTCTTTTAATTTAAGGTTTACAGCTGCTTTGCTGGAGAAACTTATTCCCGACAATACCTGCATCGGCTGATGGTTTTCCAAGACCTCAATAGCACCGATATCCTCATAGTTGATACCATTAGTGGCAACGCCATATTTTCCACCAAGCAGGTCGGCCCCTTCTATGTAGAACTTATTGATGTCTTCTCCTTGATATTGAATTTTTCCATTTTTGGCGACATCAATACCAGGCATACGTCTCAAGACGTCTCCAATAGAACGATCCTGACTTTGCGAGAAGGAAGCGACATAATAGGTAATGGTATCTCCTTGTTCTCGAATACGATCAGCTTTAACAGAGACCTCTTTCAATCGTATGGCTTCGGATTTCATCGTAATTGTTAGCGGAAAGGCCAAACTGTCAATGGGCATAGACTGCTTTGCATATCCCATCATCATTGCTTCCAGGATACTACCCTCTATCATAGGACCCTGCATGGAAAAGCTTCCATCAGCTTTTGTTGTGGCAAACTTTATGATTTTACCGCAACTGTCCTTTATGATCACGGATACTCCGACCAACGGTTCATTTTCCTCAGCATCAATCACCTTACCACTCACATCGGCCTGGGCCATTATCCATAGCGGCAGCATGAGCTGCATTAAAGACATTATCAGCTTTCTCATTTACGATAGTCCGTTTCAAGGAAGTCTATATCTGTAATTAGTCTCTCGACAGGCTTGCGGGCATTTGCACTACCTCCACCTCCCAACATGTTGTCAAAAGCAGCATGGGTGAGGGTTTCTTGATTGTCGCGATTATATCTTTGCCTTTTCAATAGTTCCTTACGTTCCAGTTTCTCGTATTTTGACAGGAGATATACTGGCGTCATTTCTTTCTTGGACAATTCTATGCCCGTAGCCGTAAATGAATGCTGTCCACTTGATTCACAGGCTTCAAGAATGAGACCAGGAAGGCCGCAAAGTTTCCAAGGGCCTTCTTGCAGGGGTATTTCGGGCGCAAACCATACAGTCCAATGCCTACCGTGATAATCTGTATGCGCCACAATACATTCATATCCCAATATACTCTTTGTTGAATCACCAACTGTCCATACCATTTCTGCCAAAGGCTCTTCATAACAACCAAATTCGCTCAGACCTATAAAGTCATAAACATTGACGACCGATTCCTGTCGATTCTTAAACACGTATACATGCCCTTTCTTGCTCGGCACCAGGCTGTAGTTTTTGGTTCTAACAACCTCGGGCATAACAACACTTAGCATCTGCTTGTATTGTGCTCTTCCAGAGGGAGTGGAATCAAGTGAGTCAAGATATTCGCTTATCGGAGGATAGAATTTGGATTGTTCAGCATTGGTCAGAAGAATAAATTCATAATCACGTTCAGCAATGCCATCACCGCCACGCACAAAGATTTCATGATAGTTGTAACTTACCATAATTTCTGCCTGCGGGTTCTCAACCTTTTTCTTTGCCATTGAAGAAATAGGCATAAGCATCAATATCAAGAAAAGAACGTTTTTAATTGCTTTCATATGATTGCTGTTATTTTTCTGCAAAGTTAATGGAAATATTCCTAAACGAGGGCTGTAAGAACTATAAAAGTGTTTTAGCATCATAATACTCTATTTGGGGCAGTCGCCACTTATTCTGTATTACATTACAGCTCCCAGTTATTTCCTGAGCGTAATGGAGAACAGCAATTGACGGCCTCTCAGCATCCGCTGGCTACTGATTAGGGGAACTCCCTCCTTCTGCTTTGATGCATAATGGAGGGCGAAAAATTTGACATATATCAAAAAAATGTGGTGGCAAGGGGGTAAATTCGGAGGTGAAGTCCCTTGCGTCTCGGATAAAAAGTATATTTTTGCAACAAAAATAGAGTGTTTTAATTGCTATGATGAGATTAACACTGAAGACATTTGTGTTGCTGCTCTGTTGCAGCCATCTGCAGCTTGCCGCTCAGGTGCAATATACCAAGGAGGTGGCAGATTCTATGTCCACGAACGGACTGGCGGAACATATCCGCCATGAGGAAATCAGGAAAGGTCTTGTAAACAATGCGCTGGAGGCACTCAGCGGACAGACGGCCGGTGTGAACGTGACGACCAACGGTACTGACCGTATGGCTATGCTCAACAGTGTGCGGGTGCGCGGTACGACCTCTATCACTGGCGGCAACGACCCGTTGGTGATTATCGACGGGGTGACCTCGGACGTGGCGACGTTGTCGACTATCTATCCTTCGGACATTGCGAGCTTCACGATTCTGAAAAATGCTTCGGAGACGGCAAGGTATGGTTCGCGAGGTGCCTCGGGTGTCATCGAAGTGAAGACCAAACGCGGCACGGGAGGCGGATTCCAAATTTCGTATAACGGAAACTATGGCGTGGAACCGATGTACAAATACCTGCCGATGCTCAGTGCGGCACAGTATAGGGCTACGGCCGAGGCGTGGGGACTGAACTATAATGACGGGGGCTTCGATACGGACTTCCATAAGGTCATCACACGCACGGGAAGCGTGCAGCAGCATCATTTGGCGTTCAGTGGTGGCACGGAGACGCAGAACTACCGCGCCTCGTTCGGACTGATGGACCACAACACCATCGTCCGCGTGAATGACTACCGCAATATGGTGGCCAAGATTGACGTGACACAGAAGGCTTTCGGCGGCAGGCTGACAGGTGACTTCGGGGTGTTCGGTTCTTCAGCCATGACACATGACATATTCGACACGCAGATGCTCTTCAACTCGGCAGCAACACAGAACCCTACCTATCCTGCAGGACAGGATGCCAACGGCAACTGGGTGAAGAACTCGACCGCAGCATGGATAAACCATCCGGGCATATTGCTTGATGAGAAGAACGACTCGAAGGATGCTACGCTAAACACGCACCTGAGGCTGACGTATGACATTGACAGCCATCTGCACCTGTCGCTCTTCGGTGCTTATTCATACTATTCCACCTCACGTGCACAGTTCTGCCCTACGTGGGTGTGGGCACAGGGAAACGTCTACAGGGGAGAGTTCAACGGCGAGGACTACCTTGCCAATGCCGCACTCAACTACGGCAATGCGTGGGGTAAGCACAAGCTGGATGCCAGCGTAAGCGGTGAGTATCACCAGCAGCTGCGCACGGGATTCTGGGTGCAGGCGAAGGGAATAACGACCAATGACTTCTCGTATCATAATATAGGTGCCACCTCGTCGCGCCCCTTCGGCGGTACAGGCAGTTCGTACGAAGACCCTTCGTTGGCTTCACTGATGGGCAGTGTGGCGTATCATTTTGACAATCGGTATAGCCTGAGCGCCACCCTGCGCACCGATGGTTCGTCAATGGTGGGAAAGGCCAATACGTGGGGAGTGTTTCCCTCGGTATCGGGCACGTGGAATATCCACAGGGAGGCATTCATGAAGGATGTACCCCGAGTGACACTGCTGCGCTTGCGTGCGGGGCACGGTAGCTCGGGCAATCTGGGCGGCATCAGCTCATACACCACACTCAATACGGTGAAGGAGAACGGCATCGTATCTATCAACGGTGTACCCACTGTGACAATGGGCACGATGAAGAATACCAATCCCAACCTGAAATGGGAGACACGCACCACCTCGAACGTCGGCATCGACTTCGGGGCATGGGACAACCGCCTGATGCTGACGGCCGAGTATTACTACTCGCTGACTACCGATATGCTATACTCCTATGACGTACCTGTACCGGCCTTCGCCTACGACAAATTGATGGCCAATATCGGCTCGATGTCGAACCAGGGCGTTGAGCTTGGCGTGTCGATGATGCCTATCCAGCAAAAGGAGACCGAACTGAACATCAACCTGAACGTGGCATACCAGCGCAACCGCCTGCTCTCGCTCAGTGGCGAATACAACGGGATGCAAATGACTGCAGCAGAGGTCACTCCCATAGGTTCGCTCTACGGAGCCGGACAGCACGGAGGCGACAACAATGTGGTGTACCAGATAGTAGGACAGCCGCTTGGCGTGTTCTATCTGCCTCACTGCAAGGGACTCGTCAAGAACAAACAAGGCAACTATCGCTACGATATAGCCGACCTCGATGGCGATGGAGAGGTGAATCTGGGCGATGGCGGCGACCGATACGTAGCCGGACAGGCTACGCCGAAGGTAACATTGGGCTCGAACATCAGTTTCCGCTACAAGGACTGGGATATTGCCGTGCAGGTGAACGGTGCATTCGGACACAAGATATTCAACGGAACGGGACTGGCCTACACCAACATGTCGAGCTTCCCCACCTACAACGTGTTGCAGGGGGCACCAGAAAAGAATATCGTGGACCAGAACGTATCGGACTACTGGCTGGAGGATGGCGACTACGTCAACATTGAGTATATCACCGTAGGGTACAATATCCCCATAAAGAGCAAGGCCATACGTTCGTTGCGCCTGACAGCCAACGTGAACAATGTGGCGACGCTCACCGCATACAGTGGACTGACCCCGATGATCAACAGCTATGTAGTGAACGGTACGCTGGGTATCGACGACAAGCGTGCCTATCCGCTCTATCGCACCTTCTCGATGGGGGTGAGTGTACAATTCTAAAACGACTACCGGTATGAAAAACTATAACAGATTATCCCTATTCCTTCTTCTTGCCACGACCTTGGTTTCGTGCCTGCAGGAGAACCCGCGTGACCAACTCTACGAAGAGGACATCTACAACAATGCTACAGACATCTATGTCAATGCTGTTGCCGTACTCTATAATTATATAGGAGGAGCGACCGACAGCGAAGGCTTGCAGGGCACTTGTCGTGGAATATACGACTATAACACCTTGACTACGGACGAGGCGATGATACCCATCCGAGGCGGCGACTGGTACGATGGTGGCCTATGGGACAATATGTATCAGCACAAATGGAGCGAGGATGACCTGCCCCTATACGATACGTGGAAGTATCTCTACAAGGTGGTGGTACTGGCCAACAAGTCGCTCCACGTCATCGACACCCATCGCGATCTGTTGACCGAAGAGCAAGCCGCATCATACACGGCCGAGGTGCGGGCCATACGCGCACTCTTCTATTATTATATAATGGATATGTATGGCCGGGTGCCCTTAGTCGTAGCACATGATACACCGCAGAAGGATGTCGTGCAGAGCGAGCGTAGTGAGGTGCTGCGCTTCATCGTCGATGAACTGCAAGAGGTGTTGCCCATGTTGGCCGATGAGCCGTCGAACCGAAAAGGCAACTACTATGGTCGCGTGACGGCTCCTGTGGCCCACTTCCTGCTTGCCAAGGTCATGCTGAACGCAGAAGTCTATGCTGATGACGACTGGACCGATGGCATACGTCCCGATGGGAAGGATATCCTCTTTACTGTTGATGGCAAGGAGCTGAACGCTTGGGAAGCATGCATTGCGTATTGCGACAAACTGGCCGAGGCTGGTTATGCACTTGCTCCCGACTATCTGAGCAACTTTGCCGTACACAATGAGAACTCCATAGAGAACATCTTTACCATACCGCTCGACAAGAACTTGTATGCGGCACAGTTCTGGTATCTCTTCCGTTCGCGCCACTACAACCATGGTGGAGCAGTGGGTGGTGCATCCGAGAACGGTACTTGCGCCACCATCTCTACTGTAATGGCCAATGGCTACGGCACCGATGAGGAGGATACGCGCTTTGCCTTGAACTTCTATGCCGACACGGTACGCGTTGACGGCAAGATTGTGATGCAAGACAACGGCAAACCGCTGGTATATATGCCCCTTGAACTGAAACGAAACCTTACGGGGAGCCCCTATCTGTATACTGCAGGTGCCCGTATGGCTAAATACGAAGTAGACCGCACGGCACACTCCGATGGACGCCAGCCCGACAATGATATCGTGCTCTTCCGCTATGCCGATGTGCTGCTGATGAAGGCCGAGGCCAAGGTGCGCAACGGCGAGGACGGTTCGGCCGAGCTCAATGCCGTGCGCGACCGAGTAAGTATGCCCCATCGCGAGGCCACGCTGGACAACATATTGGAAGAGCGTCTGCTGGAACTCGTATGGGAAGGACACCGTCGTCAAGACCTCATCCGCTACGACCGCTACCATAAGGCTTACGACCTACGCACTCCATTGCCCGAAGAGGGCAACAGGTATACTACCGTATTCCCCATACCGCGCAAAAGTATCGATCTCAATCCTAACTTGAAACAGCATAAAGGATATGCCGACAAAGAACTTTGACATTGCCCAAAAGATAACAATTGCAACCTAACATATATAATTATCATTCACTTCGTTTCTTAAAAGCGCCTAAAGGATGAAAACAAAAGAATCCAAGGCATAAAAATCGGTAAAAAACGCAGAAACACAAGTGCTATGGCACATTATATTGCGAGAAAAGTGTATTTTTGCACAATGATATACTCTGCAAAATCATTTTATAAACATTAATAATTAAAAGACGTATGACAACAACAAAAAAGAATGGCAACATGGTGGCCATCATCACCATGTTCTTCATCTTCGCGATGATCTCGTTCGTCACCAACATGGCAGCGCCGTTTGGTACTATTTGGGGCTACACCTATGAGTGGGCCGGCATGATGGGTAACATGATGAACTTTGCCGCCTACCTCTTCATGGGTATCCCTGCGGGCAAGATGCTCATCTCGGTAGGTTACAAGAAGACCTCCCTCATCGCCCTGGCCGTAGGTTTCATCGGCTTGCTGGTGCAGTACCTCAGCAGCATCTTCGGTGCCGACATCGCCGTGTTCAGCGTTGGCGGACAGGCCGTAGCGCTCAACCTCATCATCTACCTGCTCGGTGCCTTCATCTGCGGTTTCTGCGTATGTATGCTCAACACCGTGGTGAACCCCATGCTCAACCTCCTCGGTGGTGGTGGCAACAAGGGTAACCAGCTGGTACAGACTGGCGGTACACTCAACTCACTCTCCGGCACACTCACTCCGTTCCTCGTAGGCGTGCTGGTAGGTACCGTTACCGACAAGACCAGCATGGGCGACGTAGCTCCCCTGCTCTTCATCGGTATGGGTGTATTCGCTTTGGCCTTCCTCATCATCAGCTTCGTGGCCATCCCCGAACCTGCTCTGGGTCGTGGCAAGAATGTGAAGTACGAGCACAGCGCCTGGAACTTCCGCCACTTCGTGCTTGGTGCTGTAGCCATCTTCTTCTATGTAGGTATCGAGATCGGCATCCCCAATGAGATGATTTTCTACATCAACAACCTCGGCTTCGAAGGTTCGGCTGCTGTTGCCGGCACCCTCTCGGCAGCCTACTGGTTGCTCATGCTCTGCGGCCGTTTCCTCAGCTCCATCATCAGTGGTAAGGTATCGACCCGCCTGCAGATGATTATCGTGTCTTCGGTAGCCATTGCATTGTTGCTCATCGCCATCTTCCTGCCCGAAAGTATGAGCATGACCATCAAGGGTGGCGAGGTACCCTTGAAGTGTGCCTTCATCGCGGCTTGCGGTCTCTGCACCTCCATCATGTGGGGCGCCATCTTCAACCTCTGCGTCGAGGGACTGGGCAAGTACACCGAGCAGGCATCAGGTATCTTTATGATGCTCGTTGTGGGTGGTGGTATCATGCCGCTCATCCAGCACAACGTGCTCGCCCTCAACATCGGCTACATTCCCAGCTACTGGTTGGTAGTGGCTATGCTGGCCTACATCCTCTTCTATGCCCTCATCGGCTGCAAGAATGTAAACAAGAACATCCCTGTAGAGTAACGGCTGAAACAAGCAAGCAAATTCTGTTATATCATAAAAGGAACAGGATTTATCACTTGTAAAAGGACACAGGCAGCAGGTATGCAATGACATATCTGCTGCATTTTTTCATATTGACCTATGCGCTTAGTGCAAGTTTTTCAAATGTAATATTATATATACAGAAAAAAAACGTATCTTTGCATGATTTTAACAAACTTATTATTACAGCAATACGGCAAAACAAATTACGACATATAGAATATGGAAAAATCAAAAAAACACTCATGGAGTTTCGACAACATAGGAGGCTCTACACGCGTAAAAATCAACAATGGTAACGATATCGCCCATCTTGACGAACTGGACCCCAAGATGTGGACCGTACTTTCTTGCCCTTCTTCGGGACTTGAGATTGACGAGAAGAGTTTGAAATATATCGATACAGACAATGATGGTAAAATCCGCGTCAATGACATCATCGCTACAGCCAAATGGGTAACCACAGTGCTCAAGAACGCAGATATGCTTCTCAAGGGTGATAACAAAATAGATATTGAGCAGTTTAACCAAGAGGAAGAAGCAGGAAAGAAACTCTACAACTCAGCCAAACAAATACTCGCAAACCTAAATAAAGAGGGAACAACAATCTCATTGACCGACACTGCCGACAGTGCCGCAATCTTTGCCAAGACACGATACAACGGCGACGGCATCATCACTGATATCACCACCAATGACCTGGACGAGAAAGCGGCTATCGCTGCAGCCATCACCTCGGTAGGCGGAGTTGCTGACCGCAGCGGTGAGAATGGCGTGAATGCCGAGCTCATCGAGAAATTCTATCAAGCATTGGCAGACTACTCGGCATGGCAGGCCGCAAGTATAGAGGCCCCCTATGGTGCTGACACCGATAAAGCCATAGAGTTATACAATGCCTTAGACTCCAAAGTGAAAGACTATTTTGTACGTGCCCGTCTTGCCTCATTCGCACCAGAGAGTACAGATAAGCTCGACGTACAAGTAGCACTTATCGAGTCTATAAGTGCCGATAACCTTACCGGGAAGACCGATGATATTGCCTCTTACCCCATTGCACGCATTGCCAGCAAGCCAGAGTTGCCCATCGACGCAGCCATCAATCCTGCTTGGGCAGGCAAGTTTGAAGCACTTTTGGCCATTATCAAACCCACTGAAAAGGTGATAACCGAAGAGTCATGGGCTGCCATAGGCGCCACATTCAGTGCATACAACAGCTGGAAAGCTGCCAAGAAAGGAGCCGAAGTAGAAGGTCTCGGTATAGAAACAATCACCAAACTAATAAGCGACGACAAGAAACAAGCACTGCTCGACCTCGTAGCACAAGATGCAGCACTGAAAGAAGAGGCCGATAGCATAGATATGGTGGATAAGTTCCTCCACATCTACCGCGATTTTTACCGTTTGCTACGCAACTTCGTTACGTTGAACGATTTCTACGACAAGAGCAAGAAGGTTAATGCCGTATTCCAAAGCGGACGTCTCATCATTGACCAACGCGAATGTCGTCTGTGCATGAAAGTAGCCGATATGGGCAAGCACAATACCATGGCAGCAGCAAGCGGCATGTTCCTCGTATATTGCGACTGTATCACCCAAAGTAAACCTGGAAAGCTCACCATTGTAGCAGCCGTTACCGTAGGTGAGATTGGCGACCTTGCAGTAGGCAAGAACGCCATCTACTACGACAACAATGGAGTGGTATGGGATGCTGTTATCACCAAAATCATCGATAACCCCATCAGCGTGGGTCAGGCATTCTGGTCGCCCTACCGTCGCCTGGCAACCACCATCGAGAATCTCATCAACAAGAGTGCAGCAGATAAAGATGCAGCCATGATGAAGGATATGAACGCCAAGATCAATGCTGCTCCTACAGCTGCGCCTGCAGCCGCTGACGCCAAGGTTCCTGCCCAAGCTTTCGATATAGCAAAGTTTGCCGGTATCTTTGCTGCCTTAGGTATGGCTGTCGGTATGATTGGTACCGCTCTGACATCCATCTTCAAGGGTATCTTCGCCCTCAAGTGGTGGCAACTGCTGATGGTATTTGTAGGTATCATGCTCGTCATCTCCGGACCTGCCATGGTAATGGCATGGATGAAGTTGCGCCGTCGTAACATTGCCCCCCTGCTCAATGCCAATGGATGGGCTGTGAATGCTGCATCAAAGATCAGCATCCCCTTCGGCGAGACCTTGACAGACATAGCCAAATTCCCCAAGATGAGACTCAAAGACCCCTATGCAAAGAAGGGCCTGCCCACATGGAAAAAGTGGGTCATCTCATTGTCGGCTCTCATTGTAGTTCTTGCTGGTCTTTGGCTTGGCAATCTGCTCGCTTGGGCTAAGTTCCCCTCTCCCCTATCCTGCTTCAACAAGGTAGAAGTCGTAGAGACCGTAGAGAGCACTGAGACAACAGAAGTTGCTGAGACCGTGGCTACCGACAGTATTGCAGTCCAGTAAACAATCAAGACAGAACAATAAAAAGAAACGCCCTATGAAAGGGCGTTTTTTCATTTTATAAGGTTCAGTTTGTAAATGTCAATCCATCCGGACCTGTATCAACCACTATCTCGCGACTGCGGTCTATCTCCATACCTAATATTTTGGTGGATAGCACGTTGAGCAGCAGGTTCTGTATGGCTCGCTTCACGGGACGTGCACCAAACTCGGGGTCGTAGCCCTCGTTGGCAATGTAGTCCACCGCTTTCTCGGTGAGGCGCAGGCGTATGTCATTGGCAGCCAGCATGCGGCATACGCTGTTGATTTGGAGGCGCACCACCTGAGCTATCTCCTCGCGGTTGAGCGGTAGGAACATGATGGTCTCGTCGATACGGTTGAGGAACTCGGGCTTTATGGTCTGCTTCAAAAGCTCCATCACCTGCTTGCGGGTATTCTCAATCAGTTCTTCCCGGTTTGCATCAGTCAAGGTGGTAAATTGTTGCTGGATATACGCACTTCCGAGATTCGACGTCATGATGATGATGGTATTCTTGAAGTTCACCGTACGGCCCTTGTTGTCGGTGAGACGTCCATCGTCGAGCACTTGCAGGAGGATGTTGAACACGTCGGGGTGAGCCTTCTCGATCTCGTCGAAGAGCACTACAGAGTAGGGCTTGCGGCGCACAGCCTCGGTGAGTTGTCCACCCTCATCGTAGCCGATGTAGCCCGGAGGCGCACCGATGAGTCGCGTCACGGAGAACTTCTCCTGATACTCGCTCATGTCGATACGGGTCATCAAACGTTCGTCGTTGAAAAGGTAGTCGGCCAGGGCACGCGCCAGCTCCGTCTTACCCACACCCGTGGTACCGAGGAAGATGAACGAACCGATGGGACGCTTGGGGTCCTGCATGCCGGCACGACTACGGCGTACGGCATTGGCTACAGCTGAGATGGCTTCGTCCTGCCCGATGACACGGCGGTGAAGCTCCTCTTCGAGGTGGAGCAGCTTGTGGCGCTCGCTCTCGAGCATCTTGCTCACGGGGATGCCTGTCCAGCGGCTCACTACATCAGCAATATCATCGGCAGTGACCTCCTCCTTGATGAGAGCGCCATCGCCTTGCTTGTCGTGAAGTTGCTGTTGCGTAGCGGCAATCTGTGCCTCCACCTCCTTGAGGCGACCATAACGAATCTCGGCCACACGGCCGTAGTTACCCTCGCGCTCAGCACGGTCGGCCTCTACCTTGAGTTGCTCCACGAGTTGCTTCTTCTGCTGTATCTCGTCGATGAGGCGCTTCTCGGCCTGCCACTTTTCCGAAAGGGTCTTTTCCTCGGCACGCAGCTTCTCGATCTCCTCTTTCAACTGAGCAAGTTTGGCCTCATCTTTTTCACGTTTGATGGCCTCGCGCTCAATCTCGAGTTGCTTGAGGTGACGGGTAATCTCGTCCAGTTCCTCGGGCACCGAGTCGCGCTCCATACGCAGCTTGGCAGCAGCCTCATCCATGAGGTCAATGGCCTTGTCGGGGAGGAAGCGCTCGGTGATATAACGGCTCGAGAGTTCCACGGCTGCCACGATGGCCTCGTCCTTGATACGTACCTTATGGTGGTTCTCGTAGCGCTCCTTGAGTCCGCGAAGGATAGAGATTGAGCTGGCTTCATCCGGCTCGTCCACCATCACCGTCTGGAAACGGCGTTCCAGCGCTTTGTCCTTCTCAAAGTATTTTTGATACTCATCGAGTGTGGTAGCACCGATAGAGCGCAGTTCACCACGGGCCAAAGCAGGCTTCAAGATGTTTGCTGCATCCATAGCGCCACTGCCGTCGGCACCAGCGCCAACGAGTGTATGTATCTCGTCGATGAAGAGGATGCACTCACCGGCCGACTGTATCACGTCGTTGACCACCCCCTTGAGGCGCTCTTCAAATTCACCCTTATACTTGGCACCTGCCACCAATGCGCCCATATCAAGTGAGTAGACCTGCTTGCGCTTGAGGTTCTCGGGCACGTCGCCACGCAATATACGATGGGCAAGGCCCTCCACGATGGCGGTCTTACCCGTACCGGGTTCACCTATCAGTATAGGATTGTTCTTCGTACGGCGACTGAGGATTTGGAGGATACGACGTATCTCCTCGTCACGGCCAATCACCGGATCCAGCTTTCCGTTCTTTGCCGCCTCGTTGAGGTTGATGGCAAAGCGGTTCAGGAAGCTGTTCTTTTCATTCTGGTTTGTTGTAAAGTTTCCGTTCATAGCCTTTTGTTAGATTAAAAATTTAACAATTCAAATTTTGAATATATATTCGTCGACCCAAACGGCAAAACGTATTCCAAATTGCAGGTTCAAACCCACGAAAGACATTTTGACACATCAAAACACTAAAACCACGACAAAAGTTCAGTTCGAAAGACCATTTTACACCTTGAGGTTCAGATTGCACAAGTGAACTACCCCTTTTTCACTTCGATAATATATATTTTTCCTCATACACAAAAGTGTGAAACAAACACTTTATGTTATAAAACATGTTTTTCTATTCTTTTATATAAAGAAATAGTGTTACTTTTACACTCGCAATAATGTGCAAACACTAGAATTAACCATTTTATAACAGAAAAGCAGTATGAAAAAAGCATTTTTCGGAGCTATTTGCGCCCTCGCAATGCTCACCGCTTGCAACGCTCCTCAGAAGAGCGAACCTATCTCAGGACTGAAACGCGCTGACTTCCAGTCAGAACAGCAAGGCAAGCAGACAGACCTCTACACGCTGACCAACAAGAACGGCATGGAGGTATGTGTAACCAACTTTGGCGGACGTATCGTCTCTATCATGGTACCGGACAAGGACGGCAACATGCAGGACGTAGTGATCGGCTATTCAAACATCACCGACTATGCCACCAAGCCCAGCGACTTCGGCGCATCGGTAGGACGCTATGCCAACCGTATCGCCAACGGTGTCATCACCATCGACGATGTTGTATATGACCTGCCCAAGAATAACTTTGGCCACTGCCTGCACGGTGGTTGCACATTGGAGCCCGCTCCTATGGGTTGGCAGAACCAGGTATTCGATGTTGAGAAGGTTACCGACAATCAGATTGTACTTGTGAAGGTTAGCCCCGACGGTGAAGCAGGCTTCCCCGGTAACGTGGTAGCCAAGACCACCTACACACTGACCGATGACAACGCCATCGACATCGTATGGACAGCTACTACAGACAAGAAGACTGTCATCAACCAGACCAACCACTGCTACTTCAACCTCAATGGTGACCACCAGATGCCTATCACCAACCACCTGCTGCAGCTCAATGCCGACTGCTACACTCCCGTGGACAGCACCTATATGACCACTGGCGAGATTGCTCCCGTGGCTGGCACTCCGATGGACTTCACCGCATTCAAGGAGGTAGGCAAGGAAATCACCAACTTCGACTTCGAACAGCTGAAGAACGGTAACGGTTACGACCACAACTGGGTACTCAACACCAAGTGCGACGACACCAAGGTATGTGCTACAGTAAAGAGCCCCGTTACAGGCATCGTACTCGATGTTTACACCAACGAGCCTGGTATCCAATTCTATTCAGGAAACTTCCTCGATGGCACTACTACTGGTAAGGACGGCAAGAGCATCAACCAGCGCACAGGTATGTGTCTGGAGACTCAGAAGTACCCCGACACTCCCAACAAGAGCCACCTCGAAGGCTGGCCTTCAGCTATTCTCGAGCCCGGTCAGGAGTACTACAGCCACTGCGTGTATAAGTTTAGCGTAGAGAAGTAAGTATGTTGACTCGGGGGAGCATTCCTCCGAGTTCTCCAACAATAATCCAACAAATCATTAATCAATAAAACACCAAAAAAATATGAACATTTTAGATGCAATCAGCCAATCGGGATTCAAGACCGTGGACTTCGTCATCCTGGTCATCTATCTTGTGGCTCTTGTTGCGCTCGGCCTGTTCCTGGGACGTAACAAGAAGGGAGAAGAAAAGAGTGCCAATGACTACTTCTTGGCAGGTAACACACTGACATGGTGGGCCGTGGGTGCTTCGCTCATCGCCGCCAACATCTCTGCCGAGCAGTTTATCGGTATGTCAGGTACCGGTTATCGTGACGGTATTGCCACAGCAGCCTATGAGATTATGGCCGCCGTGACCTTGATTATTGTAGGTAAGTTCCTCTTGCCTATCATGCTGAAGCGTAAGATATTCACCATTCCTCAGTTCCTCCGCGAGCGTTACAACGACGGTGTAGGTCTGGCCTTCTCTATCTTCTGGCTTATCCTCTACGTATTTGTAAACCTCACCTCTGTAGCATGGCTCGGTGCCTTGGCTATTGAGCAGATCCTTGGCTTGAACGGTCTTGCCGTATCGTTCCTCGGCATGGAGGTTTCTCTGCGTATGATTATCATCGTCATGCTCTTCGTCATCGCCGGTATCTATTCTATCTATGGTGGTTTGGCCTCTGTAGCATGGACCGACGTGTTCCAGGTAGTATTCCTCGTAGGTGGTGGTCTCATCACAGCTTACTACGCCCTGAGCGCTGTGGGTGGTGGCGACGGTTTCATCGCTGGTATCAGCAACCTGTATACCGACCTCACAACGGGCGACCACATCAACGACTCACACTTCCACCTCATCGTGCAGGAGTCACACAACCCCGAGGCATTTGCCAACGTGCCTGGTTTGGTAGCTCTCATCGGTGGTGTATGGTTGACCAACCTGGGTTACTGGGGTTTCAACCAGTATATCATCCAGAAGGGTTTGGCAGCTAAGAGCGTGCAAGAGGCTCAGAAGGGTCTTATCTTCGCTGGCTTCCTCAAGATCCTCATCCCCTTCATCGTGGTATTGCCCGGTATCTGCGCATACTATATTTCTATCCATCCCGATGCCTTCACCGGTCTGCAGGGTAGCATCAACGTAGCCGACGACGCTTATCCTTGGCTGGTACGTAACTTCACCCCAACAGGTGTCAAGGGTCTCTCATTCGCAGCCCTCACCGCAGCCATCATCTCTTCTTTGGCATCTATGCTCAACAGTACCTCTACCCTCTTCACGATGGACATCTACAAGAAGTACATCAACAAGAATGCAGGTGACAAGTTGCTCGTAAACGTAGGCCGTCTCACCTCATTGGTAGCGCTCATCATCGCTGCTGTAGCCGTTAAGCCTTTGCTCGGCGGTCTCGACCAGGCGTTCCAGTACATCCAGGAGTACTCAGGCTTCATCTATCCGGGTATCATCCTCGTGTTCGGTCTCGGCTTGCTCTGGAAGCGTGCCAGCTCACGTGCTGCCGTATGGACAGCTATCGTGACCATCCTCCTCGGTGTACTCTTCAAGTTCATCATCCCCGATGTGGCCTTCCAGCTCCGTGCAGGTTATGTCTTCATCATCGGTTTCTTCCTCTTCATCTTCATCTCTTACACCGACAACCACGCTGTGGCTTGCGAGTTGCCTTCAGCAACTGACCAGAAGAAGATGCTCAAGTGGGGTAAGATTCTCGGTGGCATCGGTCTCTTCTTCATCCTCGCAGCTGCTGTTGTAGTTATCTGGGGCGCTCTGCTTCCCGATACAGCTACTCCTGAGAACCACTTCATCGCCTACCTCAACGACATAGGTTTCCAAGCCTTCTTCTTCTTCGGCGTATTGGTAGGTGAAGCTGGCGTATGGCTCTACAGCAACTCACGCGACAAGAAGCGCGACCCGAAGGGCTTGCCCATCGACCTCGACCTCTTCAAGACCTCTAAGGGCTACGGTTGGGGAGCACTCGGCATCTGTGTTATCACTGTAATCCTTTACGTATTGCTCTGGTAAAAAAAACAATAGACAGTAATGCAAGAGTACTATTCCCGACATCCAAGGTTTTACCACGCAGTAGACTGTATCATTTTCGGATTCAGCGGAGGAGAGCTTAGCCTCCTCCTGCTGAAACGAAAGTTCGATCCGGGCAAGGGCGAATGGTCGCTGATGGGCGGATTCGTACAAGAGGGCGAGAGCATGGACAATGCCGCCAAGCGTGTGCTTGCCGAGCTCACCGGCCTCACCAATGTGTATATGGAGCAGGTAGGTTCGTTCGGCGAGGTCGACCGCGACCCCGGTGAGCGTGTTATCTCAACCGCCTACTATGCCCTCATCAACATCAACAACTACGACCGCCAGCTGGTAGAGGAGCACAACGCCTATTGGGTAAAGATTGACGAGGTGCCCACCCTACTCTTCGACCACCAGCAGATGGTCGACCAAGCCCGCCAGATGATGAAGACGCAGGCAGCCACGAAGCCTATCGGCTTCAACCTGCTGCCCGAGCTCTTCACCCTCACCCAACTGCAGAGCCTCTATGAGGCTATCAATGGTGAGCCTATGGATAAGCGGAACTTCAGAAAGCGTGTAGCCGAGATGGACTATATAGAGAAAACCAAGCTCATCGACAAGACCTCGTCGAAGCGCGGTGCATCGCTCTATAAGTTCAACCAAGAGGACTACAAGAAATCACTCAAATTTAAATTATAATACGCACGCGCGTACATATATTAAAAGAATATGTAGTTCAGGAGCCAGGAGTTCAGGAGTTCAGACTATAGTTTCGACTGTGAATAACGGTTACCCCCTTCCCCTTCGGGGACTCCCCCTTAAAGAGGGAGAGTGCAGAGTCCACTGGGGATACAGAGAAGGATACTAATCAAAAGGAACTGTCGCCCTTTAAGGGGGACGAGCGAAATGAAGCTTTAGCGAAATGAAGCGGAGGGGGTAAAGCTCCTAATTCCTAACTCCTAATTAAACAAACAACCATTATGTTAGAAGAACTCAAACAAAAGGTATTTCAAGCCAACCTCGACCTTGTGAAGCAGGGTCTGGTAATCTTCACATGGGGCAACGTATCAGGTATCGACCGCGAAAAGGGACTCGTAGTCATCAAGCCCAGCGGCGTGAGCTACGACGATATGAAGGCCTCTGACATGGTAGTGGTAGACCTGCATACAGGCGAGGTAGTAGAGGGCGACCTCAACCCCTCATCAGACACTCCTACCCACCTCGTGCTCTACCGTGCCTTCCCCAACATACAGGGTGTCGTACACACCCACTCCACCTATGCCACCGCATGGGCACAAGCCGGCAAGGACATCCCCAACATCGGCACCACACATGCCGACTACTTCTACAAGGATATCCCCTGCACCGACGACATGACCAAGGCCGAGGTAGAGGGCGAGTATGAGCTGGAGACAGGCAACGTCATCGTGAAGCGTTTCGAGGGTATCAACCCCGACCACACCCCCGGCGTGCTGGTAAAGAACCACGGTCCCTTCTCTTGGGGTACCAGTCCTGCCAATGCCGTGTACAACGCCAAGGTGATGGAGCAGTGTGCCAAGATGGCCTACATCTCATTCACACTCAACCCCGACACGACGATGAACCCGCTCCTCATCGAGAAGCACTACAACCGTAAGCATGGTCCTAATGCCTACTATGGCCAAAAAGGACAGAAACATTGATAAACAAACCAACTAATATTAACCGAGATAAGCGAGGATGCGGTCATGCGAAGTATTAATTCTCCATTATCCATTCTCCATTATCCATTAAACTAAAGAGCTATGTTTGAAAATTATGAAATTTGGTGGGTCACAGGTGCCCAGCTGCTTTATGGTGGCGAAACAGTTAAAATAGTAGACGGACACTCAAGAGAGATGGTTGATGGCCTCAACAACAGCGGCATCATCCCCATCAAGGTAGTGTACAAAGGCACAGCCAACTCATCCAAGGAGGCTGAGGCAGTGATGAAGGCTGCCAACAACGATGAGAAGTGTATCGGTATCATCACATGGATGCACACCTTCTCACCCGCCAAGATGTGGATCAAGGCATTGCAGACCCTGCAGAAGCCCCTCCTCCACTTCCACACACAGTACAACGCCGAGATTCCCTGGGAAACCATCGACATGGACTTCATGAACCTCAACCAGTCTGCTCACGGCGACATCGAGTTCGGCCACATCTGCACTCGCATGCGTGTACCCCGCAAGGTGGTTTGCGGCTACTGGAAGAGCCAGGAGGCACAGGAGAAGATTGCCGTATGGGCACGCGTAGCAGCCGGTGTTGCTGATGCCAAGAACGTACGCTGCCTCATGTTCGGTATGAACATGAACAACGTAGCCGTTACCGATGGCGACCGCGTAGAGTTTGAGCAGCGCATGGGCTACCATGTAGACTACTACCCCGTATCTTCACTCATGGAGTACCTCAAGAAGGTGACCGACGCCGAGGCCGACGCACTCGTTGAGGAGTACAAGAAGGAGTACGAGATCAAGATCGACGAGAGTGGCGAAGAGGTATACTGGGAGAAGGTGAAGAACGCTGCCAAGGCCGAGATTGCCCTGCGTCGCGTACTCGCCGATGAGGGTGCAACAGCCTTCACCACCAACTTCGATGACCTTGGCGATGCCGACATCAACGATCCTAACTTCGTAGGCTTCGACCAGATTCCTGGTCTCGCCTCACAGCGCCTTATGGCCGAGGGTATCGGTTTCGGTGCCGAGGGCGACTGGAAGACCGCTTGCCTCTGCCGCACACTCTGGGTTATCCAGAACGGCATGCCTATCGGCTGCTCATTCCTCGAGGACTACACCCTCAACTTCGCCGGCGACCGCTCATCTTGCCTCCAGAGCCACATGCTCGAGATCTGTCCGCTCATCGCCGTTGACAAACCCAAGCTCGAGGTACACCACCTTGGCATCGGTATCCGCAAGCAGCAGACCGCCCGCCTCGTGTTCACCTCTAAGGTAGGTCGTGGTATCAAGGCTACCGTTGTAGACCTCGGCAACCGCTTCCGCCTCATCTCTCAGGAGGTTGAGTGCATCGAGCCGAAGCCCATGCCCAACCTTCCCGTGGCATCAGCCCTCTGGATTCCCCAGCCCACCTTCGAGATTGGTGCCGGTGCATGGATCCTCGCAGGCGGTACCCACCACAGCGCCTTCTCTTACGACATCACCGAGGAGTACTGGGAGGATTTCGCAGAGATCGTAGGTATCGAGTACATCAAGATCAACAAGGACACCACCATCAGCAACTTCAAGCAGGAGCTCCGCAACAACGAGCTGTACTACATGCTGAATAAGGCCCTGAAATAATAATTTAAGTATCTAAGGAGATAAAGGGAGTTAAATGCCAAATGTTTAGGAGATAAAGGAAGTTAAATGGAGGTAAATGGAGTTAAACGCCAACCTTTAGGTCGCCGCCCGTAGGGGCCAAAGGCAAATGTTGCATCGCTGACAAAACTATAGGCCTTTATCTCGCTAAAGAGCGAAGCGATAACTCCTTTTAAGTACCTTTAACTCCCTAAAAATAACTCCTCTACCCCTTTATAAGGTATCTCCCTTTATCTCCTTTAACTCCTACAAATAAACTTACCACTATGAGTTTAACAGCAAAACAAACCATCGAATCGGGCAAGGCCATCCTCGGCATCGAGTTCGGTTCAACACGTATAAAGGCGGTACTTATCGACCAGGAGAACAAGCCCATCGCACAGGGTAGCCACACTTGGGAAAACCAGCTTGTCGACGGCCTCTGGACCTACAGCGTAGAGGCCATCTGGTATGGCTTGCAAGACTGCTATGCCGACCTCCGCAAGAATGTCAACGAGCTCTACGACACCGAGATCGAGACCCTTGCCGCCATCGGCTTCAGTGCCATGATGCACGGCTACATGGCGTTCGACAAGAACGAGAAGATCCTCGTGCCCTTCCGCACATGGCGCAACACCAACACCGGTCAGGCCGCAGCAGCCCTGTCAGAGCTGTTCGTATACAACATCCCCTTGCGCTGGAGCATCTCGCACCTCTACCAGGCTATCCTCAACAACGAGGAGCACGTGGCCGACATCGACTTCCTCACCACCCTCGCCGGCTATGTACACTGGCAGGTGACAGGCGAGCGCGTATTGGGCGTGGGCGATGCTTCAGGTATGATTCCCGTTGACCCCGCCACCAAGAACTACTCTGCCGAGATGGTCAGCAAGTTTGACAACCTCGTAGCACCCAAGGGCTACAGCTGGAAGCTCACCGACATCCTTCCCAAGGTATTGCTCGCAGGCCAGAACGCAGGCTTCCTCACCCCCGAGGGCGCCAAGAAGCTCGACGTATCGGGCAAGCTCAAGGCAGGCATCCCCGTATGTCCTCCCGAGGGCGATGCAGGCACCGGCATGGTAGCCACCAACGCCGTGAAGCAGCGCACAGGTAACGTATCGGCAGGTACCTCATCCTTCTCGATGATCGTGCTGGAGAAAGACCTCTCCAAGCCCTACGAGATGATCGATATGGTCACCACCCCCGACGGAAGCCTCGTGGCCATGGTACACTGCAACAACTGTACCTCCGACCTCAACGCCTGGGTCAACCTCTTCAAGGAATACCAGGAACTCATGGGCATCCCCGTAGACATGAACGAGATCTACGGCAAGCTCTACAACCACGCCCTCACCGGCAATGCCGACTGCGGAGGCCTCATATCCTACAACTACATCTCCGGTGAGCCCATCACCGGTATGGAAGAGGGTCGTCCCATGTTCGTACGCTCAGCCGGCGACAAGTTCAACCTCGCCAACTTCATGCGTGCCCATCTGCATGCATCGGTAGGTGTGCTCAAGATTGGCAACGACATCCTCTTCAACGAAGAGAAGATCCGTGTCGACCGCATCACCGGCCACGGCGGACTCTTCAAGACCAAGGGTGTAGGTCAGCGCATCCTCGCAGCAGCCATCAACTCGCCCATCTCCGTGATGGAGACCGCCGGCGAAGGTGGTGCATGGGGTATGGCACTGCTCGGCTCCTACCTGGTGAACAACCCCAAGGGCATGTCCCTCGAAGACTATCTCGAGGAGGTAGTATTCGGTGGCAACACCGGCGAGGAGATTGCTCCCACCAAGGAAGAGGTAGCCGGCTTCAACGCCTACATCGAGAACTACAAGGCCTGCCTGCCCATCGAGGCTGCAGCCGTACAGGCCAAGAAGTAATCCATCAGGAGCTCAGGAGGCTGCATAGCCTCACTCCTATAGATCCAACAATAATCAGAGGTCAACGCCCTAGGTGTTGGCCTCTGATTGGCTCTAATTCATAATTATACAGTTGGTCCCCTCGGCACATCAAGCACCGAGGGGACCAACTTACTCCTTTACCTCCGAATAAATCCCATGCAATTTGAAGAGGTGGGCGTGCTTTAATGTGTCCCCACTGACGCATAAAATCCCCCCAAAGTTTAGGTAAAAAACTTTGGGGGTGTTAGTTAAGTGATGACTGCTTTCGTCGGCTAGAAACAGTTTTTCAATCTCTTGCTTAGAATCTGTTTGGGATTATATTTAGAGTTTAATTGAGAATTATTATTGAGTAGATATAACTTTTCTGATTGCAGCAAATTGTAGTCTATTTGCAAAAGCAGAGAAGGGAAAGTTGCCAAGAAAAAACTCTACTAAACTCAAAAACTAATTCTAATAACCCATTAACGGTAAAATCAAAACTGATTCTTATTGTCGGAGGTGAGCTTCTGGCCTTGATACTCACCGGTAAGGGTGCGCAGGAAGGCTACGATTGATGCAACCTCGGCATCGTCGAGCGTCGCATCGCACTGGTAGAGTGCCATGTCGCGCACAGCCTCTTCCATGGTGGCACGGGTGCCATCGTGATAGTAGGGCCAGGTGAGCTCGATATTGCGCAGGCCAGGTACCTTGAAGCGATGGCGGTCGCGCTCGTCCTGAGTCTGCTTGTAGCGACCGTTGTCCTCCTCGGTAAGCTCTGTGCCGCGTGCCTCGAAGTAGTGTTGGCGCAATCCCATCAGTTCGTATGACTCGCCACCCAGGTTGGCGCCCACATGGCAGGTGGCGCAGTTGTTGGCCTTGAACAGTTCATAACCGTGAAGTTCGTCGGCGGTGAGGGCTTCATTGTTGCCCAGCAGCCATTGGTCGAACTTGGAGTTGGGGGTCACCAGCGTGCGCTCGAACTCCTCAATGGCATCGGTGATGTTAGCCTCGGTGATGCCATCGGCATAGAGGGCACCGAATTCCTCCATATAGTGCTTGTCCTCAGCGAGCTTGACTATAATCTCGTCAAACGAGGTAGAGGCCATCTCCACGGGGTTGAGGGGAGGTCCGGCAGCCTGCTCGGCAAGGGTCTTGGCACGGCCATCCCAGAACTGCACGAAGTTGTATACGGCATTATATGTCGTGGGGGCGTTGACTCCGCCCACGTTGCCTGCTACGCCCTTTGAGTATTTCAGATTGTCCACACCGCCGGTATTGAGGCCATGGCATGTGGCACACGACACGGTGTTGTCGACCGAGAGGCGTGTGTCGTGATAGAGGTCGTAGCCGAGGGCCACCTTGCGTTGGTCAACGTCGGGGTTTGCCATAATGGGGCGTACGGGTTCGCCTGCACGCTCTCCAGTGAGGCCGTCATCGTAGTAGGCCATGCGGTAGTCGCGTGCCCATGCGGCAATCACAGATGCCTTCGCGTCGGTCATCTGGCTGCCCCAGTGCACGAGGTAATACTTGGCCATGGGCATGCGCTTGTCCATTGCCACCTTTTCTATCTTGGCCACATCGACAGGGTTGAGCATGGCACCCTCTTTCAGCTTGGCCATAGCGCCCTCGATGTCATAGGCACGATAGCCCTCCTCGATGTCTTTCATCACCATATCGCCTGCGACAGGGATGTGGGCATAGAACGGGACCTTGGGGTTTGCACTGTGGCAGCTGATGCAGCCACCCTCTTCCAGAATAGCCGATACACGTGCCTCGGGAGCCAACTCCCCAGATGGCACCGTAAGCATTGCACGATAAGTGATGAAGCCACCTACCAGAAGCAGCAATGCGGCAATGATCAGATACTGACCTCTTCTTTGCTTTTTCATGACTCTTTACGTTTTAATTGGTTATATATTTAAGTTTCGCTTGCTCAACTTTATTTCAGGAGTATAGCCTTTAGAAGGAGTTAAAGGGAAATAAATGAAGACAAATGGAGTTAAATGCCAATACCGCAATTATGCGAGAGCAAAGATTGCTTGCAGGCTCTGCCGAGCTGGCGCGGTATCAACAAAGTTAAATGTTCTTACGCGCGAAAAGACTATCGGCCTTTATCTCCCAAGCGCGGAGCGCTATCTCCTTTTGACTCCATTTAACTCCATACATCCAGTTCTTACCTCCAAAAATCATCTCCATTTATCTCCATAAAATCATCTCCCATTAATAACTATGCACACTTGTCGCTGCCGAGGGCAGGTAGTTGACGCCATACCAACACATCTGCAGTGCCACGAACCCCAGCAGGATGATGGTGTGGTATATCCATCGGCGCGAGGTGTTCATCACGCTCGGGGCGAGATGGATGGCAATGAGGTACAATCCCCATGTGGCAGCGGCCCATGACTCCTTGGGATCCCAACTCCAATAGGCTCCCCATGCATCCTTGGCCCACAAAGCACCCGTGAGCATGCCTACCGAGAGGAAGGCCAGGCCAGCATAGAGGAGTCTCTCTATCGCCAGGTCCATATCGGTGCTCTTTCGCACCAGTGCCACCGCCGAGAGCAGTGTGGCACATCCGAGCAGGGAATAGGAGAACATATAGACAGAGACATGAGGCACAAACCACAGGCTCTGCAAGGCAGGCATCAGTGTCTGGTCATGAATCTCGGGCTTGGCGATATTGATGATGATGAATACTCCCGCAAGCACGGTGGCGAACAGCATAATCCATCGGTAGTGCCAGCGCGAATAGGTAAACAGACCTGAGACAAGGATGAAGAAGGAGTACCACAAGCGCGTCTCACCCATAGTCCGCAAGGGAGGCCGCTCCAGGGTAGCCCAAAGCAGGATAATGAAGCCACCCATGGCGAGAATGGCAACCGTCATCGTGGCTATGGCCACGGTGCTGCGCTCTTTCTTCATCAAGGCCCAAATGGACGCTGTGGCCGCAATCAGCATCACTATACCTGCCCATAAGGGGAATATATTCCAGCCCATTTTATTGTTTAGTGTTTAGAGTTTAGTGTTTAGAGTCATCCTGAGTGAAACGATGGATCTCGCATGGTCTCACGAGAATTCTTCATAGTCCCTACGCGGGATCCCTCGGCGCTTCCGCTTTGTCGGGATGACACTCATCGTGGTTATCGTTTTCGTTATCGTCTTTGTTAATTTTCAATTCTCAATTCTCAATTTTTAATTTTCTAGGTCCTTGAATAAAGAGCAGCATGGCACCGGCAAGCAGCATGAGGATGCCCGCTGCCGACAGCCATTGCCACGGTTCGCTGACAATCTCAACGATGGCATACCTCTCTCCATGGGGTGATGTAGAGAAGCTGACAAGATATATCTTTTCGCTTATCGTCCGTGCATAGGGGTGGTTGACTCGCAATGTTACCATCGTGCCATCGACCATGATCTGTGCCTCGTAGTGCGTGGGGGTGCCGTTCTCAGCCTCTTCGATACAATAGTCTTTCAGCTCGAGGGTATAGGGCAAGCGTCTCTCTTCGCCCTCCATAGTATAGGCTTCGTTGGAGGGATAACGCTGCACAGGAGCACGCAGCTGCTCACGGTCGGGTGCTCCCCAAAAGCCGGCTCCGAGTGCCAGGAACAAACCGATGTGTGCCAGGCAGAAACGCCATCGTATGCCCTTCCCATTGCGCCAGCCACGCATGATGACAAATTGTAGATGGCTCAGCACGAACAGGAGCGAACACACCGTGGGCCATGCCGTCGACGATGGCTTGAGCTGCAGCCCCAGTGTAATGCCAATCGCAGCAATCAAAGCAAGAGACAGCCATGTGGCCTCGCGTGAAAGCATAAACCGAGCACAGGCATTGTGGGCTCTGCCGCGATACATCATCGCCAGCAGCATTATCCACAAGGCCAGCACCAAGACATTGAGAGGGAAACGGAATAGGCCTACAGGAAAGCTACCGAAGCAGACCTCGACAAGAAAAGACAAAGCAACCACCACGCCTACCATGCAGACGCCTCCAAGGTGCTGAAATCTGTTGTTCTTTGTCAATGTCTTCATAACTCGTGATAAAGGTAGTTATTTTTTTTGAAATAAATAGTATGCTGATGAGGAAAAAGAGATTCGGCAACGATATAACTGCAGTCCCAAGCCTAAAATCACTCTCCATACATCCACACTCTCATCTCTTCGATTTGGTCACTGGCAATGTATTCATCACATGCCATCATATTATCAATGATACATTTTCGGCTTTCTGTTTCGAATTATAAAAAAATGCCATATCTTTGTAGTAAATATGAGAATTAATCTGTTTTTAAGTCTTAAATACATTTATTATGAAGAAACACCTCCTCCCCCTCCTCTTGAGCATTCCTATGCTCATGAGTGCTGAGAACCTCAGTGTCAACAGCCCCGACGGCAACCTCAAGGTGACCCTCTCGGACAACGACGGCAAGCTCTCCTACACGGTTACGTACAAGGAGCACAGCATCATCGAGTCGTCACCGCTCGGTCTCATGACCAATGTGGGCGACTACACACAGGGTGCCAAGTTGGCCAAGCAAGAGACCAGCGCCATCGACGAGCGCTACACGCTCAACCGCACCAAGAAGAGCAACATCCACTACGTGGCCAACCAACTCGTGGCTACCTACCGCTACCCCGAGCGCCGCGCCATGCAGGTGGTGTTCAACGTGAGCAACAACGACATTGCCTTCCAGTATCGCCTCATGCCCATCGGCGAGACCGTTTGTGCAGTGGTCAACAGCGAGGCCACAGGCTTCGACTTCCCCGAAGGTACCACCACCTTCCTCACCCCACAGTCCGACCCCATGATTGGCTGGAAGCGTACCAAGCCCAGCTACGAAGAGGAGTACGTGCCCGATGAGCCCATGGGTACACCCTCGAAGTATGGACGTGGATACACCTTCCCCGGCCTCTTCCACATCGGCGACTGCTGGGCACTCGTGTCAGAGACTGGCGTCACCAGCGAGTACTGCGGCTCACGCCTGAGCGAGGGCACCAAGGACGGCCTCTACACCATCGCCTACCCCATGGAGGGCGAGAACAACGGCTTCGGCAGCACGGGCGCACAGATTGCCCTGCCCAGCGCTACCCCCTGGCGCACCATCACCGTGGGCGACAACCTCAAGCCTATCGTGGAGACCACCATCCCCTTCGACGTGGTGAAGCCCCTCTACGAGCCCTCTATCGACTATAAGTTTGGCCGCAGCACCTGGCACTGGATGATTTGGGACGACGCATCGTGCAACTACGACGACGTGAAGAAGTTCATCGACCTTGCCTCTGAGATGGGTTGGGAATATACCCTCATCGACGGTCTGTGGGACAAGCAGATTGGCTACGACAAGATTGAAGAGCTCATCCGCTACGCCATCAGCAAGGGTGTAGAGCCCTTCCTCTGGTACAATTCAAACGGCTCATGGAGCGATGCCCCACAAGGTCCGCACGACCGCATGAGCAACCCCATCGCTCGCAAGGAAGAGATGAAGTGGATGAAGAAGATGGGCGTGAAGGGTATCAAGGTAGACTTCTGGGCAGGCGACAAGCAGGAGACCATGCGCCTCTACGAGCAGGTGCTCTCCGATGCCAACGAATATGGCATCATGTGTATCTTCCACGGCTGCACCCTACCCCGCGGCTGGGAGCGCATGTATCCTAATTATATAGGCAGCGAGGCCGTATTGGCATCAGAGAACCTCAAGTTTAACCAGCACTTCGACGATGTAGAGGCCTACAACGCCTCACTGCATCCCTTCATCCGCAATGCCGTGGGCAGCATGGAGTTTGGCGGCACCATCCTCAACGAGCGCCTCAACCGCGGCAATGACGGTGGCACCTACCGCCGCACCAGCGACAACTTCCAGCTCGCCACTGCCATCCTCTTCCAGAACCCCGTACAGATGTTTGGCCTCTGCCCCAACAACCTCGAGGATGCTCCTGCCGAGGCTATGAACTTCATGCGCAACGTACCCACCACCTGGGACGACACCCGCTACATCGACGGCTACCCCGGCAAGTACGTCATCCTGGCACGCCGCCATGGCGACCAGTGGTACGTGGCAGCCATCAACAACACCGGCGAGCCCCTCAAGGTAGAGGTCGACCTCAGTTTCTTCAAGGGTTCATCGGCCACACACTACTACGACGAGAAAGACCTCACCTTCGCAGTCAAGGACATCAAGTTCAAGAAAAACAAGAAGGTGAAGCTCAACATTCCCCACAACGGCGGCAGCGTCATCGTGGAGAACAAGGAGTATAGCGGCAACCCCATCCTCCCCGGCTTCCATGCCGACCCCGAGGTGCTCTACTCCAACAAGACCGGTCGCTACTACATCTACACCACCACGGACGGACAGCCCGGCTGGGGTGGCTGGTACTACACCTGCTACTCATCGGACAACCTCGTAGACTGGCGCTTCGAAAGCATCAACTTCGACGTGCGCGAGCAGACCTCTTGGGCTGGCGGCAATGCCTGGGCACCCGCCTGCATAGAGAAAAGAGTCAACTATGAGTACAAGTACTACTTCTACTTCAGCGGCGATGCAGGCCGTGAGAAGGGCAAGGCCATCGGCGTAGCCGTAGCCGACAACCCCGAAGGTCCCTACACCGACGCACTGGGCAAGCCCCTCGTGGACTTCCGTCCTGAGGGTCAGAACCACGGTCAGCAGATCGACGTCGACGTCTTCACCGACCCCGACACCGGCATCAGCTACCTCTACTGGGGCAACGGCTACATGGCCGGTGCCGAGCTCAACAACGACATGATCAGTCTCAAGGAGGGTAGCGTCACCCTGATGACACCCAAGGGCGGCACCCTGCGCGACTACGCCTTCCGCGAGGCCCCCTACGTATTCAAGCGCAACGGCCTGTACTACTTCCTCTGGAGTGTCGACGACACCGGTTCGCCCAACTACCACGTAGCCTACGGCACCTCCACCTCGCCCCTCGGCCCCATCGAGGTAGCCGAAGAGCCCGTCATCCTCATCCAGCGCCCCGAGGAGGAGATCTACGGTCCTGCCCACAACAGCGTATTGCAGATCCCCGGCAAGGACGAGTGGTACATCGTATACCACCGCATCAACAAGAACTACATCGCCCGCGACAAGGGTCCCGGCTGGCACCGCGAGACCTGTATCGACCGCATGGAGTTCCTGCCCGACGGACGCATCAAGCCCGTAGTGCCCACACATCAGGGCGTGAAGGCGATAAAGTAAGTTTTTGAGTTCATAAGTTTATAAGTTTATAAATGTTTCACATTTTGAACCTGGTTGGATTTTATTTCGAGTTTAGTGACAGACACTAATCCGACTCAAAGACTCATTCCCCAATAACAGAAAAGAGCAGCCCCGCGCTGCTCTTTTTCACAAAACCAGCAACCCATAACCGATAACTGATAAATCAAAACGCATAAATCCATCATGACCGAAAAAGACAAGATGCTGCGTCAGCTCATGTACGACGCCAACTACGACCAGCAACTCATAGCAGAGCGCCAGCAAGCCAAGGAGCTCTGCTACGACTACAACCACCTGCGTCCCTCCGATGAAGCCAGTCAGCGAGCCCTCATGCAGCGCCTGCTGGGCAGCAGCAAGGAAGCCTTCTGTATCCTTGCCCCCTTCTGGTGCGACTATGGCTACAACATCGAGATAGGCGACAACTTCTTTGCCAACCACAACACCGTCATCCTCGATGCCGCCAAGGTCACCTTTGGCGACAACGTATTCATAGCCCCCAACTGCGGCTTCTACACTGCCGGTCACCCCATCGACACCGAGCGCCGCAACCAAGGCCTCGAGTATGCCTACCCCATCACCGTGGGCGACAATGTATGGATAGGTGGCGGAGTGCAAGTGATGCCTGGTGTCAGCATCGGTTCCAACGTAGTCATTGGCGGCGGCTCCGTAGTGGTGCACGACATCCCCGACAACTCTGTAGCCGTAGGCAACCCCTGCCGCGTGATCAGAGCCATCACCGAAGCCGACAAACACAAGTCGTGGGATAGAAGATAGGATTAAGGGTTAACGATTAACGATTAACGATTAACGTGAAACGGTTAACGTGAAACGTGTAACGAAAAGCTATAAAGGGCTTTTCGTTTTTCATCTGCCGCTATCCGCCAATAACATGCAATACACTAATATGCATATAGTTATTGGCGGATACTTTGTACAATAATCCACGTTGATTGACAACCACAGATTCTCGGATTACACAGATTGTTAACGCCTAATTACAAGGTAATATAAGAGTGTTCCCTAATAGGTTGTCCGGCTGTCCTTGTCGTATACAACACATTGTATACCAATAAATAAACAAGGACAACCTGGGTTGTCCTCGGGTTGTCCCTGTTTTAATTTGCATCTTTCATATTTTCAATAGAAAAATGCTTGCAAAAGTGCTTGTGTTTTCTTAAATTTGTAACTGCATTTGTATGCTATTGATGGCGACAATTCGCACACATGCTCGCCATCATTCACACACATGGTCGCGACCATTTACGCGAGTGGTCGCCGTCACGAAATAGAAAACTTAGATAAAAATATGAGAAAGACAAAAGCAACGAAGAAGAGTGGTACCATAGCGTACCAGTTAAACCCGAGGTTTGACCTGCAGGGAGAAGCCACCGAGAAGAATCCTTTGATGGGTGTGAGCATTGTGCCCACCACCCCAGTGACCACCAAAGAGATGGCCGAGCGCATAGGCTACGCCACCAGCGTCAACAAGACCGATGTGGTGGCCGTGCTCAGCGCCCTCGGCCACGAGCTGAGCCGCGCACTGCTCGATGGACGCACAGTGCAAGTGGATGAGATAGGCTCGTTCAACGTGAAGTTGGGCCTGAAAGAGAGGAAGTATCTTGACGACCGCGTCACCCACCACGACATAGAGGTCAAGGGGATCAGCTTCCGCCCCTGCAAGGAGCTGAAGGAGGCCATGCGCGGTGCCGATATTGTGAGTGGAGGCCATGCCGTGCGCACCCTGCTCACCCGCGAGATTGCCGAGAAGCGCCTTCGCGCCTTCTTTGAGGAGCACCCCTACATCTACCGCTCACAGATGGAGGCCATCTGCGAGTGCTCCACCTACCTTGCCACGAAGTACCTCAACCTGTTCGTCGAGGAGGGTCGCCTCCGTGCCCTCGGCCGCAAGAACAGCCGCTTCTATGCACCGGCACCGGAAGGTTTCTGAAGAATAGCGACAGACATTATGTGACCAAACTGCAAGGACAACCTCGGGACACCCCTGGTTGTCCTTGCTTATATACAGGAATACAACCCATTACACCCGACAAGGACAACCGGACAACCTATTCGGGAAGAGTGGTTTATAGTTAAGGGTCATCGATACTACAGCAATGATGTCATATATAACGGGATGTACACCATCCCATCTTTGACCTCTACGTCTTTTGTGTGAACAACATAGGGAGTCGCAAGGTACTGGCCAAACTTGTTGATACACTTCTTGATAGATGTGAGTGTATAATTAGTACTACTCTTGACCTCAATAGGCGAGATGTTGTGCCGTGATGTCACACTCTCTTTTTGTATGAGAAAGTCTATTTCCATACGATTGCTGGCTTCGACCTTATCATAGCTGCTATAAAAGAAGAGTTTATGCCCAGCTGTCCTTAGCATCTGTGCCACCACATTCTCTACCAGCATACCTTCGTTAATTTCTAATTTTTCAAACATCAGTTTCTGATACACCTCTTGCTTGACGATACCTCGTGCATCAAATGCCATTGAAATCAGTAGTCCTGTGTCACAAAAGTAGCACTTGAGTGTGGTGCGTTCTTCGTTAAGCTGAAGTCCGATATTGGGAGCAGTTGTATTATAGCATATATTGGCCAAGCGTGCATCGCCCAGCCAAAAGAACGCCTCGTCATAGTCACGCATTTTGGCATCACTGCTTACTTCAGACAAGCGAAATTTCTTCTCACTCTTCTGCAATTGGCCAGGTATTGCCTCAAAAAGTGAAGATACGCGTGCCGTAGCGCTACCTCCATACTTCTTGATGTCGTTGCGATAAAGGCGCAATATCTGTCTCTTCACAGCGTCAACCTTATCAAAATCCTTTGTCTTCACATATTCAACCACGGCTTGAGGCATACCGCCGACAATCATATATTGACGAAAGTAGCGCATCGCCTCTCGGTGAAAATCCCCCATAGGTCTCCGCTGCTCGAACTGCCGTTTTATGTAGTCCATCATCATTTCATCTCCCATGGCCCACATAAATTCCTCGAAGTCCATAGGGTACATATCTATACCATCTTCTTCAGAAGGAATCACTATATCGGCCACATTTTTCTTTATGGAAATGAGCGAGCCTGTCTCGATATAGTCGAAACGATGGTCCTCAACCAATGCCTTTATAGCCTCTCTAGCACGAGGACATTTCTGCACTTCATCAAATATGATGATAGACTTGCGCGGAGTGAGCCGCGTCTTGTAATGTAGTTGAATGTTCTGCAGTAATGTGTCTACATCCTCCAAATACTCGTCAAACCACTCCCTCACTCGAGTCGGCGCTTTACTGAAGTCTATGAGGATATAAGATTCGTATTCGTTCTTTGCAAACCTCTCTGCAATGTAGCTCTTCCCGATGCGTCGTGCACCCTCTATCAAAAGGGCTGTAGACCCGTTTTTCTCCTGTTTCCATTGGAGCAGCTTGTCATAGATTTTTCGTCTCATATGCACCATTCTTAAGTTTTTCAAAATAGCGGTTCTACACCTTTCCGCGATTTTTAGACAGTGCAAATATACACCTTTCCGCGATTTCTTGCAACAAAAAAGGTTTCATTCATGCCAGATATATAAAAAATATGGAAAGAAGCGTTTTTTCTTACACTTGTACCGCGTTTTGAAACAACGTGGGCATAACTTTGCATTAGAAACAAGACGACAAGTCGCCTTGAAGTTCTTTAATCAGAACTTGCGATGTGCAACACACCTCGCTTTCTAATGCAAAGATTGGATTACTAACCTCAAAAACGACAAAGGTATGGACAAGAAGAAGAAGTATTTCATGGATTGCCACTTGGCAGGGCGTATGTATCACGATGCTGATGCCGACGCGGTATGAAAGCGTCGGTTGCGACGAAGGGAGGTTTATCTCCCCAGAGGAGTCTTATCAACTCAAGGTAGGCACCAAGCTACGTCTCGTACGCGAAGCCGACAATCGGCACGACCCCAATGCTGTAGCTGTGATGTATGACAACAAAGAGAAGGACGAAGCGGTACTCATCGGCTACATCCCCGGCACCGACAATGAGCAACTCGCCATCCTCCTCGACATGGGCTGGACACACCTCTTCGAGTGCAGCATCTGCCAAGTCAACCCCGAGGCGCACCCCGAACGTCAGATACACTTGACCATCAAGGTGAAGAGAAACAGGGAGAATTGAGAATTGAAAATTGAGAATTGAAAGTGACCATCCGAATGGCAACACTAAACACTAAACTCTAAACTCTAAACACTAAACTCTGCACTATTATGGAACAGAAGAAACGTATCTATGTGAACAACGAGCAAGTGGAGCTTGCCCTTGCCATAGCCCTCGATGCACACAAGGGCCAAGTAGACCTCGATGGCAAGCCAGCCATATTGCACCCATTGGCTGTGGGCATGGAGGGCAAGAACCTCACGGAGATGTGTGTGGGCTTCCTTCACGACGTCGTCGAAGACTCCGACTACACCTTCGAGCGACTGCGCGAGATGGGCGTAGCCCCCAAGATTATCCGCACCCTGCAGGTGCTCACCCACGACAAGAGCGTGCCCTATATGGACTATATCCGCAGCATCGAAGCCTCAGGTAACGAAGCAGCCCTGCAAGTGAAGCTCAACGACCTGCGCCACAACCTCCTCCGCGGCAGCATTGGCGGCCACACCAAGCAAGTGAAGAAACACTCCGAGGCACTGGATTATCTGCTGAGGAACGAGGAATATATTATTATGGAGGATTGACATATATAGGAATAGCCCCACTTGGTAGAGGAAGGATGTGTGGAACGTTTCCAGCGCGAAAGCCCTGATGAGTGGTTCGCCCCCACCGCCAAGTGGCCTTATTCCTATTACTTTCCTGTGAGATGCTTGCAGATACGGATTTAACTTTTTAACTTTGGGGCAAAAGAATAAACGAACGATAAGACTATGATTGCTATCGACCAAGAAAAACTGCAGAAATTAGTAGAAGAGTATAAAGCTGATTTCAAAGAAAACATACCTCTTGAATTATATAAATGGGAAGCCGCAAAACATTTCCAAGACAATTGGAATATTGACGCAGAGGATTTCCCTGCAATGCTTTCTCGTTCATTGAGCAAGACTGCAAACTTGCTAGCCTCAATGAGCAATTTTCCTAGAAAGATGATTGAAAAATATGCGACCTTATACACCGAAGAGATAAAAGAACTTTTTTCTATCCTGTTCGATGAATCTTTAGACTTAAAAGAGCGCATAGACACATTTATTGCAGGCATTGAACAAGTACACAAAAAATGGGATGTTAAAGGAGGAAGAAACCACTACCAGACTTTTAATGTAGTCAGTACCTATCTTTGGTTGCGCTATCCTAATAAGTACTATATTTATAAACCTTCTGTCGCAAAAATCCTATTTGACAAGCTAGGAATAGAAATCAAACTAACGCCTCTGAAAGCTAATGCTGTAATAAAGACATACGAACTATACGACAGCATTTCTAATCATTTGCTTGAAGATCAAGAGTTAAAAGCGATGTTTGAGGAAGTTATAACCCCAAGTTGCTATCCCGACAGTTTAATGAGAACTGCCACGGTAGATTTAGGATATTACTTGAAGAAAAAGAAAGCAACAACGGTAACATCCTCAAAAGCTACAGAAAAGAAATATTGGATGTATGCCCCTGGGGAGAATGCCTCAAAATGGGAGCGTTGTCTAAAGCAAAATATAATTTGTATTGGGTGGGATAGCCTAGGAGATTTGTCAGAAATCAATAGTTTAGAAGGATGTAAGGACGAATTAAAAGACAGATACAATAATCCTGACTCTTCTTTCATGAATGACGGTTTGGCTGTCTGGGAATTCTCGCATGTAATGCAACCCGGCGATGTTGTATACGCCAAGCAAGGGCTAAGCTGTATTATAGGAAGAGGTATTGTTAAGTCTGATTATATTTACGACTCTTCTCAAGAGAATTATCGTCATACAAGAAAAATTGAATGGACGCATATCGGCAAATGGGAATTAGGCAATATCGTGCAAAAGACATTAACAGATATTACGAAGTATCCCGACTATGTAAAGAAAATTGAAGCTATGATAGTGGAAGGTAAAACAGAAGAGGCTAAAGAGGGTATGTATAATGACAAGTATGCAGCATACATTAAGTTGCTGTTGAATAATAGTAATCTTATTCTTAACGGTGCTCCTGGTACTGGAAAGACCTATCTAGCCAAACAAGTTGCCGCACAGATGATTTATGAGGGCAATGTTCCTGAAGGATTCGAAGAAGACACAAAATTTGTTGAGCAATGCGGTTTTGTACAATTCCATCCATCTTATGATTATACAGATTTTGTAGAAGGCCTTCGTCCTAAAAACGACAATGGGAATATTGGATTTGAGAGAAAAGATGGAACTTTCAAAGAATTCTGCGCTATCGCCTTACAGAACCTTTTAGATTCTAAAAAAACTGTTCAAACATTGCAAAACGAGTTGTCGGTTCGCGATTTACTTGAAGGATTCATCGAGGAGTCTATGGAGAATGAAACTATGTTTGAAACTTCAGGAACCAAAAACGCTTTCTATATAATCGACAATAAAGAGAAATCAATAATAGTAAGAATTCCTGCTAACGAGAAAACAAGTGAAGTTTCGCTGCCTAAATCTGATCTTACCACCCTATTAGAAAATAAGGTTGACATTAAAGGAGGTGGAGATATCCAGACATATTTCGGGCGTAAATATAGAACTCAGCCTGACTCTTACATCTATGTTTTGTATAATGCACTCACAAAAAAAGCAGTACCTCTCACTAAAACTAAAAGTGTGGTTCCTGTTCCCGAAAAGAAATTTGTCTTCATCATCGACGAAATCAACCGAGGCGAAATCTCCAAAATCTTCGGTGAATTGTTCTTCTCTATTGACCCCGGGTATAGAGGTAAGAAAGGTAAAGTACAGACACAATATCAGAATCTGATTACAGAGGATGATCCTTTCAAAGACGGCTTCTACATCCCAGAAAATGTATATATCATCGGCACGATGAACGATATTGACCGTAGCGTAGAGTGTATGGACTTTGCTATGAGACGCCGATTTACTTTCAAGGAAATTACAGCAGAAGAGAGTGCTCTAAATATGGAACTCGGTGCAGAAGCTACTGAAAGAATGATGAGTCTGAACAATGCTATATCTGAGATTGAAGGGTTCAATAGCTCGTTCCATATCGGTGCTGCATATTTCAAAGGCGTTGATGACTTTGACGCATTGTGGGAGCTTAAATTAGCAGGACTGCTCAAAGAGTATCTTCGCGGTATGCCCGACGCAGAGGAATCATTGGATGCATTGAAAAAAGCTTACGACTTGAACGAAGAATGATAACCACCGATTGGAATGGAGGCGCACAAGTCGATGAATGCTTAGCTGCTGACATTAAGTCGATAGCAGCGATCAAGGCACTCAAAGACCATCCGAACCTTTTAGTATTTCCGCATAGCTTTACGAAATATGATGAAGGGTTCGGGGAGAAGTGTATCTGTACTTTCGATGAAGAGGAGGGGAAAATCCATACCAACAATATTGTAGGATTTATAGGCAAGAATAAGACACAGCTCACCATACGCTCGCGCTTCACCAAAAATTTAGACGAGAAGAATGATGAGGATTACTTCTTACACTATATGCTACAAAAGGTGTTTGGAGTCCACATCTTCGATTTGAAGCATACGACCAGCAAGGAAAAGGTCTTCGACTTCTCGCTCTATCTCTTCCCCCACTTATTGAAAAAGGCTCTCCGCCAAGGCGTATATAGAGAATATCAAACGAGGCATTACAACGATGCGAATGTAAGAGGTACAATTGATGTAAGCAGGCATCTACGTACCAATTTGCCATTTGCAGGGAACATCGCCTATCGCACGAGAGAGTATCTATATGATAATGACACAACACAGCTCATCCGCCACACCATCGAGCATATACGCTGCCACAAATGGGGAGCCAACATATTAAGTTGCGATACGGAGACTAAGGATTTCGTTTCACAAATTACACAAGTGACCGAAAGCTACCAGAAGAATCAACGCCAGTCAGTCATCAATAGAAACTTGAAGCCCGTACGCCACTCGCTATATACGGAGTATGAGCCTTTGAGAAAGCTATGCCTGCAGATCCTTCGACACGAGCACTTGAAATATGGCCAGAAAAAGGACGAGATATACGGAGTGCTGTTTGATGGCGCTTGGCTATGGGAGGAGTATTTGGGTATAGTATTGAAGGAGAGTTTCAACCATTACCTAAAAGGAAAAGGGAAACGATGGAACCTCTTTGATACAGGGCAACAGATTATCCCCGACTATTTATCAAAGGACTTCTCTGTTGTTGCTGATGCAAAGTATATTTTGCTAGACAAACAAAAGAGTTACAGAAACGAAGAAAGCGCCACGGCCATATATTACAAAACCATCACCTATATGTACAGGTGGAATGCCAAGATAGGACTGTTGCTGCACCCGGTGTCTGATAGCGACTCAGTAAAGATAAGCAGACATCAAATTATAGATACCGAAGGATGTGTCATTAAAGTAGGCTTCCCAATACCGAAGCATGCTACAACGTTTGGTGAATTCTCGGAAACAATGAGAATAAATGAAGTAGAGTACAAGAGGCTTTGCAGAGAGTATATTCAGAGCCTAAGATAATATACACTCCGTTTTCGGAACCATAGAAAAGTTACCTGGAGTGTTGCTGTCAGGCAACATATTTATTAACTTTGCTTGCGATTAGGATGGGTAGGGTCTTCTAGGAGATTCTAGGAGGCTATAGGAAGTAATAGGAGATCCCAGGAAGCTCTATGAAAAACCTAGGGAGCGCTAAATAATAGAACAAACTAATAATAACAACCAATAGCTAATAACAACCAATAGCTAATAATAACCAACAATAACAACAAACACATACACCATGAACTACGACTCCAAAGACAAGGTACTGAAGAAGGCTACGGTATGGGAAGGGCTCTACTTCTACCGCAAGAGTGATGCCATATATCAGTTGACGGTGGCGTTTTGCAAGCGTTTCCTTCCTGCTCATGGAGACCGCACGGTGGACCAGATGGTGCAGGCTGCCCGCAGTGGCAAGCAGAACATCATCGAGGGAAGTGAAGATGGGCAGACGAGCTCCGAAGTGGAGATACGGCTTATCAACACCGCCCGGGGTAGTCTACAAGAGCTACGTGCCGACTATCTCGACTACCTCAACACGCATCACCTGAAGGTGTGGCCCAAGGATAGTGCGCGGCAGAAGAAGATGCGCAAGTTCTGTCGGAAGCAGAATGACTATGAGGCGTATGCACCGCTTGTAAACAAGATGACGGATGAGGAGTATGCCAACCTGCTGCTCACCCTATGCCACCAGACGGATAAGATGATGTGTGCCTACCTGCGCACTTTGGAGGAGCGTTTCGTCACCGAGGGTGGCATCAAGGAGCGAATGTATGCCGCACGCACTGGCTACCGCCAGGCTCAAGATGAGCGCATGCAGCAGCTGGAGGCCGAGAACGCTGCGCTGCGCACGGAAAACGCCGCGCTAAAGCAGCGCATAGCTGAGCTGGAGCGGATAGTGAAGGGGGAGTAGATAGGCTATTCTAGGAAAGCCTAGGAAATTCTAGGAAAACCTAGGATAGTATAGGGATGCCTAGAAAGTCCTATGTGCCTTGCAGGGCGCCATAGAAAAGCTATCAATGCCACTTTGCCACGGCGGCGATGAACATTATCGGAGGATGACAGGTTGTTAATGCAAGCATCAAAGACATTGCATATGTATATAACCCTATTATCTACTTTCATTATGGTAACTACAAAGATTGCAGCCTATACGCTGCCGGTGCTCCCCTACCCGAGCGATGGACTGGAACCCGTCATCAGCAAGGAGACCATCAAGAACCATCATGGCAAGCACCTTGCCGCCTATGTCAACAATCTGAACAAGCTGATACCCGGCAGCGAATACGAGGGACTGCTGGTGGAGGAGATAGTGCAGCAGGCACCCGACGGCCCCATCTACAACAACGCTGGACAGGTGATGAACCATCGGCTCTACTTTGAGCAATTTGTGCCAGCATCGCAATACAAGGCGCCTGGTGGACGACTCACCAATGCCATCAACTACCACTTCGGCGGAATGGAGACATTCAAAAGACAGATGACCGATGCGGCCATGAACGTCTTCGGCAGTGGATGGGTATGGCTCGTAGCCGACACCGAGGGCCGGCTACTGATAGTGACAGAGAGCGGCGGAGGTAACCCGTGGCGACGTGGGCTGAAACCGATACTGGGCATCGACTGCTGGGAGCATAGCTGGTATCTCGACTACGCTTTCGACAAGCGTGCCCACTACGAAGGGCTGTGGAACATCATCAACTGGGAGGTGATAGAAAACCGACTGCCGATGTAGCAGCAGTAAAGGATGAAGTATGCATAGCGCGGAGCACAGGCTTCGCGCTATTTGTTATGCCAACACCCCAAGACGACACAATAAATAGAAAAGAAAATCGGGCGATGCTGCTGATAATATGAAAAAATAGTTGTACCTTTACACGGGATATAGTGTGCAGAGACATTTTGTGCCTATATGAACGGAAAAGAACTACAATATTTTTATATATCATTTCATAAAAATCAATAGTTATGAACGACAAGAAACTTATGAACAAAGCGGCCGACAACATCCGTATCTTGGCTGCATCAATGGTAGAAAAAGCTAAGTCTGGTCACCCCGGTGGTGCTATGGGTGGTGCCGACTTCATCAACGTACTGTATAGCGAGTTCCTCGAGTACGACCCCAAGAACCCCTACTGGGAGGGTCGCGACCGTTTCTTCCTCGACCCCGGCCACATGGCTCCCATGCTCTATGCCCAGCTGGCATTGGCAGGTAAGTTTACCCTTGACGAGCTGGCTCAGCTGCGCCAGTGGGGCAGCCCCACACCCGGTCACCCTGAGGTAGACCTCGTGCGCGGTATCGAAAACACTTCTGGTCCCCTCGGCCAAGGCCACACCTTTGCTGTGGGTGCTGCCATCGCTGCCAAGTTCCTCAAGGCTCGCCTGGGCGACGTGATGGGGCAGACTATCTATGCATACATCTCTGACGGTGGCGTGCAGGAGGAAATCTCACAGGGCGCCGGACGTATCGCCGGTCACCTGGGACTTGACAACCTCATCATGTTCTACGACTCCAACGACATACAGCTCTCTACCACCTGCCATGAGGTGACATGTGAGGATGTGGCCAAGAAGTACGAGGCATGGAACTGGAAGGTAATCACCATCAACGGTAACGACGCCGACGAAATACGCGCTGCCATCATCGAGGCCAAGGCCGAGAAGGAGCGCCCCACACTCATCATAGGTAAGACCATCATGGGTAAGGGTGCCCTCAAGGCAGACTGCAGCAGCTACGAGAACAACTGCGCTACACACGGCGCTCCCCTCGGTGGCGATGCTTATATCAACACCATCAAGAACCTCGGTGGCGACCCCGAGAACCCATTCCAGATATTCCCCGAGGTGCAGGAGCTCTATGCTAAGCGTGCTGCCGAGCTGGAGAAGATCGTAGCCGAGAAGTATGCCGCCAAGGCTGCTTGGGCTGCCGAGAACCCCGACCTTGCCGTGAAGATGGCCGAGTGGTTTGCCGGCAAGGCTCCGCAGGTTGACTGGGCTGCCATCCAGCAGAAGGCCAACGACGCTACACGCTCTGCTTCGGCTACCGTACTGGGTGCTCTCGCCACACAGGTGGAAAACATGATCTGCGCATCGGCCGACCTCTCTAACTCTGACAAGACCGACGGCTTCCTCAAGAAGACCCACGCACTCGTGAAGGGCGACTTCAGCGGTGCCTTCTTCCAGGCTGGTGTAGCCGAGCTCACCATGGCTTGCTGCTGCATAGGTATGGCACTGCACGGTGGTGTGATTGCCGCTTGCGGTACCTTCTTCGTATTCTCTGACTATATGAAGCCCGCCGTACGTATGGCTGCCCTCATGGAACTGCCCGTGAAGTTCATCTGGACACACGACGCCTTCCGTGTAGGTGAGGATGGTCCTACCCACGAGCCCGTAGAGCAGGAGGCACAGATCCGCCTGATGGAGAAGCTGAAAAACCATAAGGGCCACAACTCAATGCTCGTGCTCCGCCCTGCCGACGCTCAGGAGACTACCGAGTGCTGGCGCCTGGCTATGGAGAATACCACTACACCTACCGCCCTCATCCTCTCTCGCCAGAACATCGCCGACCTGCCCGCAGGCAACGACTATGCTCAGGCTGCCAAGGGTGCCTACGTGGTAGCTGGCTCTGATGCCGATGCCGACGTGGTACTTGTAGCTTCAGGCTCTGAGGTATCGACCCTCGTGGCTGGTGCCGAGCTGCTGCGCAAGGATGGCGTGAAGTGCTCTATCGTGAGCGTACCCTCTGAGGGACTCTTCCGCAGCCAGTGCCCCGAGTATCAGGCTCAGGTATTGCCCGCAGGTGTGAAGAAGTTTGGCCTCACAGCCGGATTGCCCGTCAACCTCCAAGGTCTCGTACCTGCTCACGAAGGCAAGGTATGGGGTCTCGAAAGCTTCGGATTCTCAGCTCCCTACAAGGTGCTCGACGAGAAGCTGGGCTTCACCGCTGAGAATGTGTATAATCAGGTGAAGAGTCTGTTGAAATAAAAGAAACAGTTCAATGAAGACAATCGGATTGGCCAGCGACCACGCCGGCTACGAACTGAAAGAATATGTGAAGCAGTGGCTCGAGGCCAAAGGCTGGGAGTACAAGGACTTCGGCACCTACAGCACCGATAGCTGCGACTATGCCGACTATGGACACCCGCTTGCAGCAGCCGTGGAGAGCGGCGAGTGCTACCCCGGCATTGCTATCTGCGGCAGCGGTGAGGGCATCAACATGACGCTCAACAAGCATCAGGGCATACGTGCCGGACTCTGCTGGATACCCGAAATAGCTCATCTCATACGCCAGCACAACGATGCCAACGTGCTCGTGATGCCCGGACGCTTCATTGACACTGCCACGGCAGCAGCCATCATGGAGGAGTTCTTCAACACGCCCTTCGAAGGTGGACGCCACCAGGCACGTATCGATAAGATTCCCGTGAAGTAACGGCATCTCAATAGTCAACAAAAAAAACACCGACAATCGTCGGTGTTTTTTTATTTATACTTCATTAATTATAAGTCAACAGACAACGGTCAATAGCCCCTCCTAATGGCAGTTTTCGTTTCCGTCTTCGTTAATCGTTAATCGTTCATCGTTAAACGTTAAACGTTAAACGTTAAACGTTCATCGTTCACTATAACTAAAGTTCCTCCTCCGGCTCGAACAGGCAGTCGATGGTCTTTGTCTTGAGCCATGCAGCCTCCTCGGGTGAGAGGTCGGGAGCGAGGGCTTCGTAGACGCTGCTGTTGAAGCAGTCGATAAACATTTTTTCCTCGTCGGTGAGCAGTTCCTCCACGAGCGGAGTGGTGTCGATATAGGTGCAGGTCATAGTGATGAATCCCAGCCAGTCGCCATACTCGTTCTTCTCCTCCTCGTAGCACAGCAGCATGTTCTCGTGGCGTATGCCGTAGTGGCCCTCGCAGTACATGCCGGGCTCACACGAGGTAATCATGCCGGGCAGCATGGCCTGGTCGTAGAGGTTCTGGCGCAGGTCTTGCGGACCCTCGTGCACGCAGAGCACATGGCCTACTCCATGACCGGTGCCGTGACCGTAGTTGCGGTTGTATTTCCATAGCGGCATGCGTGCCAGAATATCGAGGTTGGCACCGCGTGTGCCACGGGGGAACGAGGCGAGCGAGAGGGCTATCATGCCTTGCAACACGCAGGTGTAGTCGGCAGCCTCATCATCGGTGAGCGGACCCAGAGGCACGGTGCGCGTAATGTCGGTAGAGCCGTCGAGGTAGTGGGCGCCCGAATCTATCAAATAGAGGCCGCGCGGCTGCAGCACGCTGCACTTCTCCGGTGTGGCCGAGTAGTGAGGCAGAGCCGCATTCTCGCCATAGGCCGAGATGGGTGCAAAGCTCTCGTCGAGGTATCCCTCCATCTCGCGGCGGAAGCTGATGAGTTTATCCGAAGCGTCTATCTCGGTGATGCGCTCGCCACGCTGCATGGCCTGCTCGAGCCAGTAGAAGAAGCGGGTCTGCGCCACGCCATCCTTGTGGTAGGCACGGTGGAATCCGGCAATCTCGGTTTCGTTCTTGAGAGCCTTCTCGAGCTTCACGGGCGAGGTGGCATTGACCACGGCCGAGCCGAAGCGCTCTACCACCTTCTCGTAGAGGGCATAGTTGAGCATGCCGCCATCAATATATATAGGTGCGTCGATGGGCCATGAGGCGATGCTCTGCACCACGTCGGCATAGGGTGCCAGCTCCACGCCATCGGCAGCCAGGGCAGCACGCAGCTCGTCACTAAACTTGCTCTCGGTGGTATACAGCACGGCTTTCTGGGCATCGAGCCACAGGTAAGCAATGACCACAGGCGTATGGGCGATGTCGCGGCTGCGTATATTGAGCATCCAGGCTATCTCGTCGAGACTGCTCAGGAGGATAGAGCCACAGCCCTTCTCGGCAATGGCCTGGCGCAGCCAAGCAAGTTTGTCGGCACGTGAGCGGCCGGTATACTCTACACCGAGTTCAAAGGCAGGAGCATCGGGCAGTGCGGGGCGGTCGGGCCAAAGGGCATCGATGAAGTCGGGACGGCTCACCACCTGCTGATGCTTGGGGGCGAAGAGTGCCTGCATGTGCTCTACCGTAGCGAGAGGCATACAGAGACCATCGACGCATACCGTAGCGCCCTCGCCAAGGTGTTGGGCAAGCCATTCGGGGAAGTCCACGGCATCGGGCACGCGCAGTTTGTGCAGTTCTATGCCGGTACCTTCGAGCTGGGCTACGGCCTGTATGAAGTAGCGCGTGTCGGTCCACAGGCCGGCATGGTCGTGGGTGACTACTACGGTACCGTACGAGCCGGTAAACCCGGATACATACTTGCGTGCCTGCCAGCGCTTGGGCAGGTATTCGCTACTGTGGGGGTCAGTGCCAGAGATGACAATGGCATCCCATCCCTCGCTCTGCATCATCTGACGCAACTGTGCTATGATTTCTTTTGGAGACATATATTTTTTGTTTAGAGTTTAGAGTTTAGGCTTTAGAATCCCCATAACCTGCAACCTGTTCATCGTTCTTCGTTAATCGTTAAACATTAATCGTTCTTCAAGCAACAAATATAGGCTTTTTTCACGGCACAAGCAATATTCTTGTTAAAAAATCGTCATCCTAAGGCAAGGATATGAAATATATGTACTACATTTGCCGTATGTTAAAGAATATAAAATCAATCGCCGTGCTGCTCCTATCGCTCTGCAGCATCGGCACCATGGCTCAGGAGAAAGAGGAGAAGCAGGAGAAGTTTGACCTCATGTTTGAGGTATATGACCAGAGCTTCTTCGACAACCGCGAGGTGCGCACTCCCAATCAGCGCTCGCAGACCCTCTTCGGCTCCATGCTCAGCGTAGAGGGCGGCGTGAAGTTCGGCCCACACACCATCATGGCCGGCGTGCATGGCATCAAGGATTTCGGAGCGGGCGGACTGACGACGAAAGACATCACCTTCTACTACAGCTACGAGGAGGGCCACTTCGCGGGTGCCTTCGGCTCGTTTCCCCGCCGCCTGCTGCGTCGCGAGCTGCCCGACATCTTCGTGTACGACTCCATACGCTACTACACCCCTACCCTACACGGTGCGCTGCTGCAATATAACGCCAGCCACGGCTATGCCGAGGTGTACTGCAACTGGCTCAACAAGCAGGGCACAGGCGAGCGCGAGATATTCGAAATTGTCAGCGACGGACGCTTCGGGCACAAGGGCTATTATGCGGGATGGAACGCACAGCTGATGCACTTCTCGGTGCCCCGCCCCGCCAACGGGCTCAAGGTGTACGACAAGCTGATGCTGAACCCTCACGTGGGATTCGAGAAGAGCGGGCTCGGCTGGATCGACGCTTTTGCCATAGAGGCCGGCCTGATGCTCTCGCTCAACCGCGACCGCACCGACATGCAATGGCACTCGCCCATGGGATTCCTCGGCGATGTGAGGCTGCGCAAGTGGCGTTTCGAGGTGCGCGACCGCTTGTATGCCGGCAACCGGCAGTTTACCCACTACGAGACGTATGGTGCCCAACTACACCGCGGAGACCCCTACTACCGTAGCAGCCTCTACAACCGCACCGACATCTGTTTCTACCTGCTCAACCGCAAGAGCGTACAGTGCTATGCTGCCGCCTCGCTCCACTACACCGAGGGCGCACTCGACAACTCGCAGCAGGTGATATTGCGCATATATCCTAAATTTTAGTATTTATACAAAACAACTATCGATATGAAGATAAAGATGATAGCAGCAAGTTGCCTCATGTGCCTTGCCCTGAACATGACTGCACAGCAAGCCGAGACATTCTCGGGCAGCGTAGTGGCCGACGAAGGTGCCTGGTGCTGGTTTGCCGACCCACGTGCCATCCACTATAAGAGTGCCGACGGAGCCATTGACGCCGCATACATAGGATACATCGACGTACATGGAGCCATCAAGGCTTCGCAGGTGGACTTCAAGGCCAGTGCCGAGGGAGTGCAGCAGGATGTGCTCGTGAGATCGCGCTTCCAGCCCGACGACCACAACAACCCCACCTTCCTCGTATTGCCCGACGAGAGAGTAATGATCTTCTACGCCCGACATACCGATGAACCCCGATTCTACTACCGCATATCGACCAAGAAGGGCGACATCACCGCCCTGGGCGAAGAGCACGAGATAAAGGTGGCAAACAACACCACCTACCCATCGCCATTCATCCTGAGCGACGACCCCGAGCATATATACCTCTGCTGGAGAGGTATCAACTGGCACCCCACGATAGCCAAACTGTCGATGCCCGACGAGAACGATAAGGTAAGCATCGAATGGGGACCCTACCAGATGGTGCAGAGCACAGGTGCACGCCCCTATGCCAAGTATCACAGCAACGGCAAGGACAAGATATACATGGCCTACACGACCGGGCACCCCGACAATGAATGGCCCAACTGGCTATACTTCAACACCATCAACATCAATGCACAGCAGAGTGCGGATGGCACGGTGACTACCAACCCACAGTTGGCCGACCTCAAAGGCAAGGTGCTCTCCACAATCTCAAACGGGGCATTCAAGGTAAGCAAGACCGACAGCTACAAATCGAGCTATCCCGGCACCATACTCGATGCTCCCAGCAACTACCGCGACTGGGTGTGGCAGATTGCCCTCGACAAGGACGACCACCCCGTAGTGGCCATGGTGCGCATATCGAACGACAAGAACAGCCACCAATACTACTATGCACGCTGGAACGGGACAAGCTGGCGACTCACCGACCTGGTCAACGGAGGCGGACGCTTCCACCCGTCGAACACCGAGTACTGCTACAGCGGCGGTATGGCGCTCGACGAGGCCAACATCAACGACATCTACCTCTCGGTACCCACAACCAGCGCCACCACAGGCACCAAGGTATACGAGATATGGAAATATACCGTTGACGATAACGGCAAGGTGACTGCCAAGGAGCAGGTGACCAAGAACTCGGAGAAGAACAATGTGCGCCCCTTCGTGCTGCCCGGATCGGCCGACTCGAAACTGCGCCTATGCTGGATGCACGGCGACTATTACTACTGGCTCGTGCGCACAGGCTATCCGCAGGGATACCCCACAGGCATCAACACCGACTACCAACTGCCCGCCCCCACACTGCAGGATGTAGCTCCCGCCTTTGAGAAGGTGTGGAACATGCCCATCGCAAGCAGCGAGAAGGTAGCCATAGAGGCCAAGGGAGACGACCGATTCACCCTCATGCTCAACTGGAGCATCGACCACAGCCACTATGGCGGCACCCTGATGACTATGGGCAATATGGAGTATGCACTGGATGCTGCTACCATGAAACCCTACGTCAAGATAGGCGACCGCACCTACTGGAGCCAGAGCATACTGGGCACCTCCGACGCCTGGGCCACACAAAGCTCGGGCACCGACGGCAAGTGGTACCTCACCAAGCTGGGCACCTGGAACGCCACCTTCACCTACGACGGCAAGGTGCTGACGGTATACCGCGAGGGGTGGATAGACCAGAAGATTGAGGTCGAGGGGCTCCAGCTCGAAGACATCACATTGGGCGGATATACCGGCACACTGGTATCGGCAAAGGTATACCGCCACACCCTACAGCAGGCCGACGTGAAGGCAGCCATCAATGCCAGTCTGCTCGAAGCCGTAGCACTCCCCGAAGCCACCTGCACCGACCTCGTGCTGACCACATCCGTAGGCGGCAAGAAACTCACGTGGACATCAGACCACCCCGAAGTGATAACCCCCACCGGCGAACTCTACTTCCCCGAAGAGGAGACCGTGGTGACGATGACCGTATCGTTAGGAGACCTGCGCAAGGAGTTCAGCGTAAAGGTATACCCACGCGACATCAGCCGCAACCTCCTGCTCTCCCTCGCCTTCGACGGCAGCGATGAGGGGCTCACCATCCAGGGGAAAGCCAAGGCCGAGGGCCTGCTCGACCTATCGGCAAACACCGCAGCGGGCTTCTCCACCAACGGCTATGCCATCCTGCGCGAAGGCATCCTCGACGGTCTGCGCAGCTACACCCTGCTGCTCACCATGAAAGCCGATGCGCTGAGCAAGGCACCACGCCTCTACGATTTCGGTTCATCCTCAGGCAACAGCCTCTTCCTGCGTGCCAATCCGCTGTCGGCAGGCATCAAGTACAACGGAGGCACCACCACGATGGTCAATGCCGCCACCACACTCGACACCGGCAAGGAGTACAAGCTGGCCGTAACCTTCGACGCAGCCACCAAGACCACCACCATCTATATCGACGGAGCTGAGGATGCCAGCGGCACAGCCAACCAGAACGAACCCTACATGCTGGCACAGGTAGCGCCCGACACACGCAACTACATAGGCCGCACCCAGTGGTGGGACTCCAACTACGCCAGCGACAACGTGGATTTCGACGGCACCATCGACGACCTGCGCCTCTACAACACCGCCCTCACCCGTGAGGAGATATGCGACCTGCAAGGCATCGAATACAAGGAGAAGGACTACCCCACAGCACTCGCCAACGGTGACTTCGAGGGCACCTACAGCGTGATGCAAGGCTCAGGCGTGAGCAGCGACCGCGCCATATACATCCCCGAAGGGTGGACGGTAGACTATGCCAATGCCAACAACAACGACCTCACCGCCCTGCAGAGCGGCGACCTCTACTTCGCCAACTTCTTCGCGTCGCGCCCCAAGCCCGCGGGCGGCGGCAACCACACCTATTGGGTGCGCCAAAACTGGGGAACATCTACCATCACCTTCTCCCAAGAGATGCGCCTGCCCGAAGGCGACTACCACCTGACGGCCGACGTATGGAAATCGGGACTCGGCGGCAACGGCATCGTATTTGTCAAGACAGGCAGCGGCGCCCCCACCGAGCTCACCCCCAGCGAGAACAAGGAGGCCTGGCAACAGGTAAGCCACGACTTCCGAAGCGACGGCCAGGCAATCACCACCATCGGCTTCAGCGCCACGCACTCCAGCAACGGCTCGGAGAAGATTCTGGGATTCGACAACATCGCATTGGCCTACACACCACAGACAGGCATCAGCCACACCACGGCACAGGGCAGCAACCTCGTAGACGTATACTCCATCGATGGCCGCCTATTGAAGAAACAGGCACCTAAAACAAAAGCCACCGCAAACCTTGCCCCTGGCCTATACATCATAGGCAAGGAAAAGGTTGCGGTGGAATAAAGTAAGTATCTACGCTAAGCTACTGTCTTATCGGTTGCTTTCGAATGCCTTGTATTCGCCCAAGATCGTTATCTCCTTGGTAAGCGGACGCACAGCATCGATGCTCTGCCTAAAACGAGTGTAGTTATTGAACGTCACATCGACATAAAACATATATTCCCATTCGCGTCCGATAATGGGGAGCGATTGTATCTTGGTTAGGTTGATACGATAAAAGGTAAAGATAGACAATATGGCCGATAAGCTACCCTCCTCATGAGGCAGGGAAAAGACGATATTGGCCTTGTCGGCCTGACGGCTTACCGCCTCGGCGCGTAGTTCATCGGTACGCCAACGATCGGCCACTACAAGAAAACGAGTAAAATTGTGCTTGTTGGTCTCGATATTTTCTTGTAATATGCGCATACCGTAAAGTTTGGCTGCATGGACAGAGCATATGGCCGCATGACCTCTTAACTGTTTCTCCATAATTTCTTTGGCACTGAGTGCTGTATCTTCAGCTTGTACGGCCTTCAACTCAGGATGGTGCTGTAAGAAAGTTTCACATTGCGCCAGTGCCACAGGATGAGAATGCACTTCATGTAGATCAGACCAATCTTCATCGGGCAAACAACATATACAATGAGCTATACGCAGTTTCTGCTCACCCACAATCACGACACCACTGTCGCGCAACAATTCATAGTTATGTAGCAAACTGCCCGCAATGGTGTTCTCAATCGCCACCAACGCCACTACATCGCTGTCGGCAGCCATCGACTCAAAAACTTCACCAAAAGTCTCGCAGCAGATTAGTTCAGTCTCTTCATCCTTAAAGAAGAGTCTAGTAGCTATATCATGATACGACCCCTCAAATCCTTGTATCGCAACTTTTTTCATACCGTTCCGTCGTTTTCTATTTGTTCTCAGCAGGCCCAAACAATCGCTGTGGCCTCAAAAAACGTATGCAAAGGTAAACGATATTTACCAATATGCAAGCATCAAGCCCGATTTTTATCCCAACGATTCATCACAAAGCAAACTCCTCATGACCGCTGAAGTCGATGCCCATGGGCGACTGGAAGACGCGGAGGCCGAAGGTGGGCATCACGGCAAACACGTGCTCGAAGATCTCGCTCTGCAGGTGCTCGTAGGGGACCCACTCGGTGCCGTCGGAGAAGAAGTAGAGCTCCAGGGGAAGGCCCTGCGCGGTGGGCTGCAGCTGGCGCACCATGATGGTCATGCCGCTGTTGACGCGGGGATGATGCTGGAGATAGTCCTCGAGGTAGTTGCGGAAGACGTGGAGGTTGACCACGAACTTGTCTTCCCGCTCGACGCCTTCGAGCCAGCCGCGACGCTCAAACTCGGCCATCTGCTCGTCGCTGCAGAACGAGATGGAGCGCATGTCGACGTATACGGAGCGCTTGACACGGCGGCCGCCGCTCTCTTGCATGCCGCGCCAGTTCTGGAACGAGTCGCTCACGAGGGCATAGGGCGGTATGGTGGTGATGGTCTTGTCCCAGTTGCGCACCTTGACGGTGGTGAGGGTCACCTCCTCCACATCGCCGTCGGCCACATACTTGGGCATGGTGATCCAGTCGCCGGGGCGCAGCATGTCGTTGGCCGAGAGCTGCACGCCTGCCACGAGACCCATGATGGTGTCCTTGAACACGAGCATGAGCACGGCGGCCGAGGCTCCCAGGGCGGTGAGTATGTAGCCGGGGTTCTTGTTGATGAGGATGCTGACCACGATGATGAGGGCCACGCAGATGACCACGATCTTGAGCATCTGGTAGATGCCCTTGATGGGGTGGTTCTTGAGGCGGTCCTGATGGCTGGAGAGGTCGTACAGGGCCGAGAGGAACGTGCACAGCAGCTTGGCTATGATGGCTATGAGGTAGATGAGGTTGACCTTGAGCAGGAGGTCGAGCGTGGGATGACCGTGCGAGAAGGCCAGGGGCATGAGCACGGCGATGAGGATGGGGGGCACCAGGCGGCTGACATCCTTGAGCAGCATATCGTTGATCAGGATATTGTCCCACGTGGCACGCGTGGCCTGGGTAAATTTCCTAACCAGAGGGATGATGGCGCATCGGCAGATGACATCGGCGATATACACGACAAGTGCTATGGCGGCTACAGCGATGAGCCAATAAATCCACGTTTTACTTGTGGCAGTGACACCCAAGGGAGCCAGCCAGCGCAGGAGAATCGGATTCATGTGTATTACAAGTCTTTTTAATGGTTATACAATAAGAATGGTGCAATGCACCATCTTTGTTCACTGCAAAGATACGAATAAGTGAGCGAGAAATATGAAGCTTGCTTCAATATTTTTCACAGCGAACGAAAGTATCTTCACGGTAAGCCACCTCACCGCTGGCCACATCGTAGTCCTGCAACAGTTTTATCTTGATCACCTCCATCTCCAGCCTTTACTATCCCTTTGATCAGAAAAAGACTGCCGCGCTATGCGGCAAGTCATAGATTTTTGCCTATATTTGCAGCCAACAAGCGCATTTATGACACTACAACGATATGGCATACGATAAGAACGAAAAGACGAACAGATATACATTCAGGTGGAGCCTCGCCTATTTTGTGCGAGATCTCGCACAACTGAAGAAAGATTATGTTTTTCTTTACAAGACTGCAGGATTGATATTCATACTTCTTATAATATGCAATATCGGCAACACTGCATCTCTCGTTCTCGCAGTGGCTGTTCTTTTGGCCATAGCACTTGCTGTAATATTGTATCTCTCCGCTCGCAGTGGTAAGGGAGCGATTCGCCATACCACGATAGAGCCAGGAAGGATAACGATAGTCCGCATTGGTGGTAAAACGATATTGGAGGGAGTATCAAGCATAGTGCATGTAACAAAGGAGGAACTAAACGAAGATACATCATACAAATCGAAATCCGGGACAAAATCCACTCAATATGGACTCAGCATGGAAGCCGACAAATTTTCCAGTACGAAATATGGCGGATATACTCGAATTTGCGTGAACTTCAACGAGATTGCCATGGTCACTTGTACTGATGGCAAGAAGTACCTCATCAACTACCCGAAGGAGTTGTTCGGACAAACGGAAGACATATATGTATATAAGCCTAAGCTGAAACTAAAGTGGAGAGTAGGACGCGTTTTAGCTGTAATATCCATCACCTTGGCATTTATTGCCCTTATCGCCCTTCTATTCCAAGGGATGTTTGCCGAATTCTTCGTTTTGCTTCTGGTTACTGTTTTCCTATTGTTACCTTTCGGGCTAAGTATGATAATAGAGACTGTCGAGCATATCAGAATAGGAACAGACCGGATTACCATATTGTTGTCTTCGCACCAAAAAACAATAGTGCTTGACAACATTGAAAGCATACAATTTGTGACCCGAAAAGAGTTGGAACCGTCTACTACATACTTAAAGAAGTTCATTTGGTTTCAGCGCCCGCGCACCTGTCGCGGACTGAGCATGCGGGGTAAAGTGTTTACCAATTATAAGTACGGTAAATTCACCCGCGCTTGTAATAACTTCGACGAACTGGCCATGGTGACCCTCGCCAATGACAAGAAATACCTCATCAACTATCCGAAGGAGTTGCTGGAGAAGAATGAAGAGGAAAAAAGTTGAGAGTGCATACATCGCAGAGCTAATACCGAGTGACCTCAGGTGTCAGGTTATTGGTGGATAAAAAGAAATAGCGTGCAACCCGAGTTACACGCTATTCTTCTGTTTATCGAATGGAGGGTGATATTACTTCACCTCCTCGAAGTCGGCATCCTGGATGTTGTCGCTCTGCTGGCCACCCTGCTGACCTGCGTCGGCACCGGGCTGAGGACCAGCCTGACCGCCGGTCTGTGCATACATCTCGGCGCTGGCTGCCTGGAAGGCGGTGTTGAGCTCGTTCATGGCGGCGTCAACGGCAGCGAGGTCCTGTGCCTTGTGGGCATCCTTGAGCTTCTGCAGAGCAGCCTCGATGGGAGCTTTCTTGTCGGCGGGGAGCTTGTCGCCCAGGTCCTTGAGCTGGTTCTCGGTCTGGAAGATCATGCTGTCGGCCTGGTTGAGCTTGTCCACCTTCTCGCGCTCCTTGCGGTCGGCCTCTGCGTTAGCCTCAGCCTCGGCCTTCATGCGCTCGATCTCCTCCTTGCTGAGGCCCGATGATGCCTCGATGCGGATGGCCTGCTCCTTGCCGGTGGCCTTGTCCTTGGCCGATACCTTGAGGATACCGTTGGCGTCGATGTCGAAGGTCACCTCGATTTGGGGCACACCGCGGCGTGCGGGAGCGATGCCGGTGAGGTTGAACTGGCCGATCGACTTGTTCTGCGCTGCCATGGGACGCTCGCCCTGGAGCACGTGGATGGTCACCTCGGTCTGGTTGTCGGCTGCGGTAGAGAACACCTCGCTCTTCTTGCAGGGGATGGTGGTGTTGGCATCGATGAGTTTGGTCATCACGCCACCCATGGTCTCGATACCCATGGAGAGGGGAGTAACGTCGAGCAGCACGATGTCGCCTACGCCGCCCTCCTTGTTCAATACGGCACCCTGGATAGAGGCTCCGAGGGCTACCACCTCGTCGGGGTTAACACCCTTTGAGGGAGCCTTGCCGAAGTATTCCTGCACGATCTGCTGTACGGCGGGGATACGGGTCGAACCACCTACGAGGATTACCTCGTCGATATCGGCTGTGGTCAGCTTGGCATCGGCTACGGCCTTGCGGCAGGGCTCGACACATGCCTGGATGAGGTTGTGGGCCAGTGACTCGAACTTGGCACGGGTAAGGGTCTTCACCAAGTGACGGGGAACACCTGCCACGGGCATGATGTAGGGGAGGTTGATCTCGGTAGAGGTCGACGATGAGAGCTCGATCTTGGCCTTCTCGGCAGCCTCCTTGAGGCGCTGCAGGGCCATGGGGTCCTGTGTGAGGTCGGCACCCTCGTCGTTCTTGAACTCCTGCACGAGCCAGTCGATGATCACCTGGTCGAAGTCATCGCCACCGAGGTGAGTGTCACCGTTAGTAGAGAGCACCTCGAACACACCGCCACCGAACTCGAGGATAGAGATATCGAAGGTACCGCCACCGAGGTCGAACACGGCAATCTTCATGTCCTTGTTGGCCTTGTCGATACCGTAGGCGAGCGCAGCAGCTGTAGGCTCGTTCACGATACGCTTCACCTCCAGACCGGCAATCTGGCCAGCCTCCTTGGTAGCCTGACGCTGCGAGTCAGAGAAGTAGGCGGGCACGGTGATAACGGCCTCTGTAACCTCCTGGCCGAGGTAGTCCTCAGCGGTCTTCTTCATCTTCTGCAGGATCATGGCCGAAATCTCCTGGGGAGTATACTTGTGGCCGTCAATGTCCACGAGAGGGAGGTTGTTGTCGCCACGCACTACGGGGTAGGGTACGCGTGATACCTCTTTCTGTACCTGGTCCCAAGTCTCACCCATGAAGCGCTTGATAGAGTAGATGGTGCGCTTGGGGTTGGTGATAGCCTGACGCTTGGCGGGGTCGCCCACCTTGCGCTCGCCGCCGTCGACGAATGCCACCACTGAAGGCGTGGTGCGCTTGCCCTCGCTGTTGGCGATTACTACAGGTTCGTTGCCCTCGAATACGGCAACACATGAGTTGGTTGTTCCTAAGTCAATACCAATAATCTTTCCCATTTTTCTTATACTTTTTAATTGTTAATACTCAAAACTTGTTTCTGCAAGGCTTTGTTCGCCCGGGGCAGAGAATTTAATTTTTCGTTCTTGCTTTTTTACTTTTTAATAGGTTTACGCCGATATAAACGGCAAAACGCGTGCCACAAAGAGAATTTACAACTTGCAATTATGAATTCCCTTTTTAGCTGTCACAACTTATGCCATCATGGCAGAAAAAACTTTTTTCATCTGCCAATAGTGTACAATTCGGAAAATGTTTGTATCTTTGCGGATAAGCGCGAAGCATTGTTTCTGCTCACTAACAACAGGAATGTTTATCAGTCCATTTGAGTCCATCTAAGTGAACAATGTTAGCGAACAAAAAGAGTTATAAAATCCTTATAAATATTATATGGCAAAGAAAGAAGAAACAGCAGTAGCAGGTTCACCCGCCGACAAGCTGAAAGCACTGCAAGCGGCCATGGACCGTATAGAGAAGAATTTTGGAAAAGGCGCCATCATGAAACTTGGAGACGACAGCATACAAGAGATAGAGGTCATCCCTACAGGTTCGATTGGTTTGAATATAGCTCTCGGTGTAGGAGGCTATCCCCGTGGCCGTATCATCGAGATTTATGGTCCTGAGTCTTCAGGTAAGACAACATTGGCCATACATGCCATTGCTGAAGCACAAAAGAATGGAGGTATAGCTGCCATCATCGATGCAGAACACGCCTTCGACCGCTTCTATGCCCAAAAGCTCGGTGTAGATGTGAACAGTCTGCTTATTGCTCAGCCCGACAATGGTGAACAGGCACTCGAGATTGCCGACCAGCTCATCTCATCAGCAGCCGTAGACCTCGTGATTATTGACTCTGTAGCCGCTCTTACCCCCAAAGCCGAGATTGAGGGCGATATGGGAGAGAACAAGGTTGGTCTACAAGCCCGTCTTATGAGCCAAGCATTGCGTAAGCTCACCGCCACCATATCAAAAACCAATACTACTTGTATCTTCATTAATCAGTTACGCGAGAAGATTGGTGTTATGTTTGGCAATCCTGAAACCACCACAGGTGGTAACGCACTGAAGTTCTATGCCTCTGTACGTATCGACATCCGCAAGTCTAGCCCCGTCAAGGATGGCGAAGAGGTACTCGGCCATCTTACCAAGGTGAAAATTGTCAAGAACAAAGTGGCACCTCCCTTCCGCAAGGCTGAGTTCGACATCATGTTTGGCGAAGGAATTTCCAAGATTGGCGAAATCATCGATCTCGGCGTAGATCATGGCATCATAAAGAAGTCTGGTTCATGGTTCTCCTATGGCGAGACCAAGCTTGCCCAGGGCCGTGATGCCGTAAAGCAGCTCTTAGCCGACAACCCCGAGCTGGCAGAGGAATTGGAAGCCAAGATTATGGAGGCTCTAAAGAGCAATACCGAAGAATAATTACAACCAAGATTATAACTCAAAAAAACTAAAAGTTATGCGTCTAATCATCCAGAAAAATCCGCAACAGATGGCAGTCTGGGCTGCCGCTCACATCGTGAAGAGAATCAACGAGTTCGGTCCAACCCCCGAGAAACCCTTCGTGCTGGGTCTCCCCACCGGCGGCACACCGCTCGGCACCTATAAAGAACTCATCCGCCTACACAAGGAAGGCAAGGTAAGTTTTCAGAATGTAGTGACCTTTAATATGGATGAATACGTAGGCCTTCCCGAAGAGCATCCCGAGAGCTACCACTCATTCATGTGGAACAACTTCTTCAGCCACGTCGACGTGAAAAAGGAGAACGTAAATATTCTCAACGGCAATGCCGAGGATCTCGAAGCCGAGTGTGCACGCTACGAAGAGAAGATCAAGTCGTACGGCGGTATCCACCTCTTCATGGGCGGCATCGGTCCCGACGGGCACATCGCCTTCAACGAGCCTGGTTCATCGCTCACCTCCCGCACCCGTCAGAAGACCCTGACCACCGACACCATCATCGCCAACTCACGCTTCTTCGACAACGACGTGAACAAGGTGCCCAAGACAGCCGTAACCGTAGGTGTAGGCACCGTGATGGATGCCAAGGAGGTGCTCATCCTGGCCAACGACCACAACAAAGCACAAGCTCTATACCATGCAGTAGAAGGCAGCATTACCCAGATGTGGACCATCAGCGTACTCCAGCTCCACCCCCACGGCATCATCGTATGCGACGACGCTGCCACCGTAGAGCTCAAGGTAGGTACCGTAAACTACTTCAAGGACATCGAGAAGGACAACCTTTAATGGTTACAGATTCTGTATAAGACCTAACTGGAAACAAGGTCTATATATTATGAGTAAAGCCTGCCATACGGCAGGCTTTACTCATACTCTCTATATAAGGGTAGAAAAGATTACTTAAAACCAATGTCTCAGTCTGTCAATCTTTGCTAAATTAACATTGCACTCTTCACGCATCTGACGCACAAAGCTATTCTCATCAACATCACCAAATACAGCTTTCAGTTCCTCATCGTTGCGACATGTACATGCTCTGAATACATTATCGTGATCTTTCTTGCGCGACGTGTATACCTGTTCGGCTATACGACGCTGTATACGTTCACCATATGCCAATGCCTGCAGCCAAGTGTCGGGAGTCATCACCTTCACCCCCATAACATCACAGAGACAATGGACAGCATGGTTCAATTTATCCTCAGGATAGCGACTCCACAGCTCGTTGTATCGTTCATGAATAGCTTTCCACGAATCGAGCTTACCCTCACAGATATCGGTCCGCAGAGCATCAAGGTCATCAGCCATTACCAACTGTCCACCCAAATTAACCCACGCTGTATGTGAAGTACTCGCTGCGCAGCCCTTTATATCTTTAATAAAATCAGCAGAATCTTTAGAGTCGATCTGGGCCAAAAGATTCTTCATGGCATAGTGCACCAGCATATCACCATACGCATGGTATGCATCGTAAACCTTCAGTATATGCACTGGGCGCTTACTCTTCTCCATGCCCTCACCCAATACCGTGAGCACATCCACCACCTTGCGGTTACCACTCAGCAGTTGGCGGCCTTTGGCGCTAAGTTCATCGTTATTTACAGTTACTTGTTCATCACCGTAAAATGCTTTGCCGACCCATAGTTCTAAAAGATGACGTGCCGTAAGAGCTTCATTCATAGTGTCAGGGGCAAAGGTTTCAAACTCGATATTCTGCACCTTCGTCTGACGGCGGTCACGCGCCTGATACTTCCAAGAGTTACGCGCAAGCGCGTACATATTATATAGCCACCAATAGGCAGGTATCACCTCTAAACAATTGTCCGTGACATTATTGTTTATCAACGAAAAGGGTAAGGGTATATCCATCTCTACCGGATAATCGCCCTTGGCAAGCAGGGTAAACGATGCAAAACGGCTCGAGTGCTTCACCGAGCTGCACAATCCCGGCCAGAAACCACGTCCTGCTACAATCTCACCATCGTTAGTGCGACTATTATGGTTGCTGCCTACCGTAGCTCCCGCAGCCATATTGCTCTGCCCCATTATGACAGAAGCTATGAGGAACGAGTTGTTGTGATGCTGCTCATGTGCGGGGAAGATAAGGTTGTTCAGTACTTCGCAACATGAGATGGTACTGTTGTCGCCCATAATAGAGTCTATAAGGCGTGCACCATACTTGAGGTTAGAGTTGTTGCCAAGGATAAACTTCACTGCCGTGCAGGAGTAGAATATACGGCAGCCATATCCCACAATGCCATTCACTAATATTACATTCTCACCTATCTGCGAAGGCTCCTTCACAGAAGAGTTGATAGTAATATTCTTCAGTTTGGAAGCACCTTTAATATAGCAGTCTGTACCAATCTTCACATCCTTGATGATGCTTGAATTCTTGATGACACACCGTTCACCTATCTCGCCATAGTAGCCGCGATGAAAATCCACAGTACGCTGGGTGATATCGGCCAATCGTTGTTGTAGCAATCTATCATCCACATACTTACCCCACAAGTAAGCATCTGCCGTAATCATACCGTCGAAAGGCATCACCGAGCGTACACCCGTCTCGTTCATAATCTGTATCCTCACACGCACCTCTTCGGGCTCTCCCTCCTTGACTATACCATTGCCAAATTTGGCATGATCGGTAGTGTCCATTTCCTGGATATTGAAGAGCATACAATGATTCCCTATGATATAGTGCGACAGATAGTGCACGTCATGTATAGCACAGTCATCACCGATATCGCAAGAGTGTATACTCGAGTTGGTAATGCCTACAGGCAAACGCAAGTCGTGATACTGCAATGCACCAGCACTCACACGACCTATGCGCACAGTTCCATAGAACTTATTGTCCTTGATCATGCGTGGCTCAAACCGATCGGTAACCCACACCGTATCCCACGAAGAGGCCGTATTATTGTTCTTCACCAAACGCTCTATCTCATCACTCCGCAGGTGACGCCACCCTCCCTCGGGAGTCTTTACCTGACGGTTACGGATATAGTACTTATTTTCTCCAACCGGTATATACTTAGGATCAATCCAGCCATCGCTCAACGCTTCAGGTGGAAGCAGGGTCACACGTTCCATACGATACAATTTCTATAGTTCACAACGACCAACTGACGCCAGCCACTGATAACATTTTTTTATTTTTAAACGCAAAAATACATAACATATTGCCAAGTCGAAAGGTTTTGAGCCTATAATTTTCATATTTACAAACAAAGAAGTAACTTTGCCTCATCACGAGACATGTAAACAATACTACAACAATAAATATACTATGGAAAAGATTATCGGACTTATCGATGCCCCCTTCACTCCCTTCTACGCCGATGGCGAAGTCAACTACGAACCCATCCCCGCCTATGCCGAGATGCTGCAGAAGAACGGTCTCAAGGGCGTGTTCATCAACGGTTCATCGGGCGAGGGCTACATGCTCACCGAAGAGGAGCGCATCAACCTCGCCGAGGTATGGATGCACGCCGCGCCCAAAGATTTCAAGGTCATCGTACATGTGGGTAGCACCTGCGTCAAGAGTGCCCGCCGCCTGGCTGCTCATGCACAGCAGATAGGCGCCTTCGGAATCGGCACCATGGCACCTCCCTTCCCCAAAATCGGGCGCATCGAGGAGCTGGTGAAATACTGCGAAGAGATAGCATCGGCTGCTCCCGACCTCCCCTTCTACTACTACCATATACCAGCCTTCAACGGTGCCTACTTCTCGATGGTCGACTTCCTCAAGGCGGTCGACGGGCGCATCCCCAACTTTGCCGGCATCAAATACACCTTCGAGAGCATCTACGAGTACAACCAGTGCCGCCTCTACAAGAACGGCAAGTACGACATGCTCCACGGACAAGACGAGACCATACTCCCCTCGCTCGCCATGGGCGGTGCACAGGGCGGTATCGGCGGCACCACCAACTACAACGGCTGCAACCTCGTGGGCATCATCGACGCATGGAATGCCGGTGACCTCGAGAAGGCTCGCGAACTGCAGAATTTCTCGCAGGAGGTCATCAACGTCATCTGCCACTACCGCGGCAACATCGTGTGCGGCAAGCGCATCATGAAGCTCATCGGACTGGACCTTGGCCCCAACCGCACGCCTTTCCAGAACATGACCAACGAAGAGGAGGCTGCCTGCCGCAAGGAGCTGGAGGCCATCAACTTCTTTGAGCGCTGCAATAAGTTTTAAGAAACAGATTCTACCATGAAACGCACACTTCTTCTTCCCCTACTCCTCTGCTCATTGCTCTGCATGGGACAGAACCGAGTATCCGTGACTCCGGCAACACCTATGGACAATGCCGTGTCGGGCCACTATGCCGCATGGCAGATGGGCGGGCTATCAACCTACGGCGGGTGCAACTTCCCCGACGTACCCTGCGCCGACGGCGGCCAGAAGGTCTACTACCCCAAAGCCTATGGAGCCAGCGTACAGGTGCCCGGAGGTGCCGTATACCTTGGCGGTATGGATGCTACGGCATCGCTCAGCGACTGCACATTCCTCAGTGCCACAGACGGCAGCAGTACACCCATCGCCCCGTTGCCCAAGCCGCTCGACAACTTTGCCGCCACCTACCACAACGGCATGCTCTGGGTAGCCGGCGGACAGACCAACGGTGTGCCCAACCGTGATATCTACTCCCTACCCTATCCCAGCAATGCTGCGGCATGGACCCTTGCCGCCACCCTTCCCGACGAATGTCGCCTGCAGCCCTGCGTGGCCGTACAAAACACCTCCACAGGCTACGCCCTCTTCATATTCGGCGGCTACCAGCCCAAGACCGAAAACCAAGAAGCCCTAGTGCACACCGACGGCGTATACATGTCCATTGCCGCCCTCAAGAAAGGCAATGCCACCCCATGGAAGCGCACAGCACCAGCGGTAGTCAACGTTAACGAAGACGATAACGATAACGAGGGTAGCCATCCGGAGGCAACTCACAACCCACAACTCACAACTCACAACTCATATCAGGCTATCGTCGGCAGCACCTGTGCCACATCAGGCTACAGCCACGTTCTCTTCTTTGGCGGCGTCGACCACGACATCTTCCTCAGCGCCATCAGCGGTCAGCAAGACAGCCTCTACCTGCGCCACCAGCCCGAGTGGTACCGCTTCCGCAAGGATGTGCTCACCTACCACACCATCACCGACTCGTGGGGTATCCTGCCTGGCGATGAGTTGCTGGCTCGTGCCGGTGCCTGCCTCACCCCCGAGGTGGGAGGTAAAGGATGGAGCTATAGCGGCGGCGAACTGATGCCGGGCGTGCGCAGCGCCGATGTCACTCACGTGGAGGTTACCAACGACAAGCGCTTCGGCTGGCTCAACTGGACCATCCTTGTTCTATATCTCGTGGGCATGTTGCTCATGGGATTCTACTTCATGCGCAAGGAAAAGGGTGCCGACGACTTCTTCAAGGGAGGCGGACGCATTCCCTGGTGGGCAGCGGGTATCAGTATCTATGCCACCATGCTCTCGGCCATCACCTACATGACCATCCCGGCCAAGGCCTACACCACCGACTGGACCTACTACCCCATGCTGTGGATGATACTACTCATCAGCTTCCCCGTCATCAAATACTATCTTCCCTACTTCCGCAAGCTCAACGTCACCAGTGCCTATGAGATACTGGAGCAGCGCTTCAACCTCTTCACCCGCCTGCTGGCCTCCACGCTCTTCTGCATCTTCATGATTGTGCGCATGGCCATCGTGCTCTACCTGCCCTCACTGGCTCTTACAGCCGTCACAGGCATCGACATCTATCTGTGTATCGTGCTCATGGGCTTGGTCACCATCATCTATTGCACCATGGGTGGTGTAGAAGCCGTGATCTGGGGCGATGTGGTGCAAGGCCTGATACTGGTCTTCGGTGCCCTCTTTGCCGTGGTATACCTCGCAGTCAACACCGAGGGCGGCGTGATGGGCTGCATCGACATTGCCTTGGCCAACGACAAGCTGCGCCTGTTCGATTGGAGCAACTCCTGGTCGCAAGCCTGCTGGTGGGTCATCATCATCGGTGGCCTGGCCAATAACCTCATCTCCTACACCTCCGACCAGACCGTCATCCAGCGCTACCTCACCACCCCCGACGAAAAGTCTGCCGGCCGTGGCATCCTGGTCAATGGCGTGATGAGCGTGTTCGTATCCGTAGCCTTCTACATGATTGGCACCGGGCTCTACACCTTCTACAAGACCCACCCCGCAGAACTCGATGTCACCATGGCCCAATCCGACGCCATCTTCCCCTTCTTCATGATGAGCCAGATGCCCGCCGGCATTGCCGGTGTCTTAATTGCCGCCATCTTTGCCGCCACCATGAGCACCATATCCAGCAACATCAACAGTGTGGCCACCGCCTTCTCCATCGACTTCTGGAAACGCTTCCGCCGCACCACCGACTCGCAGCTGGTAGTCGTAGCCCGCTGGGCCTCCGTGGTGAGCGGTATGATAGGCCTGCTCCTCGCCCTGCTCATGGCCACATGGAATATACAGTCGTTCCTCGACTTCTTCAACGAAGCCTTAGGCCTGCTCACTAGCGGCCTAGGCGGTCTGTTCTTCATCGCCGTATTCATGAAGCGCGTCAAGGGCTATGCCGCCCTCATCGGTTTCGTGGTGGGCGAAGCCGTCGTGTTCTGGATGAGCGAATGCACCGATGCCAACTTCTTCCTCTTCGGAGCCACAGGCATGGTAGTGAGCATCGTAGTAGCCTGGCTGCTATCAATAGGAACATACTTTAAGAAAAGCCAACAATAACCCCTAGGATATCCTAGAGCATCCTAGAAAATCCTAGCCCCCAATAATAAAAAAAACTATCGACCGTTGACTGTTGACCGTTGACTGTTGACAATAAAAAAAAGCACTATGATCGACTTCAAACAACTAGCCCAACAATACAAGAGCGAGCTCCTCGATAGAGTGATGCCCTTCTGGATGGAAAAGAGTATAGACACCGAGTTTGGCGGCTACTTCACCTGCCTTGAGCGCGACGGTGAGGTGTTCGACACCGACAAGTTCATCTGGCTCCAAGGCCGAGAGGTATGGATGCTCGCCACACTCTACAACAAGGTAGAGAAGCGGCAAGAGTGGCTCGACGCCGCCATCCAGGGAGCCGAGTTCCTCAAACGGTATGGCCACGACGGCAACCTCAACTGGTACTTCGCCCTCGACCGCGAAGGACACCCACTCGTAGAGCCCTACAACATCTTCTCCTACACGTTTGCCGTCATCGCCTTCGGCCAGCTCTCCATCGCCACAGGCAACGCAGAGTATGCCAACATAGCCAAGAAGACCTTCGACATCGTGCTCTCCAAGGTAGACAATCCCAAGGGCCGCTGGTCAAAAGCATCGCCCGGAGCACGCTCGCTCAAGAGCTTTGCCCTGCCCATGATCCTGTGCAATGTGGCACTCGAGATTGAGCCTCTGCTGGAGAAAGACTTCCTCGACAAGACCATCGAGACCTGCGTGCACGAGGTGATGGACGTATTCTACCGCCCCGAGCTGGGCCTCATCGTAGAGCATCTGGGCACCGACAACCAGCTGGTAGACTGCATGGACGGTCGCCTGCTCAACCCCGGACACGCCATCGAAGCCATGTGGTTCATCATGGACCTCGGCAAGCGCCTTGGCGACCAGGCACTGATAGAGAAAGCTGTGAAGATAGCCTTGGCCGAGGTGGAATATGGCTGGGACAAGCAGTATGGCGGCATCTTCTACTTCATGGACCGTCTGGGCCGTCCGCTCCAGCAGCTCGAGTGGGACCAGAAGCTATGGTGGGTACACATCGAGACCCTCATCACCATGATCAAGGGCTACGAGCTCACCGGCAACGCCCAATGTCTGGAATGGTTTGAGCGCGTACACGACTACGTGTGGAGCCACTTCATGGACCCCGAGTATCCCGAATGGTACGGGTACCTCAACCGCCGTGGCGAGGTGCTGCTCACCCTCAAGGGCGGCAAGTGGAAGGGCTGCTTCCACGTACCTCGTGGCCTGATGCAGGTGTACCAGTCACTGGAGCGCATAGCTGCCAAACACGTAAATCCATCTATATGAATACGGCAATCTACAGAAAAGAGTAGAGAAAGTAGTCTCTGAGAGATTTTCATCTCAGGAATGATTGGATAAATAGTAACCCATAAGGTCCTCAAGATACGCCTACGCCTATTCCTTGAAAACCTTATGGGTTACGCTGCGCTTGGGTAGCAGATGTATTCAGGGGAGAAACAAACAGCCTCTTTAACACAACCAGTATCTTAACTAAAACTATAATCAACAGAAGAGCACTTGACATCACTGACAGGATTACATTATTCTTCCAATTCTTACTCTTTAGATTTGTCAATTCACACTCATTAAGTTTACCCAAGATTTTTAGACTATCAACTATTGCATAGTTACGACTCATCATCAATAGATTTATAGTATCCTCTACAAAAATTTCACGCAAAACGCACCAAAATGGGCCATCTTTATCGATAGAATTCTTATAAAATCCATAAGACTCAATCACACCGTCCACGGCACCACAAAAAGCCTCAACAGTTCGTCCGCGAGTTGCACTATCAGGGGATTGACGATAACCATAATATGGGAAATCCATAAAATCAAATCTTTCTGCACAGAACAAAACTTTTTGAGTCCAATCCGTATCTTCAAATAGAGTATTTTCTCTAAAGAACAAACCATTCTCCAATAAAAATTGTCGTTTGTACAAAGTACCCCATACTGCAACAGAACCAATTTTCTCAGAACGCCACTCTATAAAGCTACATGAGATACATGCAAAGCCCTCCTTTTTTACATAAATATCCCCAATTTTATTACCTAGTTCCGAGTAACAGGCATCTGATTCTATCTGATAATGCCTTTCTGAACGTAAAATAAGAGGTTTATATTTTTTCACATACTCCAACAATATTGACAACACATTCTTATACACAAAACAATCATCACCATCCAAGAAGATAACATATTCGCCACAAGCTGCACGCATCCCCGTATTTCGTGCTCCCCCTTGACGTTTATTCACATCATGTCTTATATACTTTATATTATGATATTGTTGTAAGAAATCATTTACAACTTCCTTCTCTCCATAAGGAGAACAGTCATCAACAATAATTATTTCATAACACTCACGGTCTACGTCTTGAGACAAGACTGAGTTTAAGCAGTCTACAAGATACATAGAAACATTATACACAGGTATTATTATCGAGAATGTCTTACCTACTTCCATAAGTACCAAATATTATTGCTTACCGCCCTCCCTGCTTCAGCATTAATAATTAATACTTCGGTGATGGATATAAAAAAAGACGTGGGAGAAACTTCCTTGCTTATCCCACCATATCTGGCCTTCGCATTGCCTTTCCATTGAGATAAGCAACTCAGCCAGCCCACGCCAATCGCGTATTATATAATAAGTACACTATAGGAATGTTCACCCCATCACATAGGGATACACTCATAGCATACGTGTATAATACACCCGGCATGGACGCCTCATTGCGGTATCTTCTAATGGAATCAAAGTTGCGAAGTTCGATATGGTAGAAGATAACGTTCGAAAACGTCCTTTCCTGTTCCTCTGCGAAGCTAATTGTAGGGCATTATGTCCACGATACAGGTACGCTAGAGACACAGAATCCAATATGTCTTGACCCATCCATCCCATGTGGGCTGGCTAAGTCAAGCGCAAAAGTAATAATTATTTACGATAATTCGCGGATAATCCACGGAAATTTATGTCTAAAAGAAAAAGGTAACACAAAACGAAGGGAGCAAAGGCATTAAAACAGATGTTACGGAATAGGTTGTCCGGCTGTCCTTGTAGAGTATAATCTACAGATACACTGCGCATAAACAAGGACAACCTGGGTTGTCCTGGGGTGTCCTTCATTCGTGGGTCGCAGACCCTTATACTCCGTTACGGCCGAGTACAAATCAGCCGCAACGGGTAAGTCATACCCCTCAAAAACGCACCTTAGATATATAGAAACGGGCAAGCAAATCCGCATCCTGCAAACACAAAAGTTATTTGCCGTTCGCGAAGAGCAGCGCGGTTGTTCGCGAAGGGCAGCGCGGTCGTTCGCGAAGAGCAGCGCGGTCGTTCGCGAACGGCAAATAAAAACAACAAGGCAAAAAAGAGAAATTGAACCTAAGAACAAATATATTCGGACCTAAGAACGAGATGATTAGAGCATAAGACAACATAGGACAGCATAGGACAGCAGGGGCTGTCCTTGTCTATCAATTCATAATCAACACGTTGTCTACGACAAGGACAGCCGGACAACCTGTTTAGGAAAAGCTCCTTTGCTTGCATATTTATGGCTACGCCAAGAATATAGTTTAGCTGCAAGCAGCACTCCTCGGGGAAGCTAAAGGTAATGGTGCTAAAGCACACTCCTCTAGGGGAGATAAACCTCCCCTTCGTCGCAAACAACGCTATCATACCGCGTTGCCGTCGCAACCGACGCTCATTTCGCGTCGGCACTGAGAATAAAATAGTGCCGCGAAAAATAAAAGCTGGCTTTTCTTTTCGCAGCCCTTTTATATTCGCTCGTTTATTCGTATATTTGCCACAAATAATAAAAACTATGCAACACGGATTCATCAAAGTGGGGGCCGCCATACCACTGGTCAGCGTGGCCGACACGAAGTATAATACAGAGCAGCTCATCGCCATGGCACATCGTGCCCATGAGGAGGGCGCTGAGGTGACGGTGTTCCCCGAACTGTGCATCACGGGCTACACCTGCGGCGACTTGCTGACACAACAGACCTTGCTGCAAGAGGCCGAGAACGGCGTGGCACGATTTGCCGAAGCCACCAAGGGGTATGACAACATATACATCATCGGTGCACCCATCTATGTGTGCGGAGCGCTGTACAACTGCGCCCTCGTGGTGCAGCAAGGCCGTATACTGGGTATCGTACCCAAATGCTATATCCCCAACTACGGCGAGTTTAACGAGCGCCGATGGTTCAGCACAGGCTACAACCTGCGCATGGAGGACAACATACAGTATGCCGGACAAGAGGTGCACATAGGTTCGTACCAGATATTCCACACGGGACGCTATGCCTTTGGTGTGGAGATATGTGAGGACCTGTGGAGTGTGACACCGCCCAGCTCGGCACTGGCCCTGCAGGGTGCGGAGATTATCTTCAACCTCTCGGCATCGGACGAGGTGACGGGCAAGCACGAATACCTGCGCTCGCTCATCGCCCAGCAGTCGGCCCGCTGCATGGCAGGATACGTATACAGCAGCTGCGGCTATGGAGAGTCGACCACTGACCTCGTGTTTGCGGGCAATGCCCTCATCGCCGAAAACGGCACGATGATAGCACAGGGGCAGCGTTTCAGCCTCGATGCCCAATTAGTATGCACGGAGATAGACCTCGACAAACTGCGCATGGAACGCCGTGGCAACACCACCTTCGCTACCGCACAGGCCGACCTCTTCCCCAAGGCCACACACGTGCATACCCGCACCATCACCGAAAAGGAGTGTGCCCTCAGCCGCACCTACTCGCCCCTGCCCTTCGTGCCGAGCGGCAACGAGCTGGATGCGCACTGCAACGAGATACTCAACATACAGGTGGCCGGACTGGCCAAGCGCCTCACCCATATACACTGCTCGAAGGCGGTGATAGGCATATCGGGCGGACTGGACTCTACGCTGGCGCTACTGGCCACGGTGTGCACGTTCGACCGCCTCGGGCTGCCCCGCACAGGCATCATAGGCATCACCATGCCGGGCTTCGGCACCACCGACCGCACCTACCAGAATGCCCTCGCGCTGATGCAGCTGTTGGGCATCACCCTGCGCGAGATCAGCATCAAGGATGCATGCATACAGCACTTCAAGGACATAGGGCACGACATCACCCTACACGACACCACGTATGAGAACAGCCAGGCCCGCGAGCGCACCCAGCTGCTCATGGACGTGGCCAACCGCGAGAACGCCATCGTGATAGGCACGGGCGACCTCTCGGAGCTGGCACTCGGATGGGCCACATACAATGGCGACCACATGTCGATGTACGGACTGAACGCCGGCATACCCAAGACCCTTGTACGCCACCTCGTGGCGTGGGAGGCTACCCACACCTACGATGCGGAGATACGCGACATCCTGCTCGACGTGGTGAACACACCCATCAGCCCCGAACTGATTCCGGCCAAGGCCGACGGCACCATCAAGCAGAAGACCGAAGACCTGGTGGGACCCTATGAGCTGCACGACTTCTTCATCTACCACTTCCTGCGCTCGGGCTATACCCCATCGAAGATATACTACATCGCTTGCAAGACCTTCGACGGCAGCTACGACAGGGCAACCATCAAGAAGTGGCTCACGACCTTCTTCCGCCGCTTCTTCCAGCAGCAGTTCAAGCGCTCGTGCCTGCCCGACGGACCTAAGGTGGGTAGCGTATCGCTGAGTCCGCGTGGCGACTGGCGCATGCCGAGCGATGCAAGTGCAGCACTTTGGCTGGAGGAGTGTGAGAGGCTGTAGGAGAGGCCTCCCCTAACCCCTCCCAAGGAGGGGGACTGCAAATTCCTATGAATATAAATAGTGGCATGCAATAACAATAATAAAAAAATCCTCGCAATATACGAATCGCCCCTTCGGGAGGGGGATTTCGGAGTCCAACAAACAAGAACCATTAGCAGTAATAAAAAAAGTCCTTCACCGAGATGTACGAATCACCCCTCCTCGGGAGGGGAAGGGGGGAGGCCACATATCAAGATGATTATCATAGGCATAGCAGGTGGCACAGGATCGGGAAAGACCACCGTAGTAAAGAAAATCGTAGAGAGCCTGCCCGAGGGCTCGGTGGCTGTGATACCACAGGACTCGTACTACAACGACCAGTCGGACATGCCGCTCGAGGAGCGCAAGAAGACCAACTTTGACCACCCCGACGCATTCGAGTGGTCATTGCTGGCGCATCAGATCAACGAGCTGCGCGAGGGACGCTCTATAGAGCAGCCCACCTACTCGTATATCACCTGCACACGACTCGAAGAGACGGTACATGTAGAACCACGCGAAGTCATCATCGTGGAGGGCATCATGGCACTGTACGACAAGAGCATGCGCGACCTCATGGACATCAAGATATTTGTCGATGCCGAGCCCGACGAGCGCTTGCTGCGTGTCATCACACGCGACATCGCCGAGCGTGGACACCCGTTGGAGATGCTCATCGGCAAGTATCGCAACGTGCTGAAGCCCATGCACGATGAGTTCATCGAACCCACCAAGCAGTATGCCGACATCATCATCCCTAATGGCGGACATAATGTCAAGGCCATAGAGATGCTACGACTGTTCATCCAGCAGTGCCTTGAGAAGGGTTGATAGTTCTTGGACAAGCCAAGGGCTTCGCTATTGAAGGTTGACGGTTGAGGGTCCTAACTCTAAACAGAAAAGAAAAATGCGCAAGCGGGAAAAGACATTCTACATTGTAATCATTGCAGTGCTCATAGGTACCTTTACAGTGAGCATCGTACCCGATACGTTGCCACCCCCTTGCGAAGAACAGGTAGACACGCTGGTAGTAGAAGACACCATTGTCCCCGTATTCCGCATATCGCCCTACGACAGTCTGTTTCGAGTATATGCCGACACCATCGGGTGGGACTGGAAGATGCTGGCTGCCGTAGCCTACGTGGAATCAAAGTTTGACACCGCTGCCACCTCGAACGTAGGTGCACAAGGACTGATGCAAATGATGCCCGAGACGGCACACGCCATGGGAGTGCCAGAGGGCATGGAGCGTGACCCGAGCGAAAGTGTGCGTGCTGCAGCAGACTATTTCAAATACTTGTCGCGCCTGTTCCGCCGGGTACCCGAAGGCGAACGCAGATATTTCGTGCTTGCCTCATACAATGCCGGATTCGGGCATATACAGGATGCCATGCGCCTGGCCGAAAAGTACGGCAAGAACCGCCATGTGTGGAACGAAAATGTGGAAACCTTCCTTCGCCTGAAGAATGACTCCATCTACTATACCGACTCTCTCTGCCGCAATGGCCGCTTCACAGGCATAGAGACTACCCTATTCGTGCGTAAGGTGCAGCACAAATACAGTGAATATTGCTTGAGAGAGGAGCGCTATTGGCAAACCCACCGCGACACCACACACTACACGCCCCGAGCCGTACCCATAAGCCCAAATGAAGATATTGCAAACGAGGCACTCCCCAACGACAGCACTCAAAACATATTGGCACAGCTATGGCGGTAAGCGAGAACATACGCCTACAGGTGCAGCATATCGCGCCACCACGTATATATGGCACAACGGTCAGTGGAGATTCGAAGTGCGCCGAGATTACCGACAGACGCTATCTGCACGATGTAGAAGCACTGCACGAGGGCGACACAGTGATGCTGCTCGAGGCTACATACATAGAAGATGAAGAATCCCGAGCGCCTATCATCCATGCACGCCGGCTCATCGTCAACCCCGATTATCTCATCGACATCAGTTCGCTCTCAGCCTGCTTCACCGAAAGCGGTGCCCACCCCATGCGCTATCTGATAGGGATGCTCAGCCCCAAAGAGACCACCAGCCCCATCCTCTTAGGAAATACGGCCAACCAGTTTCTCGACGATAGCGTCAACCACGCCCCCGAGCACCCCGTATCGTACAACACATCCATCAAGAAAGCATTCACGGCCGATGCCCTGAAATTTGCCGTATGCCCCGATATCAACGCCCGTTTCTTCAGCGAAGCACGCAGCCAATACACCAACATTCATAATGCTGTCAACAAGCTCCGCAGCCACGCCCTGGACCGTGATGCTGGAGAAGCAATGCTGGAGCCTTCATTTATCTGCCCCACATTAGGACTGCAAGGACGCCTCGACTACCTGAGGCAGGACCTCCGCCTACTCGTGGAACTCAAATCGGGTAAGGCCGACGAGTATTACTCCACCCCACAAGGTCCCAAAGCCAGCCATACAGCACAGATGATGCTGTACCGCGAGATGCTACACATCAACACCGGTATACCGCGCGAAGAGATTACAGGTCTGCTACTCTACTCACGTTACCCGAAGTTCTTCACAGGTGAACGATTTCCCCATATTGTAGACGAGGCATTGGTGCTACGCAATGCCATCGTACGGCTCATGCGCGACTTAGCCATAGAGCCCGACACCGCGAAGTTATTCGAGGATCTTACCCCCGAGACATTCAACACCCGTTCACTTACGGGAAAGCTATGGAGCAACTATCTACAGCCACAACTGAGCCATCTCCTTGCCCCATTCCACCATACCGACAGCTTGGCCAAAGCATATACATACCGATTCCTCCGCTTCACGGCCAACGAACAATACCTGTCAAAAGTAGGACGCAACGAACGTGACCATGCACAGAGCCACCTATGGTGCAAAACCGACGAAGAAAAACTTGCCGATGGAGAAATCATCACCTCAATGCATCTCGAATCATTCATACCCGATGAGGGATGCGGCTATGACACACTCACCTTCACATTGCCCCCACTTGAGACGACAGACACACCCAACTTCAGACGTGGCGACATGGTATTATTTTACATCAAGGAGGACCGATACGACAGCGCATCGACTCGACAGGTACACAAAGGTACGCTGCTCCATATTGATGCCCATACACTGCAAGTCGGACTACGCCAACACCAGCACAGCGCCAGCATATTCCCGCCCACTGCAACCTATGCAGTGGAGCACGACGTCAGCGACAGCATTTTCGGCGGACTCTACCGCAGCCTTTACACCTTGCTCTGCGCACCACAGAAGCGCCAAGAGCTACTACTCGGCATCACGTCTCCGGGAACCGACACGTCACAAAAGGTCGCAGGGCACTATCCAGGCGAGGACACCAATGCCATCGTACGCACTGTAAAGCAGGCTACCGACTATGCCCTCATCGTAGGTGTGCCAGGAGCAGGCAAGACATCCATCGTGCTGCGCTCTATCGTAGAAGAGCACTATAGGCATACCGAAGGAGACATGCTCATCATGGCCTATACCAACCGTGCCGTAGACGAGATATGCAGTGCCCTGGAAAACATCGAGGGGCAGCCCAGCTATATCCGTATAGGCAACGAGCAGAGCTGCGACACGCGCTTTGTCCACCGCACGCTCTCACGCCTCACGGCACCACTTGCCAATCGTGAAGAGGTGCGTTCACTCATCACCGACACACGCATCATTGTAGGTACCGTAAGCACTATAGCCACACGCCCGGAACTCTTTGCAGCCAAACATTTTGCGCTCACCATCATCGACGAAGCATCGCAGATATTGGAGCCACAGCTCATCGGGCTATTGGCCACGATAAGAGATAAGTTTGTACTTATCGGCGACCATAAGCAACTGCCAGCCATCTCTCTGCAAACCGACGAAGAGGGCTGCATCAGCGACGAGCGACTGACAAGTCTCGGGATCACCAACTGCAAGCAATCGCTCTTCGAGCGTATGTATTACCGCCTCATCGGGATGGGAGATACGGCTTGCATCGCCACACTATACCGTCAAGGGCGCATGCATCCCGAGGTCAGCAGTTTTGCCAACCGCCATTTCTACAATGGACAGCTGTGCCCTGTGCCACTACCTCACCAGACGAGCACACTCCCCTACAACACATACAACAAGGCATCGGCGTTGCAAGCACTCATCGCAACTCACCGGACAGCCTTCATCAATTGTCCAGTGCCCAAACAAGAAGAGCGTTTCAAGACCAACAGTCATGAGGCACAACTCTGCGCCATGGTAGTAAAAAACATCATCGAGCTGTATCGTACGAACGGAATCCCATATGATGCCCACCAAACCATTGGCATCATATCGCCTTTCCGGGGACAAGGTGCCCTCATACGGAACGAACTCTCGCTACTTGATATGGAAGAATACACACAGCATATCAGTATCGACACCGTAGAACGCTACCAAGGCAGCCAACGCGATATCATCATATACTGCACTACAATCACCTCGCCCTCACAAATGGAACTGATAGTAGAGGCCATAGACCCCACATCACCTATTGTAAACCAACCTATTGACCGGAAACTCAATGTGGCCCTCACTCGTGCCCGCATGCAACTTTTCGTCATCGGCATACCCCAAGTGCTTGATACCGACTGCAACTATCGCGCACTGATCAACGAACTTCCACAATATCTCCACCCTACGGCAGAGTACTGCAATCAATCGAGCAACAATGTTCCAAAAAATTCGGGGCGATGAAAATCGGGCGTAGCAACCTCTATAGGATTCCACGATAGGAAATGAGGCACAGCAAGCTCGTCGCCACACTTGTAGAAATTCGCACAAAGTACCGCTCCTGCCTCAAGCGCTATAGGATGCTCACCAAAAAGCGAAACAGGAATCACCAAAGCCACTTCCCATGATGTGACTCCAATACGCTCATCAAAAGCTACATCTCCCAATGAAGCCCAGCGCTTTACTCCCGCGAGCACATCAGCCGACATACGTCGACGGTCATGACGACCAGTGCCCACGCCCACCAGCAAAGTGCCTATGCAGTTGCATTCTATATTATAATAGGTATCATCGTCAGCGTTGCGGACGAAGCACTCTACACATGAGTCGGTCCATACATTACCATTATCCTCACCATAGCGGGCACGCACACTCTGCTCAGTCACCCGACAGTGCAGCACCAACCCATCGCAGCACCATGCCATACGGAAAGCAGCCTCAGGACAGTAGGGATACTCGGCAGGCCAGTTTACAGAGGCTATAGGCTGAAAAGCCACATTCAATGAATCCAACAAGGTAGGCACCTCTGCAGCCGTAGAGGGCAAAGAGGCTATACGGGTAACATGAAGTCTGTTCATAATAACATATTTATGATGATTAGCGCTACAAAAGTAGCAATAATCCGCCAAACAGCCACTATAAATGACAATTATTCGCAAAAACAGCAAAACAAATAACAATTGTCCACACAAAACAAAACTAAAATAACAAATTATCGTTTATTCTTTGATTTTTCTTTCTATTTTATTCTCTATATCACAAAATATATGTATCTTTGCACCCGAAATTGAAATTAAATAGGTATTAGTATGAAAGTACAAGAAACATTAGCAGTACTTAGAGAGCATTTTCCCGGTGAAGAACTGTATTTCCAGGCTGTAGGCGAAGTGCTGTCAACCATTGAAGAAGAGTATAACAAGCACCCCGAGTTTGAGGCCGCCAACTTGGTAGAGCGTCTTTGCGTGCCCGACCGTATCGTGACCTTCCGTGTCACATGGGTTGACGACAAGGGCAAGGTGCAGACCAATATGGGCTACCGTGTGCAGCACTCCAATGCCATCGGTCCGTACAAGGGTGGTCTCCGTTTCCATCCCTCAGTGAACCTGAGCACACTGAAGTTCCTTGCATTTGAGCAAACCTTCAAGAACGCGCTCACTACCCTACCGATGGGTGGCGCCAAGGGTGGCTCGGACTTCGACCCCAAGGGCAAGAGCGACAATGAGGTGATGCACTTCTGCCAAGCATTCATGACAGAGTTGTGGCACAATATCGGTGCCGAGATGGACGTACCCGCCGGTGATATCGGTGTAGGTGCCCGTGAGGTAGGTTACCTCTTCGGTATGTACAAGAAGCTTACCCGCAACTTCGAGGGCGTGCTCACCGGTAAGGGACTCGACTTCGGCGGTTCGCTCATTCGCCCCGAGGCTACCGGATATGGCAACATCTACTTCCTGCAGGAGATGCTCAAGACACGCGGCATCGACATCAAGGACAAGGTATGCCTCGTCAGCGGTTCGGGTAACGTAGCTCAGTACACAGTACAGAAGTGCATCCAGCTGGGTGCCAAGCCTGTGACCATGAGCGACTCAAACGGCTACATCTACGATCCCGCAGGCATCGACGAAGAGAAGCTCGCCTTCATCATGGAGTTGAAGAACGTACGCCGCGGACGCATCAAGGAGTATGCCGACAAGTATGGCTGTAAGTATGTAGCTGGTGCGGCTCCCTGGTATGAGAAGGGCGACATCGCACTCCCCTGCGCTACACAGAACGAGCTCAATGGCGAGCACGCACGCGCACTTGTAGCCAATGGTTGCATCGCCGTTTCCGAGGGCGCCAACATGCCCTCTACGCCCGAGGCTGTGGAGACCTTCCAGGAGGCAAAGCTGCTGTATGCACCCGGTAAGGCATCGAACGCCGGTGGTGTATCAGTATCAGGCCTTGAGATGACACAGAACAGCTACAAATTGGGTTGGAGTGCCGAGAAGGTAGACAAGAAGCTCAAGAGCATCATGCAGAACATCCACGCATCATGCGTGAAGTATGGCACACGCCCCGACGGCTACATCGACTACGTGAAAGGTGCCAACGTGGCCGGCTTCATCAAGGTCGCCAATGCCATGATGGCTCAGGGTGTGATCTAACAGAAACTAAACTAGAATAATATAAAACGTGAATACGCGCAGTCCGCTATGGATTGCGCGTATTCTATTTACAGTATCCGCATCTATACTACTCTCTTGCCATAGGAGTTCTGAATCTTTGAATTTCAGTTATTCACCTTCCACTTTGTAGGGCAGAAAGTGAAACTCCTCCTTCGCCTTCTCTTGCGAGAAGCAATAGAAGGTAAGTTCAGCCGTAGTGCACACCTCGCCATCCACCGTGATGGAGGCTTGCATCAAGGCAAACATACGCTTCATCTCACATATACGGGCACGAATCTCCAGACGCACATGTTCACCCGTCGGGATGGGACGTTTATACTTGATGTTCAGATTGGTGGTCATGCCTGAGGTCTGCATCTTGCGGGCTATCACCCACCCCGCCGTCTCATCAATCAGCGTAGCTTGTATACCGCCATGCAGCGTATCGGTCCATCCTTGAAAATGCGCAGCAGGACTCCAGTAGCACACCACCTCATCGCCATCCTCATAGAACTCCATGTGGAGCCCATGCTCATTGTGTGGAGCACACGCAAAGCAGTTGTAACCCTCAGCCTCTGCCATTCCCAAATAGGGATTAATAATCTTTTTCATATTCATACAGTTTCATAGTTCGGCAAAGATACAAATAAGCGAGTGAAAAGTCAAGTTTTAACGAACGAGAGCAAAGATATGCTTGCATTTTTGCCGAGCGAGGTAAAAACTCAACAGAATTAAGTTTACTTGAACTTTTCGCGACAAGCGGAAGTAGCTTCTTGGCGCAGTAATAAAGATCAATATAAATGAGCAAGTGCAAGCACTCTCAAAATTTGCTGTAAAATGAAGCGCAAATAAACAGATGTAATTCTTCGTTCTATCAAAAATTTACACTAAATTTGTCTTCAAATCAAAAAATACTATACGTACGAAATAGACAGCATAGACAAAAACATATTATAAACCAAGCATTAACTATTATTTCGCGTTCGAAAAAAGCCTGAGAAACTGATTTTGACAATCGGAATAAAGTTTAGTGGAAGGCCTTAGCTACTTCCCCAACTATATGTAATGTGGTAATGTTTGCACCTCATGGTGTAGACTAATCTTACATATAGGCGGGTTTGTTTCTCAGGCTTCCCGTGAACGCGAAAGAAAGGTCTGCACCTTTCTTATATTCCGTTTCGATGAGTGATTGATAGTTTAGTGCACTTAAACTATCATCATTTATGCAGAGCGTTCAACCTCTCAGCAGCGAACAGCTGCAATCAAAAGTTATTTCTTTTCTCCGTTTTCCATTAATTGTTGGTGTCGTAATGATTCATGTGAATATGGCTGTCCCGCAAGGGGCTCTATTTCCTATTTATCATTTTACTAAAGAATTGACCTCTTCCATTCTTGCGGCAATAGCAGTGCCAATGTTCTTTATGTTTTCGGGATTCTTGTTCTTTTATAAACTTGAGGATTTTACGCTAGGCGTTTACAAGGAAAAGATAAAGAAACGCATCAAGTCCCTGCTTGTTCCTTATTTATTTTGGAATTCAATGTTTATCCTTTACTATTTAGCAGGACGCATGTTGGGACTAGGATCTCAATATGGAGTAGATTTCACTTTCATTGATTGGCTTAGACCATATTGGAATGCGAACGAAGCACATGGTGCAACGGGGGATTTGCCGGTGAGTATACAATTTTGGTATATTCGAGATTTATTGGTAATAATCTTACTATCTCCCATTGTTTATTGGTTGACAAAGAAACTACGATATGGACTCACTCTGCTTTTGGGGGTCCTATGGTTGACTGATTCTTGGCAACATCATGTGACAGGACTTAGCATAACGGCTCTTACATTTTTCTCACTAGGAGCTTACTTCTCAATCCACAAAATCAATTTCGTAGAAATTGTCAAATCCCATACGCTGTTATTGGGAATATTCTATGCCATTTCCGTAATTATTGTGTTGATATTGAAATATTCCTATTCCGTTCTTTTGAACAGAATAGGAATTTTGTTGGGTATGGCCTTCATAATCTCACTTGCGGCACGATTTCTCGCAAATGAGAAGTGGCATGTCAATGGTTTATTGACGGAGAGTAGTTTCTTCATCTTTGCATACCACATGTTGGCATTGGTGATTATAGAAGAGGTATTCCCGCTACATTTGTCGTTTAATACAGATATAATGTATGCTGTTATGTATGTAGCATGGGTGGTTGTAACCGTACTCGTTGGTTTATTCGTTTATTATATTCTAAAAAAATGGTTTCCTCGGTTTACAGCCTTCATCACGGGCGGTAGGTGATGCTGTTCGCTATATATGATTACACAAGAGTGTCGGGCTACAGGGACTTTTCTACAATTATTATCAAAAAAAATGAGGAATCATTTGCATGTTTCAAAAAAACTATCTACCTTTGCATCGCTTTTAAGCAAGAGACCTCTTGAAGAAGCACTGGAAAGGTGGTAGAGTGGTCGATTACAGCGGTCTTGAAAACCGCCGTGCTGAGAGGCACCGGGGGTTCGAATCCCTCCCTTTCCGCAGAGAAGACGAGCAGCGAGAGTTGCTCGTCTTTTTTTGTTTTCGTCAGTATCCTGTCTCGCCTAATTGCTCACAGAGGCATCAGAAAACCTAATTATTGTTCTGAAAAATGGGAAAAGTCAAAATTAAGAGCTAACTTTACACCCTAAAATGAAACGAGAAGAATCTAAACTATATTAATCATTAAAAAAACAAAAGCTTATGAATGTATTTACTTCAATGAAGAAAATGTTTGTAGCCTGTATGATGCTTGTTGCCAGTATGAACATGATGGCAAGTACTGTAGCTGAAGTGGTGGCTGCAGGTGCGCAGGACAATGCATCTACATCGGGTACTGTTGTTGCTACGTATGCACGTGGTTTCCTTATCAGTGATGGTACTGGATATATCCTCACCTATCTGGGCTCAGATAGCGGCTTAGCTATCGGTGATGTGGTAACTGTCAGTGGTACTACTTCTATGTATGGTGGCCTGCTCCAGTTTGCCAGTGGCTCAACATTTGAGAAAACTGGCACAGCCGAGGTTACCCAGCCCGAGCCAGAGGTGCTTGATGGCGCAGCCTTGGATGCCTATTTGGACGCTCCCAGTATCAAATATGTGCAGTATACTGGCACATTGAACATCTCCGGCTACTACTACAATGTGAATGTGGATGGTGCATCTACTGCTGTAGGTAGCATCCAGTATCCTGCTGAAGGACTTGTTGACGCTACACTCCATGGTAAAAAGATTGTTGTTACCGGTTATTCAATCGGCGTTAGCGGTACGAAATATGTTAACACTATGGGCATTAGCGTTGTGGCAGCCGAAGAAGAAGGTGGCAATGAGGGTGGAAACGAAGGTGGCGATGATGTTGTAGTCACTGAAGGTAACCTCGTTGAAAATGCAAGCTTCGAGAAGTGGGAAGGTGACAAACCCGCCAATTGGACTGGTATCGGACATAATGCTACCATCAGCAAGTCCAGTGATGCAAAGAGCGGTAGCTATAGCGTTGAAGTGGCTGGTGCTTCCGGCAACAAGCGTCTTGCTTCTCAGGCTTATTCACTGAAGGCTGGTACCTATAAATATAGTGTAAACGTAAAGCAGACGGGCGACGCCGCTGGAATGTTCCGCTTAGGCTATGTTACTATCGATGCTGGTGCAGCTGGTGAATATGTATATATTACTGAAGCTGCTTCTGTTTCTTCTGAATGGGCAGAGGCTTCATGCGAATTTACATTGAACGCTACCACAGAAATTGCTCTTGTTGTGATGAATTCTAAGAATGGTGGTGGTGCTTCAATCCTCGTTGACGATGTTGCGTTGACCACCGCAGATGGTGGCCTTGCCGATGGAAACGAAGAGGGTGGTGAAGAGGAGAAGCCTGTATCAGGCACTGTTGCCGAGATCATAGCTGCTGGAGCTCAGAGCGCAGCTACTACCTCTGGTACTGTAGTAGCTACCTATGCACGTGGCTTCCTCATTGGTGATGGAACTGGTTACATCCTTACTTATGTAGGCTCTGACAGCGGTCTTGCCGTGGGCGATGTAGTTACCGTTAGTGGCGCTACCTCTATGTACGGTGGCTTGCTCCAGTTTGGCAATGCTTCCAAATTTGAGAAGACAGGTACAGCCGAATACGTCCAGCCCGAACCTGAGGTGCTTGATGCGGCAGCTATGGACGCTTATCTCGCTGCTCCCACCATCAAGTATGTGCAATATACAGGTAAACTCACCATTTCGGGCTATTATTACAATGTAGCTATCGAGGGTGCTGAGACTGCAGTAGGTAGTATCTCATATCCTGCCGAGGGCTTGGTAAACGCCGACTGGAACGAGAAGGTGATTACCGTTACTGGCTTCCTTATCGGTTGCAGCAGTAGCAAGTATGTCAACACCATGGCTGTTTCGGTTGTAGAGGGTGGCACTGGTATTGATGCTGTAGACGCTGATGTTGCTCCTGTATACTTTGATATTACTGGTAAGGTAATCGATGCTCCTGCACGTGGCCTTTACATCAAGAAGGTTGGTGATAAGATTACAAAGGAGTATGTTCGTTGATTGAATATTAATATTGAATAGTAGACATATAGGGACGCTGAACAATGGTTCAGTGTCCCTTTTTCATAAATATTCAGCAAGGTTTACATTTTTCGTTTGTTTGTTTATATTTTATGGCTACACCAAAAAGATACTTACGCTCTATATAATAAATATTCAATCAAGCTTGATATTTCTCGCTCGTTTGTTTGTATCTTTGCAACGCGAATGAAAATGATAATTCGCAAATTGTTAAATAGTAAATAATATAGATGATTTATCCGAACAATTTCGAGCAGAAGATTGGCTTCGACCAGATACGGCACATACTGCAAGGACGCTGCCTGAGCACCTTGGGAAAGGACAAGGTGGAAGAGATGCAGTTTTCGCAATCTCACGACGATGTGAAACGCCGATTGGATGAAGTAGAGGAGTTTGTACGCATCATCCAAGAGGAGGACACATTTCCCAACCAATACTTTTTCGACGTTCGCCCGGCACTGCATCGTGCCAGCATCGTGGGCATGTATATGGACGAGGGCGAACTTTTCGACCTTCGCCGCTCGCTCGACACGATAAATCAGATTGTACGTTTCTTCTACAGAGACGAAGAAGAGGAGCCAAGCAAGTACCCTAACCTGGAGGCTTTGGCAACCGAAGTGCAGTCCTTCCCCACCCTCACCCGCCGCATCGACGGCATCATCAACAAGTTCGGAAAAATCAAAGACAATGCTTCGCCCGCACTGGCCAATATACGCCGCGAACTGGCAGCTACCACAGGCAGCATATCGCGCACGCTGAACTCGATACTGCGCTCGGCACAGGCTGAAGGCATCGTGGACAAAGACGTGAACCCTACCGTACGCGACGGACGACTGGTAATCCCCGTAGTACCGGCACTGAAACGCCGCATCAAAGGTATCGTGCACGATGAGTCGGCCACCGGAAAGACGGTTTTCATAGAACCCGCCGAGGTGGTGGAGGCCAACAACCGCATACGGGAGCTGGAGGGTGAAGAGCGCCGCGAGGTGATACGCATTCTTACCGAGTTTACCGATGAGGTGCGCCCGCAGATTCCCGAGATCCTGGAGTCATATACCTTCCTTGCCGAAATAGACTTTATCCGTGCCAAGGCACTCACCGCCATTAGCATGGATGCCATCAAGCCGCAACTGCACGATTATCCCTACATAGACTGGGTAGAAGCCGAGCATCCCTTGCTGCGCATCACTCTAGCCAAGCATGGAAAGAAGGTGGTACCGCTCGACATCAAGCTGAGCCGCGAACAGCGAATACTCATCATTTCGGGTCCGAATGCCGGAGGCAAATCGGTGTGTCTGAAGACTGTCGGCCTCTTGCAATACATGTTGCAGTGCGGCATGCACATTCCCTTGAAGAGGGCAAGCGTAGCAGGTATCTTCAACAGCATATTCATTGATATCGGCGATGAACAAAGCATTGAGGACGACCTCAGCACCTACAGCAGTCACCTGCTGAACATGAAGAACATGATGCGCGAGGCGAATGGACGCAGCCTGATCCTCATCGATGAGTTTGGCAGCGGTACCGAGCCCCTCATCGGAGGCGCCATTGCCGAGGCGGTATTGCGCCGCTTCAACGACAAGCGTGCCTACGGTGTCATCACCACCCACTACTCAAACCTGAAGCAGTTTGCCGACAGTCACAAAGGTGTGGTCAACGGCGCCATGCTCTACGACCGCCACCTGATGCAGGCACTCTACCAACTGCAGATAGGTAATCCCGGCAGCTCCTTTGCCGTGGAGATAGCCCGCAAGATAGGACTCCCCGAGGAGGTTATCGCCGATGCTTCAAAGATTGTGGGCAGCGAGTACATACAGTCGGACAAGTACCTGCAGGACATCGTGCGCGACAAGCGCTACTGGGAAACCAAGCGCCAGAACATACGCCAGAAGGAGAAGCAGCTCGAGACACTCATCGCCCAGTACGAGAGCGAGATGGAGGAGCTGAAGAAAAGTCGCAAGAGTGTCATCCGCGAAGCCAAGGAGGAGATGCAGCAGCTATTGCAAGAGTCGAACGCCCGCATAGAGAACACCATACGCACCATCAAGGAGGCACAAGCCGAGAAGGAGCAGACACGCCAAGCACGCCAAGAACTGGCCGATTGGCGCGAAGCCGTGACCGACAACACAGCCGACGAATACGAAGCACGCATACAGCGCAAGATGGAGCAGCTGCGTGCACGGCAGGAACGGAAGAAATTGAAAAAGAACCGCCCCCTCCCCACCTCCCCCAAGGGGGAGGAGCCTCAGGCCTCACACATCCAGTCATCCCCCCTTGGGGGGAGCGAGAGGGGCCGGTCTCTTTCTGTCGGCGCATTAGTTAGAATCAAAGGCCAGCAGACCATCGGCACCATCGAACAGATTAACGGAAAGAATGCCACAGTGACCTTCGGCATGATGCGCACCGTGACCAAGCTCTCCAAGCTTGAACCTGCCACACAGGAGGCTGCACGCCAGCAGGAAGCCGAGCGCCCACGTGCCTATACCTACCTGAGCAAGGAGACACAGGAGGACATCTCGCAACGCCGCCTGCAGTTCAAGCAGGACATCGACGTGCGTGGTATGCGTGGCGAGGAGGCCCTGCAAGCCGTCACCTATTATATAGACGATGCCGTACTGCTCAGTATGCCTCGTGTACGCATACTGCACGGGACAGGCAACGGTATCCTGCGCACCCTCATACGCCAGTATCTACAAGCCAATCCCGCCGTAGCAAGCTGTCGCGACGAACATGTACAGTTTGGCGGAGCAGGCATCACGGTTGTGGAGCTGCATTAGTTTAGAGTAAAACCGTAAATTATAAAATCGCAAATAACATGATGAACATCACTTTCGTCGACATCCTTGAATTTGTAGGCTCCTTCGCTTTCGCCATCAGTGGTATACGTTTGGCTTCAGCCAAGCAGTTCGATCTCTTCGGAGCTTTTGTCGTTGGCCTTGTCACCGCCATTGGTGGTGGTACCATCCGTGACCTCCTGCTTGATGTCACTCCCTTTTGGATGAACAATCCCATCTATCTTGTCATCACCGCATTGGCCCTTTTATGGGTAATGGCATTCAGCAAGTATCTGGTGCACATGAACAACACCTTCTTTTTCTTCGACGCCATCGGCCTTGCTCTATTTGCCGTAGTAGGCATACAGAAGACACTCGATGCGGGGTTCCCACTCTGGGTAGCTACCATCATGGGTACGATGACCGGTGCCGCAGGCGGTGTGCTGCGCGACGTATTCATCAATGAGATACCGCTTATCTTCCGCAAGGACATTTACGCCATGGCCTGCGTGATGGGTGGCTTGGCATATTGGGTGTGTGGAAAACTGGGTTGCGACTCTATTGTTACGCAGATTACCTGCGGTATATGCGTATTCGTGACCAGGGTATTGGCTGTAAAGTATCATATCAGCTTGCCCACCTTAAAGGGAGAAGAGAACGAGTAAGACTCAAAAAAAGTATGGGGAAAGACTCGCCAGAGACTTTCCCCATATATAGTACCAAAGGAGGATATCAGAAACGAATACCCAAGGTAACCATTCCCTTCAGTAAGTTACGACTGAGTGATGTAGCCTCCAATTGAAGGTCGTCGAATGGGAAGAAATCAGCTGTCTGGTGACTGTAGAGCAACGCAGCATCGGCATAGAAGACATCACCACGGTAACCAAAACCACAAGTAATATTGTTGGTAGACCTCAGGTTTTTGTACGCGGTATTGGTCTGCACTGAATTTACAGGAATCATTTTCCAGGCAGTATCCTTGTAACCGCTGCCCACATAGTTATAACCTGCACGGGCATAGTATGATCCTGCGAACATCTTCTCCACACCCACTCGAAGGATATGCTGCCCTTTGAAGTTATCAGCTGTGTGATTATTCATCATAGCATTCTCATCTCCATCTTTATAGTAGAGCTTAGCAGTTCCATAATTCGAGTATTCGTATTCTGCGCCAAGCGCCCATGATGTACCGATAGTACCGCCAAGACTGACATTTAGTTTTGCAGGAGCTATCATAGTATAATCAGTATAGCAATCGCCACCATAAGCATCGTCACTCTGTGTATCCATTTCGAAAGACTGCACATACGTACCGACAAAGGCACCTGCATCATCGTATTCATCAAACATAATGTTGGATTTTACAATTGCCGAATTGTAGTCGCGCAATTTATACACCGTAGGCGTAGTAGCCGATACACCGATGCGGAACGAAGACTCTTCAATGGGTCGAAGTATCACACCCAACTTAAAGTCATAACCTGAGCCCGTTGTAAGATAGTAATTCTTCAAAGTGTAGTCACCACCAAAGAATGTTTCCGAATAGGTTGACTCCAGGCGACGATCTACATCGTAGGCAGTCAAGGTCACACCCAGATATACTGCATCTACAAAGTTGAACGACAAGTTGAAGTCGAAGGCATCGATGCCACCACTCAGCACTTCATTATACCTGTTGGCATCAGAAGGATAGTAATTTTCACCTTTCAAAGCAAGTTCTTCATTCAAAGCCGAGGCATCAATCAGCCGGCCATCAGCTCCGAGGAGAGTGAGCCAGCCTATGCGCGAATCATCATAATAATTCTTTTGATAGAACCCATCGGGACTGTTATAGTCAAAGTCACTGCCAAACACATTACCTGCAAGGGAGTTCTCATACGCCTGCCAGGCCATCTGTCCTGTCTGAGAAAGGCCATTCAGATTTGACGACATTCCCATCTTTCCACCAAAGCGCTTTAAATTATGGTAATTGAAGCCAAAGTTGACAAATCGCAGCAGATTGTCATTACTCAGTTTGGTAGCCATCACTATACCTGCATTATCAACTGTTCCGTATGAGTCAAAGGAACGGTTGCCACCTATATTCGAATGCGCACGTTGAGTAACCCAATTACCTCCGAACGACAGGGCCATATCCCAACTTCGATAAAGGCCTATACCGGCGGGGGTCGTACTCATGGTACTCATATCGGCTCCAAGAGCACCCATAGCTCCACCCATACCTACAAAACGTGCTGTACCGCCAAGGTCTGTATCAAGCAGTGCTGCTGCTTCGTATGATGTTTGTGCCTGCATTGCTGATGATGCCGTAAGCATCGCTGCGGCAAGAAGGAATAATCTGTTACGTGTCATAGTCATTTATGATTTTTGAATTACGATACTTAATTAACTATCTCGAGTCCCATAAACATTGGACTACATTGCTTATCTGCGACTACCGCTACTGCTTCCGCCACTTCGCGAACCGCCACCGCCGCCGTATGAGCCACCACTACTGCGCGAACTGCCTCCACTGTAAGAGCTACCGCCTCCATACGAACTACTGCTGCGCGAGCTACTGCTGTAAGAACTACCGCCACTATACGAACTACCGCTACGTGAACTGTTGCTGTAAGAACTACTGCGCGAGCTGCTTGACGAACCGCTTGAATAGCTTCCCGAACGACTCGATGAAGAGCTACGGCTTATCGATGAAGAGGAACTACGGGTACTGCTGGGTCGGTTATATGATGAGCCCGAACTGCTACGCGAGGTACTCTGGCGAGTGTAACTGCTGCGCGAGCTGCTTCCTGTAGTAGCACTGCGACCAACAGAAGAGGATGTACCTCCACGACGCATCACTTCATCACTACCACTACGGCTTGAAGATGAACGCACAACACCTGAAGCACGACTATCCGAAGAACTTGAGCGACCTGTAACTACGCGAACCGAAGAGTTGCGGGTGGTGCCGCCATCCGTACGGGAAGCTGTTGTTCCACGACGTGTAGCCGATGTAGCTCCACGGCTGACAGCATTATCATCCTGCATGCCACGACGAGTAGAAGCGATTGTCGCATGACGGTCATTCTCGCGAGGACGCGACCCTGGAACCACACCACCCCAACCGGGCTTGCCGTGTCCAAATCCCGGATAGAAGCCATGATGACCGTGATGATGATGCCAACCGGGATGATAGCCATAGAAATAGGGGTCGTACCAGGGATCATACCACACATGGCCATAGAAGCCGCCCCAATGATGTCCATAGTGCCATCCCCAATGATGGTTCCAATGGCTTCCCCACGGGCTCCAGCCGAAAGGATAGCTCATCCGATAGTCCCAATAGAGCCAATTGTTGGCTGTAGGGAACACATAGGCATACAGCCCATCGTCATAAATATTCCAATCCCAACTGGGCCACAAGGCACCGCCATATACAACATCCCAGTAGAGCGGACTGCTCACGGGGATAGCATAGCGTGGATTGCGGAAACGCACGATGCGCATGGCATACTCATAGTCTGAGTCACTACCGTCAAAACCATTGACCCAGCCCTCATCCTCGTTCACGCGGGTAAGCTTTAACGTATCGGTATTCATCCACATCGTGTCGCCCTCTTCCGTGATGAGCACAAAGCCCTCATCGTTCATAGTAAACTCAGATACAGCATCGCCCTGCTCCGTCAAGTATGAGCCACGGCGGTTGTAGGCATCCTCGTCAATCTCCAGGCCTTTGGCATAAGATGAGCTTGCCGCAACAGTTTCCACCGGTTGCTTATTCTCCGTTACCGCAGCCGACTCAGATTGGGGCACAGCGGCCTCATCAGCCACCTTCTCCACGGTCTCTGTCTTCACCTTCTTTTTCTTGGGAACGAAGTACAAGTCATCGTGCTGTGCCGATACTGAACCTACGATTCCCACCAACATCAATGCAATCAATACTGTTCTTTTCATATCCTTATACATTATATACATTTTCACGATGCAAAGATAACAGATAAAAAACGACCGCCATAGGGAAATTTCCTATCATTTGTGGGGAAAATCCCTAAAAAAGCGTAATTTTGCAGAGAGAGCAACAGAGTTGCAACAAGAAACGACAATAAAAAAAACATAATCATATGCAATACATCGAAGTCACCTTTACCGTAAATCCCCTCAGCGAGACCGCCAATGACATCATAGCAGCCCTTGCTGCAGATTTGGGTTTCGAAAGTTTTGTAGAATCACCCGAGGGCACTATTGGCTACGTTCCTGCCTCCCTCTATAGAGAAGAGGCCCTGCATGAAGCACTGACCGACTTCCCCATGAGCAACACCACCATCACCTTCACTGCTCAGGAGATGGAAGACAAGAACTGGAATGAGGAGTGGGAAAAGAATTTCTTTGAGCCCATCGTCGTAGACAATCGTTGCGTTATCCACAGTACCTTCCACAAGGACTACCCGAAAGCAACCTACGACATCATCATCAATCCACAGATGGCTTTCGGCACTGGACATCATCAGACTACACGCCTCATCATAAGCTACCTGCTCGACATCGACTTGCAGGGCAAGACCGTACTCGACATGGGTTGCGGCACCTCCATCCTCGCCATCCTGGCCTCCATGCGAGGAGCCTCATCACTCACTGCAATCGATATAGATGAATGGTGCGTCAACAACTCCATCGACAATCTCGCACTCAACCACATCAACAACATCAAGGTATTCCAGGGAGACGCCTCATCACTTGCCACCGAAGGTCCCTTCGATGTTATCATCGCCAACATCAACCGCAACATCCTCCTGGCCGACATGCAATACTATGTAGCCCGTATGAACGAAGGAGCGGAAATCTACTTCAGCGGTTTCTACGAAAGCGACCTGCCCATGATACAAGCTGAGGCCGAGCGCCTCGGTCTGCGTTACCTCAGCCACCGCATTGAGAAGGACTGGACAGCAGCGCAGTTCAAGATTTAAGTTTTTAAGTTTTTGAGTTTAGCAAACAGCCCATAGCTTATAGTATGAAAAGAATATCCACCACCCTGTTCTTCCTCCTTGGATTAACCCTCAACATCGTTGCCGAGAACTGGATATCGCGCTTGCCCGACCATATCTTCATATCGCAACTATCTATTCCGGGTACCCATGATGCCGCCACAGGCAATGGCGTACAGCTCGCCATGTTTGCACAATGCCAGGATGTGAGCGTAGACAAGCAGTGGGAAGCCGGCATACGCGCCTTTGACTTGCGCCCCATCGTTAAGAAAGACCACCTACACATCAATCACGGCATTGCAGAGACAGACCTGAGATTCGACGATGCCCTATTTCTTCTGCGCGATTCCTTGATAGCCAACCCCAACGAATTTGTTGTGATACACACCCTCTATGCCAACAATTACAACGAGGACAAGGATACTTACGTCACGATGCTTGGTGAACTGCTCGGCCGCGAAGATCTTAAGGACTATCTCGTGGACTTCCGCCGCGACCTCACATTGGGCGATGTGCGAGGAAAAATGCTTATCCTCAGCCGCGAAGCGTATGCCAGCTTGCCTATCACAGGAGGATTCCTGCAAAGTTGGTGCGAACACGTAGATTGGACGGCACAGACCTCCTGCTACATCACAGGACCAGGCACTGGAGCCGACATTCGTAGCAAGCTCTACGTGCAGGACTTCTCAAACACGAAAGAAGACGATGGTGGCATCACCAAGAAGATTGATGCCGTGAAGAAGATGCTAGATTTCAGCACCAAACATACGACAAAGGACAAGACAGCCGTTACCTGGGTGTTCAACTTTGCATCGTCATACCCAGGCAGTATTTCTACGGCCAACGGATATAGAGGCAATGCCGCAGAGACCAATGCTGCTATCATCGAATACCTGCAGACACACCCCGCAGGGCCTACGGGAGTGATACTCATGGACTATGCCTGTGTAGACGAGAGCAACAATCACAAGACCAGAGGACAAGAGTTGACCGACTCCATCATAGCCAACAACTTCAAATGGCTCGAACGAATCAACAAAGAGATATACGACGAGCAGATGACACGTATAGAACGCCTATACCAACGGTGGGAAGACATCAAAGCATTATTGGAAACAGATTGTGCCGATGTAGCAGCCGAGTTTACCGACCGCCTTGCCGCAGCCAAAGACTCCATCGACGCCATGCAGCAAGAGGCCGACAGTCTATACAGCAACCTACTGCTCACTGATGGCTATAAGGGCAACTATACCAAGGTGTTGCTTCTGCTTTCCCGACTCAGTACAGATATAAAGGAGGCGCAAGAGGAATTTGACAACCAAACCGATATCAGCGCCACTACCAAGCCAGAAAAAAAGATTGCCCAAGTCTACTCTATCAGCGGACAAGCAGTAGGCAAGGTAAGGCAAGGCGCCATATACCTGGTAGAGTATACCGACGGTACGGTAGGTAAGCTAAGACTATAACAAGAACAACGATTAAGGACGTCACTTCAGCGTGTATCGCTGGAGTCCATCGAACGAACCGTTGAAGACATTGAGGTCTACACTCTCATCAATGCCTGGCACGGTGCCGTAGTCGGTATGTTGCCAAAACTGCCATGCCCCCTCGTAGCTGAGTGTATCGACGTAGTAGTGTGCTATCCACAGAGGATATTGGGCAAATTCGGGTGTATCAAGGTAGCGCGTCATATACTTATATGAGGTATAAATAATCGGCTTCACACCATAGTGTTGCTCCAGACGGTTAAGGAATTTCACAAGATCGGCCTGCAGTTGAGCTTTGCCACGTGGCTTGCGCTCAATATCGAGCACGGGAGCAAGATCGCCCTTCTCGAGTTTTACTTGCGAAATGAAGAAATCAGCCTGACGGATGGGGTCAGAATTTGGATTGTAGAAATGGTATGCTCCGCGCACGAGCCCTGCTTCGCGAGCTTGGCGGAAGTTTTCATCAAAGCGTTTGTCTTTATAGTCGCCTCCCTCGGTAGCTTTCATGAATACAAAGCGGATGGGGTATTCCTGTTTGTCAGTAGCCTTGACAGCTTCCCAGTCAATCTCACCTTGGTGATGCGACACATCGATACCATGCACTTTATAATTAACCGGTAGGCACACACCATATCCCTTATATCCGTAGCAGGGCTTCCAACGATAGCTATAGGGGCGGATAAAGAAGTAATAGAAGAAGGCCAATAGCGCCACCGCACCAATGGCAGTAAAGATCCAGTGCATAGTACCCGAATTGCGGAATCGCACCCAAGCACGCACACGAGCCTTGCGGCGCTTAGCCTTACGGGCAGCAGCTTCGCGGGCTTTCGCCTTGGCTTTAGCAGCCTTGCGCTTCTCCTTATCCGTCATCGGCTTGCCCTTCATGGCACTTTTGGCCTTCTGCTTGGGTTTGCCGTTCATGCGGATGGTGGTGGTGCGTACGGTGGTACTTGTCTTCGCCATTCGTGTCTTATATATATAAGTAGGGGCAGACAATGTCTGCCCTTACCTTACATCACTATTTAATTGTCAATTATCAATTGTCAATTATCAATTCCGAATTAGAGGTCGCCCAACTCGTAACGGAGAGTCATTGTAGGCTGGTCGCAGACTTCACGGGGACCGTAATACTGGATAGGACCAGGGAATACATACTCGGTCTCGCTAGCCCAAGCCTCACGCTTAGCAGCGAAAGCCTTGAAGGGTGCACCGTCGAGCTCTACAAGCGCCTTCTTGATTACGGGCTTCATCTGACCGTGACGACGCTCCATGTTCATCATCATAGTTACAGGAATACCACCTGCCAACCACTCCTCAGCAGGACGTGTGGTCTGACGGATTGAAGGCATGTAACCGGTCTTGCCAGCAGCGATGAGCAATGATGCAGCATAGCCGAGCGAGTAGCAGTAGTCAGCATCGTAGTTTGAAGGAGCTGCACAACGACCTTCGTAACCGAAGAAGTGGTGCTGTGCTGCGAACTTACCATTATACTTGCCGGCAGCCTTCCACTCGTCAAGTTTGTTGCCTACCATCTCAGAAAGCAACTTCTCGGTCTCGATGAGCGATACCTGTACGTTGCCGTGGGGGTCACGGTCAAGTGAGAGCTGACGTGCTACGCCTTCGGGCAGACTAGCATATACCTTGGCATTAGCTTCAGAGAGGTGATCAATGATATACTGACGTTGGTTAGCCTCTTCTACAGCAGCAAACTCAGCTGCATTGTGAGCGAGGAAGTCGTTGAGCTCGCTGATGAGCGACTTGATCTCAGGGATGAACTCGATAAGACCTTCGGGGATGAGCACGATACCGTAGTTGCAGCCATTCTCAGCACGCTTTACAACTACATTGGCGATGTCAGTTACCACCTCGTCAAGTGATTGCTTCTTTGCCTCAACCTCCTCAGAGATGATACAGATATTGGGCTGTACCTGAAGAGCTACCTCAAGCGCGATGTGAGAAGCCGAGCGACCCATCAGCTTGATGAAGTGGTAGTATTTACGGGCAGAGTCGCAGTCGCGCTCAATGTTACCAACAACCTCTGCGTATACCTTACAAGCGGTGTCGAAACCGAATGAAGTCTCAATCATCTCGTTCTTCAAGTCACCGTCAATGGTCTTGGGGCAACCGATAACCTGTACGCCAGCATTGATAGATGCATAGTACTCAGCGAGTACACAAGCGTTGGTGTTAGAGTCGTCACCACCGATGATTACAAGTGCATTGATCTCAAGCTTCTTGAGGATTTCGAGACCCTTGTCAAACTGTTCCTTGGTCTCGAGCTTGGTACGACCCGAACCGATCATATCAAAACCACCAGTGTTGCGATATTCGTCAACCACCTCAGCGGTGAGCTCGCGGTAGTTGTGCTTTACAAGACCGTCAGGGCCCATCAAGAAGCCATAAAGACGGCTAGCAGGGTTGAGCATCTTGAGACCATCGAACAGACCTGAGATTACGTTGTGACCACCAGGAGCCTGACCACCAGAAAGGATTACACCTACGTTCAGGGGCTTGCTCTCTACCTTATCGGCAGGAACGAACTTCAACATAGGCATACCGTATGTGTTGGGGAACAACTCCTTGATAGCCTCTTGGTCAGCTGCAGACTGTGTGAGGGCACCCTCCTCAATCTTTACAGCACTTCTCAATACTTGGGGGAGCTTCGGCTGATAAGAAGCTCTAGCCAATTGCAATGCGCTTTTCTTCATTGTGGTAAAAATGTATGTTTATAAAACTATTTCATTTCGTTAAAAACCAAGCTATGCCATATAATTATTGTATAGCATTTGGTGACGCAAAATTTGCAAAAATCTGCGAGATTATCAAATTTGTCACTTTTTTTCTCCGCAGTTTGGAGCATTAAACATTATTGACTACCTTTACCGAAGAAACCGACGACATGGATTGCAACCTCTACGTTACACTTGTCAGTTGGCAAATTAAGAAATACATAAAAAACAAGAGACTATGGCAAACAAAAGAGAACTTAAGAAAAGCATCAACTACGTTGCTAGTGATTTGTTTCAGGAGTGCATCATACTCAAGATGATAAAGAAGGCCGACAATGCCAAAGCCGATGAGGTAATGGTAGACATCCTCAATCTGCAGAATGAATTTCTGGCCCGTGCCAATCATCCCCAGCCCGGTGCCGTAAAGGCATACTATCGTAAACTCTACACTGACTTTGCCGACGCCGTAGAGAGCATCATCAACAAGATGAAGGAGATGTAAAAACGTGTCGGTTTTTTCCGCAGACATAACAAAAGACAGAGGGCCGCAGCCCTCTGTCTTTTTTCATACTTTACTGAAACAGGTCTATCTTCTTGGCACGCGCTTCTTCCAGACTCATCAGAGGCTTCTGTCCCTTCTGTGCAAACTCCTGACGCAGGGCCTCCTGATCCTCACGCAGACGTGCCACATAGGCATCGCGCGTATTCTCATTGAGCAAGGCTGCTGCCACGCCCGAGTTTTGCGAAGCATCTTTCACATACACCACGGGGCCTTCATACACAGGAGCAATCTTCAGTGCCGTATGCATGGCACTTGTAGTAGCTCCTCCTATGAGCAAAGGCACGCTGATGCCTGCTTCACGCAGAGCTGTAGCCACATTCACCATCTCGGCCAGCGAGGGGGTGATGAGTCCGCTAAGCCCGATAATGTCGGGGCGGCACTCAAGCACCTTCTGCACGATATCCTCGGCAGGCACCATTACGCCCATATCAATGATGTCGTAGCCATTGCAGCCCATCACCACACTGACGATGTTCTTGCCTATATCGTGCACGTCGCCTTTGACGGTGGCGAGGAGAACTTTTTTTAATTGAGAATTGAGAATTGAGAATTGAGAATTATTGCCATCCGGAAAGATTGAATTCTCATTATCCATTATCAATTGTCCATTATCCATTGTCAATATCTCCACCGCCTGCTTCATCGTGCGGGCTGTCTTCACCACTTGAGGAAGGAACATACGGCCTTCGCCAAACAGGCGTCCCACCTCCTGCATGCCTGCCATCAAGGGACCTTCGATGATGGCTACGGCCGAGGGGTATTGGATGAGCGCTTCGGCAAGGTCTGCCTCGAGAGTCTCGCTGGTGCCCTTGATGAGTGCCTGTTGTAGGCGCTGCTCCAAAGAAAGGGTAGACTTCTCTAATTGTGAATTGTGAATTGTGAATTATTAGAGTACTCTGACGCTATACGGATAAGTCTCTCGGTGGCACCTGGAGCACGGTTTAGTATCACATCCTCAATGGCCGTGAGCAGTTCGGCAGGGATATCGTCGTAGCGCACTGAGGTGGCGGGGTTGACGATACCCATATCCATACCGGCCTTGATAGCATGGTAGAGGAATACGGCATGCATAGCTTCGCGCAGGTAGTTGTTGCCACGGAAGGCAAAGGAGAGGTTGCTCACACCACCACTCACATGAGCTCCCGGAAGATGGGTGCGTATCCACTCCGTAGCGCGGATAAAGTCGATGGCATAGCTGTCGTGGGCCTCTATACCCGTAGCCACAGCCAGGATGTTGGGGTCGAAAATAATGTCTTGGGGCGGCATACCTACCACATCGACCAGCAGATGATAAGCACGCTCACAGATAGCGATGCGACGTTCATACGTGTCGGCCTGTCCCTGTTCATCAAATGCCATCACCACCACGGCAGCACCGAGACGGTGTATCTCGCGAGCATGAGCAAGGAAAAGTTCCTCGCCCTCCTTGAGCGATATGGAGTTGACAACACACTTGCCTTGTATGCACTTGACGGCTGCCGTGATAACCTCCCAGCGCGATGAGTCCACCATGATGGGTACGCGGGCTATATCGGGTTCCGAAGCGATGAGGTTAAGGAAATGCACCATTTCCTGCTTCGTGTCGAGCAGACCATCGTCGATATTGATGTCGAGCAGTTGTGCTCCATCCTCCACCTGCTGGCGGGCAATGGAGAGCGCTTCGTCATATTTCTTTTCGTTGATGAGTCGCAGGAACTTGCGCGAACCAGCCACATTGCAGCGCTCGCCCACATTGATGAAGTTGCGCTCGGGAGTCACCTCGCAGAGTTCCAGTCCCGAGAGCCATAATGCCTCGGGGCGTGCAGCCGGCACGTGAGGCTTGGCACCAGGTATCAGCGGTGCATACTCGGCAATATAGGCATCGGTAGTGCCGCAGCAACCACCAATGATGTTTACTAACCCCTCATCCATATACTCTTTCACCTGCAGAGCCATCTCGGCAGGTGTCTGGTCATATCCGCCGAGACTATTGGGGAGTCCGGCATTGGGGTAGCACGATATATAGTAGGGCGCACGTGAGGCCAGCGCCTTGAGGTAAGGCTTCATCTGTGCAGCGCCAAAGGAGCAGTTGAGTCCTACGGAGAAGATATCGGCATGGCTCACCGAGGCGAGGAAGGCATCGAGCGTCTGTCCCGAGAGGGTGCGTCCTGCGGCATCGGAGATGGTCACCGAAAGCATCAGCGGCACACGGCGTCCCATGCGCTCCATCACTTGCTCGGCTGCATAGATGGCCGCCTTAGCATTGAGCGTATCAAAGATGGTTTCGATGAGCAGCGCATCCACGCCTCCTTCGATGAGTGCCTGCATCTGCTCGTCGTAGGCTTCCACAAGTTCGTCGTAAGTGATGGCACGCATGGCCGGGTCATTCACGTCGGGGCTGAGCGAGCAGGTCTTGTTGGTGGGACCTACTGAGCCTGCCACGAAGCGCGGCTTGTCGGGTGTGCTCACGGCATCGGCACACTGGCGTGCAATGGTCGCAGCAGCGAGGTTGATCTCGCGGCACAGATGCTCACAGCCATAGTCGGCCATGGAGATGCGCTGGGCATTGAACGAGCAGGTCTCGATGATGTCGGCCCCTGCTTCGAGGTAGCGGTTATGGATGCCGGCAATCACCTCGGGACGACTGAGGCAGAGCAGGTCGTTATTGCCCTTCTGTAGACCGGGCAAGTGGACAAAGCGTTCACCACGAAAGTCCTCTTCAGCGAGTCCGCACTGCTGTATCATGGTGCCCATGGCACCGTCAAGGATGAGCACACGCTCTTTGATGATATCTTGTAATCGTTGCATAGTATCGTTTTTGGAAACAGAGTACAAAGTTCGCATAAATATTTGATACACACAAATACAGCATGCGCAATTTACAAAGCAAATGCCATTCTGAGCTCCATAGAGCATGCAGAATGGCAATAGCAGCATGAGGTCTACATAGACTCCTGCCTACGTTCGTTTCTTGGTCCCCGTATGAGTAAAGATGGTAGGCTTCACCGGCTTCTTCTGCTCACATGCGATGCGCGAAGGCGTGGGGTACTCCAGTTTCTCGAGGTCGGTGATGGCGGCTCCGATGTCGCCCAGCAGCATGTCGGCCATATCGCGGCTGAAGCCTTGGCGCACCACGATACGCATCACTACGCTGTCCTCGATATCCTTGGGCATGGTGTAGGCAGGTACCATCCATCCGCTCTGTTTGAGTTTGTCTTGCAGGTCATAGAGCGTCCACTTGGCATTCTTCGCATAGTCCTCCTTCATGTACCATATAAATAGGGGGTTCACGATGTCCTGACTGTAGTTCTTGAAGGGTGCCATCTTGCCAATCTCCGAGTGGAGGTAGCGTACTATCTCCATGGAGTTGTGCTGCACCTGACGGTAACCTTCGAAACCGAGGCGGATGAACTGATAGTACTGGCCCAGCACCTGTGCACCGGGGCGGGAGAAGTTGAGTCCTACCTGCGTGATGTCGGCGCCAAGGTAGTTGACCGAGAAGGACATCTTGCCCGGCAGGTACTTCTTGTCTTTCCATACTACCCATCCGAGGCCGGGGTATACGAGGCCGTACTTGTGGCCTGAGGTGCTGATGGAGAGCACCCACTTGAGACGGAAGTCCCACTTCTTCTCGGGCTGCAGGAAAGGGAGTATGAATCCGCCCGAGGCTGCATCCACATGGATGGGAATGTCGTACCCCGTACGTGCATTGTACTCGTCGAGTGCGGCGTCGAGTGCCTCCACGTCATCGTTCAGACCTGTCCAGGTGACACCCTGGATGGGCACTACGCAAATGGTGTTCTCATCGCACAGTTCAATCACCTGCTTGGGGTCGAGGGTGATGTTGTCGAGCGTGAGGGGCACGGTACGCATCTCTATCTGCCAGAGGTCGGCAAACTTCTCCCACACCACCTGATAGCCTGTGGAGATGATAAAGTTGGGCTTGTCGGTAGGCTTGCCCTGTGCTTCGCGACGTTCCTTCCAGCGCAGCCATGCAGCCACACCGCCCAGCATGCAGGCCTCAGAGGAGCCGATGGCCAGGGCGCCCGTCTTCCACTGCGCCTTTTCGGGCGTGTTCCACAGGTTGGCCATGATATTGATGCATTTGGCACACATCACCGCCACGCGCGGATACTCCGTCTCGTCGATATAGTTGAGTGCGATGGCCTCATTCATCAAGCGTGTGGCATAGGGGTCCATATAGGTAGTGACGAAGGTGGCGAGGTTGAGGCGAGGCTGTGTCTGCGCAAAGGTCTCGTCCTTCACCATCTGATAAGCAATGTCGGGGCGTGTGCCCTGCTGGGGGATCTTGTCTACGGGAGAGGGCTGGAGCATCTCCTTCGACCCGAATACGTCGGTACTGAAATCGGTTTTTTCCATAAAATGAATAAATTGAGATTTGGGGTTAAGTTTCATCAGTAACAATGCCTTGTTGCCAAATGTTCCCCTGCACCAACCACAAAGTATTCCTCTTACAGTTTTTTAATTATAATGGTAGGTCAGACTTTTTCTTTTGTAGCGTCTGTGAAATTACAAAGTATTCATCAGGAAACTAAATCATAAGCTCGGTTTATAAAAACAAAGCTTATGATTATATATTCACAAGCTTTGTTTATTAAAACATAAGCTCTGATTCAAGAATTCGGTTAGTAGGAACGAAAAAACAGACGGTGCGTTCAGTAAAAATCACACTATTGATTGCAAAAAAATATTGTTGGGCGCAAAGCCTATAAGGCCTTCAAAGTACGTCTACGCCTATTCTTTACAGACCTTATAGGCTATTGCGAATGGTTCTTCCAACCTATTTCGCTACTCTTGTTTTTCTTCTTATTAAGACATGAATTACAAGTGTCACGCATCTAATTGATGCGCTCCAAGAAGATAATGACCATGCAGCAATTGTTTTTTGTGAAATAATCTTTATCTTTGCAGAACTAGTAAATAAATATAGTATTAACGATAAAAACGAATAGCCTATGAAGTAAATCCGGACAGACGCTTTCGCGAAGGTTTGTGACAATGTGAGAATTCACTAAACGAACACAAATCACAAATAAAAAATCATAAATCATAAATCTCAGCGGCGTCCCGTTCGTTCTTGGCTTATAATCGTGGCCTTATACTCCCAACCTCTCCTGAGGTTGGGAGTATCGTTTAATAGTTCATCAATGTTTTCCCCTTTTCGTGCACGTAAACGTACTTTATTTACTTCTGAGAAACAACTATCTCATCGAGCGTTTGCATTGTTGGCAAAAATAATGGTGTATTTGTATTGAATTAAAAATAAAAATACTAATTTTGCAGCATCCGAGGGGAGAAATCCTTGGATCAAGAATGCGTTTCTTGCTTTTACCCATAATTCGAAATCTGGAAAATTTCACAACAGGGGGTAGGAACAATGCAGCGCTCATTCTGTTTGCGTATATGCACACGTGTATGGCCCACGCTGTACTCATTTCTCATATATGCTACAGCGTGGGGTATTTGTTTCTCTGTTCATTCCTGTTACGGTTTTCCAGAGCCAGAATTATGATGAGCATGACAAGTCTCTACGCTTTTCTTGTATCCGTTAATCAAATACATTATTAACGCTGATTTTGGGGGACTTGTAAGCAACTTAAAAAAAGAAGCTTATGAGGCAATTTGTTTTAATTTGGTCTACAATGGCGATCTTGTTAACATTTCAAAGTTGTGGAAGCGACATGGTCAAAACGGATTTAATTGAGAAGAAACTTTATGGAAATGTGAAGTCTGTAGCCGAATACTATTATAGTGTTGAAAAGAATGCTGAAGGTGATTTGAAGTATACACCTACAACCTTTGCCTCAAAAGAAGGTGGAAAAGTGGATTTTATAGAGTATAATTTCCACAAAAATGGAATGTTGGATAAGTATATTTACACTTTGTATGATACCTATCTTCGCACTAATCGTCACATCTACGATGAAAGAGGAAGATTGAAGTGTATAGAACACTTTGGTACAGGTCAAAGCTACAATACCACATTCGTATATGATGAAAAAGGGCGAGTGTCTCAAAAAAATACGCCCGATGATAAAATCATTTATACATACAATAGCAAAGGATGCTTAATGAAAGGGGAGTCTGCTGAATTTGTTATTGACCGAGAAGGAAATACTGTAGAAAGCAGGTATAAGGCATATACGCTTCGCAGCAAATATGATGATAATGGCAATGAGGTGGAATGTGAATGTATCGTCAATCCTAACTATGTCGAAACTCACGTCGGCTACAAAGCAAAGATGGAGTATGACGAATATCATAATTTGGTAAAAGAGGAGATTTGGTATGACGATGGTTATAAAAGACGTGTATTACAATATGTATTTGATGAACATAATAATTGGATTGAACGGACAACTTATTGGTTTGATGCCGATAAACAGTCATTGATTCCAGGATTGTATACGAAGAGGTATATCAAATACTATGAAGAAAAAATGAGTATGACAAACGAAACGCAGGGTGCATCGGATTCTCATCTTGTAAATTTGATAACAGAAGCTTATGAAAACGCAGTTCCTTATGTAGAAGTGTTGTATTTGCCTGAGGTGAGTAATTATATAGAACGATGGTATAGTCGCGCATATTATGATCTTATGTTGCGTTATACTAGTGAAGATGCTATACTGACTCGAGTATCAGGAGAATATTATGAAGGAAAGACTTGGATTTCCGAAGGATTTGGTTCTACCTTTCGTTTTTATCCAGACAGGTCTTCTATCAATGTAGAATTGTATCTTCACGGATTTAGGGCTGAAAAAGATGGAACATTAAGTATCTATCCATGGAAGAAAACGTATTATGAGAATGATTTTGGCGAACAGGATGAAGATTCTCCATATTTATATATGGTTGAAGCTTTTGATAGGTATTCAGGATTAAAAAGTGATATCGAAATAAGAATTGATGGGGTCGGAATGAAATTTATACTAAGAGATAGTTGGACGAAGTTTCATTATGGCGCCACAGTGAGGGTTAAGGCTGTAGATGAAGCAGAAGTGCTGGAACTCCCCGTCAAAGAGTATAAAGGCATGTTATATCTAACTTGGAATGACGATGAAATATATAGATTGTTAGATTTGTGGAGTAGAAAAAGTACAATCATGTCAATTGTTGACATCGATGTCCTTGATGAAACACATCGATACATAAAGGAATTTGATTGTATAGAACGAACTAAGCTAGCAATAAGTTCATTAGTAGAGAATTAAACGTAAGTGCTTTTCAATTGAATATTTGATAGAATTCTATATTAAAACTTTACCGCTATGATTTTGAATTGTAATATACTATTGCAAGCCCATGCTGAGGATGTTACAAATAAAGTAATCCCTTTTATTATATTGGCTATAGCAGTGTGCTTTCTTGCAATAAAAATAATGAATATAATAACCGCAAAATTTAATGCGCTGAACACTAATAGTAAAAGAGTTGTACGAGGTATTTTGTTTGGTTGGTTGCTTTTCGTAATATCTATATCTGCATATAACAAAACAAATTCATCGAATATTGACTATGAAGAAAGCCGCGATGTCATTAACTTATTTCTTATGTCTCTGCCTGGAGCATTGTTAGGTGTTATTGTGGCCGTTATTATGAACAAAAATGAGCAAGGCATAAAAAAGACAGAAACATTAGAAACAAAGATTAATGGCCTTAAGAATCTTTTAGACCAAGGTTTGCTCACTCAAGAAGAATTTGACGAGCAAAAGAAAAAGATATTGAATAGCAAATAATTCCGTCACGGCGGACCCGCCGGGTCTTGGTTATAAGGGTCTTTGACCCGAGAAAATAACGTAGAATCCACAAAAGGCTTTCGAAGAATAGGCGCAGACGTACTTCGAAGGCCTTCTGTGGATTTATGGCCCTAAACAACTCCGTGCTTATCGTTGTTATACCTCGCAGAATCAAAAAAACCAACTACTGACTATGGCAAATATAGGTAAAGCAACCAAGCTGAGTGTGGCTACACTCGCTATCATGAACGTGACGGCTGTAGTGTCGTTGCGCGGACTTCCTGCCGAGGCCGAATATGGCATGAGCTCGGCATTCTATTATCTCTTTGCGGCCATCGTGTTCCTCATCCCCACGGCCCTCGTGGCGGCTGAGCTGGCGGCGATGTTCTCCGACAAGCAGGGCGGTGTGTTCCGCTGGGTAGGCGAAGCCTTCGGCAAGCGTATGGGCTTTCTCGCCATCTGGCTGCAGTGGGTAGAGAGCACCATCTGGTACCCTACGGTGCTGACCTTCGGCGCCGTGTCGCTCGCCTTTATCGGGATGAACGGGGCGCACGATATGGCATTGGCCTCAAACCGCATCTACACCCTTGTGGTGGTGCTGGCCATCTATTGGCTGGCGACCTTCATCTCGCTTAAAGGCATGTCGTGGGTGGGTAAGGTGTCGAAGATTGGAGGCTTGGTGGGTACCATCATCCCTGCTGGCCTGCTGGTGGTGCTGGCCGTTGTGTACTTGGCTACGGGCGGACATTCGCAGCTCGACTTCCACAGCAGCTTCTTCCCCGACCTCAGCAACTTCAACAACCTCGTGCTGGCATCGAGCATCTTCCTCTTCTATGCCGGTATGGAGATGGGCGGTATCCATGTGAAAGATGTGGACAACCCCTCGCGCAACTACCCGAAGGCCGTGTTCATCGGTTCGTTCGTGACGGTGCTCATCTTTGTTCTGGGTACCTACTCGTTGGGCATCATCATCCCGAAGGACGATATCAACCTCACACAGAGCCTGCTTGTGGGTTTCGATCGCTACTTTGCCTATATCCGTGCCTCGTGGCTGTCTCCCGTGATTGCCGTGGCCCTTGCCTTCGGCGTGCTGGCCGGTGTGCTCACCTGGGTGTCGGGTCCCTCGAAGGGTATCTTTGCCGTAGGCCGTGCGGGCTACTTGCCTCCCTTCTTCCAGAAGACCAACAAGCTGGGTGTGCAGCGCAACATCCTGCTCATCCAGGGCGGTATAGTCACCCTCTTGGGACTGCTGTTCGTGGTGATGCCTTCGGTGCAGAGCTTCTACCAGATACTCTCGCAGCTGACCGTGCTGCTCTACCTCATCATGTACCTGCTGATGTTTGCCGCCGCCATCTATCTGCGCTACAGCATGAAGAAAGCCAACCGTCCTTTCCGCATCGGTTCGAAGGGCAACGGTCTGATGTGGATTGTGGGGGGTGTAGGCTTCCTCGGTTCGCTCTTAGCCTTTATCCTCAGCTTCATTCCTCCCGGTCAGATTGCCGTGGGTAGCAAGAGCATGTGGTATGCCGTGCTCGTCATCGGATGTGTGGTGGTGGTAGCTGCTCCGCTCATCATCTATGCTATGCGCAAACCCTCGTGGAAAGATGCTGACACCAATTTCGAGCCTTTCCATTGGGAGGATAAGGGTTGATGGATGTTGGTTGAGGGTTTAGGGTTGAGGGTTGAGGGATGATGAGTATGTTGACTGTTGTCTGTTGACCGTTGCCTGTTGACTGTTGACCGTTGTCTGTTGACCGTTGTCTGTTGACCGTTGTCTGTTGACTGTTGACCGTTGACCATCAACCGCGAATCATGCACCAAAGCCGCATCGTCCACACCGCTATCATAGCCAGCACCAGGCGGGTAAGGCATATCCACCAGAAGCTGATGCCCATAGCCACGAAGAGCATGGTGTCTTCGAGCAGCGAGTGCGACACACCAAGGTGATGGTTCACCAGGTTGGCCTCCTCACGCGTGAGCCTACCCTCCTCCACCTCATCGATCATGATGGCAGCGCCATAGGCCATGCCTACCACGTTGCCCGTAAGCCACAGCAGGGAGCAGCCCGAGGGGAGTCCGAAGAGGCGCATCAACGGCGACAGCGAGTGGGCTATGCGGTGCATCCAGCCAAACTCCTCGAGCACACGCTGCAGCACCATCAGGGCTGTCACGATAAGCACGATGGTGACGATGAGCGAGAGCGACGAGGTGAGCCATTGCATCAGGAGCATCCCCCACGAGGTGACCTCCGCCGTAGCCGAGGCGAGGAAGCTGAAGGGGGCATCGCTCTGCGGCAACAGCCAGTTGAGCACCACAGCCGCCACAAACGACATGGCGATGCGGAAAGCCACAATCTCGCCAAAGCGCGAGCCGGTCTTATGCGCCACGGAGCACTCCACGGGCAGGTTGTGCGAGATGAGGCACATCACCGCCAGTATGGTAGCCTCGCGTAGAGTGAGCGTGAGCGTAGTCATCACCGCTATCGTAGGATAGAGCGGCAGGAAGATGCTGGTGAGAAACACGAATGCCGAGTCGCCCGAAAGCCCTATATAGGAGAACACGGGCGACAGATAGCCTGCCAGCCAGTCGATGACACCCACATACTGCAACACCCGTACAGCCAGCGAGATGGGCAGCATCACCTTGAGCAGCCACAGACAGATGCTGAGCGAGCGCGGCAGTGCCAGGCGCACACACTTGAAGAGGCGGTGAAAGAGTTGGTTGATTGCCATGAAGTGTCGTTTTCTAGGGCTTCCTAGGATATCCTAGGCAATCCTAGGACAGCCTAGAAATTCCTAGGATTATCTCTTAAACATACGGTCCATCTCGCGGCGGTCGTCCTTCTCCTTGAGCGACTGGCGCTTGTCGTACTGCTTCTTACCCTTGGCCAAGGCGATAACGAGCTTGGCCAGCCCCTTCTCGTTGATGTAGAGGCGTGTGGGCACGATGGTGAATCCGGGGTTCTTCTCCTCGTTCTGCAGGTTGCGCAGCTCCTTCTTGCTCAGCAGCAGCTTGCGCTCACGGCGGGCGTTGTGGTTGTTGTACGAGCCGTAGAAGTACTCCGATATATGCATGTTCTTCACCCACAGCTCCCCGTTGATGAAGTAGCAGTAGGTATCCACCAGGCTGGCCTTGCCCATGCGGATGGACTTTATCTCCGTACCCGTAAGCACGATGCCGGCGGTGTAGGTGTCGATAAACTCATAGTCGAACGACGCCTTTTTGTTCTTTATATTGATAGGAGCTGTATGTTTCTTCTTTTCCATCAGCCGAGAATATTCGATAAAGTATTAAATAGAACACGGATGACTGCAGGTGACAGCACCACAATAGCCGCCGTGGCCGCGGCAAACAGCATCCGCTTGTCATCAGGGATGACAAAGCACACGTCACTACCCTCCCACACTACATAGACGACATAAATCCGCAGCAGTCCCCAAAAGATGAAATATTGCGGGAACAGCACAAACAGGAATTCCGCCAGGAATACTGCCCCCATGGAATACCCCACAAAGGCCTGCGAGCCGGCCATATCCGGAGCATGGCCGAACACCCTCTGCCTGAGCGTATCAAACAGCCATGCTGCAAGGAAAAAGCCACCAAAGAGTGCTATGCACGAGCTGCACATCTCCATCAATGCAGGCTGGTACACGCTGCGTTCCAGTCCGTTACGGATGAAGGCACTGAGCAGCACCGCCAGCCCGCACAACGCGATGAGCGGATACACGAAATTCCCCATCACATCGCGGCGGGGTGTCTCCACCGTGATTTCCGTCCATGCTGCCTTCGGGCGCACCAGCAGGGAGTACAGGCGTTTGAATAGTTCCTTGTAATTCATTCTTACTCAGTTAGAAGAGTATCGAAACACGAGAAGTGCGATACATCCTTCGCCACTATCTCAGTACGTTCTTCAATGCTGTAGTGTAGCCTACGTAAGCAGCGCGCTTCAGTATGGTATCGCGGCGCTCATACTTCACTGTACCATCGGCAAGCGAATCCACCTTGTGATAAGAGTCTCTGTAGTCGGCCACAACCATTACAAGCACAGAGTCATGGCTTGCTATTGCATCTACCATATCGCGCACAGCAACCTTTGCAGTAGCATCGGCATTTGCCGTATCGGTGAGTGTACCGAGGTCAAAGTTGACAAAGTCCACGATGTCCTTCTCCGTAGCAGGTGCATAATCGGCAGCCATATCGAAGCGCAGCGTATCGCCATACACCTTGGTGGGCTGCAGGTAATACTTACCCAGGCCCAATGACCTTATCACAGGAGCAATGTTCAGATACTTCCCAGCCATCCAGGTGTAGGGATAGTTCACACCCAGCTGCAGCTGGTACAGATCGGTGAGCGCACCATAACTGCCATTCTCGGGCAACGCGCCGTTCCATACGGGGTTCACCTTGATGGGCGAACCGCTCTGGAATGTCAGCTTCTGGTCGTAGTTCTCCACAGCCAGTTCCATGTTCACGATAGCGCGGTCGGCACCCTCCAGTCCATACAGACTCAGCTGCTCAGAGGCAGTCAGGTTACTGGGCTTAAACACCTCGCCCGTATAGTCGGCCACCAGCTTCAGGGGTTCTGCATTGCGGTCGATGGTCACCACACGCGCAAATGTCGATGTATAACTATACCCCGGCTCGTCCCAGCACGAGGTCATCAGTAAGGTTGCCACACAAGCGAGGCAAAACAACAGGTTCTTCTTCATATTCAATATTGTTATAGAGTTTTAATCTTTTAGGTCAACGGCAATGTTTTTATGGCACACAGATGACACGGATTTTGCGGATTACCACAGATTTTTATTTCATTGTCAATTGTCAATTCTCAATTCAAATGAGGAATTCCTCAATATGCTCATCCACATAGTAGGCGATGGTGGCCGTTATCTCCTCTTCGTTCTCGATGAAGTAGTCTTCCAGGTCATCAAACTGCTCATACTGCTCATACATGGCCATGAACTCCTCATCGGTACGCTCGCGCGTGAGGTCCTCCTTGTTCTTGTCATATATCTCCTTGGCCTTGTAGATAACCTTGGAGAACTCCTTCAGTCCCCACAGGCGCATCGCCTTGGCAAAGGGATTATCGAAGATATAGGGTCCGTAGCCATTCTGTATCAGCTGGCAGAAGCCACCGTCCATCAGCTCCTCGTGCAAAATGTGGTAGCCCAGCAACACGTGCTGACTTCCCGTGAGGCGCGGCATCGTCTCGGCCGTCAGCTCACCATCCACACGGCGCAGATAGGCATCGGCAAACACCTGCAAGAAGGCATCCATCCCCTCCGCAGCCGCCTGCTGCAATTGTTCATCAGTAATCAGTTTGTCCATATCGCATACGTTTAAGGAGACAAAATTAGTGCAAAAAATCGATTTAGCGAAAACAATATAGTTAAACTTGCATTGTTGAGCGTGAGAAAGTCCGAATCAAGTAGCTAAATGCAAGTTTATCCACAATCTATCAGCGAACAGCCCAGACTTCATCACCAGGTACATTCAGTCTCAGGCAAGTGAGAAGCAAGCTTGTCTGGGTTCTTGCAGCGAGCGAAAACACATTTCCTCTGCATTTGTTTTGCCCCCTAATGAAGAATCGCTACCTTTGCAAAGTAAGATATTGATTGATAATAACGAATCTGCAAAAACGCTAAAGTTCAATGAGAAACATGCTCCTATTCATCACTGCACTGCTCACCAGCACCGTCCTCCTTGCACAGACGGAGAGTGCGGTGGAGAAACTGAAGGACTATGCGACCAATATCATCAACTTCAACCGCGAATATCCCCAGGAAAAGGTTTACCTCCATATGGATAATCGCAGCTACTACATTGGCGATACCATTTGGTTCAAGGCATACGTAATGAATGCTTTATCGTTACGCCCTACCCATACGAGCGGGGTGCTCTACGTAGAACTGCTCAATGAGAACGGTGTAGAGATGGAGCACAAGAAATTGCGTGTGGAAGATGGCATGTGCCATGGAGAATTTTCATTGGAAGATTCTTATCGCACAGGGTATTACGAGATACGTGCCTATACACGCAACATGCTGAATTTCGGGAACGAAGCTCCTGCTGATATTGAGAACCTCTATATGGAATCTGCAATCCAAGAAGGAGAAGATGTCTCTGGTAATAAAGCGGCAATAACGACACGTTTTGAATTGATTGATAATAATAGGATGAAAGAAAAGGAAAAGGAAAAGACAAAAAAGAAAGGAGACGGGAAGATGTATGAATTGAAATGTGGGCCTATAGGAAAAGAATCGAGCCAATCCCTCATTGCCGACTACAACCATACGGTGTTTTCTCGCGTATTTCCTGTTTATATGCGTCCTGAGAAATCTGGCCTTTACAAGGAAGAGATGGATTTCTATCCTATGCACACCAAGTTATCGTTTCCCAAAGAGACAGAGATTGATATCCGTCCAGACGATTTGCAGATTTCCTTCTTTCCAGAAGGGGGCGCGTTGGTTGAGGGCGTGCCCTCTATCATCGCCTTTGAGGCAGTAGACCAATGGGGGCGCAAGCGTGACATCGAGGGCTACATCACCGAAGGACGTGATAATGAGATAACGACCTTCAAGGCTCTCTCTCGTGGAAGAGGCACCTTCTCCCTACGCCCAGAAAAGGGCAAGAGATACTATGCCCATGTCACATACAAAGGCAAGGACTATCGGTTCGAACTCCCCGAGGCCGAGGAGGTGGGCTATGTGCTCCGCGTGCAACCTCCTGTAGCCGATGGCAATGCTATGTTTAGTGTACTTGCCTCGCAAACTACTCCACGCGAGTTGTTGGGGTGGGCACTGCAATGCCGTGGAGCACTGACAGCCTTCGATACGTTGACTGTAGGCCTTAATGGCAATACCACGGTAGGCATACCGGCCAAGAGGCTAAACGCAGGAGTGAACCAGCTCACCCTGTTCAATACACGTGGCGAGGTATTGGCCGACAGGCTCTTCTTCGTATGCCCTACCATGCAGCCAGCGACACTCTCCCTTTCCCTTCTTCCCGATAAAGTGAAGCCCTTCCAAAAGATTACCCTTGATATGAATGTGTGCGACAATAGTTACCGCCATACTTCGCACGGATACTTCTCCCTATCGGTGACCGATGCCGACGAGCGTCCCGATACCTACGATACGGGCGACATACGTAGTGAGATGCTGCTCTCTTCAGACCTGAAAGGGTTTATCGAGGATGTAGACTCCTACTTCCGCCATGATAGTCCTCGTGCCATGGCCGCCGACATCGACCAGCTGATGCTCGTGCAAGGCTGGCGGCGCTACGAGTGGTGCACGATGACCGATACTGCCTTCACCCCACTTTACACTCCCGAAGAGGGGTTGCAGATTGATGGCTATGTCATCAGCGACCTCGTATCTTCTGACGATAGCTACCTCGACGCCGACAACTATCCGCGTATCCCTAACCTCAACATGAAGGTAGAGCTTAAGAGTCCCATGGTACAGCTCACCGATTCGTGCAGTGTCGACTCACTCGGTCGCTTCCACCTCAAGTTTGACCGTCATTTTCATAACGAAGCCATAATGACCATTCTACTCGAAAAGAGGGAAGAGGACAACAAATGGTTTCATCACATCATAGAACCCAAAAACTCGCTGAAGTTCTGCTATCCGGTGATACACCGTGCCTTCTCACCTATGGTGCAGCCCTACACCTATTATCAGTGGAATACCCCCGAACAAGATGCCGTGCGTACTTACGGCGAACAGTCGGACTGGGCCATGGAAGGCACTATCGAGAACGTCACCATCAAGAAGCGTTTCAAGCGCAAGAGTGAGATTTACTACGAGAACCCCGATATGGTGATTGATTATTACAAGGAATGGAGTAATGTTATTGACCGCGGAGTACCGTTGCTCAACTATCATAAGATCGTCCACGAGAAAGATTACAAATATCTGAAAGAAGCCGACCCAGAGAAGAACCTTGACAGCGAAAAGAAATATACCAAAAGCATGCCATACATTTTTCTCAATTATAGTTTGGGTGGGCGTATGCTCATGCATATCAATTATGAGGAGGTACTAGAATACGATTCTATCAGCAACCGTTATAGCGAGAGCAGCTACAAACCCTATTTCATGCCCGAAAGAATCTTCGTATACTCGAATCTCATCCAACGCGATCCCGAGCTGCTGGTTAAAGATATTAATACGGGGCGTAGAGATAATGTACGCCTTGTCATCGAGTACTTCAGCAAGGAAGATAGTCCCAAAGAACCGCCCTACATGCCAAAGGAAGGGCGTCGTGACACCTACTTCGAAGGCTACAGCCGCGTAGCCAGTTTCTATAGCCCCGACTATTCCGAACGTTCTCTTCCTAAGAGAAACGACTATCGTCGCACGCTGCTTTGGGTCCCAAATGTCGAAACCGATTTCTATGGCAATGCCTCCGTTTCATTTTATAATAACAAGCAGACGAAGCATCTCCACGTCCGTGCCGAGGGGTTCACCCGATATGGTGAGTTCATCGTCTACGACTCAGAGAAGGAATAAGGAAACAATATAACGATTAACAACCATCACGGGAGCCGCCCAGTGGGTAGCTCCCGTGAAGTGTATATAAGCCATGGAAAGTGTACAAAAAGTGTAAATCTTTGTGTAAATCTTTTTGGCTTAGTATCCGTGATGTTCAGCGGATTAGGCGGCAGAAAGTGTAAATTCACTATTCGTACATCCTTTACAGGATTTCAATCCAGTCTTCCCGTGTTTGGCGCTTCCGCAAGCCGCCTTAGGGTTTCAACCTCGTTCTTCAACTGCTCTTGCGATGGCAGATATAGTTGATATTGGCTGGCGAGAATGGAAGTATTAGTCTCGGGAAGGCTCATTTTGACCACTGTGTCGTTCTTTGCCGTGCAGAGCAGAATACCTATAGTAGGATTCTCCTCGGGAGTCTTTTCTACGCGATCATAATAATTGACATACATCTGCAATTGACCGAGGTCCTGATGGGTGAGTTTTTCCGTCTTGAGTTCGATGACCACAAAGCAACGCAACAGACGATTGTAGAACACAAGGTCGGCAAAGAACTCATCATCCTCGATGAGCAGACGCTTCTGTCGTGCTACAAATGTGAAGCCATTGCCCAGTTCGAGCAGGAACATCTGCAAGTGGCTTATCAACGCCTGCTCCAAGTCTTTCTCGTAGTAGGCAGCCTTACGCTCTAGTCCGAGAAACTCCAGCACCATAGGATCCTTGATAATCTCCTGTGGGGTTTGGGGAATACGTTCCTTGCGAGCAACAGCCAATACACTTTCCTTATCGTTGCTCAGCAGTAGACGTTCGTAAAGTTGGCTGTTGATTTGGCGCTCCAGTTCACGCTTAGTCCAACAATTATTAACAGCCTCCAACTGATAGTACTCACGCTTGTATTCATCTTGTATAGATATAAGCAACTTATACTGAGACCAATTTAATTGCGAACACACTGTATTCGCAATTGGGTATGTTCGATAAAACTGCCTACACATTTCCAACTGACGCACCGAAAAGCCGCTACCATATTCCGGTTCCAGCTTCTTTGCCAGATTCTTCAGCAGATAAGAACCGTAGTCAGCACGTTCCTTACCCTTCTGCTCCTCCTCCTGGATGCGTTGACCTATCTGCCAGTACATCTGCACACGACTGAAGTCTACACTACGCACGGCATTCTGTCTTGCTGTACTTATGATTTCCCTTACCTCATTATATAGGCTATTGATGTCCTGTATCTCTTTCATATCAGCAAAAGTAGTAATAATTCTACAAATAGGAACTTGGAACATGAACTTTTTTGAGTTAGCCTTTTAGAAAGTGTAAATCTTTGTGTAAATCTTTTTGGCCTAGTATCCGTGATGCTCAGCGGATTAGGCGGCAGAAAGTGTAAATTGTTTCTTCCAGTTGTTCCTTTCCATTTTTGAGGTTTTCACGAACACGCCTTGACGCACCTTGCCGATGTAATACTCCTTGCTCAGCTTGGCCAACTTCTTGGCTACGGCATTCTTCTTGATGCCCATCTCTTCACCTATGCACACGGCTTCGGCGGTGGTGAATTGCTTAGGGAGCATTTGCAGGAAGGCCAGGGCACTGATGTAGACGCGCTTGGGCTCCTCGTACTCCTCACGACGCAGGCGGTCGTATATCGTGGAGGTCTGCATCATGCAATAGAAGATGTACGCGAGGCCCCACTTCAGGTCTGCCTCTGCGATGGTGAAACGTTTCTCGGTAAACATCCCTTCCACACTGCCCTGCTCCTCATAGCGGCGCAGCACGGCAATGATCATCAACATACGGTAGAGGTTAAGGCGCGAGCGCAGGATGGGTGCACGCAAGTCCTTGTCCGGCAAAGCCAAGGCCACGAACGATACCAGTTGGCGGTAATACTCGTCGATATACTCGCGCTGCTCGTCCGAGATAATCAAGCGTGGAAGCTCCTCATCGGCTTTGCCCTCAAACGGACGAAGCTCCTTCCATATCTCGGTGAGCACACTGCGGTGATGGCCATACACATCGATGAAGGCCTCGGCCGTGGCCTCGTCCATCTCGCCACGCACCGTGCTCTTGGCTGGAAGGTTATGGTAGAGGAAGCGGGTGGAGAGACCATCCTCAAGATTGGGGATAAACTCGCGTACCGACGACATGGTGCCCGTAGCGGCCATGGCGAGTCGGGTGTGCTCAATGAGGTAGTCCTCATCGTCGGTCTTGCGGCCCGTGTGGAGCTGCTCCTCATTCTGCGCGGCAAGCAGGATGTACATAAAGTCACCGAACGAACCCTTGTTGGCGGCGCTCATCTCTGCCAGTTCGGGGATATGCAGGTAGGAGATATTCTCTCCATTGGCATAGAGCAGGCGGTAATAGTTCGCCGCCGTAGTCTTGGCAGGCAGCTTGTGCATACGGCGCAGAGGTGCTTGGGGCTCGTCCACCTCCTCGGCAATGTCGTTCACATCCACGAGTTGCGACACATCGCCCTTGGCGGCAAAGGTGAGCTGACTGTTGAGTCGGGTGTAACGTTTGTGGCGCTTGCGGTGGTCGGACTGTGCCTGCAGACTCTCCTCGCAGATAATCTTGTTGATGCCATCGACCAGGCTGGCCACATCGCCCACGCATCCCTTGCCCGAGGCAGAGGGGCCAACGCAGATGTTCATCATGCCTAATGAGTAGAGTCGCTGGCCGTGGCGCACGCGTACATTGCTCATGGCCGAGCCGAGTGTGGGCATCATGGCCATCAGGAGCATCGTTTTTATATCTGCATCATCGTAGAGGCTGAGTGGTTCACTCATCATCTGCGGCAGAGACTTCCACATCGCATTGGGCAGGGCGCAGGGCACTACCACGCCATCCTCATCGTAGATGGAGTTCATCAGCGTGATGGGTTCTTCCACGACCCCTTGGGTCACTTCACTGAGCAGGGGAAACTCCTCCTGCTGGGTCTCACGGAGCACGTCGGCGTAAGACTTGGGTTGTTGGTTTACATTAGATTCTTGCATAGCTTGGTTTGTTAAGTTGTTTTCCATAATAAACAGGGGCCTCCCCTAACCCCTCCAAGGAGGGGGACTCCAATCCTCGCGATAGATTAGAGGAGGACTTTTCTAAAAGTCATT
>JAGAQY010000053.1 GCA_017622495.1 Bacteroidaceae bacterium | reverse complement strand
CATCGTAAACTCGCGTGTACCGTCCGGATGGCAGCGAGGGCGAAGCGACTCGCAAATTCTGCGTAAGTCTGCGGAGTCTGCGTGAGGCAAAAGGTTGATTATCTGCGAGAAATAAACTAAATTTATAATGCGTATTCCCTGTGGAACAAGCAGCATAAATAGTTAAACATGTTTGCGTAATAGTTTTTCGTAAAGATGCTCTATGCGGTAGACTATGGCGGATGGTGGTCTAATGTGTGATATTGTACGCAGTGTCCGTCATTAAAGTGTTAAACCATAATGTTTTAATTGCCAATGGCGGATATTGGCAGATGAAAAACATTCTTCGCATTTTTTTTTACGCTTATTTGGTGGATTTAAAGTTTTTTGCCAAATCGTTTGACAAAAGAAAACCTTTTACTAATTACTAACTTTGCCCTAGTATTTCCGTAGGGCGATGAGTCGCGTGCAAGGGAAGGCGCTTTTTTGAAAGGTGTTATTGAAATTATCTTCAACTTGTAAATTTTCGCAAAATTTCATTGCTGTGAAGATGGTGACAATAGTACCACATCTATTGATTTATATCGTCCTTTTAGGATTTTTGATATTGTCATTTAGGTGTGGGCTATTGTTTAGTCCACAGCAACGGCAATGCGAGAAGCCTACAGGTTGGATGAGGCAATAAGTCCCTACACCTAATTTATATTTAGCCGAACGGGAGGGGCAGGGAGGCAAAACTAAAAACACGTTGTGTTATGAAGAAAAGTTATTTGTTTGTAGGGCTGTTGGCCTTGGGAATGATGATGTTTCAGGGATGTGAGAAAAAACCTGTAGTAGATCCTATTGACCCCGTAAAACCAGATATTGAAGGTGAAATGGAAGAACTTGCGCCTTCTGAGCAAAAGACTCGTCTACAGGATGTCGGTCTTGAGTTTATAGATGCAATTAAGGCCGGAACTCATGAAAATCTTGTAGATGTGATGGCTTATATGGACGAAGCTGACTTTGAGGAGTTTGAAATTGATGAAGATTACATTGCTAAGTTGGAGGCTCTCTATCAAGAAACTGGCTATGACGAAGAGGATTACTATGCCGCTGCGAGAAATAGTAATCCTATAGCAGCTATCCGTGGTCTGATGACCATAAGTCTGAATGCTGCACAGAATGGTGTCCAATTGGCCGCAAATACTGACCGTATCTATACGTCTACTCTTAAAGCTGGTCTGAAAGATTTGTATGGCGGTTTCAAGCCCGATGCTAAGTATGAGACTTGGGTATATGACAAGAGTATTACCGACCGTCTGGAAGTGGAGTTTACCGATGATCATAATCAGAAATGGGTGGCTACGCTTAAAGGAAGCAAGGAGACTACGCGCATACATGTGACAGGATATGATAAGAATACCGATAAGGATGTATATGAGGGTGGCCCCGAAGCAGGATCTACTACCGAAACTTGGGCTTATGATAACGAGTATACACTTGATGTTCCCAAGCAGATAACCTTTACGGTAAAGTGTAATGGTAAGGCTGTTGTTGACATGACGGTAAATAGTAGCTTGGCTTTCGAAGCGGAGTATAATGAAGAATCGGTATGGACGAGTTATCGACAGTGGTATGAATCTGATTGGTATTATGATGGTGGCTATTATGAGTGGGCTGATGAAGATTGGGCAGGTTCTTATTCTCTCAAAATTGACTACACCAATCTGAATGTGGATGCCAAATTGAATGTTAATGGCTACGAGGAGGCTTTCAAGAGCAATGTGACTAAGGAAGGAATCTCTGCAAACGCAGAAGTAAAGATTGACGGTAAGAGCATGTTGAAGGCCGAGGCTGCTTTGAATGCCGACATTGATGCTATTATTAAGCAGGCAAATGATGCTGCCAATGTGGAAGACGAGGATGAAATTAAACTTGACCCGAAAGTTATCAAGGAATTTACGATGTATGTAGATGTCATGGGTAAGGTGCAGATTGTTGGCAAGTGCGACAAGTTTGAGGACTTGTATGATGCAGTAATGGATGTTGAAAACGCTTACGACGAAGATGATTTCAAGAAGTTCGCGAGAAACATTGAACAGATAAACGGAACTTATAGTGTTACCATCCACTACGACAAGACCGAGACTGTACAGGCTAATGTCGAGCTTGAAGCGTATGAGGAAATTTATGAAGATTGGGGTGATGAATGGACCGATTTTGAGGTGCGTCCCATCCTTATCTTTGCTGCCGATGATAGCCGCTATTGTTTCGAGGACTATTTCACAGAAAGCAGTTTCAATGATTTGGTAGAGGCTGCACAAGACTTGGCCGAAGATTTCGAGAATATGTTTGAAAGATATTTCTAATCATTCGGAATGTCTTGAAATAGGAATTTTTTGACACTTCGATGAAGCGTACGCTCCTATCATTATTATCGCTCTGTGCTATACTGATGTATGCACAGAGCGATAGCTTATCTGTCCTGTCCATAGAGGAGGTGGTGGTGGAGGAGGTACGCCAACCGATTGTGCGCTATAGTGCTTTGGGAAAGACCTTTTGGTCAATAAAGGCTATGCAGAGTATGCCTATGGGTGACCCTTTGCGTAATATCCAGCTGCTTCCTGGTGTACAGACGGCTTCGGAGAATACGGGAGGAACTTTTGTGCAGGGTTGCGACAATAGTCATAACTTTACTTCCATTAATGGCGCTCCGGTATATTATCCGATGCATTTGCTGGGGTATTTCTCAACGTTCAATAGCTCACATTTCAGGCATTTGTCATTTAGCAAAAGCGTACATCTTACTGCAGCCAATCGGCTGGGGGCTGAGGTGAGTATGGAGACTGCTGATACTATACCCGAATCTTTTGGGATGGATATGGATTTAGGCCTTCTGACGGTACAGGGCGCCATGCGCATTCCGTTGGGCAAGAAGTTGGGTGTCTCAGTGGCAGGACGCTACTCAGATGTGAATCTGATTTATGATGGGATGATTAATTCTGTGTTGAAGAACAATCGGATAGCTTACCGCTTTTTTGATGTCAATATGGGGGTGTTGTATAAACCTACCGATAGAGATAATATTACGGTAGACTATTATCAGGGACGCGACAACGCAGACTTTGATGTGCTTTCCTATAAGATAAATTCTCAGTTGGAGTGGGGCAACCGCACTGCCTCTTTCCGTTGGCAAAGAGAAGGAGAGAAGTTGACACAGGACTACTTCCTTTACTATAGCGCCTATCATAGCAATCTCGATGTAGATCAGACGGACAGCCGAGCATATCTTCCCGCAAATATCCAGACCTTGGGCCTAAAGTCGGAGCAACAATATATGGCCAACCGTTTCTTCTTGAAATACGGTGGCGAGATGATGCGTCATCGTATTTCACCTCAATCCCCGCGACTTACTGGAACGTTTGCAGAGATTAGTACCCCTGTGCAACTGCAGCAAGCCTCTGAAGGAGCCTTATATGGGCAAGCCGATTTCATGCTAAATGATGCAGTGGAACTCATTGGCGGATTACGTGCCTCGGGCTTTTATAACGATTGTTGGCAGGGTTATTTGGACCCGAGAGTGACGCTGCGCTATCAGCCTACCGGTACTACAATATGGCAACTGATAGCAGGAACATATACCCAGTATCTCCATCAGGTGGGATTCTCATCCAATGGCTTGCCCACAGAGTTTTGGATTTCCTCGGATAAGTATATTTCACCTCAGCGTGCTGGAAAAATTTCGTTGGCACTCCAGCAGGATATGATGGAGCGGCGATATAGAGTTTCTGTAGAAACCTATTTTACTCGTCTGACAAACCAGGTTGAATACAAAGGTAATGCGTTGGGCTTAGTTACGGAGCAGTATAATCTGAATGACAACCTTATTATAGGTGATGGCTATAATTATGGGGTTGATTTTATGTTGCAGAAGAATACTGGCAAGTTGACAGGTTGGATTTGTTATTCATGGGCCAAAGCCCCGAGAAGTTTTGTGAGAAGTGGGGAAAAGACGGTTTACCCATCGGCGCATAACAGAACGCATGACCTTAATGCTGTGGCCAACTGGCGAGTAAGCGATAAATGGAATGTAAGTGCAACCTATATCTATGCAACGGGTACTCCGTATACGGAGATAAAGAATGGCTATATCCTAGGTGAGAGTGGAATTGTCAATTATGCACAGCACAACAGCTCGCGGTATCCGACACTTACCCGATTGGATGTTTCTGTGAGTTATCGCTTGCCCAGTGTTAAGAATATGACACATTCTGTCAAGTTCTCCGTTTATAATGCTACGTTTGCCAAGAATCCCATATCCTATAGCTATAACCGTTTCAAGGGGAGCAAACTTTATAAAAGGCCGGTATATATATTCTCCACAGCCGTACCTTCGGTAAGCTATTTTATGTACTTCTAATCTGATATATATATATGTGTAGAAGAATACTATATTGTATGTTTTTGATGTCTCTGCTAGTTGCTTGCCAAGAAGATTTCCAAGCCAGCCCCGAAGAGATTGTTGTGGAAGGGTGGATAGAATCTGGCGGTGCTCCTGTGGTAATGCTGACCAAAACATTCACGGTGACTACTAGTGATGAGGTTGACGAGGATGAGTCTATCGTGTTGCCATGGGGTAAGGTGATGGTATCTGATGGCACAGAATCGGTGATTCTTACGGGGGACTACGATGACCGTTATTTCCCTCCTTATATATATAGTACTTCGAGGATGAAGGGGGTTCCTGGACGTACATATTATCTTACTGTAGAGTACGGCGAACGTGTGCTGACTGCCCATACAACCATTCCTATGCCTGATTCTTTGGAGGCTCTGACGGTAAGCCCATGCTTGGAGGCCGATAGCATGTATCAGATTACGGCTTATTACGATGATGATCCGATGCGCAAGGATTACTATATGTTCTTGACGCGAATATTCAATAGGGAGACACGATACTACCCCTCGTTCTTAGGCGTGATGGATGATGAACGTCTTGATAATCACAATCAACAGGTTGTGCAGCCCGGTATTCATACGCTGACCAGTTACAAAAACACATATAGGCCCTATTTTCATGAAAATGATTCTGTTCTTATCAAGTTTGCCAAGATTGATAAAACTACCTACGGCATCCATAAAGCCTATAATGAAATGGTCGCTTTGTCATCCAATCCGTTGTTTGCAAGCGATATATCCATGCCTACCAATATCCAAGGTGGTCAAGGGTTCTGGTGTGGCTATGGTGTGACAAAGTACAGTGTGGTCATAGCCGATAGCATAAATCCCTAACATCGATTGTTGAAATTTGCTTTTTTACGCGGCACATGTTGCTGTATGCCGAAAAAGTGCTAACTTCGCCCCTCATATATAAGACAACCGATGGATCAGAACAGACGAGTATTGGTAGGTATGAGTGGTGGCATCGACAGCACGGCAGTGTGCTTGATGCTGCAGGAGCAGGGCTACGAAGTGGTGGGCGTGACGATGCGCGTGTTTGATGTGCCCTCGCAGCTCGATGCCGATGGCTGTCCCCGCTTCATAGCCGAGGCTCGCGATGTCGCCTCACGCTTGGGCATCGAGCATCACGTGGCCGATGAGCGCGAGCCTTTCCGCAGTAGCATCGTGCAATACTTCATCGATGAGTATATGCAGGGCCGTACACCCAATCCCTGTGTGATGTGCAACCCGCTCTTCAAGTTCCGCATGCTCACCGAGTGGGCCGACCGCCTCGGCTGTGCCTACATCGCTACGGGGCATTATGTGCAGACGGTGTGTGAGCAGGGCCACTATTATATCGTCACGGGCGATGATGCGCAGAAGGACCAGAGCTACTTCCTTTGGCGGCTCAGCCAGGAGGTGCTTGCCCGCTGCCTCTTCCCGCTGGGAGGATGGAAGAAACCCGGTGTGCGGCAATACCTTGCCGACAGGAACTTTGCGCTCAAGGCACGCGAGGGCGAGAGCATGGAGGTGTGCTTCATCGAGGGCGACTACCGCGACTTCCTGCGTGAGCATTGTCCGCAGATTGACAAGTTGGTGGGGCCTGGCAAGTTTGTCGATAGTGCAGGCCGCACCCTCGGCACCCATCAGGGCTATCCTTATTATACGATAGGGCAGCGCAAGGGGCTCGGCATAGCGCTGGGCAAGCCCGCCTATGTGCTCAAGCTCAATCCCGACAAGAATACCGTGATGCTGGGCGATGCCGAGCAACTCGTAGCGCAGTATATGCTGGTGGAGCAGGTGCAGCTAGTCGATGCCGAGCGCTTCTTCGCCGAGCAGCAGCTCACGGTGCGCATCCGCTACCGCAGTCGTGCCGTACCTTGCGAGGTGGTGCGCGAGGTGGAGGGAGGCAAACTGCTCATCCGCTTCCATGAGGCGGTGTCGTCAGTCACTCCGGGCCAGTCGGCCGTGTTCTACGTGGGCAATCGCCTTGTAGGCGGTGCCTTCATCGCTTCGCAGCGAGGCATAAATATGTATATTTTGACCTAAAGGAATGGAATCACTCTCACTATACGAACTGGGGCGCCTCATACGCCTTGCTTTGAACCAAGGCCTGCCCGATGCCTATTGGGTGCAGGCCGAACTGAGCGAGGTGCGCGAGGCCTACAACGGGCACTGCTATATAGAACTGGTGCAGAAGGCCGAACGGGGCAATGCGCTGCTGGCCAAGGCGCGCGGCACCATTTGGGCCAATATATATAAGATGTTGAGGCCCTACTTCGAGAATGCTACGGGGCAACGCTTCGCGGCAGGCATCAAGGTGCTGTTGCAGGTGTCGGTCGAGTATCATGAGCAGTACGGACTTTCGCTCACGGTACACGACATCGACCCCACCTACACGCTGGGCGATATGGCCCGCCGCCGTCGCGAGATACTCATGCAACTCGAGGAGGAGGGTGTGCTCACGCTCAACAAGGAGCTCTCCATGCCCCTGTTGCCGCAACGCATCGCCGTCGTCTCGGCCGCTGGTGCAGCGGGCTATGGCGACTTCTGCGACCAGCTGATGAGCAATCCCTACGGCTTTGTCTTCTACCCCAAGCTGTTCCCCGCCGTGATGCAGGGCGATAGGGTAGAGGAGACCGTCATCGCCGCGCTCGACCGCATCGCAGCCGAGCGCGACGAGTGGGATGTGGTAGTCATCATCCGTGGTGGTGGAGCCACGAGCGACCTCTCGGGCTTCGATACCTACCCCCTTGCGGCCAACTGTGCGCAGTTTCCCCTGCCCATCATCACGGGCATAGGCCACGAGCGCGACGATACCGTGCTCGACTTGGTGGCCCACACTCGGGTGAAGACGCCTACGGCTGCAGCCGAATACCTCATTGCCACCCTCTCCGATGCGGCGGCAGCGCTCGATACGTTGGTAGCATCGCTTACCGCCAATCTCACCGAATGTATACATCGTGAGGAGGCTCGTCTGCAACAGATAGCCACGCGCCTGCCCTCACTCCTTGCCCTTGTGCATACCAGGCAACTGCACCGTATAGAGCAGATAGAAAGCAGATTGAAGGTGGCTGGAGCCCACTCTCTCGTGGAGCAGCAACACCGCCTGCAACTGATCGAGAAAATCATCGAAGGTGCCTCTCCTGCACACATCCTGCAGCGAGGCTACAGCATCACCCGATGCGATGGCCGCGTGGTGCGCAATGCAGCATCGCTCCCCGTAGGTGCGGTGCTCACAACGGAGTTTGCCGATGGGCAGGTGAGCAGTTCTGTGTTTAGTGTTTAGTGTTTAGAGTTTAGTGTTTAGAGTGTAGAGTTTTCCTTTAAGAGCAAGAATATGAAATACGAAGAAGCCATACAGCAACTTGAGACTATCGTCTCGCAGATAGAGAACAACGAACTCGATATCGACCAGCTTGCCGACCGCCTCAAGGAGGCGCAGAAGCTCATCAAGCAGTGCAAAGACAAGCTATACAAGACCGATGAGAAGATAAAGGCACTGCTCGAGAGTGAGTGAAGCAACGGGTAAACTCACGGGGCAGCCGTTCATCACGTAGAGCTTCACGGCACGGAGGAAACTTTTAATCACATGGGGATCTCCTTTATAGTTATCCTCTATGTGGCGATAGTGTGGGGCTGTTGTGAACAAAAGTGCGGGGCTGTATCTTTGCATCGTAAATGATGATAACATGATTACTAACCTATAAAAACTAAACGAGATGGAGAATGTACAGATTTATTTGCCGTATTTGCGCGGCTACGATTACACGGGTAAGATGCCTGTAGTGCTTGACTTCTACGCCACATGGTGTGGCCCCTGCAAGGCATTGACTCCCTCGATAGAGCGGCTGGCAAAGGAGTTTGAGGGACGCCTCAAGGTGCTCAAGGTGGATGTGGACAAGAACGAGCCGTTGGCCCGTGCTGCCGCCATACGCTCCGTGCCGACGCTCTTCTTTATCGACATCGACGGAAATATTGAACGTCAGATGGGGGCGATGCCCTACGATGCCCTGCGGGCCAAGGCCGAGGCGCTGGTGGGCGCGGCTGGATGAGCACCGCCGAGAGCATGACGGGAGAGAGCAAATTAAACTTTTTGCTCTCTTTGTTGTCTATATAGTATATTTTTTGTATCTTTATGGCTGCCATGAAGATACTCTTTTTGAAACATAAACAATATACAATATGAGAACAACGACAGGTATTATGAGAACAATGATGGCCGTGGCGATGGTGCTGTGGCTGGGTATAAACGCAGTATGTGCACAGGCGCTGACGGCTATCACGCCGGGCGAAGTGTGGCCCGACGACAAGGGCGAGCACATCAATGCGCATGGTGGAGGTGTGATATATCACGAGGGCACCTACTACTGGTATGGTGAGAACCGCCCTGCACGCGGCTTCACCACCGAGGTGGGCGTCGGCGTATACTCATCGAAGGATCTCATGAACTGGAAGAACGAGGGCGTGGCACTGGCCGTATCGGAAACGAAGGGCGACGTCATCGAGCGCGGATGCATCATGGAGCGCCCCAAGGTGGTGTATAACCCCACAACGAAGAAGTTTGTGATGCTCTTCCACCTCGAGCTCAAGGGTCGCGGCTACGAGGCGGCACGCGTGGGCTTCGCCGTGAGCGACACACCCACAGGCCCCTTCAAGTTTATCCGCTCGCTGCGCCCCAATGCAGGCAAATGGCCGATGGACTTCACCAAGCGCGACATCAAGCGGGCCATGGCGCTCGACGAAGCCAAATATAAGGAGTGGTGGACACCCGAGTGGCGCCGCGCCGTGGACGAGGGCCTGCTGCTCAAGCGCGACCTGCCGGGCGGACAGATGAGCCGCGACATGACCGTATTCGTCGACGACGACGGCACGGCATACCACATACACTCGGCCGAGGAGAACCTCACGCTCAACATCGCCGAGCTCACCCCCGACTACCTCGACTACACGGGCCGCTACATACGCCTCGCCCCCGGCGGACACAATGAGGCACCCACCATCTTCAAGCGCGACGGCGTGTACTGGATGATCACCAGTGGCTGCACAGGCTGGGACCCCAACGAGGCACGCATGTTCCGCGCCAAGTCGATGTGGGGACCCTGGGAGCAGTTGCCCAGCCCCTTCCGCGGCGAGGATGCCAACAAGTCGTTCCACACGCAGGGCACCTACATCTTCAAGATTGAGGGTACCGACCAATACATCTTCATGGCCGACCGCTGGATACCGCGCAGCCTGAAGAACTCACGCCACATCTGGCTCCCCATCGAATACGACACCGACGGCACTCCACTGCTGTACTGGAAGGATAGTTGGAAAATCGAGCAGTAGCTCGATTTTCCAACGGTTTATGGCTTATGGTTGATGGTCGATGGAAAACTTTCATCTTTCATCTCTCAACCATAAACTTTCTCCTTTAACCGCTGCTCGTAGCTTTTTAACCAGCCGTGAAACGGCGATTAACCAACGACCGAAGGGGGTGATTAACCAGCAATCTTTGATTGCGATTAACCGCGCAAAAGCGCTTTAACCAGCACCTTCGGTGCGATTAACCACAGCTCCGCTGCTAATCATTAACTTCAATTACGAACGTGCTTGCCGGTAGCCCATCGCTATTGGCGAGGTTGGCGTGTGTGTAGGGCTGCCAACCGTAGCGTGCGCGGGTGGGGCGCTTCACCTGCCTGCTCTGCAGCGTGATGGTGTTGCCCTTGACGATGACCTTGTCTGCCGGGTAGTAGAGCCCATGGTCGCCAGCAATCTCGAAGGTGCGCAGGGCGTTGCCGTCGGCAGAAGTGAGTCCGTCAGCATGGTCAAAGGTAAGGATGAGGCCGCTACCCTTGCGCTCGGCGTGCTTTATGGCAGGGCCCGAGGGAGTGAGGCGGCTGTAGCCGTAGTCGTGGTGCAGGGCTATGCGGGCGAGGCGCTCTCCGATGGGGCGCTTGTGGCGGGGGTGCACGTCGAGGGAGTCGCCCAAATCGCTCGATACGGCCATGTGGCAATGGGGTATCTGCTGTGCCAGGCGGCGCTGGGCATCACGGAAGTGGGGCCACGAGGGACGTGCGATGCTGCTGAGCTGCACGAAGTGGAAGGGCAGGGTGTCATCGGCCCAGGCATGGCGCCAGCTCGATACGAGGGCGGGAAACTGGGTTTCGAAAAGTTCTACGTTGTGGGCGTTCGACTCGCCCTGGTACCAGATGACTCCGCGCAAGGGGAAGCCCGCGAGAGGCGCTATGCCGCTCTCGTAGAGGTAGCATGGCTCATAGGGATGGCGCTGCAGCGGGTGTGTGCTCAGTTGTATGTTCTGACTGGCACGGCTGCGTACCCAAGGTTGTATGCGGTCGTTGTGGCGCCAGTCGGTGAGGATGTCCACGAGTGTGGGGTGGTACTCGAGGGTGTGGCGCGAGGTGTATGACTCGATGGGGGCTCCGCCCACCGCATTGCAGATGAGGCCCACGGGCACGCCTAACGAGTCGGCCAGCATGCGCCCGAAGTGGTAGGCGATGGCCGAAAACTGGGAGGCATTGTGCTCGTCGAGGGCTTGCCACTGGGTGGGCACGAAGTAGTCGAGGCGGTTGAGGGCGGCCAGGGAAGCGCTGTCCCATGCCACGGCATCGGTGTATACACGGGGGCGCATATCATAGATACGTATGTTCTTGGTAGGGGCGGCAGCGATGTGTTGCTGTGCCTCGGCCGACTGGCGCAGCATGAATGCCATGTTTGACTGTCCCGAGCATAGCCATACCTCTCCCACGAGCAGGTCGGTGAGTGTGAGGGTGGTGTGCCCGTCGGTGACGGTGAGTGTGAGCGACTCGGGACTGGTATCAAGGGGCTTGAAAGTGACCTGCCAGCTGCCATCCTCGGCGGCTGTGGTGCGCAGGCGCTCCCTGCCCAGACGGGCGGTGATGGAACTGCCTGCATTGGCGGTGCCGCGTAGCACGAAGGGCTTGTGGCGCTGTATTACCATGTGGCTGCTGTAGATGGCGGGGAGGCTAAGGCCGCCATGGTCGCCCGTGAGGGCACGGTATACGGTGCGGGCCAGGATGGTGGCTCCCTCTGGGTCGGGGTGTAGGGCGTCGGCAAAGAGATCGGGCCTGTGGTAGAGCGGTGCGTGTAGGTCGATGAGGTGGGCTCCCGAGAGGTAGGCTACCTCCTCGATGGCGTGCTGTATCTGGGCATGCCAGTCGCGAGTGCCCGACTGGAAGCGGGCATGGCCGTGGAAGATGGGGGTCATGCGGCACACGTATACCTCTACTTGAGGATTGGCATGGCGCAGGCTGTCGATGAGGGCGAGGTAGTCGGGAACGAACTCGTCGCGGTAGTTGGGCCAGTTGCGCGGGTCGGTATCGTTGAGCCCCAGGTGGATGATGGCCTTGTGGGGCGCAAAGGTGAGGGCATCGCGCCAAGCCTGCTGCTGTATGTAGGGGCGGTGCCCATGGCGCAGGAGTGTGGCTCCCGAGTGCCCGAAGTTGCGCACGCGGTAACCTTCGCCCAACATCTGTGCCAGGCGGGTGGGGTATGAGGTGCGTGAGGGGTTGCGGTGCCCGTAGCCGTAGGTGACGCTGTTGCCTATGCAGGCCACGCGCAGGGTGTCGTGGGCGATGGCGGGGAGCGCCAGTACCCAGCAGAGCAGGGTGCAGAGGAGGGCGGAGGTCTTTCTCGGATGTTTCATGGTAGCTTTGAGTATATTTATAGGTGTATGTGTGGCAAAGTTAATGAAAAATTTGCGTTTTCTCTCGGCTTGCACTAATTTAGTCTTGCTTCGCAGTACAGAAGATAGGCTGCGCCTCGGAAATGCTCAAATAAATTTGGCATTTCGCTCGGCTTGTACTATCTTTGTGCCTAATTTGTGATGTAATCAACAACTTATACATTTTAAAGATATGACAAAACGACTCTTTACACTTGCGCTCGCTGGTCTGATGACCTTCGGCGCTTTCGCACAAGATGCGAAAAAGGATGAGGAATTCGTATTCACCACTGTGAAGGAGAACCCCATTACCTCTATTAAGAATCAGAATCGTGCCGGTACCTGCTGGTGCTACTCTACCATGGCTTTCCTCGAGGCTGAGCTGCTCCGCATGGGCAAGGGCGAGTATGACTTCTCTGAGATGTACATCGTGCACAATACTTATCTCGACCGTGCCGACAAGGCCGTGCGCACTCATGGCGACGCCTCTTTCTCACAGGGTGGTTCGTTCTACGACGTACTCTACGGTATGGAGACCTTTGGTCTCGTGCCCGAGGCCGAGATGCGCCCCGGCGTGATGTATGGCGACACTTTGAGCAACCATACCGAGCTCTCTGCTGTGAGCGACGCCGTGGTAGCTGCTATCGCCAAGGGCCGTCAGAGCAAGCTGCAGAGCGATGCTGAGGGCAACATGCTGTGGAAGAAAGCCATCGAGAGCATCCACGATATCTACCTGGGCGAGCGCCCCGAGACATTCACCGTAAATGGCAAGGAGTATACTCCGAAGTCATACTATGAGTCTACTGGGCTTAACGCTGACGACTATGTTTCACTTACATCTTACACACACCATCCCTTCTACGAGCCGTTCATCCTTGAGATTCAGGACAACTGGCGCTGGGCATCTTCATACAACCTTCCCATCGATGAGCTGATGGAGGTGTTTGACAATGCCATCATGGAGGGCTACACCATCGCATGGGGCTCTGACGTGAGCGAGGCTGGATTCACACGCAACGGTGTGGCTGTGATGCCCGATGCCGAGAAGGCACAGGAGCTCAGCGGATCTGACATGGCACACTGGCTCAAGCTCTCTCCTGCCGAGAAGAAGCTCAACGACAAGCCACAGCCCCAGAAGTGGTGCACTCAGGAGGAGCGTCAGCTCGGTTACGACAACTGGGAGACCACTGACGACCACGGCATGCTGATCTACGGTATCGCCAAGGACCAGCTGGGCAACGAGTACTACATGGTGAAGAACTCATGGGGCGAGAGCGGTACCTACAAGGGTATATGGTATGCCTCTAAGGCATTCGCACGCTACAAGACCATGAACATCGTGGTGCACAAGGATGCAGTGCCCAAGGCTATCCGCAAGAAACTGGGTATTAAGTAAATGAAAAGAAAAGAGAGCAGCGAAATTCGCTGCTCTCTTTTCTTTTTTTTGTTATCCCTCAACATGAACTCCCTACTCCCAAATCGGTATTGCCGATAAGGACCTCAATGCCCTCGGCATCGTGCAGGGTGGGGTATACGTCGCTGATGAACCATTGGGCGAGCGATTCGTCGCGGCGCAGGGTGGTGCCGTTGTTGCAAAAGAGGTTAATGCTGAAGTACTCGAAGTGCTGGCGGGCGATGGCGATGTCGGCGAGGATATGCTCGCGGGTCTCACCCTCGGTGCAGCAGAGCAGGCATACTCCCTGGAAGTAGCGGGCTACGTCGGTGGGACTGACGGTGGCGGGCACACCCTTGTGCCAGCGGTCGCGCAGGGCGGGGTCGAAGGTCTCGATGCCGCAGCGGAACTTGACGGTGACACCCTCGAACAATGCTGCAAACTGAGCCAAACGGTGTCGGTACATGTAGTGGGCCTCGAACCATAGGGTGTGGATGTGCTTGTCGCGCACGACCTGCTGGATAAGGGCTATCGTCTGCTCATCAAGTTCGGGAGCCGACCCGGAGTTGATGACATCGAGCACACCATAATGGCCAGTCACCTGCTCCAGCACGGAGCGGTTGATGGCGTAGGGAGAGTCGCTGGTGTCGGTATGGTAGTCGCAGAAGGTGCATTGACGCCAACGGCAACCGGTACCCTGCAAGAGTACAAATTCGCGCGGTAGCTTGGTGTGGATGAGGGAGTAACGCTGCATGAGAGTTGTGAATTATGAGTTGTGAGTTATGAGTTGAGTTGAAAAAGCAAGGGGCTGTTGGCGAAGGCGAAACTCACAACTCATGACTCACGACTCTCAACTCTTATCACTCCCCGTCGCACCCAGCGTATCACGGCATAGGCCATGGGGGTGCCGAAGAGGGCTTCGATGACGAGTTTGGAGACGTATTGGAAGACAATCATATAGAGCAGGTCGTGGGTGCTGACCGTTCCGAGAAAGGCGATGAGCACGAAGGGGAGCGTGTCGAACATATAGCCTACGGCAGAACTGCCGATGGTGCGCACCCACAGGTGACGGCCACGCATCTTGATCTTGATGCGCTCCATAAGCCATGCGTTGGAGAGCTCGCCGCAGAGGAAGCCCGCCAGTGAGCCCAGCACGATGCGGGGCACGTAGGTGAACACGTGGTTGTAGGCCGAGGCCGTGTCGGCCAGGTAGTCGGGCGAGGGAAGCCATACGCCAATCTGGGTGCAGATGACCAGCACGATGTTGCACACGAACGTGAGCCATATCACACGCTTGGCTGTGCGGAATCCCCATAGCTCGGTGAGCACATCGCCCAGCATATAGGCGAAGGGGAAGGTGATGGTGCCGGCATCGAAGTAGAAGAGACCGAAGAGGCTGATGACCTTGACGGCCATGATGTTGGATACGAGGTAGAGCGTCACGAAGAGCGCTGTGACAACCATCAGCGGCGTGGCGCTGATAGTTCGGTTTTTTAAAGGGTTGTCCGAGACCTTGTGCATGATGTTGAATTATGAATTGTGAATTATGAATTATGAATTATAATGCTTTGCATTAAGATTCCTCGCTTGCTTGGCATAGTTCAAATAAATTTGACTCTGCTCTCGCTACGCTGCGGAATTATGAATTGTCAATTGCAAGTTTCGCTATCTCGGCAGCTATGGTGAGTGCCTCGGGCTTGCCGGCATCGACCCAGCGGAAGTCGTGGGGCGCCTCTACGCAGCGGATGCGGTAGTCGGCTGCATGCTGCCAGTAGAAGTTGGTGATGGAGAATACCTCGTCTTGCTGCTCGAGCAACGGAAACAGGGTGGGGGAGATGATGTGAATGCCGGCAAAGGCACGCAGGCGGTAGGTTGTATCGTCTGCACTGAGGTGCTGGAGCGAAGGCAGCAGGGCTTCGTAGGCGGTGCGCACCTCGCCCGTCTGTATATTCTTCCAGGCTACGAGATTGTCTTTGTTGTCGAAGATGAGGTAGCGCGAGGTGCTACGCTGACTCACGAGGAGTGAGGCATCGGCTCCTTCGTCGAGATGGGCTGCGTAGAGGGCGGCCAGATCGGCGTTGGAGAATATATCCACATTGTGTACCAGCACCGGACTGTCGGCATCGAAGAGGGGCAGAGCCTTGCGTATGCCACCGCCCGTATCGAGCAGGTGGCCCGTCTCATCGGAGAAGGCTATATCGAGTCCGAAGCCGTCATTGGCAGTCACATAGTCGATGATCTGCTGGGCGTAGTGATGCACGTTGATGACCACACGGGTAAAACCGGCAGCGCGCAGGCGCAGCAACTGGTGCCCTATCATGGGGCGGCCATCGACCTCTACCATCGCCTTGGGGCGGTCATCGGTGTAGGGTCTTAGTCGGGTGCCGAGCCCAGCGGCAAATATCATAGCGTTTCTCATATCGTCATTTCTTTCCAAATCCCTCCTCGATTTTCAGAAAAGCCGATACCGCAAAGGTGACGGCACAGCATCCCATTATCCATATGAAGAAGCCGCGGTAGCCCATCCACTCCTGCAGGGCACCGGCCATCATGCCGGGCAGCATCATGCCAGCAGCCATGAAGGCGGTGGCAATGGCGTAGTGGGCGGTCTCGTGCGTGCCGCGTGCGTAATATATAAGGAAGAGCATGTAGGCCGTGAAGCCGAAGCCGTAGCCAAACTGCTCAATGAATAGGCATGAGGAGATGACGTAGAGGTTGGAGGGGAGGGCGTAGCTGAGGTATACATATACGATGTCGGGCAGGGAAATGGCCCATACCATGGGCCACAACCAACGCTTGAGCCCGCCCCGTGAGATGCAGATACCACCAAGGATGCCGCCCAGTGTCAGCCCAATAGGACCGAGTGTGCCCTGTATCACACCTATCTGCTTGAGCGTGAGGCCAAGGCCGCCCTCGGTAAGGGGATCCATGAGGAAGGGTATGCTCATCTTGCCCAGTTGGGCCTCGGGGAAGCGGAAGAGCAGCATGAAAAGGAGTGCCGGCAGAGCACCCTCCTTCTGGAAGAAGGTGACGAAGGTGTGGGCAAACTCCTTGAATAGGTCACGTGCGGCAAACTGGCGTGGCACATCGGTATGCGGACGGGGAAGCCGGCAGGCATGGTATACGCCTACAGCAATGAAGAGTGCGGCTATCAGGAAGAAACTGTGGATCCAGGCTTGCTGGGCATCGTTTCCGTTGTGGCGGATGAACCAGTCGACAATGATCAGCATGCCGCCCTGGCCGGCCAGGGTGGCCAGGCGGTAGAAGGTGCTGCGGATACCCACGAAGAACGACTGGTCGCCCTCGTCGAGAGCCATCATATAAAAGCCATCGGCAGCCACGTCGTGTGTGGCCGAACTGAAGGCCAGGAGCCAGAAGATGGCCAGCGTCCATTGTAGATAGTGCTGCATGGGGAGGGTGAAAGCAATGCCTGCCATGCCGGCTCCCATGAGCAGCTGCATGGCCACAATCCACCAGCGCTTGGTCTTGAGCAGATCCACGAAGGGACTCCACAACGGCTTGATGAGCCACGGCAGATAAAACCAGCCAGTGTAATAGGCCACTTCGGCATTGCCCAGGCCGAGCTGCTTGTACATCACCACAGACAGTGTGATGACGATGACGTAGGGCAGTCCCTCGGCGAAATAGAGCGAGGGCACCCAGGCCCAAGGCCAGGACTTGCGGCATGCCGAAGTCTTTGTAGCGTTATCGCAGGTATGCTTTTCCATAACGGTGTGTGCTTGAAAATGCAAAATTAAAGAAAAAAATGGATTGTGCATCATCGCAGCGCCACAAACAATCGAAACATGGGGATAAGTTTTCACGCGGAGCCGCTGTTTATCCGTTCCTTTTTTGTACCTTTACGGCGAAATCGGAAGAGCGATGGAGATATTGAAGCAACTATATAGAGACTATACGGGACACGAAGTTGAGGTGTGCCGTGTGCTCACCCCTGCAGGCTCGCCCCGCCGCTACTACAGGCTGGGCACAGCGGCGCATACTGTCGTGGGCGTGGTGGGCACCGCACAGGGCGAGAATGAGGCATTCATAGCCATAGCACGGCAGATGCGCTCGAAAGGGCTGCCCGTGCCCGAGGTGTATGCCGTATCGGCCGACCGCATGTGTTACTTGCAGGAGGATCTGGGCGATACCTCGCTGTTTGACCTCATTACCGAAGCGCACAGGCGTGGAGGGTATGACGAAGCCGACATGGAATTGCTGCGTCAGGTGATGAGGCTGCTGCCCGATGTGCAGTGGCGTACCGCAGAGGGCTTTGACTTTGCCTGTTGCTATCCTTCACCTGAACTCAACCGTCGTGGCATACAGTGGGACCTGCACTACTTCAAGTACTGCTTCCTCAAGGCTACGGGCCTGGAGTTTGAGGAGGAACGACTCGAAGACGACTTTGACCGCATGGCCGATGTGCTGTTACAAAGTCGTGTGGAGACCTTTATGTACCGTGACTTCCAGTCGCGCAACATCATGATACATGGCGGCAAGCCTTGGCTTATCGACTTCCAGGGAGGTAGGCGCGGACCTGTAGAGTATGACCTGGTGTCGTTCCTGTGGCAAGCACGGGCACGCTTCACTCCTGAGATGAGGCACCAACTGGTAGAGGAGTATCTGAGGTCGGCACGACGCTATCGATCGTTTGACGAGAAGGCCTTTGACCGGCGTTTGCAATATTTTGTATTGTTCCGCACGTTGCAGGTGCTGGGCGCCTATGGCTACCGCGGATACTTTGAGCATAAGGCACACTTCGTGCAGAGCATACCCATGGCAATTGATAACCTGCGTGCCCTGTTGGCCGAGAATGACTTTGCCGATATGCCCTATCTGGTAGACCTGCTGCGCAGGATGATTGCACTGCCGCTGTTCGAGCCTTCCGAGGAGGCAGACGAACTGACGGTGCGCATTACCAGCTTCTCCTATAAGAAGGGAATCCCTGAGGATGCCAGCGGCAATGGAGGAGGCTTCGTGTTTGACTGCCGTGCCATACACAATCCCGGACGCTACGACGAATACAAGCAGCTCACGGGTATGGATGAGCCTGTCATCAACTTCCTCGACAAGGAAGAGGCCATGCAGAAGTTCTTGGAACATGTGTACGGCATCGTGGACTATTCCGTCGAGAAATATCGCTCACGCGGGTTTAAGAACTTGATGGTCAATTTCGGATGCACTGGCGGCCAGCACCGCTCAGTTTACTCGGCCGAGCACCTGGCGGCTCACCTGCGCGAAAAGTTTGGCGTGAAAGTAGTACTTACTCATCGTGAACAGCGAGACAACGCTCACAATTCATAATTCATAATTCAGAATTCTTTACCCATGTATTTAATTGCAGATAGCGGATCAACAAAGACAGACTGGTGCCTTTGCAAGGAGGATACCATATTGGCGACAGTGCAGACACAGGGCTTGAACCCCTATCACCAGAAAGAAGAGGTGATAGAGCAGGTGATAAGCAGTGAACTGCTTCCCCAGCTGGAACAGTATGTGAATCTCATGCTACGCGGAGAACTCAAGATTATATTCTACGGAGCCGGCTGTGCCAACGAAACGGCATGCAACAGGGTGAGAACTGCCCTTGAGAAAGTGCTGAGTGTAGACGATATCACCATCCATAGCGACCTCCTGGGAGCTGCACGCGCTCTTTGTGGGCATGAGGAGGGCATCGTGTGTGTGCTGGGTACAGGATCAAACTCGTGCCTCTATGATGGCAATGAAATTATAGCCAATACTCCACCCTTAGGGTATATTCTTGGCGACGAGGGAAGCAGTGCTGTGCTGGGACGCCGCCTTGTGGGCGACTGCCTGAAAAATCAGTTGCCCGACAATGTTAGAGATGAGTTTTTTGCTGAATATGCTCTTACCCAAGAAATCATACTGGAGAGGGTATACCGCCAGCCTCTTGCCAATAGGTTCCTGGCGAGTCTCACCCCCTTCCTCTCGAAGCATCGTGAGGTGCCCGAGGTGCATCGTCTGCTGGTAGAGAGCTTTACAGATTTCTTCGTGCGCAACGTAAAGCAATATCGTCGCCCGTGGCTGCCGTTGCATTTCGTGGGATCGGTAGCCAAAGCCTTCGAGAGCGAACTCAAAGAGGCTGCCGAAGGCCTCGGTATGGAGATAGGCGATGTGGTGCAGAGTCCGCTCGAGGGATTGGTGAAGTATCATTGCGGCGGAACAGTTGACAATTGACAGTTGACAAATGACAATTCACAATTCCGCAGCGTAGCGAGAGCAGAGTCAAATTTATTTGAACTATGCCGCCGACGCTTTTATACCGCGTCGGCGCGTGTACCGTCCGGATGGCAGCGAGGGCGAAGCGACTCGCAAACTCTGCGTAAGTCCTGCGGAGTCTGCGTGAGGCAAAAGGTTGATTATCTGCGAGAAATAAACTGAATTTATAATGCGTCTGCCCTGTGGACAAAGAGAAAAATGTTTCTACCTGCAAGCAGAAATGTTTCTGATTGCAAATAGAAACCATTCTACCCGCGAGCAGAAAGTATTCTACCCGCGAATAGAAAATATTCTGACCGCGAATAGAAAAATAGTTGAAACAATAGAAAAATCCCTATCGCCTATGAAAATCAAGAAATCGAAGCATGTGCATCACGACAGCGGCTATTACTGCCCCACGAAGGGAAACTTTGTGAGCTTCGCTTAATTCTGAATTGTGAATTGTGATTTTTTGATGTTTTTGAATTTTCATCTTTATAAATGCTTTCGCATTTAAGAAGACTTGCTGGCTCGGCATAATCCCGCAAGCGGTTTCTGCACTCGCGACGCTGCGTCTTTCATCTTTCAACATACCCCATAAACAAAAAACAGTAGCAAAACAAAGATTTGCGCAAGTTGACACATTACGCACTGATTTACACAATAGTTACAAATGCAACTTTTGCGTAAACTTTTGCGTAAATATTGCGTGTTTCACATGCTTGTTTTTAAGCTACATCAGCAACTTCAACTTCTCTTCAATAATCCTCCGATACGCTTCCTTCATCGTATCGGGGAGGAATGAGGAATCTATAAACGCGTACCACTTGCTTTCGGCTCGCAGGAATCTCTTGAAGATATTCTCTATCACCTTCTGCTCCAAGCCCGATGCTTGCATGGCCGCGATGAAGTCGGCCTTCCCGATCCTTCTTTTCTTGCCATTGAGGGTCAGTGCCAGCTCTTCGGTATCTTCGGGCATTACCAACGCTGTAGACAGCATATCGTATGCAGGCGTCAATATATAGTTGCCTTTCGTTAGGCTATACAGCGAGAAGTTCTTCAAGTGCATATCGGCGTTGCCCGTAACCCACGAGAATACCACCTGCTCCCAATAGTTCACCAGGTCCAGTTTGGGGACAGACGAATATCGTTGTATGGCCTTGGCTACCTGCTCATACGAACCCTTATACTTATACTCGGTCAGCCGTTCGGTCAGCTGACACATATCCTCCATGGGTAACTTCTCGCCTCGGCTTGTACGGTCGATGCGACGAGTAATGTAGCACAGTTCACCATCGGCAAAGCGTATGAGGCTGTGGGGAACCACCTTCATCTTTGCCAACTCGGCAAGATGCATGGTCAGGTCCTCCACCTCGGGCAGGCAGTCAAACCGGTCGGTCTGTGGCTTCAAGATAAATCGTCCCCACAGGCCAACGATGGTGAAGCGGTCTGCTCCGCCTCGTTCCCCTCTATTGATATCCAGCGAAAGCTTGGCCTGCACGCCCGTGAGCGTTGTCTGGCTACGTATCACCTGCCTGGCAAGGTCCGACAGATTCTCGCGTGTGTATGGTAGTTCGGGCACATCGTGCGTGCCGAACATCTTCTTTGAACAGGCCTTATGGAAGTCTTTCTCCTCCTCGCCCAACTCCTTGTAGCAATAAAGACACCTTGCCATACTCCTACTCCTCATCCGTTATTATGGGTTCTACACCTACCGCACCTATACAATCCTTACAGCAAGCCAGCAGCAACGCCATTCGGTCGCGCACATCAATCTTCCAGTTCTTGCCAGCGATGTCAAGCAGCCAACCCTCGGGTATCAAACCATCGAAGAAGGAGAACAGCACCTTGTCGTGATAGGGCTCATGGCGCAAGGGCAGCGTAAGGCTCACCGCCTCGGCATCTGCCGAATCAAGATAGTCGGCATCATACACAAAGGTATAGCCCATCGCATCTTCCGTCAACGTGCCGGCTCTTCTTCCCCGGCACCATACTGCAGCCTGTTTCATCATTCGTCAGATTTATTCATGGGTACTGCCCCAACCTCATCACCAAAGAGGTTGAGTATCTGATTCACTTTGTCGAGGCGCAAGGTCTGCTTCCCTTGCTCCAGTTCACGCACAAAGCGCAAGCCTACGCCCGACTTCTCGGACAATTCCATTTGCGTCAGGTTGTACTGCCTACGCATAGCCTTCACATATTTTGACAGTGTGGTCTGCTCCATGGTTTTATACCCTTTCGGGGGCAAAGATAGTAGAATTATTCTATTTTACACCTTTTCGGGTATAAAATTTATCTCACCAAGTCAAAATATACCCTTTTGGGTGTAAATCTGCATGCAGGTGGATATACTTTTGCGTAAATGTTGCGCAACTTTAGTGAGTATCCATATATAAAAACGTATCTTCGCAACAAGTGCGAAGATACGTAAAATCGGTGGGGCTGCCAAAAGTTACTTCACCATCACCTTTTGGCCATTGATGATGTAGATACCGCCTTTCAGATTTTCGGTATTCGTTATCTTGCGTCCCATCAAATCATAACAAGCATTGTTTGGTATACCAACTTGCTCTACGTCAATACCACTAAAGTCTTCTCCTTGAATTGTATAGAATCCTTTCCATACATCGGCATTCTTGTATGCTTCGACTGCCTCTTGAGGTACAGAAAGCGGCACCACTGCTTTGATGAAATCCACAGCCCACGAATCCACATATTTATGAATAAAAGGATCACGAACATCTCCATTTCCATCAACCGAGAAGGTTGGGGGGACAGTTGCCAAGCACGTGATTTTTGTGAGGGGAGTTGCATATCCCCCAGATTGCCATTCCTCATATAACGGTATCTGCGGCAGTTCCAGTATCGTTACATTCTCTCCGATAGTCAGAGTCCTTAGACTATCGGCAGCAAAAATATTTATCTTCTTATTCAAATCCTCTTCCCCATAACCATATCCATAATCATATAGGAACTCAGGCATTTGTATTTCTCTGCCCAAATATATATGTTTTGCTAATGAAGGCAAGCGGGGCGAAACTTCGGGGTAATACATATAATACGGCTCACCATAATACGTCAAGTAATAGCCTTCGAAGGTTAATGGAATATCCGAATCTTCAATATTTATATTTTCCACAGAAGAACATCCAGAGAACGCCCCGCGAGAGACATAATTGACACTCTTTGGAATAGAGATAGACTCAAGCTTGCGACAGCCGTTAAGCATATTAGCGGGAATAGTATCAATCGGTGAAAGGAGATTGAATTGTCTCAGTCCACAACTATTAAACGCAGACTCTCCAATTGTCGTTACACTCTCTGGAACAGTGATAAATGCCAAATTAGAACAGCCATTGAATGCGTAATCCCCTATTTCCTTCACACTATTAGGTATAAGTATTTCTTTCAAATTGTTCTGGCTTTGGAAAGCATTATCGCAGATTATTGTAGCACCATTCCTAATACTCAAAGTTGCATCTTCAGGCATTTGCCCCTTGTAAGCATAAACGAAATCTTTAAGATACACAATCCCATCAGGTTGAATGTTATACCAAAGTGTGTTATCAAAGGCTGCACGCCCGACCTCAGCAATACTTTCCGGCAATAATATCTCCTCCAATTTAGAACAACCGCTAAATGCAGATGCGCCTATGGAAATAGACTCAGTGACTCCGGCACGCGTTGCATTATCGTAGACAAAATCTGCCTTAACTAAATTATCGCACCCAGCAAAAGCGCTATTGGCAATTGCCGTAACTCCTTTTGCCTCCACTTCTGTAAGATTCTTGCAATCCTCAAAAGCATGGCTTCCTATGGTCTTAACACTATATGGCAGGACGACAGTTTTCAAGGATGTACAATTATAAAAAGCATTTGCAGGAATTTCACTTATCGAATATTGTTCGGCTACAAACTCTGTCAACAACGCGCCGCCAATTGTAAGTGCGCCACATTTCAAGGCGTTCAGTTCCTTTTTCAACTTCAGCCATTGTCCCATACTACCTTCGTATGTTGTAGCATAGGAAGTTATTGTCCAATAAATGGCATAATTTTTCAGCATCTTTACGTTTGTTCCCAATGTTACATTCTTCAAACTATTGCAGGCTTGAAAAGCCAAACTTGCAATAGTATCAGCATTTATATATATCGAATTCATGTTACACCCCCCAAAAGCTCCTTCATCAACCAAGCGTACTGTTGCAGGAATCGTTACAGAGTTAAAGGCTCTAAAGCCACCGAAGGCATTAGATTTTATGACTTCAACGTCCTCAGGGATAACCAAGTCCTTAATCACTTGATATGTCCCATCATCACTTTTTACATAGAAGTTACGCGTACCATAAGTATCTTCTTGACCACTTATATCTATTCTACACCAATCAGACAGAGAACCATTGTAGTACAGATGATATACTTTCTCGCATTCCGCAAATGCACCGAACTCTATGGATACCACATTTTTTCCTATAACTATTTCATCCAGTTTCTTACAATTACGAAAAGCTCCATGCTTGATAACCTTTGCGTTATCTGAGATAATTATCCGTTTCAAAGAATCGCAACCGTTAAATCCATCAATTGCTTCCAACGATTCAGGGAACACTACCTCACGCACTTGGCTATCAAAAAAGCAGCTTGAGCCTATATGCTTCAAAGTTGATGGCAACTTGATAGTCTCCAGCATCTGATTCTCAGCGAATGTTTCCTCCGCAAGAGAATCAACACATTCGGGAAGATTTAAGTCAACGAGAGCCGTTCCATAAAACGCACGTTTCCCAATCCACTTGATTTTATTGCCCCAAGTTACAGAAGATAATGCCGAAGCACCGTCGAACATTCCCTCTGGAACATATGTCACTTTTTCACCAAATGTTACGGCCTTTAAGTTGGTCTTGTTAAAACCTAGCTCAACGTTACGGCCGATATAAAGTTCCTCAATAGGAGCATCATTAGGCAAATTGACAGACAAAGAAGCATCGCAGTCTTCTATTCGAACGCTTTTTAAAGAAGTGAATCCTCCATAGCCAATGAAGACGTTGCTCTCTACTGCTTCAATGGTCACTGAAGCAACACCTGAACAACCATCAAATACATTACTATAATAGTCAACACCTTTCTGTATAACTATTTCTGTCAAGCCAGTACATCCACAGAATGCTTCGTAGCCGATTCTATTTACGCTTTTCGGGAGAAAGTCCAAAGAAGTTATACTTTCACAATACGAGAAAGCCCCACGCCCTATAAAACTCACTCCCTCGGGAAGTTTTATTGATGACAATTTAGTGCATTTCATAAAAAAAGATTCAGGAATCTGCGTCAGAGGCATTTCTATCGTCACGGATGTCAAATTGGTGTTTCCTGCAAATGTTACATCATACCCCAATTCAACCACCTCATAATCCTCATCTTCATATGTAACAATAGCAGGAATGGTTATCGACTTAGCATCCTGACTCACAGAAAGCACCTTTGCGGTCTTATTACTGGTGTACAGTTCGTACTCTACATCATCAACAAGAACCACATCGGCATACACAACACTTGTAAACAACATGAGCAGCATACTTAAAGCCCAACATCGTGTCAAACAGCTTCTACTTTTCGTATTCATAGCAAAACATTTCCGCCTATAGACTCCCCAGATTCAGCTGTCCTATAATTTAAAATAAAAAGCGCGGGAGTCTGTCACAGTCGCTCATCCCACGTATCTAGGCCTTCGCATTGCCCTCCATCGAAGAACGAGCAACGCAGAAGCCCACGCCGATATGATAATAGCATTCAACCAACAAATGTTTTATATCCTATCATAAATAGGTATAAACAAAGGTAAGGAATGTATATATACATATCCCAGGGACATCTACCGTTGCCTTGTTCTTTGGCGATGGATCTAGAAGTTGCGAAGTTCAGATACGTCAAAGAAAAGGTCGTGTAAACGCCTTTTATCAATAAACATTGACTCCCACCCACCCGCTTCTGCTTAACTCAACAAGAGTTTCGCTCCACTTCGGCTGAGAATCAGAGGACAAAAGTAATAAATAATTAGGAATTAGGAGTTAGAATTTGCAAATTATTTATGAAAATTGCCTTTGGCCCCTTGCTTTTCCCTGCGGCCAGCGATTGCTTGCGCTTGGCTCGTCCAAGAACTTCGTTTCACGGAAATTCATGTCAAAAAAGAAAAAAGTAGACACCTGGAATGCTGGTTGTTTTATTGCGAACACGAATTGCCATAAATTGTTCACGAATTTATCATGAATATCAACACGAGTACACGCGAATGCACCGTTTCCCCTGCGCGGTACCTCGAAAAATAGTAAATAAATTTGCATTTTCGCTCGGTTTGCACTAATTTTAGTGCTTGCTCTGCAAGCCCAGAAGGTAGGCTGCATCTCAGAAATACTCAAATAAATTTGCATTTTCGCTCGGTTTGCACTAATTTTGCAGCCGATTTAGATATATCAACATAATGTCTAACGTAATTAACTATTTATTAATTTATTAACTTTTAATGGAAAACTTAAAGAACATTGCTCCCGTAGAAGGTTTCGACTGGGAAGCGTATGAGAAAGGTGATGTGCTGACTGGCGTATCACACGAAGAGCTTGAGAAAGCTTATGACAACACCCTTAACAAGGTGGGCAACAACGAAGTTGTTGAAGGTACCGTAATCGGTATGAACAAGCGCGAGGTAATCGTTAACATCGGTTACAAATCAGACGGTATCATTCCTATGAGTGAGTTCCGTTACAACCCCGAGTTGGCCGTAGGTGACAAGGTGGAGGTATTCATCGAGAACCAGGAAGACAAGAAGGGCCAGCTTATCCTCTCACACAAGAAAGCACGTGCATCTAAATCTTGGGAGCGTGTTAACGCTGCTCTCGAAGCACAAGAAGTTATCAAGGGCTTTGTTAAGTGTCGCACTAAGGGCGGTATGATCGTTGACGTATTTGGTATCGAGGCCTTCTTGCCCGGTTCACAGATCGACGTTAAGCCCATCCGCGACTACGATGTATTCGTTGGCAAGACCATGGAGTTCAAGGTGGTTAAGATCAACCAGGAGTACAAGAACGTTGTCGTTTCTCACAAGGCTCTCATCGAGGCTGAGCTCGAGGCTCAGAAGAAGGAGATCATCTCTCACCTCGAGAAGGGTCAGGTACTCGAAGGTACCGTTAAGAACATCACCTCTTACGGTGTATTCATCGACCTCGGTGGCGTGGACGGTCTTATCCACATCACAGACCTCTCTTGGGGCCGCGTAAGCGATCCGAAGGAGATCGTAGAGCTCGATCAGAAAATCAACGTGGTTATCCTCGACTTCGACGACGAGAAGAAGCGTATCGCTCTCGGTCTGAAGCAGCTCACTCCCCATCCTTGGGATGCTCTTGACGCTAACCTCGCTGTTGGCGACAAGGTGAAGGGTAAGGTTGTCGTTATGGCTGACTATGGTGCATTCATCGAGATCGCTCCTGGCGTAGAGGGTCTTATCCACGTATCAGAGATGTCTTGGAGCCAGCACCTCCGTTCTGCTCAGGACTTCATGGCTGTTGGCGACGAGGTAGAGGCTGTAGTGCTCACTCTCGACCGCGACGAGCGTAAGATGTCACTCGGTATCAAGCAGCTCAAGGCTGATCCTTGGGAGGGTATCGAGACCAAGTATCCCGTAGGTTCTAAGCACTCTGCTAAGGTGCGCAACTTCACCAACTTCGGTATCTTCGTTGAGATCGAGGAGGGCGTTGACGGCCTTATCCACGTGAGCGACCTCTCTTGGACAAAGAAGATCAAGCACCCCTCTGAGTTTACTCAGATTGGCGCACAGCTCGATGTTCAGGTTCTCGAGATCGACACCGACAACCGTCGCTTGAGCCTCGGTCACAAGCAGCTCGAGGAGAATCCTTGGGATGTATTCGAGACAATCTTCAAGGTTGACTCTATCCACGAGGGTACCATCATCGAAATGCTCGACAAGGGTGCTGTAGTATCTCTCCCCTATGGTGTGGAAGGTTTCGCTACTCCCAAGCACCTCGTTAAGGAGGATGGCTCACAGGCACAGGCTGATGAGAAACTCGAGTTCAAGGTAATCGAGTTCAACAAGGACGCTAAGCGTATCATCCTCTCTCACAGCCGCATTTTCGAAGATGTAGCTAAGGCTGCTGAGCGTGCCGAGAAGAAGGCTGCTGCAGCTGCAAAGAAGAGCGCCAAGAAGGAAGATGCAGCTCCCGTAATCGAGAACAAGGCTGCCGCTACCACACTCGGTGATATCGACGCACTTGCTGCACTCAAGGAGCAGCTCGAAGGCAAGAAGTAATACAGACCACTTCTATAACTTCACCGTAAAGGCCGGCCTTGTGTCGGCCTTTACCTTTAGAAACTGTTTGGATTTTAACGTTAATATGTATTAGAAGAACTTTTCGGATTATCTGAGGCTATTTCGGGCATCTTTACCCTCTCAATTCTTGCAAATAGACCACTATTTGCTTCGCCCCGAGAGGATAAATCTATCCCCAAATGCCTCTTAGCTAAACTCGAAATAAAATCCAAACAGCTTCTATAAAGATTATACTACCCACCATGGAAAAATTTGAAGTCCATATCCTTGGCTGCGGCTCGGCACTGCCTACCACACGTCATAACGCCACTGCTCAGGTGATTGACCTGCGCGACAAACTCTATATGATAGACTGCGGTGAAGGCACGCAGATGCAATACCGGCGCTCAGGGCTCAGCTTTTCGAGGCTCAACCATATCTTCATATCGCACCTGCATGGCGATCACTGCTTCGGACTCATTGGGCTAATCTCTACGTTTGGGCTCCTGGGACGTACGGCTACGCTGCATATACATGCTTTCCCCGAGTTGGAGACGCTGCTGCGCCCGCAACTCGACTTCTTCTGCGAGGGAATGCCCTATGTCGTGGAGTTTCACCCCTTCCCACACGGATGTACCGATATCATCTACGAAGATCGCTCTGTGAGTGTACGTGCTTTCCCTCTGAGCCATCGTGTGCCTTGCTGCGGATTTGTGTTTCAGGAGAAACCTACGGCGGCGCATATCAAGCGTGAGATGATAGACTTCTACAATATCTCCTTCAGCCAGATCAACCGTATCAAGAACGGTGAGGACTACATCACTGAGGAGGGGAAGGTGATACCTAACAGCCGACTCACTACCCCGGCCGATACTCCCCGCAAATATGTCTACTGCAGTGATACGCAGTTTAATCCCAACAATGTGCAGTATATCCGCGATGCGGATATGCTCTTCCATGAGGCAACCTTCGCCGAAGATCATCTGGCGCGTGCCAAGCAGACGCATCATAGCACAGCCCGCCAAGCTGCTGAGATGGCAAGGCTCAGTGGAGCAAAACGCTTGCTGATAGGCCATTATTCGGCACGCTATACCGACGAGAAAATCCTGCTCAATGAGGCTCGAGAGGTGTTCGCCAATACTTTCTTGGCCGAGGAAGGCAGATGTTTTAGTCTTTAAAATGTAAATCTGATTTGCATCATACGAAAGATTGCTGTATTTTTGCACTATATAACCAAACAAAGGTACATTGTGGCTCTTCCTACCGACGAAGACATACTTATCCAGCAGCTGCGCGACCCCAAGACACGGCATACCACCTTCTCCGAGGTGGTAAAGGCCTATAGTGAGCCGCTCTATTGGCATATCAGGCGCATGGTGCTTTCGCACGATGATGCCGATGACCTATTGCAGAATACCTTCATGAAGGCATGGACGGGTATCGATGGCTTTCTGGGCAATGCCAAGGTGGTTACATGGCTATACCGCATAGCTACCAATGAGACCATCACTTTCCTCAATAGGCCTACCACGCTCTCGACAGACGATATGGAAGCATGCAGTGCCGCACTCGAGGCTGATCCGTGGTTTGATGGCGATGCTTTGCAGGTACGCCTGCAGGCTGCAATACAGACACTACCGCCCAAACAGCGTGTGGTGTTCAATATGAAATATTTTGATGATATGCGCTATGAAGATATGTCTGCCATCCTGGGCACCAGCGTGGGGGCCCTGAAAGCCTCGTATCATCTGGCGGTAAAGAAGGTAGCTTCATTTTTCGAAGACGACATTTAAACCTTTTGTATTGGATATAGTCATAAATATACAGTTTACTTAGAGTAATATTATGATGGACGAAAAAGATTTGATGGCACGATGCGGGAAGAAGACCTCCTTTGAGGTCCCTGAAGGCTACTTCGAGCAGTTTCACGACCGCTTGATGAACAATCTGCCCGAACCCGAAGCGATGCGTACCGCTCCTGCTGCCCCTGTAAGCCTCATGACACGCGTGAGGCCGTGGCTATATATGGCAGCATTGTTTGTGAGCACCATCTTTGTAGTACAGGGGCTGATGTATGTGCAGGAGACCCGTTTCCCATCGGAGAATACGGCCACGGCCGAGGAGTTGTATACCGAGGAGGCTGACCACTTCATGTCATCCTCGCTCTACAACGAGTATGCCCTATATTCCTATTTGACCAACGAAAATGAATGATGTTATGAAACGTTACATTTTACTATTCCTCAGTGTGATATGTCTTGCTGTGTCTGCACAGGAGCAGAATGGACAGAAGCGTCAGCGCATGACGCCTCAGGACTTCCAGAACAAGCAGAAGGAGTTTATCATTCAGCATGCCGAGCTTACCGATGAGGAGAGCGCAGCCTTCTTCCCACTCTATTTTGAACTGCAGGGAAAGAAGCATGAGGCCAATCGTCGTGTATGGAAGCAGGCACGTGCCGTGAAACCTCACGAACGCACCGAAGAGGAGTGCGACATCATGATTGTAGCCTTGGCCGACGTGAAGATTGAGTGCGCTACACTCGAGAAGGAGTATCTGGAAAAGTTTAGGAAGATACTCTCTGCCAAGAAGCTCATGCGTGTGCAGATGGCAGAGGACAGATTCCAACGCGAACTTCTCAGGGGCATGCAGCAGGGGCATAAGAAATCCGGTAGTCAGCAGAAGTAAATGATCCTTAGTGGCGGTTAAATAAAAAAGGTAGCGAGTGGTCGCTACCTTTTTTTGCATCTGCCGGCGGAGATATGCCGTCAGGCTATCTTCTGGATCATAGTATCCTCTATTTCCATGATGGCACAGCCCAGCAGGTCGACCTTGATGGCGAAGTATCGCTTGTTCTTGTTGTGCACGATGATGCCTTCGAGACCTGTTAGGGTACCTTCGATGATACGCACGTGGTCGCCCTCCTTGAGTGGTTCCTCGGTGAAAGCAATCTGCTGTTCGTTGGCATGGGTGACGAAAAAAATGAACGCCTCCATCTGGTTCTCGGGGATGCGGGCGGGTACCGACTTGCCCGGCACGCAGATGGTGTATAGGGCAGAACTAAAGCTGAGCACTTCGATGCGCTCGGCCTCGGTGACGTGTACGAAGATCATCTGTGGGGTGAGGACACGCTCTTTGATGACGCGGCGGTCGTGCCATACTCGCACTTCGCTGATGGTAGGTACGAAACATTCGATACCCATCATATGTAACTTCTCGCGCATCTTCATTTCATGGAAGAGGCGTACGCGTATGGCAAACCAATATCTTGGTGTGGTGCTCATGTGGAACTCTTCTCTCTCAGGAAATATCCCGTGTGCACTGTTTGTCATCTACCGGCATACATGCGCTCGTAGTAGTGCTGGTAGTCACCGCTGGTGACCTCCTCTACCCAATCCTGATTGTTGAGGTACCACTCAATGGTTTTCACGATACCCACCTCGAAACAGGTCTCGGGGTACCATCCCAGCTCCTCCTTAATTTTGGTGGGGTCGATGGCATAGCGTTGGTCGTGGCCGAGACGATCCTTTACGAAAGTGATAAGTTCGTCGTTGATCCAGTCAATCGATGGTAATCCATCCTCGCCTTTCACAACCTTCTTCAGCACCTTGCGGTATTCGGGTTGTTCGGTCATGAGGCGGTGTATGGTGGCGATGGTGAGGCGTACGATGTCTATGTTGGTCTTCTCATTGTGCCCGCCTACGTTGTATATCTGTCCGGGGCGTCCGCCGCGTACAACCATCTCGATGGCTTTGCAGTGGTCCTCTACGTAGAGCCAGTCGCGTACATTGGAGCCATCTCCATATACGGGCAACTTCTTTCCCTCGAGGATATTCTTGATTATGAGTGGAATGAGCTTCTCGGGGAAGTGGTATGGGCCATAGTTGTTTGAGCAGCGTGTGATGGTCACAGGCATGTGGAAGGTGTCGTGGTAGGCCATCACGAAGAGGTCGGCGCTGGTCTTCGATGCGCTGTAGGGGCTGTGAGGGCAGAGTGGTGTGTCCTCTGTGAAGTAGCCCTCGGCGCCTAAGCTGCCATATACCTCATCAGTAGATACCTGATGGTAGCGTACTCCGTCGCGCCATGTGGGGTAGCCTTGCTCGTCTCGGCCTGTTACCCATGCCTTGCGTGCAGCATCGAGCATGTTTTGCGTACCCAAGATATTGGTCTCGAGGAAGAGCTGAGGGTTTTCAATGCTGCGGTCTACGTGGCTCTCGGCGGCAAAGTTGACTACGACGTCAAACTTGTATTGAGCGAATAGGCTATCCACGAGTGCTCTGTCACCGATGTCGCCACGATGGAAGGTGCAACGTTCATTGTCGATATCCTTGGCTATGGTGCCTAAGTTGCCTGCATAGGTCAGCAAATCCAGTACGACGATCTTTACGTCATCGTAGTTCTTCAACAAGTATTTTATGTAGTTGGCGCCAATGAATCCGGCGGCACCGGTAACTAGGTAAGTTTTCATCAATTATAAATTAAAAGTTAAAAAATGAAAGTTTGGAAGTTTTGTTCTTTGTAGGAGTTAAGTCTTACATTGCAGCCAGATCAATCAGGTATTGCCCATAGGCAGTCTTTTCTTGCTGCTTGCCGAGTAGCTCAAGCTGCGCGTTGTCAATCCATCCATTTCGCCATGCAATCTCTTCGATGCAGCTTACATAGAAACCTTGGCGGTTTTGTATGGTGGCCACGAAGTTGGATGCCTCGAGTAGGCTGTCGCAGTTGCCCGTGTCAAGCCATGCGAAGCCCCGTCCGAAGAGTTCCATACGTAATGTCCCCTCCTCCAGATACAGGCGATTGAGATCGGTGATTTCATATTCACCGCGTGCCGAGGGCTTTAGTGCACGGGCTTTCTCTGTCACGGTATGGTCATAGAAATAGAGTCCAGGTACGGCATAGTTGCTCTTGGGGTTGGCGGGTTTCTCCTCGAGTGAGATTACCTTGCCGGTCTCGTCAAACTCTGCTACACCATAGGCACGGGGATCCTTTACGTAGTAACCGAAGATGCAGGCACCCTTTGTAGTGGCAGCAGCACGCTTGAGCATGGCGCTAAAGCCCTGTCCGTAAAACATGTTGTCGCCCAAGATGAGGCATCCGGGCTCGCCGGCAAGGAAGTCGGCTCCCAGAACAAATGCTTGTGCCAGTCCGTTGGCTACCTCTTGCACTTTATACTCAAAATGCATACCCAGCTGTTCGCCTGTTCCCAACAGTTCGCGAAACATAGGTAGGTCTCTCGGAGTGCTTATGATGAGTACTTCGCGTATGCCCGCCAGCATGAGGGTAGATAAAGGATAATAAATCATGGGTTTGTCATACACGGGCATAATCTGCTTGCTGATTGCCTTTGACAGAGGATACAGGCGTGTTGCCGTGCCTCCTGCGAGAATGATTCCTTTCATGGGATAACTCTTTAAAATCTTTACAAAGATAACGATAAAGTTTTGTATTTGCCAAAGATTATTTGTGCTTGGTGCATTTTTGTTGTTTTTTTCGAGAATATTGCGTAAGTTTGCAACGAGATGTTTAAATAGGAGTATTTTGTACATGTGAAATATGAGAAGAGGATTACTCTGCTTACTTGTGTCGTTCATAGCGCTCACGGCTTTTACTGATGGCGAGAAGAAAACGACTGTGTTTATGATAGGTGACTCTACCATGGCCAATAAGTCTATCACGGGCGGCAAACCCGAGCGTGGCTGGGGACATGTGTTGGGCGGTTTCTTCACCGAGGATATCATCGTCGATAATCACGCCGTTAATGGTCGGTCCTCGAAGAGCTTTATCGATGAAGGGCGATGGGATAAAGTGCTTAGCCGTATCAACCCCGGTGATTATGTAGTGATTCAGTTTGGGCACAATGATGAGAAGTCCCGTGAGACTCTCCATACCGATCCCGGTACCACTTTTGATGCCAACCTTGAGCGCTTTGTTAATGAAGCTCGTGAGCGTGGTGCTAACCCTATCCTAATGAATGCTATTGTACGCCGCAATTTTCTGGCTCCTTGTGACCAACCAGGGCATATCACTGCGTCTGGCAATCAAACCGAGGGCGATACGCTGTACGATACGCACGGAGCCTATCTCGACAGTCCGCGCAATGTAGCAAAGAAGCTTAATGTGCCTTTTGTGGATGCCAATAAGATTACACACGATCTTGTGCAAGGGCTTGGCCGTGAGGAGTCGAAGAAGCTGTACATGTGGGTAGAACCCAATACTGTGCCCGCTGTGCCCAAAGGCAGTGTCGACAATACCCACCTCAACGTCTATGGAGCCCGCGTTGTGGCTGGCCTCCTCGTCGATGCCATAGCTGAAGTTGTGCCTGCCTTGGCACCCTATGTGCGCCATTATGACTTTGTGGTGGCCAAGGATGGCTCGGGAGATTTTTTCACCGTGCAGGAGGCCATCGATGCCGTACCCGACTACCGCAAGGAGGTGCGCACTACCATATACATTCGCAAAGGTGTATATAAGGAGAAACTTGTCATTCCCGCATCGAAGATCAATGTATCGCTCATTGGTGCCGATGGTGCCGTCATATCGGGCGACGACTATGCCAATAAACCCAACCGCTTTGGTGAGAAGATGGGTACTTCGGGCTCTTCTACATGCTATATCTATGCTTCGGACTTCACTTGTGAGAATATCACATTCGAGAATACTGCTGGGCGTGTAGGTCAGGCCGTGGCCTGCTTCGTAGGTGGCGATCGTGTCATCTTCCGCCGTTGTCGCTTTCTGGGCAATCAGGATACATTGTACAACTTTGGCAAGCATAGTCGCCAATACTTTGAGGATTGCTATATAGAGGGCACCGTCGACTTCATCTTTGGTTCGTCAACGGCCGTGTTCAACCGCTGTGTAATCCACAGTCTGGGCAGAGGGTACCTTACAGCACCCTCCACTCCTCAGGATGTACCCTATGGCTATGTCTTTGTGGACTGCCGCCTTACGGCAGCCGATGGCGTAGAGAAGGTCTACCTTGGTCGTCCCTGGCGTCCCTATGGCAAATCGGTCTTCATCCGTTGTGAGATGGGGTCCCATATACTCCCCGTGGGCTGGCATAATTGGAAGAAACCGGAGTCGGAGAAGACCTGCTTCTTTGCCGAGTATAAGAATACCGGGCCAGGAGCAGCCTCTAAGAAGGAACGCGTGGCCTTCAGTCATCAACTCAAGAACCTCAAGGACTATAGCATAGAAAAGATCCTTGCAGGGACTGATGGGTGGAGTCCGAATGACTGATGGATGACTGCTGATAAATAATTAACAATAATAATAACCCAAAACAAAGTAACACATGAAAAAAACAATCTTGACCGCATTCGCCGCTTCGGCGCTTGCTCTCTCGGCGACCGCTCAGAACCATGAGCTCACTGTAGAGATGAAGAGGAATGGTGCACCCATTCAGAAAACCATGTACGGCCTGTTTATCGAGGATATCAACTATGCTGCCGATGGTGGTCTGTATGCCGAGTTAGTGAAGAACCGCTCTTTCGACTTCCCCTACGCTTTTACAGGCTGGCAGGTTGCAGGTAACGTTGAAGTAAGAAACGATGGTCCCTTTGACCGTAACCCCAACTACGTACGCCTCAAGAGCTCTGGCCACGGACATAAGTGGACAGCCCTTCTCAACGAAGGATTCTTCGGTATCGGTGTAGAGAAAGACAAGGAGTACCGCTTCACCTTCTATGCCCGTGTTCCTGAAGGCAAGAAGAACGCCCGCATCCGCATGGAGCTGGCCCAGCCCGTCACTAATCGTGAGGGGCAGGACTTCCTCAGCCGCGAGATCAATATCGAGGGTAACGAGTGGAAACAGTACGAGGTAGTGGTGAAGTCGCCCATGACCGAGCCCAAGGCCCAGCTGCGCATCTTCCTCCTCGGCAACAACGCCGTAGACCTCGAGCACATCTCACTCTTCCCCGTCGACACTTGGAAAGGCCGCAAGGGTGGCTTGCGTAAGGACCTCATGGAGGCACTGGCTGATATGAAACCCGGATGCTTCCGCTTCCCCGGTGGATGTATCGTTGAGGGTACCGACCTCGATACTCGTTATAATTGGAAGAACACACTCGGCCCTGTGGAGAACCGTCCGCTCAATGAGAACCGCTGGCACTACACCTTCCGCCATCGTTTCTTCCCCGACTACTTCCAGACCTATGGTCTCGGTTTCTTCGAGTACTTCCTCCTCTCTGAGGAGATTGGCGCTGAACCTCTGCCCGTAGTGAATGTAGGTCTCTCATGCCAGTATCAGAACAATGGCGAGCACGCCCACGTGGCAGTTGACGACCTCGACCCCTATATCCAGGATGCGCTCGACCTTATCGAGTTTGCTAATGGCGACGTTACCACCGAGTATGGTAAGATTCGTGCCGAGATGGGTCACCCCGAACCCTTCAATCTCAAGTACATTGGTGTGGGTAACGAGCAGTGGGGCTCTGAGTATGTAGTGCGCCTCGAGAAGTTCGTAGAGCGTCTGCGCAAGGCTCATCCTGAAATTGAGATTATCGGTTCATCTGGTCCTAACTCTGAAGGTCGCGACTTCGACTACTTGTGGCCCGAGATGAAGCGCATCAAGGTTGACCTCGTAGACGAGCACTTCTACCGTCCCGAGAGCTGGTTCCTCAGCCAGGGCAACCGCTACGACAACTACGACCGCAAGGGTCCCAAGGTGTTTGCCGGTGAGTATGCTTGCCACGGTGCCAACGGCCGCAAGTGGAACCACTTCAACGCTTCGCTCCTCGAGGCAGCCTTCATGACCAACCTCGAGCGCAATGCCGATATCGTACACATGGCTACCTATGCCCCCCTCTTCGCTCACGTTGACGGCTGGCAGTGGCGTCCCGACCTCATTTGGTACGACAACCTCCGCTCCGTACGCTCATGTTCATACTACGTACAGCAGATGTATGCCCACAACACCGGTACCCACGTGCTCAAGGCTACAGAGAATGGTAAGCCCCTTGCAGGCAATGAGGGTCAGGATGGCCTCTTCGCAAGCGCCGTATGGGATGCTGCCAAGAAAGAGGTAATCGTTAAGGTTGTCAACGTGTCTGACAAGGCACAGGAGGTGAAGCTCAACTTCACAGGCCTCAAGAAGAGCCAGAAGCCCCAGTTGGTAGACGTCACCACCTACCACTCTGACGATCTCTATGCTGACAACACCCTCGACAACCCCACCGCTATCGTGCCTCAGGTACAGACTGCCGATGGTGCTGCGCTCGACGTAGCCAATGTGCCCGCCAAGACCTTTGCCATGTATCGCTTTAAAGTAGAGGGTCGAAAGTAATTGCGTGTTTCCTTTTCGGTTTTTATATTATGCAAGGCCGCTCCATTGAGAGTGGCCTTGCTGCTTATGCTCATTTGTCGAAAAATGTTGGGAAAAGGTTTGTACCCTTTGCGGAATGTTGTACCTTTGTACATAGTACCATCTAAAAACAAACACTGTTCTATGATACCGAAGTTACGAATACTGCTTTCTTTTTTTATGCTGGTAGCCTTTGGGGCTTCTGTACAGGGTGCCACATATGACGTGCGAACCTTCGGAGCCGTAGGCGACGGAGTACACATCGACTCCCCCGCCATCAATGTTGCCCTCGAACAGGCCGCTCGCGATGGTGGAGGCACTGTGGTGCTCACGCCGGGCACCTATCTCAGCTACTCGCTACACCTGCAGAGCAATGTCACCCTGCGTATCGAGAAGGGTGCCACACTGAAGGCCGCACCCGTGACCGATACCCAAGGCTACGACGAGGCCGAGCCCAACGAGTCGCGCTACCAGGACTTCGGACACAGCCATTGGCACAACTCGCTCCTCTGGGGCGATAGCCTGCACCACGTGACCATCGAGGGCGAGGGACTCATCGACGGCACCGACGTGCTCAGCCGTGGCGAGCCCCGCCGAGGATATACGGGTATGCCCCAAGCCAACAAGGCCCTTGCCCTGCGCGATTGCCACCACGTGACGATACGTGACGTGAGCTTCCTCGCTTGCGGACATTTCGCCCTGTTGCTCACGGGAGTCGACGACCTGCTCATCGAGAATGTCACGGCCGACACCAACCGCGACGGCTTCGACATCGATTGTTGCGAGCGCGTGGTCATCCGTGGTTGCCGTGTCAACACCGTTAACGACGATGCCATCGTGCTCAAGTGCTCCTACGCCTTGGGATGGGCCAAACCCACCGAACATGTGCTCATCGAGGACTGTGAGGTCAGCGGCTACGACGTAGGCTCGCTCCTCGACGGCACCCGCACCTCCCACACGCTCAAGGCTCCCGACGGTGACGGCCCCACAGGACGTATCAAGCTGGGCACCGAGAGCAATGGCGGCTTCCGCCACATCACCATCCGCCGTTGCGCCTTCGAGCATTGCCGCGGCTTGGCTCTTGAGACGGTCGACGGTGCGCCCATGGAGGATATCCGCGTGAGCCACCTCACCATGAACGACATCTGCAACTCGCCCATCTACATCCGCTTGGGCGACCGCATGCGCGGTCCTTCCACCCTGCCACCCTCCTCAGTCAAGGACATCCGCATCAGCCACGTCCGTGTCACCGATGCCGATTGCCGCTATGCCTGCCTCATCGCCGGCCTCGAAGGCCATCCCGTGCGCGACGTACGTATCAGCGACCTCACCATCGGCTACCGCGGAGGCATCACGCTTGACGATGTGGCCCAGCAGCGCGGCTGCAACCCCTTCTTCTACGAGCCTGCCCGCAAGGACAAGAGCCGTGGCGTGCGCAGCTACCCCGAGCCATCGGCCCATGGCCTGCAACCCGCCTGGGGCTTCTCCATCAACCATGCCGAGGACATCACCCTCCGTCGCGTGCGCCTCAGTACCGCCACGCCCGACGAGCGCCCCTGGCTGTATGAGAACAATGTCAAGAGACTGAAAATGCGTAACCTAAAAGCACAGAATTAGGCTTTCATAATTAACTTCGTTGATACTTGGCTACACTCGCTGAGAGATTGCAATCCAGCTTGCATCTCGCTCGTTTGCGCAAGTATTCACAATTCAAAATTCAGAATTCATAATTTAAAAATCATGCGTTTCCTCCCCCTACTCCTCGCCCTCCTGTGCACCACGCACCTCACCGCACAGGACCCCACCAATACCACCCGACGTATCTACCTGAGCGGCACCGATGCCGAGCACACCCGCACCTGGGACTTCTACTGCTCGGGCGGACAGCAGAGCGGCAAATGGCGCACCATCGAAGTACCCAGCTGCTGGGAGTTGCAGGGGTATGGCGAGTACACCTACGGCCGTTTCTACAAGACCAAGGGCCTCGAGCCCTCCACCGAGACGGGGCGCTACCGCACCACCTTCAAGATGCCCGCGGGCGATGTCTACAAACTGGTTTTCGAAGGCTCCATGACCGACACCCGCGTATGGATCGATGGCCAGCAGGTGGGCCCCGTGCATCAGGGCGGCTTCACCGAGTTTGCCTACGACGTCACCCCCTACATCCGTCCCGGCAAGCGCCAAACCCTCGAGGTGCTCGTGAGCAAGGAGTCGGCCAACTATAGTGTCAACTCGGCCGAGCGCCGTGCCGACTGGTGGCTTTTCGGAGGCATCTACCGCCCCGTGTACATCGACATCCTGCCCCAGGAACATATCTCCCATGTGAGCATCGATGCGCGGGCCAATGGCGAGATATACGCTCAGGTGACCACCTCCCTGTCCGCCACGCAGGAGACGACACCTCCTGTCACCCTCACCATCGACGGCACTCCCGTACCTTATAATAAGGAGAAGGGCTGCTGGGTATACCCCAACCCCAAGACCTGGGACCCCGAGCACCCGAACCTCTACACCGCCACCTTCACGCTGGGCGACAATCGGCATAGCGTGAGCCATCGCATCGGCTTCCGCACTATCGAGGTGCGCCCCCACGACGGCATCTACCTCAACGGCACCAAACTCGTCGTCAAGGGCACCAACCGCCACTGCTTTCATCCCGAGACGGGGCGTGCCCTCAGCCCCGCCATGAGCCTCAAGGATGCCCAGCTGCTCAAGCAGATGAACATGAATGCCGTGCGCTGCCACTACCCCTCCGACCGCCATTTCCTTGAGGTGTGCGACTCCATCGGCCTGCTCTACTTCGATGAGCTTGCCGGCTGGCAAACCCGCTACGACGACACCACTGCTATCCGCATGGTGCGCGAGATGGTGATGCGCGATGTCAACTACCCCTGCGTGTTCATCTGGAGCAACGGCAACGAGGGCGGATGGAACCGCACCGTTGACCCCCTATTTGCCGAACTCGACATACAGCGCCGCCATGTGGTGCATCCCTGGAGCGACTTTGGCGACATCGACACCCACCACTACCCTGCCTATCAGACGGGCACCTACCGCCTCCACAACGGACAGAAGATTTTCATGCCCACCGAGTTCCTCCACGGCAAGTACGACAAGGGTCAGGGCGCTGCCCTCGAGGACATGTGGAGCCACTGGACACGCTCGCCGCTCTTTGCCGGAGCCTTCATCTGGGCCTACGTCGATGAGGCCGTGCGCCGCACCGACCTCCCCACGGGCAAGTCAGCAGGCAAGCACTTCGGCCAGCGCGGTTTCAACATCAAGGACTGCATTCTCGATAGCGATGGAGGCCACGGCCCCGACGGCTGCATGGACCCCTACCGCCAGCCCGAGGCCAGCTTCTACACCATCCGCGAGGTGTGGAGCCCCATCTATATCGACCGCCTGCACATCACGCCCTCGTTTGACGGGCGCGTGCTTGTCACCAACCGCTACCTCTTCACCCACCTCGACGAGTGCAGCATGCGCTACCGCGTGAAGGCCCTCGATGGCCGACTCGTCCACGAAGGCGAGGTGGCTCTCCCGTCCATCCTTCCGGGCGAAAGCGGCTATGCCACTTTACAGGAGTCCACACGTACGGACAACAGCTCATCCGCATCGACCTTCTGGCAGGGCGACGTGCTCGAGCTCATCGCCTACAACGCTCAAGGCGAAGAGGTATGCAACTGGAGCGCTCCCATCCACCGGGCCGACGAGCAGGCCTTCCATCCTCAGGCCACGACATGGCACCCCGTCACCTTCGACGAGCAGGGCCTCTTCCGCACCGATAGCCTCGTGGGCCCCTTCCCCGTGGGCGTGAAGGCCGAGGTCACCCGCCACAAGCAGTACACCGAGCCCGACGGCACCATCGTCAACACCTTCTGGTACATGGGCGGCATCGATAGCATACAGTGGCGTCAGACCCCCGACGGCCTTCTCCACATGGATGCCGTGATGCTCAACGACGAGCGCGGCCACGGCATGCGCTCCTTCTTCACCGACGACAGCAAGTGGACCATCGGCCTCACCTTCACCTACCCCGAGCAGCAGGTCGACAGCATCCGCTGGATAGGCCGCGGCCCCTACCGTGTATGGCGCAACCGCCTCAAGGGACAGCACTTCGGCCGTTGGTCACTCGCCTACAACAACACCATCACGGGCGACTACAACAAGCCCACACCGCCCCTCTACCCCGAGTTCAAGGGCTACCGCAGCGACTTCCGCTGGATGGAGCTGCTCGCTCACGACGGCTCCACATGGCGTGTAGGCACCCTCAACGAAGGCCTCTACCTCCGCCTGTTCACCCCCGAGGAGGCCGTTGACCAGACACCCGGTGAGATGGGCGGATTGCAGGAAACCGAGCCCCGCAAGCAGGAGCGCAGCATGGTGCGCTTCCCCTCGGGCGACATCTCCTTCCTGCTATCCATTCCGCCCATACAGAGCTACAAGCCCCTCGAGCAATTAGGCCCTCAGAGCCAGCCCGACAACATCCGTATCAAGTCCGGCGACGAAGGCTTCCACATCCGCCTCGTCTTCGACTTTACGGTTCGCCCAGAAACGTGACGATGGTCTTCACTTGCGAGCGTGAGAGCAGTTTCTGCTTCTCGCGATAGCCCACGGCCGTCATGGCCTCCCACAGGCCGCGCGTGAGGTGCATCTCCTCGCGGAAGTGGCGCAGGGCACTGTCGTATTGGTGGTCGGGGTAGTACATCTGTGCCAGCTCGGCGAAGGGGTAGGGTTTGATTTTGAATCTACACATGGTTGTCGAATTAAAAATAACTGATTACTGATTAATTGGTTTAGTGTTTAGAGATTAGTGTCATCCCGAACGCATGTGAGGGATCTCGCAGAGTTTCACGAAAAAGTCAAGTTCCAGCGCGGGATCCCTCGGCGCTATCGCTTTGTCGGGATGACACGAGCGAGTTTGGTTTTAGAGTTTAGAGTACCATCCGAATGGCACTCTAAACCATCAACCATCATCCGTCATCCGTCAACCATCCTCTTCGGATGGCGCCGCAAATACTCCTCCGTCTTGATATAGCGTTGTCGGCCAGCCTCGTCGCGTGTCATTTCCTCGCCATAGAGTTCGATGTATCCGCGTTGCTTCCAGTTGTTGAGCATATGCGTCAGCGATCCGCCTCGCACTCCCATGCGGGTGCGCAGAGCGCCAGCCTCCTCGCGGGTGAACACCTCGGGCAACAGGTCGAGCAGGTTTTGCGGCCCTCGGTGCTTCTTGTTTTCGCCCGTCGCCTCCTGCGCCTCGATGGCCTCGCCGAAGAGGTGCATCTTGCACCACAGGTCGTAGTGCAACGACCAGCGGACGAACTCCTCCATCGTCTTGTCCCACCGCTCGCCGTGGGCCACGTAGAGCACCATGGCCTTGAGGTAGGCTATCACATTGGCGCGGAAGGAGAGGTTCTCGTACACGCGGTTTTGCGACAACCGAGCCGTCTCGGCACACTCCTCCACCAGCCGTTTGGCCAGCGTCATCGCCTGACGGCACTCGATGGTGCCGCGTGCTTTGGTCAGACATTCGATGTAGGGGCGCAGCTCCTCGTCGAAGGCGGCATCGTAGGAGCCGTATACGGGCATCTCGGAGCCTATCTCGCGGGGCGGTATCATGCAGAAGTTGATGCGGCTGATGGGCCCGTCGGTGAGAACGCCCTGGAAGTAGGCCTGCCCCTTGCGGATGGTGGTGGCGGCGTTCCAGTTGAAGCGGATGCACACCCTTTCGCTCACCGAGGAGGTGCCCACGCGCGTCTGCCCATACACGTTGTCGGGGTCGAAGGCGAGGCACATGATTTGGAAATGTGCCTTCGAGCGTGCCGAGGTCTTCAGGGCGTCAAACTGGTCAATCTCGTTCATCTTCGTGTAGAGGAATCGCTCCTCGGCATCGGCAAGTCGTTGCACGAAGGCGGCGTTGGTCATGTCGGGGTCAATCTCCTGGATGACCAGCCCCTCGGGTCGCTGGCGCTTGTCCTTGTTGGCTCCCTTGGTCACCATCTCGCGCTTCCACTCGCGCTCGCGGGCGAGGTTCTCCATGTCGCGCTGGCGTATGTCGCGCAGGATGTGGTTGATGGGCTCCGAGATGCAGTTCTTGCCCGCGCCCGTCTCGCCCACGAGCACGTTCATCAGCGTGGCCTCGTGCAGGACGTTGTCGATGTATCGGAAGCGGGTCTTCCACAGGTGGGCACCCAGGGCGGGGAATACCGCGTGGGCCACGGCCGCGCGATACACCTTCGGTGTGCGGCTCACCAGCAGCTTGATGAGGGGCGGCAACCTCCTCGGCATCGGTGGCGGTGCCAATTCTGTATTTTGAATTCTGAATTCTGAATTGTCCTCCAACCGCTCTTTGCAGATGGCCAATGTCCGCTTCATGATGCGCGGCATGGTCTTCGTCTGGCTACGGGCACAGGCGCTCCGTATCGTGGCCATCCACTTGTCGCGCCCCTCGCCGTAGGTGGGCAGTATGCTGGCTATCCACTCGGGGTCGTCGTTGGTCACGTAGCGCAGGTGACACGCCATGGAGAAGATGAAGTTGTTGCGGCTCCCGTGCTCGGGGCGGCCGCCCATCTGCTCTTCGAGGGTGGCGACGATATCGGTGTAGGGGATGCCATTAAACTCCTTATCATATTCAGCTTCGCAAGTCTGCGTCATGCTGAACGTATGTGAAGCATCTCGCAAAGTGTCCTGGCAAAGTCCCTGCGCGAGATCCTTCGCGTTGCTCAGGATGACACCACCACGGAGGGAGCTACCACACTCTTCACTCTTCCCTCTTAACTCTTCCCTCATAAAGAGTTCCTCGCTCACGAAGAGCGTACTCTCCTTCGGCACCATATAGATGCATCGGCTGGCGATATCCTTCAGCGCAGGGTCGGCCACGAAGCCCACGTCGGTGGAGAAGCGCTGCTGCGCCTCCTGCGGTGTCATCCCCTGGGGCAGGGCGATGAGCACGTGTGTGCCCCGTCGCACGCTCTCCTCCACGAGCAGTATCTTCCATCGGCCCTGCTCGTTCAGCTCCATCGCCTTGGCCAGTATCTCTGCCGAGTGGCCCTTCTCGTCGAAGTCGAGCATCAGCCTCCGTAGGGGTTTCACGGCATCCTTCAGGGCACGATGATTGTTCTTGAACTCCGCGCACCCGGGTGTCCACACTGGCAGCTTCGCCTTCAGTGCCTCGTCGCCCGCGGCGATGCGGCGGCACATGTCCGCCAACCACGGTGCGCTGCGCAGCTCCTCCCACTCCTTGCGGGTGGCAGGGATGGCAGGGGCACCATGCCCCTTGCCAATACAGGTGAAATATCTGTTGTCTACCATACCGTCTCCTCCTTTCTACTCATGTAATATGCGTTAATTCTCTCACCCTCCGTCTGTCGTGCACGGCAGATGTCCGTAGCGTTCATTGCGGGCTTGAACCTCCACTTCTCGATGACCACGCCGCCCTGCGTCTGCATCACACTGCAGTGTTCCGTGGCAAACAGCTGCTTGTATCTACTGCCCATCGACCCCACGTTGTAGGGGCGGAATACCATCCTTGCCCCAGGCTCAATCACGGTGCATCCCTTCATCCTCAAAGGCCCGTCTGGAGCCACCTCGTCGGCCTTGTCGGCCATCCATGGGCAAGCTGTCACCTTGATTTGATTGTCACTATACACCGTTACGGTGTCCATCTTCACATCGCCGTTTACGACGATTCGTTTACTTTTTTTTGTCATTTTTCTGATACGATTGCGAGAGAAAGATTAGAGAAGGTGGCCACCTTGAAACTCGAGTTTCCTCGCACCTTTCGTCTCAGATTAATGTTAATGCTAAGTACCCTTTTTTACGTCACGCAGCTCTCTCTTTGTCTCACGCGAATCTCACGAATCTCACGAAAAGGTGCTGCATCGCAAGAAGTGCTCGCAGCTTGTCGGCATTGCCGAGTGTTAACATCCCGGAGGCACACGCGAGTAAAACGATGCGTGCTTCGTGAGATTCGCGTGATTTGCGTGAGATTAAAAAATCAGCATGAGGGATTTTCGCAAGCAACTTTTGGAGGGTCTCTTAGTTTTGAATTTTCACGATGTCCGCCACCACGATATCCTGATACACCTGCCCGTTATACTCGCGGGTGGTGAAGCGCAGTGCCGCCGCCACCAGCTCGCCCGCATAGAAGCGGCATTGTGCCAGGTTGCCCAGCATCGTGGCCACGAAGGTGTCTTCATACCTCCCGCCCAGCTCCTGCAGGACGATGGTCGATTTCATCACTTGGCCTCCCTCGGCCTTCTGACTGGGAACGGCGATGGTCTCGCTCTGTGTCACTACTTTGAGGATTTGTTTCATAATAAATAATAATGTTTATACAGGGCCTCCTTAACCCTGTCTCTAAAAAGTTAATACTAAGTGATTATTGGGAAGTTGTCTTGTGTCAGCATGTCAAAGAGCGAAGGGAGAAAAAAGAAGCTCCCGCAATCGATTTCGTTTCTCGATTACGGGAGCAAAGGTACGGTGATGTTTTCGCCCCTATCTGGTACGTACCTGATACGCGTACCTAGTACACTTTGTGCTAATGATTAGATATTCAGCTTAATGTGATATTTAGTTTTTCGACGAATGACAATGTCTTCCGTTGTTCGTTGGCCTTATTGTATGCCGAGCGCAAGGTGCCCGGTGTAGTGCCCCACAAAGAGGCAAACACCTGCCATTGGTTTTGTATGTCGAGTCGCACAGCCAGTTGAAACGCCAGCACACCCCGCTCAGCGTTCGTCAGCCCCACGGGCATCCACCCTTCGTCCACCATGCCCGCCTCGCAGAGGCGCTCGTGCAACTCGCGTGCCTTGTCGGTGAGAAGCACCTCGGGGAGTTTGGGCACACCGATCGGTGCCTCTTGAGTGGTGGCAAGCGATGCGGTATCCACCACCTGCATGGTCATGTCCTTGTCGAAGTGCGCCTCGAGTCGGTCTACATGCGCAATGTTCTGCCCCACGGGGGCGTTGAAGTTGAAGTTGAAGTTGAAGTTAATTGTTTTCTCGTCACTCATGCTTATCTGATTTAATGATTACTGTATCGGCATGACCTACTACCGTTCCTACGGGTTTGCTAAAATTCATAGTGTCATTTCTCTTAGACTTCTTGTTTTCAAAGTCTGCTAAGCGTTGCTTCAATTCATAATTCTCATTGCGCAAGTCCTCACATTCCCTAACTTTTTTATCATAGTCAATCTGTAGAGCCTTATATACATCTTTTAGTTCATACTGACAAAATTCAGTATCATCTTTCTCTTTTATAAATGGCAAAAGCTTTTCTTCATCGTTAACAACTCGATTCCAACATCCACAACTTGTTTGCATCCACAATAACGTAATAAAACTCCTCCTCCCCTCAATTGCCTCCTTACTAAGCCCTTTATAATTCTTCATTTGGTCAAGCATGACCTGTAGCATCCTATGTTTTTTGTCATCACTCTCATATATATTCTTTGTTAAAAAGTATACACGTTCACGATTATACCCCTTTGTTATATCCTTCCAATCGACTGAATTCAACAAATCGTCAGAGACCTCTCTCAATGGGAAAAGTTCAGAATATACGATTTGCCCTTTAACTCCTTCTGTTTTTTTTACAAGTGCTTCTGCTTCGCTTCTATCATCAGCGCTCATTTTTTCAAATAAAAGGTCAGTAAAGTTATCTATAGTACGAGTTAATTTACCTGTACTCTCCATCTGTACAAGGTAAAAATAGAGCAGAATTATTATTTTGTCCCCGATTAATGGCGAATAGTAATTTTTATATCGAGCAGCATTACAATAACAATTAACTCTTGTCTCGGGACATGGATCAATCAGAAATAAGGTGACAAGGTAATAGGCCGTATTGAATATAGATAGAGCTTCTTCCATTCTATCATTCGATCCCGTCGCACTCTCCCTGCAGAGCAATTCTTTATATAGAAATCGGCTGTAGCAGGTATTTTTTCTATCATATACACCAAAATCATCTAAGGAATGGCGTTCTTTATAAATCAAATTTCGAGGGATATCAAACATGTTTATCTAACTTTCAAGGTTTTTAATATATATGTCACGAACAGTAATAACTCAAGGCCTTAATCTTACAACATTTACATATAGCTGCAATAACAGATTTTGTTGGCAAAGATATAAAAAAATAGCACTCGAGAAATAATACGAATTACAATTTGTCAAATATAAAATTATTACTACTTTTGTCCCGTGCTTTCGAGCACACTACATTTTGATTGCTCATTTCTCCTGCGAATCACCACCTCGAAAGAAGAAGACGAGCATAAACAACCTAAGTACGGTGAAGTTACGCTTTAGCGTAGACTTCCCATAGTACTTAGGGGCTTGTGGTGAGCCTGCAGGAGATATGGTTGCAAGTCTGCGCTTTCTTTATGGGGACGTAGATAGCACAAAGAACAACGCTGATAATGTTTAACTTAAAATAGTAATCAAAATGGAAACGAATGTTCTTCAAGCAAAGAAAGTGTTGATGGTGCTTTTAGCAGTGCTGATGCCTCTGCTGACCAATGCGCAAACTAAAGTCGAATTCGATGGTATCTGGTATAACCTCGTACCTAAGGCCAAGCAGGCGAAAGTGATAAGCTCTGGTGACACGAAGTATACCGGCCTCATCATTATTCCCACTACCGTCACCTACGAGGGCGTAACGTATAGCGTGACGAGTATTGGAGACGGTGCTTTCGAGGGTTGCAGCAGCCTCACCTTCATCAATATCCCTGAAAGCGTGACGAGTATTGGAAGTAGTGCTTTCCGTGGTTGCAGCAGCCTCACCTCCATCAATATCCCCGAAAGCGTGACGAGTATTGGAAATACTATTTTCTATGAGTGCACCGGCCTTACCTCTATCACCCTCCCCGAGGGTATGACGAGTATTGGATACAGTACTTTTAATGGTTGCAGCAGCCTCACCTCCATAACCATCCCCAAGAGCGTGACGAGTATTGAAGGCTATGCTTTCTCTGATTGTACCAGCATCACTTCTATCACCATTCCCGAAGGCGTGACGAAGATTGGGAGCTATGCTTTCTCCGATTGCACCAATCTCACTTCCATCACCCTCCCCGAGGGTATGACGAGTATTGGAGAGTGTGCTTTCTTTGGTTGCACCAGCCTCACTTCTATCACCATTCCTGAGGGCGTTACGGGTATTGCAAGCAGGACTTTCGAGGCTTGCAGTAGTCTCGCTTCCATCACCCTTCCCGAGGGTGTGACGAATATTGTGACTGGTGCTTTCCGTGGTTGCAGCAGCCTCACCACAATCGTGCTTCCCAAGAGTGTAAGGAAGATTTATAGCGAATCTTTGGCTAACTGCCCCGAGTTGACTGATGTGTATTGCCATTCTGAGAACGTGCCTTCGACAGAGACTAATGCTTTCAACGGCTCATGGATTAATTATGCCACACTGCATGTGCCTGCCAGTGCATTGAATGCCTACAAAACCACTGCTCCGTGGAGCAACTTCGGAAAATTCGAGACCCTCGAAATAACCATAGACAATATCACTCTCAATCTGTCAACAGCTACCCTTGCTGAGGGGGAGGAACTGACGCTAACCGCTACAATAACTCCTGATGACGCGACAGACAAATCAGTATCTTGGACGAGTAGCATCCCCAGCGTAGCTACCGTAGACAACGTAGGTAAGGTAACCGCCATCGCTCCCGGCACCGCCACCATCACCGCCAAAGCCAACGATGGCAGCGGAGTGAGCGCATCGTGCGAGGTGACCGTGAACGAACTCATCTTAGGCAAGTGCGCTACACCCACCATCAGCTACGTGGATGGCAAGGTAGTGCTCACCTGCGAGACGGAGGGAGCAGAGGTCATCACCACCGTCACAGCGAACAATGACAATACATTTGAAGCATTGGAGTTCGACTATATCCCCACCCAAACCTTTATCGCCTACGCCACCAAGGAGCACTACGAGAACTCCGACCCCGTGAGCCTCACCATCTGCTGGGTGCCCTGCACCGAGAAGCATGAGGAGGACGATGCCGACGGCATCCTTACCATCCCCGCGAAGCCCGTGCTCATCCAGTGCCAGGGTGGCGTGATCACCGTGAGCGGCCTGGCCGACGGCACCGAAGTAGCGGTCTACACCACAAGCGGCACGCTGGTATCCACCGCCACCGCCGAGGGCGACACCACCCACCTCACCGCACCCACCGGTCAGGTATACATCGTGAAGGTAGCCGATGCGGTGGTGAAGATAGGCATGTAACAGCAACTATATCACTCACTATAACACACACGGGAGCCGCCCATCAGGGCGCTCCCGTGAAGCGTTTATCTGCCCCATATCCCCCACTACTCTTGCTCGATGATTCTCTGCACTTGCTGGCGCAGTGAGGTCTCATCGGGAAGATAGAGCTGATACTTGCTGACAAAGAGTTGGTTGGTTAGCCCTGATGTTGCATACCTGACCAATACCTCGTCCTTGTATGCGCCCAGCACGATGCCGATAGGTGGGTTATCCCCTTCGGTGTTCTCCTCTTCGGAGAAATAGTTGAGATACAGGTTCATCTGCCCAATATCTCCGTGGTCAATCTCGCCGCGCTTAAGGTCAATCAAGACAAAGCATTTCAATATGCGGTGGTAGAAGACCAAGTCCACAAAGAAATGACGTCCGCCAAGTGTCACCTTATACTGACGGCCGATAAAGGCAAAGCCCTTGCCCAGCTCCAGAAGGAATGTCTGAAGGTTGTTGATAATCTCTCGCTCCAAATCGCCCTCGAGGTAGCGCTCCTGTTGCGGAAGATTCAAGAATTCCAGCACGTAGGGGTCTTTGACAACATCGTCGGCACATTGTATCTCTTGCCCCTCGGTGGCCAGGGCGATAATGCCCTCCTTGTCCTTACTCAGTGCCAGACGATGGAAGAGCATGCTGTTGCGTTGGCGCCTCAGCTCACGAACGCTCCAGTTCTCCTTGGCACATTGGGCTGCGTAGAAACTGATTTCCAGTGGGTCGTCGCCCTTGAGAATCTCCACGTAGTGGCTCCAGCTCAATAATTCAGACAGTGTCTGAACTTTTGGAAATGCAATATACAACTTCCTCATATAATGAATATTGGAGCGACTAAATCCTACACCATACCGTTCGCGCAGGTCTTTGACCAAGCGATTAAGCAGATTGCTACCATACTCTGCCCGCTCGTTACCCTGCTGCTCATACTCCACGATATGCTGCCCGATAGTCCAATAGGATTGCACCAATGCGGTATTTATAGCGGTAGCAACACGATTCCTGCCCTCGGTCAGGACAGAACCGATACGGGTAATCAGTTGCTCATAGTTTGGCTTTGCAATTTCACTCATAGCGACGTTATTTTTAGCAAAGATAGTGCAAGGCGAGCGGAGAACAAAATAAATTCATTCATTTTTTATCCCGAGCCGCAGCCAATAGCGAAGCCCTTGGCCTGTCCAAGAATCTTCAAGCTGCGTAGCAGATTAAAGATAGTGCAAGGCGAGCGAAAGACAAAGAAAAAGTAAGCAAAGTAATCAGTTAATCAGTAATCAGTTTTTTTGATTTTGATGTGAATATGGGTAAAGAACATTTTATATATATAATATAT
>JAGAQY010000052.1 GCA_017622495.1 Bacteroidaceae bacterium | reverse complement strand
TCGGGCGATATGGCCCAAAACCTGATTTTCCAGACGGTAGCATGCTACCTGATGCTTTACCTCGTCACAGTACTAAAGATCAGTCCCGCCTTTGTGAGTGGATTAATCCTTACAGTCCGCTTCATCGACTGCTTCTGGAGCCCTATCGTGGGGCGCTACATTGACAACCGCAATCCCAAACTGGGCAAGTATCGCTCGTATCTCCTCTATGGCGGTATACCCCTTACCATAGCTGCTTGCCTGTTGATGCTTCCGCAGGCAGCATCGTGGTCGATGACCATGAAGATTATCTATGCCACCGTGAGCTATACGGTATTGAGCATGATATACTCTGTGGTGAACATCCCTTATGGCTCTATCATGGCCAGTATGACCCGCGACAACGATGAGGTACTGAAGCTGACATCTACCCGAATGGTATGTGCCAATATCGGACAGATCATCGTGCAGGCTGGCTTCCCTATCGGACTTGCTCTCGTAGCACATACGGTCATTGACTGGAACCAGGCATTGTTTATGGCCATCGGTACGATTCCGGCATTCATCATCTTGCCATCGCTGCCATTGCTGAAGAGCTGGCTTGGCAAGAAGGGACTGTACTATCTGCTGCTCTCTGTAGGATTTGTAGGATTTGCCATACTGTTTGTCATTGGTAAGTTCTTTGATGTAGAGAGTTGCAACACGCTCGTGCAGGCAGCCAAGGTGATGACTGGAGTAGGCCTCCTGGTAGGTTCGCTGATGTGGGCACTTGTGCCTGAGGTAATCACAGAGGCCGAATATCGCACAGGCAACAGACCTGCCGCTACGGTCAATGCCCTTGCCGGTGTAGCTTTCAAGGCTGGTTTCTCATTGGCTGGATGGATTACTCCACTGGTGATGGGAATGATCGGTTTTGACCTGGCTACTGAGGAATCGGCTTTGCCTACCTCACCTATAGCATGGTTCACCGTCACCTGTGTATTTGCCCTGGTAGGCTTTATCCTCCTGCTATACTGCTTCATGGGCTGTAAAGAAAGAATTGCCACAACACCCGAGAAGCCCGTTACGTATGGCGAGATGTTTGCTGAGTTTAAGGCAAACAAGTGCCTCCAGCTGGTGCTCGGTATCTTTATCGTAGTATTCATGGCATCGTTTATCAGCGCACCTGTAAATGCTTACTACACCAAGCTGGCCAACTATTCTGAGATAGCACAAAACGCCATTCTGTGGTTTACATGTATCATACCCGCTGCTCTTCTCATTGTAGTAGGACTGCTTGTACACAAGTATCCGCTCACCGATGAGAAGCTCGACGAGATCAACAAGGCCATCGAAGCACGTCTCGAGAAATAACACCTATTATTAACACCATAACACATCTACAACATTATGAAACATCCGAGATATCTTTTTCCGAGTGATTATATGGCTGACCCTTCGGCCAACGTATTCAACGACCGTCTTTACATCTTCCCAAGCCACGACCGCGACAGCGGCGAAGCCTTCGATGACGATGGAGGACACTTCCAGATGAGAGACTACCACGTGCTCTCGCTCACCGATGTAGAGCATGGCGAGGTCACCGACCACGGCATGGTGCTCAGCGTAGAGCAGGTGCCCTGGGCCGAGCGCCAGATGTGGGACAATGATGTGGTGGAGAAGAACGGCAAGTATTACCTCGTATTCTCGGCCAAAGACCCGAACGGCGTATTCCACCTTGGCGTGGCTGTGGCCGACAAGCCCGAAGGTCCGTTCGTACCTGAGCCCTACCCCATCCGCGGCTCATTCAGCATAGACCCCTGCATGTTCAAGGACGATGACGGCGAGATATACTGCTACTTTGGTGGCCTCTGGGGCGGACAGCTGCAATGGTATGGACTCACCCCCTCGGCCTCGGCCACGGAGGAGGGTTGTGTCATGGGCCCTGCCGCCGACAAGAAGACTCCGCTCTACCTCCCCTTGGACGCACCAGCCATACCTTCCATGGTAGCCCGCATGTCCGACGACGTACTGCAGTTTGCCGAAGCACCGCATGGCGTAGTCGTGCTCGACAGCACAGGCCAGCCTATGAAGGCCAGCGACCCACACCGCTTCTTCGAAGCATCATGGATGCATAAGTATAAAGGTAAGTACTACTTCTCCTACTCTACCGGAGACACCCACATGCTCTGCTATGGCGTGGGCGACAACCCCTACGGACCGTTTACCTTCCAAGGTGTAATCCTCGACCCCGTAGTGGGCTGGACCACCCACCACAGCATCGTAGAGTATAAGGGTGAGTGGTATCTCTTCTATCACGATTGTGTACCCTCGAACGACACTACATGGCTGCGCTCACTCAAGGTACAGAAGCTGTACTACAACGAAGACGGTACCATCCAAAAGGTGAAGAACGACTAACATTCATTTAGAATCTGTTTTGAAATTATTTCGAGTTTAGCTGAGAGGTGTTTTTGTGTAGATTTGCGCAGTCAAGGCGCAGCAAATAGTGGCCTATTTGCAAGAATTGAGAGTGCAAAGATGCCGAAAAGAACCTCAGATAAACCGAAAAGCTGATTCTAAAACATATTAGCGATAATTTCAAAAACAGATTCTTATATAGACTATAGATTATGAGATTAAGACATATAGCAAGCAGCATATTGGCCCTGCTCGCCATTGCCACATTCACCCAATGCACTACCCAGAAGCACTGGGTGGGCACATGGGGCACAGCAGGACAGTTGGTAGAGCCACACAACAACCCGCCAGCACCGGGCCTGGGCGGCAACACGATACGTCAGATCGTACAGGTATCGATAGGCGGCGAGGAGGTGCGCCTACAACTCACCAATGAGTTCAGCAAAGAGCCCACAGAGATTATCGCCATCGAGCTGGCCCATGCAACCACCTCGGGCAGCAGCAGTGACATCGACGAGGGCACCACAGTAAGCCTCACCTTCGGAGGCCAGAGTGGCATCACCATGCAACCGGGCGAGATTGTAACCTCTGACCCCGTGAAGTTTACCATGGGTGACCGCCAGAATGTAGCCATCACCATACACTATGGCAAAGCCTCATCGACCAGCGTATCAGGGCATCCCGGCTCGCGCACCACATCATACATTGCCAGTGGCAATACGACCGACTTCACTAATGCCGTGCGCACCGACCACTGGTACAACATCAAAGGTATCGATGTGCTCGCCCCCATGGAAGCCGGCGCCATAGCTATCCTGGGCAACTCCATCACCGATGGCCGCGGCTCTACCACCAACCAGCAAGACCGCTGGCCCGATGTATTGTCGCGCCGTCTGCTGGGCAACAAGCCTACAAGCCAGGTTGCCGTACTCAATATGGGTATCGGAGGCAACTGCATGCTGGGCGGCGGACTGGGCCCTACAGGACGACAGCGTTACCAACGTGACCTGATCAACCAGGCTGGAGTGAAGTGGATAATCCTCTTTGAGGCTGTAAACGACTTGGGATATGCCCGTGACGGTGTGCACTCGGCCAACATGATCATTGATGTGTACAAGCAAATCATACAAGAGGCTCACGAAAAGGGCATTTACGTATATGGAGCCACTATCACCCCATTCAAGAACAATGGCTACTATACCGAGGACCACGAAAAGGGACGTCAGCATCTGAACAACTGGATGCGCACGACCGACCTTCTCGATGGAGTCATCGAGCTGGAGCATGCTGTGCGTGACCCTCAAGACCCCGCTTCGATGCATAAGGATTACCTCTTTGAGAACGACTACCTGCATCCTAACGCCAAAGGATACGAGGCCATGGGCGGTATCGTGGACTTAGAACTATTCACTACACGCAAACCCTGGAGCGAAAACAAGAAGTAGGCATCGCTCCAAGCACACAGCACACACTTATGAAAAAATTTTTCTTCATAATGATAAGTTTGCTGTCGGTCTTCACTGCTACAGCTGAAGACGGCAGCAAACTTTGGTTACGTTACCAGACAACCCATACCGCCAAGGTGACAGGTCAGGAATGCAAAGCGGCTGAGATACTTAGAGCACACTACGATGGGGCTCAGGTATGCCTACGCATAGACGACGCGATGCCCCAGGACAGCTACCGCATCGAGGGCTCGCATGACGACATCATCATCAGTGCATCTACCCAGCACGGACTCCTCTACGGTGCCTTTGCCCTGCTTCGCAACGAGGATGGATACTCGGCTCCCTACTATGACCTACGTATCCTCAACCACTGGGACAACCTCGACGGCTCCATAGAACGCGGATATGCCGGCGAGAGCATCTTCTGGAACGACCGACTCGAGATTGACCACAACAAGATAGAAGCCTATGCCATGGCCAACGCGTCTATCGGTATCAACGGCACGGTACTCAACAACGTGAATGCCTCGCCCAAGATGCTCACAGCCGTATATATAAATAAGGTAAAAGAGATAGCCGACATACTGCGCCCATGGGGTATTCGCGTATATATATCCGTCAATTTCGGTTCACCCAAGGCATTGGGCGAGCTCGACACAGCAGACCCGCTCAACAGGCAGGTGCGACGCTGGTGGAAGAAGAAAGCCGACGAGATATACAAGGCCATCCCCGACTTCGGTGGTTTCCTGGTCAAGGCAAACTCAGAGGGTCAGCCCGGCCCGTTCGACTACAACCGTACTCATGCAGATGGAGCCAACATGCTTGCCGATGCACTGAAGCCCCATGGCGGTATCGTCATGTGGCGCAGCTTCGTATATGGAGCCAAGCACAAGGGTGAAGACCGTGTGATGCAAGCCGTATCGGAGTTTAAGCCTCACGACGGAGAGTTCCGCGACAATGTCATCCTCCAGTCCAAGAATGGTCCGCTCGACTTCCAGCCCCGCGAGCCATACGCTCCTATCTTCGACCAGATGAAGCAGACTCAGCAGATGGCCGAGCTGCAAATCACACAGGAGTATCTGGGACATAGCCAACAACTTGTCTTCCTGGCTCCCATGTGGGAGGAGTTCTTCACCTACGTATCTCCCGAAAAACTCAAGGGGATAGCTGGTGTAGCCAATATAGGACTCGACACCAACTGGTGCGGACATCATTTTGCACAGGCCAACTGGTATGCTTTCGGACGATTGGCATGGAACCCAAGACTGACCTCGAAGGAGATTGCCGACGAGTGGCTGACCCAGACATTTGTTGACAAGCAACTTATAGCCAAGCAACAAATACCCGAGAGCCATAAGCATAGAGCAATCAAGGAGAATCACAGCCAACTGGTACAGACACGCAAGATAGGCTTCAATGAGGCCTACGCCGCACTGCTCGATATGATGCTGCGCAGCCGTGAGGCTTGTGTTGACTACATGATGCCAATAGGCCTGCACCACATATTCAAGTTTGACCACCACTACGGCCCCGAGCCTGACGGCTTCAAGGCGCATTACCCTCTGGAGTGGTGTCCTGTGTATTACCACCAGGCCGACTCAGCCGGTGTGGGGTTTGACCGCACTTCACGAGGCAGTGGTGCCACGTTGCAATACCCTGAGCCCTACTGCACGCTATACGACAATCCCGCTACATGCCCCGAGGAGTATCTACTGTGGTTCCACCACCTGCCTTGGGACTACAAGATGAAGAGTGGCCGCACACTTATCGATGAGTTGGATTTCCGCTATCAGCGTGGTGTCAATGAAGTGATAGACTTCATCGCCACATGGCAGCAAGCCAAGCCCTACATCGATGCCCAACGTTGGCAGGAGGTAAACGACCGCCTCACTACCCAGCTCATCGATGCCCGTGAATGGCAAGTGGTATGCACCAAGTACTTCGGTGGTTTTGCCCGATAACAAGAGTACTGAAAGCGTATTTCCCCTAACATTAGCCATACACACCGTTCATATATACGATGCAAGCAAAGACCCTTGTCGTGTGACAAGGGTCTTTGCATTACATCTATATATAATAGTCCTTACCGCTTTACAGGAGATTCTTCACCAAACAGATGCTGGGGCTGGTAGCCTCCGAAATCGACAATCACCTTCTCAAACACGATGCCCGGGTGGCACGGATGAAGGGTCAGTTCGTGCATATTTCCGTTAGAAGTGACGGGCAACTCTACTACCGACTCCACTACCCTACGGGCTACTGTGGGATAAAATACGGAGTACATATAGGGCTGGCGGTCGAGCAGATCCTTATTGAAATTAATGGTAGCGGGAGCTGAACCATCCAGACTAACGGTGTATTCATGTCCGCCCACATTCAGGAAGTCAAGTGTAGACTTTACAATGACGTGCACCTTGACCTTCTCTACCCCATCCTCAGGCAATGCAAAGCGATATGTCAGGCTGGCATCACCGGTCTCCTGCGTGTAGGGTGTAAGCGCCACAGCACTGCGTGTGCGTCCATAGTAAGGATAGACAGCCCACTGGGTGCCTTCAGGAGCAGCAGACTGATAGTAATGTTCGGCCTCCATGGCTACATATCCGTCGCTATGAGCGAAGGTGTATCCACCATGCTGCCCCTTGTCCTCGACCTTTTGGGTGCGAGGCAACATATCCTTGGGGAAGTTGTCGTTCCAGCTGGTATAGCCGATGTGCTTCTGAGTCATCATGCCATTCCACTTGCCGCCTGCTATATCCTTGTTATAGGAGAGGCAGAGCAGGGAATCGCGCACGAAGCACTCTCTAACGCGTTTGGCCCAACGGTTTGCATCGGGATTGTTATGCTTGGCCAGATGCAGATTCATGGCCTGGGCATAGTACATATCATAAAGATTGGCCATGGCTTGCACGGGGAACAACAGCAACTGGCGATACACATCGTGGTATTCGGCGGGGAGTTCCAGGAAGAGGCGCAAGGCACGTGCCTCCAATCGTTGGTACTCATCGGCCACCAGTTTCCACTCGCCAGTCTCCACATTGTACGTACGGGCATCGAGCATTTCAGGTGTCACCCGGCTCATATACTGGCAGTTCTGGTTATAGATATCGGCAGCCTCACAAGCCCACTCTTCGCCCAGTTGCTCGGCAAAGAATGCCTGCGTATGGCCGGTCACATTCTGCACCTGATATGCCTTGGGATTCCATGCCATATCCATGAAGAGCGAGATGGGATACTCCATAGGCTTCAGGTCGCCAACGTTCAATATCCACAATTTCTCGATACCGAAGTCATAGGCAAGCGAGAGCTGTTCATACATCTGCTGCGTCTGAGTAATGTTGAGCCACTTTGAATTTCGCGGTGCTCCCACATAATCCACGTGGTAATAGATACCCCAACCGCCCTTTCGCTTACGTTCCTCGGCATTGGGCACTCGTCGTATGTCACCCCAGTTATCGTCGCTCACCAGGATGGTGACATCATCGGGTACTCTGAATCCTGCATCATAGTAGTCTTGTACCTCTTTATATAATGCCCACACCTGCGGTGTCTCCTTGGCAGGACGCCCTGTCACCTGACGAATGATCTTACGTTGGTTAGCAACGATACGCTCCATGAGTCGCGTATCGGTCTTATCGCTCATGGCTTCGTCGCCATCGCCACGCATACCTATGGTAACAATATCTTCAGTACCCTTCATGCGCTCTATTCCTTCGCGGAAGAACTGGTCAAGTCGCTTCTGATTGGTTGCATAGTTCCATGGGCCCCACTCGCTGCGTTTACGAGCATATTCCTGATGGTTACGCGCCATAGGCTCATGATGCGACGTGCTGATGATAACACCCATCTCGTCGGCCGTACGGCTATTCTCCGGATCATCGGCATAGAATGCCCATTGCCACATGGCGGGCCACAACATATTGCCCTTAAGTCGCAATATCAGTTCAAACACACGAGCATAGAAATGGTGATCGCCATAGTTGGTGCCAAATGTATTTCTCACCCATGACGTGAGGCAGGGAGCCTCATCATTGAGGAAGAGACCACGATACTCCACAGCTGGCTCGCCATCGGTATACACCCCATGCTTCACATAGGCTTCACTATGCTGCTCTACAGGAGCATCGGCCCACCAGTACCAAGGCGACACACCCAACTGACGGCTGAGTTCATACACTCCGTATATAGTACCACGCTTGTCGCTACCGGCTATCACTACACGGTTGTTTATAGTGGTGATAACATACTTTTCTCTGCAGCCTTTGAGCCCCTGTATGCCAAGTGCATCTATCTCTTTGTTCTTGCCCAGGGTACCAATGAGTATGGTTCCCTCCTTTGACTCACCCACATCGGCCGAAGGCTTATGGCCCAACACACGATGCATATCTGTTTGCAGATTGGCAATGGCAATCTTTACCCCTTCATACTCACTTTCTCCATAGACGATGGAGGCCTGTGTGATACGGACAGCATCGGAGCACGATGTGAAAGACACAAACTCATCAGCAGCTCTCGCTGTCATTACCCAGCACAACAGTGCCGGCAATAATAAGAAAACGCGTTTCATATCTATTATATATTAGTTATACTTAACTTGAAAACCTATTATTGCACGATTACTACACCACCATGTGTAGGAATCTCAATGGAGACTGTCTGCTTTTTAGAGACCTTGACCTCCTTGACTTCTCCGTTCTGATACAGCGTAACCATACTCTTGGCTTCTAACATCGGAAGCGCCACATTCTGCTTCAGCGGCTGCTCCATGGCATTCACACCAGCTATATACCACTTATCACCAGAACGACGAGCCATGATGATGTACTTACCTGGATAACCGTCGATATATCTCACCTCGTCCCATGAGGTAGGTACACTCTTCATGAAGTCAATAGCCCATGCTGGAGCATCGGTAAGATTATTGGGTGCCAATGCGAAATGCTGTACAGGGCTCTGAAACAGCACGGCTGTAGCCAAGGCATACACATCGGTCGTCACACGACGCGAGCCGCGGTTGTTATTGGCATTGTAGTATTTATTGAGTGCCGATCCGCCGAAATCCATCGATGCTACGGTATTGCGCGTAAAAGGATACATAGCTCCACAGTCTCTTGCCTCAGTGTCGCAGAAACCTTGCGAGAAGTGCAGATTCTCTGATGCCAATACGGCCTCAGAAGCAACGAAATTGGGGTACATGCGTTCCCACCCTCGCGGCAGTGTACATCCGTGGAATATCACCATCAATCCATAATCATTGGCATCGCTCAGGATATCTTCGTAGAGCTGCATCACGGGCTGCTTGTCGCCTCCAAAGAAGTCAACCTTGATACCCAATATACCGGTCTCCTGCATCCATTTCATCTCCTGCTTGCGTCGTGTGCCATTGTTCATGATATGCTTAGAAGATTGTGGAGCATCATTCCAGTTTCCGTTGCTGTTGTACCATAAGTACAATCCCACGCCACGCTCTTTGCCGTATTTTGCCAATTCGGCAATGCGTTCACGTCCGATCTGCACATCCCATAGTGCATCGACCAGCAGCGAACGATATCCCATGGCAGCGGCAAAGTCTATATAGCGTTTCTGCTCGTCGAAGTTACAGCTCGAGTCCATACCAATAATCCACGACCACATGCCCTTGCCGTAGTCTAATGCATAGTTCTTGCTTGCCTCGTATTTAGGTTCCACAAGATCCCAGGTCACGGTGCTCTCAACGATATTGGCAGGGGTATGTCCGATAGTTATGGTGCGCCAAGGGGTATAACCCGGCAATGGCATCTGCACCGAGGTAGAGCCCCATCCGTTCAGTTCATCCTCTTGCGGGAATCCTATGCGATACTCACCGCCGTTGCCTCCCAGGAGGCGACATCCCACATAGCCCCCATCGGTACCTGTTTCTGACAACATAATCCACAATGCCTTATCGGCATCCGCATCGGGCACTTCAAAAAGACAGGGGAAAGTGTATCCGAATCCCCAACCATTACGTCCTACGGGTTCACCCAATCCATATTTTGTCTCGTAACTCGGAGCTGTGCGTGCAAATCCCGTCATAGGCTTGCTTTGCGGAGCCATAAAGGTGATTGCATTGTCAGCTACACGATATGTTGTATTCTCGGAAGTCACCACGCAACTATTGGCACCGCGATACGGCATCAGTCGATAACGGAAAGCCACATCCCTATTGCTCACACGCAACTGAAGCTCCATCACAGGCTTATCCTCCTTGGCAAAAGCAATTACCCTTTCCCAAGCATCTACCTGAATAGTCTTTTGCTTAATCTTTTCCTGCTCATAAGTAGTGAGCACCTGCCGTAGTTCACCCTCAGAGGCTATGAACATACCCTGAGTATAGTCACCCACATTAGCAACTACTCCCAACGGAGACTCTGCAATAGCAATCTGCCCATCATACATTACTTGATAATGAGGCTTACCCTCATTGACAGATACCTCTGCAATAAGTCGTCCATCGGGACTTGTCACAACTACGCCTGCAGTAAGCGATGTCAGCATCATAGCTGCACATAATAATGTACTCGTTCTTCTCATAGCTATCTTATAAAAAATACATGCCATTCTACTACTTGATGCAAAAATACAAAAACTCCACCTAACGCACTTTTGCATTTGTCACAAATGGTTATGATAATGTCACAAAGGACTATAAGATAGATTCAAAGGAGTGACACCAGCAATCCCAGCAATGAGGCCAAAGCAAGAACGAAGGCTCTGGGGCACTTCTTTGTGTAGAAAACGCCCAAACAGAATATAAGCATATATGTGAAGAGGACAGAGAATCCATTAAACCGCTCTACATGCAAAACGGCATAGGGCCAATGCGCAATATGGGCAAGTGCAGTAGTCATGGTCTGCGTGAGGTATTGCAACAAACTACCCAGTGGGGCGGCCCACGATAGACCCATGACGACAAACAGCCACCAGACGACAGACAACATCAGTAGCACCGAGAGGCAAGGGACTACCAATATGTTGGTCAACAAGAAATAGGTAGGAAATGTGCCGAAATGATACAAAGAGAGGGGCAAAGTACCTAACTGAGCAGCAAGCGACATGCACAATACTCCTATAATATATGAGACTACACTGGATTGTTTTGGGCGGATAAAGGCCTCCTCTATGTAGGGTTCAAGCCAAAGTATAGAAACCATAGCCATGAAAGAAAGTTGAAAACTCACATCAAACAAGTATAGCGGATGTATCAACAGCATGAGCAGAGCCGCCAGCGAAAGCACATGTATGGTGGCACTGTCACGACTTATCCATCTAGCCACAGCATAAAGTGTACACATAGCCACAGCACGCACTACTGATGCAGACAAGCCTACCATGAGAGCAAACAGCCAAAGCACAGTTATGACGGCAACGTCAGGCACCCATCTCAGGCTACGCCTACGCACCACTCCACGCACAAGAAAAGACAATATCACATATATGACTCCGACATGCAATCCTGAGAGAGCCAGTGCATGAGCTGCACCTGCATCTGTATAGACTTCACGCACCTCATCGGTGAGAATGCGTTTCTCTCCAAGTGTAAGAGCAGCCAACACGCCCATAGCCTCCTTGTCAAATGCGGGATAGAGATGTTGTTGCACAAGTTGATGACGAAGACGCAACATCTTCGTCTTCAGATCACGACAACACTCATCAGTCTTCACCCACGAACGTTCCGGCAAATACACCGTGCCAGCAACACCTTGCATATTTAGATATTGGGCATAGTCAAAAGGCAAATCATCAGAAAAGTTGCGCGGTTCCTTCACACAGGCTTTGAAATAAATCACATCACCAGGCTGCAGTACACCCACACTATCAGACGGAGCCATATACGCATATACTTTACGATGTACTCCATGCCACACAGCAGAGTCACACACGGCATCAATACTGACCACACACAACACGCTTCGTTCGCGATTGCGTGGAGAATCTACCAGATGAGCTTTATATACTACCTCTTTGGGCGACCATTCGTACACATTGTTTTGGCGTTCATGTATATACCCTATCGCACCAAGAAACATAAAAACCAAAGAAGCAGATACTCCAAAGAGCATTTTTGTTCCCCTATTGACCACCACACACACAGCAACTATCGACATCATCAACACTGCTCCCAGCAACATCATCAAACCGAGCATCTTGGTATCTGCCACTGGGTACACTGCATGGGCCATCCCCACACCTAAGAGGTAGGCTACAAGCAACCGCAGCAAAGGGTATCGCTGTATGGAATCGTCCATTGCAACGGCAAGAATAAAGAAAAGGAAATATTATAGACTCTTGAGCTGACGTATCATGGCCTCAGGAGAGTCGGCCTTAAAGACCGAACTACCGGCAACCAGCACATCGGCTCCAGCCTCAACCAGTCTACGCCCAGTATCAACATTGACACCTCCGTCTACTTCAATCAGTGCATGCGAACCCGTCTCTTCAATAAGTCGGCGTAGCTGACGAACCTTATCTATGGAATGCTCTATAAACTTCTGCCCACCAAACCCTGGATTGACAGTCATGAGCAGCACCATATCCACATCGCGTATGACATCCACAAGCATACTCACCGGTGTAGAGGGGTTGAGGGTCACACCGGCTTTCATGCCGGCCTTATGTATCTCAAAGATGACCCTATTGAGATGCGTGCATGCTTCGTAATGCACATTCATCATCATGGCACCCAGTGCCTTCACCTCGGAGATAAATTTTTCGGGTTGCACTATCATCAAATGCACATCGAGCGGTTTCTTACAGATACGCGCTACATGCTCTAATACAGGAAAGCCAAATGAAATGTTAGGCACAAATACACCATCCATGACATCCAGATGAAGCCAGTCGGCCTCACTACGGTTTATCATATCTATATCACGGGCCAGATTGGTAAAATCGGCGGCCAGCAACGAAGGAGCAATCATCGGATTCATACGTCTTATAACAATAAGTTATACCTAATACATCACAAAGGTACATAAAAGCGAGTGAATAAACAAAGCTTATTCCCAACAAGCGCAAAATAATTTTACGCCATCCTGTACTTATATTTTCTCAGCTCAGCATGTATCCTTGCAAACCTTCGGGCATTTCTTTATTAGCCCTATAGTTGCGTGCAAAATCTTTCAACAGCAGAATGGTGGTCTCTTTAGGTCGACGCAGTTTCTCCTGCTTAATCACCTTGCGCACCAAAGCTGCGAATTCCGAAGTAGGAAGAAGAGAGTACTCATCATTCATAGGCATACAGTTTTATGATTAGATACATATATGTAACGCACAACATAAGGGTTTAGTATATCAATTACGATATTTTAAAAAAACAGAGTCACCACGGCAATTACCGGGGTGACTCTGTTATCGAATAAAAATCGTTTCTATTTTAAGCGTGTCGATTACTTCAAAGAGTAAACAACCTCTTCCTCTACCTCAACGGCAGCAACCTTGCCCTCGCGGAGCAACCAACCCAAGCCAAGGAGGAAGTCATCCTTCTTCTGCTTTGTTTCCTTCTTAATTTCCTTGAAGGTCAAACCTTCCTTACCGTCAAGTGCATTCCAAATCAGACCTGCATTAGCACCGGCTTTCTCTGTCAACATAATCTTTTAATCTTTTTAATTATTAAACATCTAAATTTCTCCTCTCACAAGGAATAAATCATCATGATTTCAATCATCATGATTTCGCCAGCAAAGTTACGAATTTTATGTTATACAACATATTTTCAACAATGATTTATAGCATATTTTCACACTTTTTATTGTAAATTCTTACGATTTGCCCATATTCGCGCAGCAGTTTCCACCATTTTGACACATGGACGTTTCATATAATAACTTTCCGTACGTTGTTCAGGTGTAGGTACTTGCGGCTTTCGTTCGCGTAGGCCAAGAAGTTCGGCACAGATTAGCGATCCATTTTTTTTCCTGAACTCTCCGGCAAGTTTTTGCACAAAAGCATAATTGTCGGCCTTACCCTGGCGGTCGTCAGGATCTACACAACCCGTTTCCAATCCGGCAAGGATAAACATTCCGCATGCAGCGCCACATGTCTCACGCATACGTCCTATGCCACCTCCGAACGAAGCCGACATCTTCAACGCCTGTTCTTCGGTATACCCATACTCATCGGCAAATGCCGCCGTGACCGACTGTGCACAATTGTATCCCATCTTGAAGAGTTCAACAGCACGTGCTATTCTTTGTTCATTATCCATATTCCTAATCATTATAAAAAATTCAACACAAAGTTTGCTTGTTGCCACACAAAGGTACAAAAAACCTGCAAACAAGTTCGTTTTCTTCACCTGTTTTCGTATCTTTGTGGCAGAATCATCACCGAAGAATGAAAAATCGTATATATATAATAGGTATCATAGCATGCTTGCTCTTGGTAGCAGTTGCTTCTGTAGGCTACGTGGCCTACACCGCCATCATGGCTCCCATAGTACAGGGTGAGCAAACCGTGTACATCCAAGTACGACCAGAGGATAAAACCATCAGTATACTCGACAAACTCACTTCGGTGGCCGACCTCAAATCCACAAGCGGCTTCACCCCATTGATGAAGCACTATAAGTATGACAGCCATATCAAACCAGGCAACTACGCCATCCGTCCAGGCGACTCCATGCGAGACATCTGCTTGCGCCTCCTCTCAGGAAATCAGACACCGGTGAAATTAGTGGTTCCCTCAGTGCGCACCCTTGACCGGCTGGCAGGTGCGGTAGCCAGGCAACTCATGACCGACTCAGCATCGATAGCCCGATTCCTGACTGACCAACACCTTATCGACAGCTTAGGATACACCACAGAAACCTTCCCCACCCTCTTTATCCCCAACACCTATGAGGTGTATTGGACCATGACTCCGGAGCAGTTCGTCAACCGCATGACCAAAGAGCATTCACGATTCTGGAATACCGACCGCCTTGCCAAGGCCAAGGCACAAGGCCTCACCCCCGAACAAGTATGCACATTGGCATCTATAGTAGATGAGGAGACCAACAAGAATGACGAAAAGCCCCTGGTGGCTGGCCTCTATCTCAATCGTCTGCACCGTGGAATTCTGTTACAGGCCGACCCCACAGTAAAATTTGCCCATGGCAAGTTTGACCTACGCCGCATACTCCTCACTCACCTCACCATAGACTCTCCATACAATACATACAAGTATGCAGGATTGCCTCCAGGCCCCATACGCATACCCAGCATAGCAGGCATAGAGAGTGTACTCAATCCAGCCAAGCACAACTATATATATATGTGTGCCAAAGAGGATTTCTCGGGCTATCACAACTTCGCCACTACACTCTCTCAGCACAATGCCAATGCACGGCGCTATCAACAGGCACTCAACAGCAGAGGAATAAAGTAGAATCATCGTTGATAGCGAGAGCCGCTACACCAAGATGAAGGCCAAAGAGACTACCTTTTCACGGCATTGCTACACACTACTACAGGAAAAAATAATCAAACCATCACATAACAATATAAAAACAAAATAATCTATGCGCATAGCCATTTACGGTGCCGGCTCGTTAGGCACAATACTCGGAGCATACATCAGCAAAGCCGGTGTGTCCATCGACCTTATCAACCGCAACAAGGCCCACATCGAGGCCCTCAACACACAGGGAGCTCAGGTTGTAGGCACAGTACAGTTTACCCAACCTGTAGTAGCCTATACCCCCGAGGAGATGAGGGGACAATACGATATCCTCTTTCTCATGACCAAGCAGCAGCATAATACCGAAGTTGTGACCATGCTCAAAGATTTCCTCGCACCCGACGGTGTACTGGTGACTTTCCAAAACGGCCTCCCCGAAGTACAGATAGCCTCTATACTGGGCGAGCAACGCGTACTGGGCTGTACCGTAGCATGGGGAGCCACCATGCAGTCGGCTGGAGTGTGCGAACTCACCAGCGAACCCGATGCCTTGTCCTTCTCGCTGGGCGCCATCTCGGCCAACCGCAGCAAACACTTTGCCAAGGTGAAAGAACTGCTCGAGCTAATGGGCACAGTAGATATTGAAGACAATTTCCTCGGTACCCGTTGGAGCAAACTACTCATCAACGCCTCCTTCTCTGGCATGAGCGCTGTTCTCGGATGTACCTTTGGTGAGGCCGCTAAGCCCCGCGCATCGCGCCGCATAGTACAAGCACTCATCAAAGAGTGCATCGACGTATGCCAAGCAGGTGGCATTCGCATCGAGCCCGTCCAGGGCAAAGACATCGTGGCGCTACTCAATTATAAAAACTCCATCAAGAAAGCCTTCTCCTACTTCATCATACCCATTGCCATACGCAAGCATGCTAAGCTTAAGGCAAGCATGCTACAGGACATCGAGAAAGGCAAACTCACCGAGGTAGACGCCATCAATGGCGCAGTATCTGACTACGGACGAAAGGTAAGCTGCCCCACCCCGATGAACGACCGTGTGGTAGACATCATCCACCGCATCGAGCGAGGAGAGCTATATCCTAGCTTCGACAACCTGCGATATTTCAAGTAGCGTTCAGACAGTACAAACAAAACCCTACCCTATGCTGTTAAAGAGAAGGAAATAACCTTAACTTTAACAGCATATCTTATGTCACTCAAAACATTCCTCTTTCCCTCTTACGAAGACGAAGGTCCCGTCTACTCCACCGTACTGCTCGTCGCCCGCATCTTCTTCGGTCTGCTCTTCCTCAGCCACGGCTACGACAAGCTCATGAGCCACTCCACTATGGCAGCATTCTACCCCGACCCCATCGGTGTAGGCAGTTTCCTCTCCTTCTGGCTCACCGTCTTTGCCGAGGTCGTATGTTCCTTTGCCCTCATCTTCGGTTTGCTGCAGCGCATCGTCCTCATCCCCATGATCATCACCATGTGTGTAGCCTTCTTCGTCGTCCACGGAGGCGATGCCTTTGCCGTCAAGGAGCTCTCCTTCATCTACCTCATCGTCTTCATCGGACTCTACATCACGGGGCCAGGCAAATACTCCTTCGACTCTACCATCGGCAACTATATATTGCTCAATAATATGAAGAAACGGGAAGGATTGTAATCCCCAGTACACTTTACTTAAATTCATATTTCATATTTCATAATTAAAAAATACTTTTCGTATCTTTGTGCTAAAATAAAGATACGAAAAGATTCTTATATGCCCCACACCGATACCATCTGCGCCATCTCCACCGCACAGGGCGGAGCCATAGGCGTGATACGCGTCAGCGGCCCCGAAGCCATCGATGCCGCCTCACGCATCTTCACCCCCATACACGGCAAGCCACTGCATGAGCGTCCCCACTACACCCTCACCTTCGGCAAGATACATGATGCCAACGGCGAAGTCATCGACGAGGTACTGGTATCGCTCTTCCATGCCCCCCACTCATATACGGGCGAAGACTCCGTAGAGTTCTCCTGCCATGGCTCTACCTATATATTACAGCAGGTGATGAGCCGTCTTCTTGAGAATGGCTGCCGCCTTGCCCAGCCCGGTGAGTACACCCAACGTGCCTTCCTCAATGGCAAGATGGACCTCAGCCAGGCCGAAGCCGTGGCCGACCTCATCGCCTCCACCTCCGCTGCCACCCATCGCTTGGCCATGAATCAGATGCGTGGCGGCTTCAGCAAAGAACTGTCCACATTACGCGACAAGCTGCTCCACCTCACCTCGCTCATGGAGCTGGAGCTCGACTTCAGCGACCACGAGGAGCTCGAGTTTGCCGACCGTAGCGAACTCTCGCAGATAGCCTCCGACATCGAGCGCACCGTCTCTCGCCTCGCCCACTCCTTCAGTGTAGGCAATGCCATCAAGAACGGCGTTCCCGTGGCCATCATCGGCGAGACCAACGTGGGCAAGTCCACCCTCCTCAACGCCCTCCTTGGCGAAGAGCGAGCCATCGTGAGCGACATCCACGGCACCACACGCGACGTCATCGAAGACACCGTCAACCTGCGCGGCATCACCTTCCGCTTCATCGACACTGCCGGCATCCGCCAGACCACCGACGTAGTGGAAAGCATCGGCATCAAGCGCACCTTCCAGAAAATGAATCAAGCCTCCATCGTGCTATGGATGATCGACTCAACCAATTCAGAATCAACAATTCTGAATTCAGAATTCAGAAACTCGGTTTCTGATAAGCGCATCATTCTCCTCTTCAACAAATCCGACCAAATCACTCCCGAACAGCGCGAAGCATTGGAGCAAGCGTTTGCCGACATCGATGCCCCCAAGCTCTTCATCTCCGCCAAGAGCCGCACAGGCCTTGAAGAGTTGGAAACACTCTTGCTCAATACCGCCGCCCTCCCCGAAGTATCGCAGAGCGATGTCATCGTCACCAACCTGCGCCACTACGAAGCCCTCGTCCGTGCCCTCGACTCCATCCACCGCGTGCAAGACGGCCTCCAAACGGGCCTCTCCGGCGACTTCGTCTCCCAAGACCTCCGCGAGTGCATCCACCACCTCTCCGACATCGTAGGCGAAGTATCCACCGACTCCGTGCTTCAAAACATCTTCAAGCACTTTTGCATTGGGAAGTAAGTCATTGATTATCAAATAGTTAAATCAATCATAAATGATTAATATAGCACTCTTTACGGGTGCTATATTTATTTGTGCAAGCATCGTTGTTAATCGTTGCTAAGCCTTTTTACGCCTGTTTTTGTACCTCCTGTGTACCTCGCCGCTTGAAATGCGATTTTGCGTTGGCGAGGTGATGGAAGAGTTTTACGCCATTTTACGGGAATTTACGGAGTTATACAAAAATATTTGTGAAATAAAGAGAAAAGAAATGAGTAGCAACATTGACATTAAACGAATTTGTGCGTGGTGTAAGCAAGAATTCATCGCACACAAGACAACAACAACCTGCTGTTCGCATCGCTGCGCTAACTTACTTTACAAACAAAGAAAGCGTGAAGCAGCTGTAAAAGCCAATAATCAGGTTGTCGAGAAAATTATCACAGAAAAGCCTATCGAGAAGATTAAGGAAAAACCATTCCTTACTATTACGGAGGCTGCGGTCTTTCTTGGGGTTACTCGCCATACACTCTATGGCTATCTAAGACGAGGAGAACTTAAAGCATCTCGTCT
>JAGAQY010000051.1 GCA_017622495.1 Bacteroidaceae bacterium | reverse complement strand
TGTTCCAAGATGAGTTGTACATCAATGCAAATCACGCAAGTATGTAGAAATCAGAACAGTTGCCAACTCATTACCTCGTTCTTGAACTTTCCGCATAAACTTTTTATTCTTAGCGGATTATGAGATTATTCCAAAAATAATTAATAAATAAAATAACAACAAATATCCCTCGAAAAAATCAGCACAAAGATTACTGTTTTCGTTTACGTTAACGTTATCGTACAGCCAAAGGCTGTCTTATCGTCATCGTACACGCTTGCGTGTTATGCTATAAAACATTAAAAAATAATTGGGTGTCCCAAGGCATTATTCTTTGATATTTATTACTTTTGTAGTTATAAATAGGAAAAGCAGTAAAAGACAAGAATATGTCGAATGAGATTATAAAATCAACAGAACAGCAGTTTGGAGAGGTTGTAGACATTATTCTTCAGCATAAAAGCCGTGCCACGAAAGCGGTCAACGAAGAATTGCTCCTTACAGCCTGGCAGGTAGGCGGATATGTGTCCGCCAAACTGAAAAGTGAGGAATGGGGTAGCAAGGTCGTATCTCAACTATCTGAATATATTCGTACCCAGCGGCCCGATATCAAGGGATATAGCAGGAGTAGTATTTATAATATGGTATTGTTTTATGACGAATATTCATCTGAAACATTCATCACAACTGTAGAGAAGTATCTTAGTGCTGAATTTGTGCTGCCATTGGCTGCACAAATTGAAACGCAATCAATTCAGCCCAACACCGATTCGAATATAATTGTGCAGATGCCGTCTGCACAAATTGTCCAGTCAGTGCTTGGACAAATGCCTAAGATATTGGAGCTAACCACATTAACCAATCATGTAGAGATTCTTTGTCGATGCAAAAGCAATGAAGAACGATTGTTCTATATACTCTATGCTAACAAGGAACATCTGGCAAGTCGGGAACTTCAACGCTGCATCTCCAATCAGACCTATGCGGCTTTGTTGAGCAACAAAAGTAACATGTCAAAAGGCTTGCTCGAGGCATACCCTAATGCACCAGTAATATTCAAAGACACCTTGTTTGTTGATTTTCTCAGTCTGCCAAAGAAGCATAGTGAAACAAAACTAAAGAACGGTCTGATAGAGCACATGAAGCAATTCATCTTAGAATTGGGCAAGGACTTTATTTTCATGGACCAAGAATACAAACTTACCGTAGGTGCCTCGACATACAAAGCCGATTTGCTTTTCTACCATCGTGGGCTGCAGGCTTTGGTGGCTGTAGAACTGAAGAAAACCAAGTTCCATCCGCGCGACCTCGGACAATTGGAGTTCTATCTGGAAGCCCTTGACCGTGATGTGAAACGCTCCAACGAGAACCCCTCTATAGGCATCGTCCTCTGTCCTGAAGCCGACCGTGTAGTGGTGGAGTATGCCATGAGCCGTAGCATGAGCCCCACGATGATAGCCGAGTATAAGCGTATCCTTATTCCGCAAGAGCGTATGCAACAGCAATTGAATGAGTTCTGCAATATGTTCTTAGGCAAAGAATAGTTCCCGATTATATGCACATAGACTCCCGGCCTCTCTGAGGTCGGGAGATTTGTTTATACGCTCGCCCATAACCTTTAACCTATAACCGCAGCTCCGCTGCTTAGTCTTCGTTTGGGCTGCAAGCAGCACTCCTTCGTGAGGCTAAAGCCTCAGTCGTCGCATCCGATGCTCATCCCGCATCGGCGTTAACGTTATCGTACAGCCAAGGCTGTTTTATCGTTATCGTACACGCTTACGTGTTATTAGCTTCAAAATAATTCATAATTCATAATTTAGAATTCAGAATTAATATCTATCTTTGCAATGTATGAATGTAGATAGACTCATAAAACGTTATTTCTCAGACACTGACCGGCAACCAATGATTGAGGTCTTTGATCACGATACGATATATGGTACTTACCGCGATATCGTAGCGTTGCTCAATAGTTACCCCGATGTCGAGGTCAGTGTGTTGCAGGCGTTGAGTTACTGCTTCTACGAGGTGTTGGACAATGTATTGACCCATTCGGAACGTAAGTGCGGAACAGCCATCATGCGATATGTGCCCGAAGCCAACAAAATTCAGATACTCGTGGCAGACGACGGCATAGGCGTAGCCGACTCATTGCGTACGAACCCCCAATATGCCGACATCTCCGAAACGGATGCTGTTCGTCACTGCATTGACGATGGAGTCACTGACGGCAAGGGGATGGGATTTGGATTGTATTCCACTTCACGGCTCATCAAGAATGTTGGTATCACGCTAGAAATACACTCGGGTAGCAGCAAGTTGCTCTACGATGGAGTGAACATCCGCATGGAAGATGCGTTGAAATGGCAAGGGACCATTGTCTACTTTGAACTATACTCCAATAAAGAGATTGACCCCAATGATGTAGTAGACAACCGTACCGATTGCGAGAGCCAATTCAACGAAGAGTTTTGTGGAGAAGACGAATTGGATAACCTTTGGTAAAGATAGGACATATTATGGTAACATTCAAGTTTAGAGAAATAGGCGAGGCGCTTGGCACCAGACAATTGGGAGCACAAGCCCGTGAACGCTTGTTGCCGCTCATAGAGAACAATGACAAGGTTGTACTTGACTTTGAGGGAGTCAGCGTGGTGTCAAACTCGTTTGCAGATGAGTGCCTTGCAAAGCTCCTTCTCGTAATGCCGTTTGAGGAACTGAAGCGCCGTACCACCTTCGCCTCGGTCAACGACTTTGCCCGTCGTAATATCGCCATCGCTTTCCGCAGACGTATGGCACAGGCTTAAATGAATTGATATAATCAAACATAGACTCCCGACTTCTTCGAGGTCGGGAGATTTGTTTTCTTTTTACCTTTTTGCTTAACACGAATGACCATGTAATTGCCCAATAATTGTCATTAATCGTTAACCTCTACACACTACACTCTAAAGACAGCAAACAAAACCCTCAACCATAAACTTTCAACCCTCAACCGCAGCTCCGCTGCTTAGTCATTGTTTACGTTAACGTCATCGTACAGCCAAGGCTGTCCTAACGTTGCAATCTCCGATTGCCTTAAAATAATTCACCATTCATAATTTAGAATTCAGAATTAATCTTTATCTTTGTCGCATCGCTCACGCCGAACATGTTCGTGGGTGCGCGATAGACATATTGAAAGGCGTTTACTACGCTTTGCTTTTGACGCTCTGAAATCCTGAGAAAATTTCAAAACGTCCTGTCAAAACAAAGTAGCAGTAAATGCCCCATGGTTGTGATATACACAGCCCTCATTGTGTCAAGGCCATTGGTGTACCCCTACACCAATGGCAACTTTGGGCACAGCAGGGTTGTTGATATACCTACAGCGTGGGGCTTTTGCATTGCTCGTTTCTACAGGACATGGCGTTTCTCAGGTGCCTCAGAGCGTGGAGCGAGCGACAGTGCAGGGCTTCACGCTTTTTTTGTGTCTTTATGTGAGTAGTAGAAAAACACGCGGTTGCCGTAGTCCTCGACCGTTAAGAAAAGAATTAAGGCGACATTAGGCTTTACGCACACCAACTGTCCCTCTGTTCATAGAGGGACGAGCGAAACGAAGTGAAGCGGAGGGAGTTCCAAGCGTAGCGCGGAGCACTATCTTTGACTCCGCACTTTGTTTGGAACGCCCCCGCCCCTTTGGGGCACCCCCTCTATAAACAGAGGGGGAGTTGGTAGAGTGCTTACGTATATCGTCCTCTTCTCAAACCGAGGAACATGGCAACAACCAAGCAAGAAACCTCACAAATAAAATCTAAAGAGCGAGTCGCCGAGCGGGGCGAGGTGTTCACTGCCGAGAGGGAGGTGAATGCCATGTGCGACCTTGTGGCCAACGAGTGCTTGCGGCCCGACTCGCGTTTCCTGGAGCCAGCCTGTGGCGACGGCAATTTCCTGAGCGTCATCCTCCGACGCAAACTATCTGAACTGCGCAGAAAATACAAGAAGAGTCCGCGCGACTATGAGAAGCTCTCCATCGTAGCCATCGGGAGCCTCTACGGCGTGGACATCATGAACGACAATGTGCTCGCCTGCCGCGAACGCCTCTTCCGCATCTGGGACGAGGAGTACACCGCTCACTGCCGTGGCGAGGCTTCGGACGAGGCGCGTGAGGCTGCCCGATTCATCATCGGCCGCAATATCATCAACGGCAATGCGCTGACGCTGATGTGTGTAGATGCCGAGGGCAACGACACGCGTGCGCCTATCGTCTTCTCGGAGTGGACGCTGATAGGCGGCACTCAGATGCAGCGCTCAGACTATACCATGGCCGACCTCCTCATCCATCGGGACAAAGAGGACTTCCCGCTCTTCGCTGCGCTTGCCGAGGAGGAAAGGGAGGAGGGCGGCATATTCCTACGTCGCCATGTCACGCACTATAGAAATCTACACAAAATTTAGCACGAATATGAATTACCTCCACGCAGATAATTTGGGTTTCACGCAGACTCCGCAGAATTCGCAGAATAGGCAAATTGCTTCGCTCTTGCCTGTCGGCTATGCCGAGTGTTCGCGCCGGATGGTGCATACGAGCGATAGCGATGTATGTTTCTGCGTTTTCTGCGAATTCTGCGTGAGAATAAAATAATGATGAGAGTAAACACAACATAAAACCATACGACCATGGAGAATAGTTTGTTTCAAAGCGTCTATAACCCTGACGTACTATCTTGCATTGCCAACCTGAGCAACGACGAGGTGTTCACTCCGCCCGAGTTGGCCAACAAGATTATCGACATGCTCCCACAGGAGTTGTTTGAGAACCCCGACACCACGTTTCTCGACCCATGCTGCAAGAGCGGCGTATTTCTCCGCGAGATAGCCAAGCGACTGATCAAGGGGCTGGAGCCTCAAATCCCCGACCTCGAGAAGCGGTTGGAGCATATCTTCTCGCGCCAGCTCTTTGGCATTGCCATCACGGAGCTCACCAGTCTGCTTTCGCGCCGTAGCGTATATTGCAGCAAGTATCCCAGCAGTGAGTGGTCGGCCTACCAGTTCCCCGAAGACAAACCCCAAGGTAACATCATCTACCAACGCATCAAGCATACTTGGAGCGCGGGGAAATGTATCTACTGCGGTGCTTCGCAGAGTGAGTACGAGCGCGGCACGGAGCTCGAGACGTATGCTTATCAGTTTATTCACAACTTAGATGTAAAGAAACTTTTCAATATGAAATTCGATGTGATTATTGGCAATCCGCCGTATCAGTTGAGTGATGGAGGTGGAACGGGTTCAAGTGCAATGCCTATATACCATAAATTTATACAACAAGCAAAGAAGCTGAATCCTCGTTATTTAACAATGATTGTTCCATCAAGATGGTTTACAGGCGGAAAGGGACTAGATGAGTTCCGAGATGAAATGCTGCATGATGAACATATAAGAGAAATTCATGATTTTGGAAATGCCAATGATTGTTTCCCTGGTGTAGCTATAGAGGGAGGAGTATGTTATTTCCTATGGAATCGAGAGAGCAAGGGGTTGTGTAAAGTTTATTCACATTCTCAGAATCAAGTTACGGCAATGTCAGAACGTCCTCTTTTGGAGAAAGGTGCGGATGTGTTTATTAGATATAATGAGGTGATATCAATTATTCGTAAGGTTGCATCTTTCAACGAAAAGAGTTTCTCAACACTTGTTAGTCCAAGAAATCCCTACTATTTCCGAACGTCCTTTACTGATAGTAAAAATACAATCAATACATGTAAAGTCTTTGGTGTGGAAGGTGGAAAAAGAGTATATAAAAATATAGACAAAGCATATATTGAAAGAAATATTGAAGAATTATCAAAGTATAAGATTTTCATTTCTAAGGCAGACGGAGCTGCAGGACAAATTGGTTATCCCGTTCCTGCGAGAATATTAGGTAAATCTGAAATCGCAGGTATCAATACGGCATGTACAGAGACTTTCTTGCGTATTGGCCCATTCAAGGATGAACAAGAATGTAAAAATGTCAAATCCTACATTGAAACTAAATTTTTCAGATGTCTTGTTGGTGCAAGAAAGAATAAAAATATGACTCAGAGCACCTATTCTTTTGTTCCTGTCCAAGACTTCTCCAAGCCATGGAGCGACACAGAACTCTATGAGAAATACAACCTCACTCAAGAAGAGATAGCATTTATTGAATCGATGATAACTTCAATGGAGTAATACTATGGAACACAGCTATTTTCCTCAACGCCCCTCCGTTACTCCTACCATCTATGCCTATAGGCTGATAGGAGTGGAATCACACAAAGGATATTTGAAGGTGGGCTATACCGACCGCACGGCCAAGGAACGCATCGAAGAGCAGCTGCACACGAGCAAGGTGGAGTATGAGATTATGCTGGTGGAGTCGGCCATGACGCACGACGGCTCCTGCTTTACCGACAAGGACGTGCACCGACTGCTCGAACGCCGTGGACACCGCCGCCTCAACCCGATGGACAAAACCGACGAGTGGTTTCGCTGCTCGGTAGACGATGTGAAGGCGGCCATCATGGCGCTGCGCACAGACACGGCCAATGTGGAGAACCGCACGCAGAACTTCGCGATGCGCCCGGAACAGTACCGCGCCGTGAAGCAGACCAGGGAGTACTATGAGGCTGCACTGAAGGAGGAGCCCGGGCGTACGCCCAAGTTTCTGTGGAACGCGAAGATGCGCTTCGGCAAGACCTTCGCCTCGTATCAGCTGGCACGGCAAATGGGGTTGACGCGAGTGTTGGTGCTGACCTTCAAGCCTGCCGTGGAGTCGGCTTGGAGAGAAGACCTCGTGACACACATCGACTTCGAGGGGTGGCAGTATATATCAAACAAGGATGCGCGTAACAACAACCTGAACATCGACGAGGAGTTTAGCCGTGCAGACAAGTCGAGACCCATCGTGGTGTTCGGTTCGTTTCAAGACCTGCTGGGAACGAACGAGAGCGGAGGCATCAAGACGAAAAACGAGTTTATCCACGCCAACAATTGGGACCTGGTGATATTCGACGAGTATCATTTCGGTGCATGGAAGGAGAGGGCCAAGGAGCTGTTCGAGAAGGAGGACGAGGAGAATGCCGTGGACTTCGATGCCGAGAAATACAAGAAGGACGAGGCGAGCAATGCCATCAACGAGACGTGGCTGCCCATATCCACGAAATACTACCTCTTCCTGTCGGGCACACCGTTCCGCGCCATCAACAACGGCGAGTTCATAGAGGAGCAGATATTCAACTGGACCTACTCTGACGAGCAACGTGCCAAGGCCGAGTGGCGGGGGAGCGACAATCCCTACCTCGCGCTGCCGCGCATGGTGATGCTCACCTACCGTATGCCCGATGAAATACAGGAGGTGGCACGGCAAGGGGAGTTCGATGAGTTTGACCTCAACCTGTTCTTTGCGGCAGAGGGCAAGGGCGATGCTGCGCGGTTCAAGTATGAAAACGAGGTGCAGAAGTGGCTCGACCTCATCCGTGGCGGATACCTGCCTGCCAGCGTGGACGACCTGAAGCTGGGGCAGGACAAGCGGCCGCCGATGCCGTATTCAGACACGCGACTGCTCAGCGTATTGTCACATACGCTGTGGTTCCTGCCCAATGTGGCATCGTGCTTTGCCATGGCCAATCTGCTGAAGCAGCGTCAAAACCGTTTCTATCACGACTACCGCGTGGTAGTGTGTGCCGGCACTGGAGCGGGCATTGGCCTCGATGCCCTGTACCCCGTGCAAGCAGCCATGGCCGACCCGCTGGAGACCAAGACCATCACGCTCACGTGTGGCAAACTGACGACAGGCGTGACGGTGAAGCCTTGGACGGGCATCTTCATGCTGCGCAACCTGAAGAGTCCCGAGACCTATTTCCAGGCGGCCTTCCGTGTGCAGAGTCCGTGGGAGGTGAAGAACGAGGAGGGCAGCCGCACGATAATGAAGAACGAGTGCTACGTGTTTGACTTTGCCCTCGACCGTGCCCTGCGACAGATTTCTGACTACAGTTGCCGGCTCGACATCAACGAGAGTAACCCCGAGGCCAAGGTGGGCGAGTTCATCAAGTTCCTCCCGGTACTGGCCTACGACGGCAGTTCGATGAAGGAGGTAGACGCGCAGGATATCCTCGACATAGCCTTGGCAGGTACTTCGGCAACACTGCTGGCCAAGCGATGGGAGTCGGCACTGCTCGTGAACGTGGACAACGAGACACTGAAGCGTCTGTTGGCAAGTCCCGAGGCGATGAAGGCATTGATGAACATTGAGGGATTCCGCAACTTGAACAACGACCTTACTACGATTATCAACAAGTCGGAGGCAGTGAAGAAGGCCAAGAAGGAGAATCCCGAACCATCGGCCAAGGAGAAGAAAGAGATCTCGGCCGAGGAGAAGGAGATGAAGAGCAAGCGCAAGCAGATACAGGAGAAGCTGATAAAGTTTGCCACACGCATACCCGTATTCATGTACCTGACCGACTATCGCGAGCGATGCTTGAAGGATGTTATCACGCAGTTGGAGCCGGGGCTGTTCAAGAAGGTTACAGGCCTGAGCGTAGAGGACTTCAATATGCTGTGCTCGCTTGGCGTGTTCAACGCTCCGCTAATGAACGATGCCATCTTCAAGTTCAAGCGCTACGAGGATGCCAGCCTGTCGTATACAGGCGTCAACCGCCATATTGCCGATGAAGTGGGCGGATGGGACACCACAATACGCAAGACACAATACGAAAAGCTGTTCTACAACCAGCAGTCATCTATGAGCGCCATCGACTCATCGGTATACTCAAGGTATGTGGAGCCTGTAGATGTGAAGCGCGAAGAGAAAAAGCGTGCCGAAGCAGAGGAATTGAAGAAGGTACGGCAGTATGCACCAGCACCCGAGCAACCCGTGAAGCCAGCTGTAGCAGTTCCAAAGCCTACAGCGCAAGCAAAGGATGCAGAAGATGCTCTATTAGAGAAACTGGAGTCGTTGGGTGTAGACAGCATCGTACTACACAAGAAATTCGGCCGAGGCGTAGTGGTGAAGATGGATAGAAACGCCAAGTTCATCCACATCAAGTTCACCCTCGGCGAAAAGAAGTTCGTCTTCCCTGATGCGTTCCTGATGGGGTTCTTGGAGGTGTAGATAGTCGTAGATTATTATAGGTTTGGATATTCTTACAATGTCAGAAGGATATCCAAACTTTTTTCTTATCTTTGTAGAGGAAAACAGCAATCACAAAGACTACTGTAAAACACTGTGTTTAGACCAACTATACAGACTCAGTTACGATGAAGTCCTCATTGTAAATTCTAAAGCTCCGATTGTACAAATTGATAATATAGTAAAGATTATGGAAAATACTACATTTTACAAAAACTATACTCTAGAAAAACACCTTAAGTTTTTATCTGAGATAGATAAAGATTATGAATTATTATATTCTATTTGGGGATTAAACAAGCGTAATCTTACTCAAGGATTAAACTTAATTTCTAGCTCATACCCTCATTATAGTAAGCATGATATTAGCCATTCAATGACTATTGTAAATAATATTCAATGCTTATTAGGAGAAGAACGCATCAAACGGTTAGGAGCAACGGATACATTCCTTATATTAATGGCCTGTTTGACCCACGACATTGGTATGGTACTTACATATAAGATAATCGAAGATGAATGGAAGAAGGATAGTTTTAAGGATACGCTAACAAAATTGGCAGATAGCAATGACTCTGTAATAGCTGAATTATCTAAATTGCTATTGTCATATAAAAACAATCCGAAAGACTTAGAACAGGATAATTTCAAATGGGCGTTAGAAGTTAAGAATGCTGTCGTAATATTAACCTCCGAGATTTTTAGAGACAAGCATGCTAGACAAAGTGCAGATAACATCTTATATAACGATGAGTTTAAAACATTAGCCGACAACTACTATTCAGAGCAACTCCCTAATCGTTTTATAGAGTTATTGGCTGATATCGCACTGCTACATGGAGATAGTTTTAATAATGTAATGACTCGATTATATCAAACGGCTAATGGATATAAAGGAGACTATATACATCCTCGTTTCATCGCTTGTTTGATACGATTAGGAGATTTGTTGGATTTTGACAATAATAGGTTTAACACTTTCTCTATAGCTTCTATTAAAGAAATGACCGAAACATCTGTTTTGCATCAACAAAAACATGCTTCAGTACGGCATATGCTTATATCTCCCTCAAAAATAGAAGCAGAATTGGATTGTGCAGATGAGAATGTTTATAGGGTTGCGAGAAATTGGTTCGATTGGTTAGAAGAAGAAGTTAGTAATCAAAGTAAGGAATGGCCAAACATCGCACCTATTGATTTAGGGGGATTACCTCCCATTATTACAAAGGATTCTATAAAGATTTTATACAAGGGAATTCAAGCGAGTCCTGAATTGTTGAACTTAAAGTTCACAATGTCACAAAAGAAAATGTTTAATATCTTACAAGGTGGTGGTATATATAAGGAACCTGGATTTGCTTTTATTCGTGAGATTGTACAAAATGCTTTTGATGCCAGTAAAATTCAGATGTGGAATGATATTAACGCAGGTTTATATGATGCTTATTTTAGGGATAAAAACATATCTGTGGATTCTATAAAGTTCCCTGATGAAATTACTTCTTCAATTTATCGACAGTATCCTGTAAACTTAACTATAACTTGGTTAAATGAACAGAAAGATACCATACACATCGAATGTGAAGATTATGGTACAGGAATTTCTGAAGCCACGCTGTTGAGGATGACAAAATATGTAGGTGATAGTCGCCAAGGAGAACAAGGATATACAGAAAACTATAAACTTATGCCATATTGGTTAAGACCTACGGCTGCATTTGGAATCGGTTTACAATCAATCTTCTTTGTGGCAAAAACATTTGAGGTGGAAACGGCATATCCAAACGAAAAAACTAAACGTATTATTTTTAGAACTGCAGCAGATAATCAGTATTGTTCCATTGTCGAAGAAAATATTAAAAGGAAAAGGGGAACAACTATTAGAATTGATATAAATAAAGAAAAATTCTCAGAACTATTTGGCACATCCTTTAGTTGGGAAGTTTTAGATTCGGTTGATACCTTTAGAGGCGAAGGAGATGATATATATTTGGCAAAAATAGATAACTTTGTTTTCAAAACATTTAGATATGTAAAATATCTTTGCTTCAATTATAGTACAGTGAATTTTGAACGTGGTTTTAGTAATGAAGTATTGACTGATACACTTTCACAGCCTATTATTGAAGGCGACTACAAATATTCATATAGGTATGAACATGGTATATTGGTTTTTGATTTTCTTGAAAAACAATTTGGTTCATCGTTTAGTTTGTGGTTTAATAATAACTTAAACCATAAGAACCTCCCTGAACGGCTATTGCTTAGAGATGTATTAGTGTCGAACGCACATTTTGGTTATTGGAAAACTGGATATCTTGGGTTCGAATGGAATCTAAACAATCAAGCGACTGATACTATTGTTGATATATCAAGAGATAATTTGACTTATAAAGGTAGAGAATGGGTTACAAGCACATTGCTATCAGTATTACTTCCTAAAACAATCGACCTGATTTCTGAAACTTTTATAAAGGAATGGAATGCATATGAGAACGAAAACAAAACGTATCAAGTAGGCATTGATTTACAATATCTTAATTACTGTCTAACAGCATATGCATACAATAAAAACATCTATAAAAAATCTATCTTGTCTAAGATCAATATACCTTGTGAAATAATATCATTTGATGACAACGCAATAACTGCAGACCGTTTTTTTGAAGCAACTACCTTGTTGCTTGTAAGCGGACTAAAATCAAATGAGACAAACAATGTCAGACAAACGGAAATTGTTAGCATCAGAGGAAAATATAAAGACAAACTTACTGGTAATATAGTAGTTTGGAATGATAGTTATCTCCATAATGCCCTTATGTTTAATTTTATTTGTTCTGAAGTTGTTTTGTTTGAGAAAGAATGTGAAATTTATAAATTGGAGAAATTATCATCAAAAAGTAGTGAATGTAAACTAGTTAAATCCATCAGTGGATATTTGATGGACTTAGATAATATTACATACCATAGATGTTCACGAAAAACAATTTATGGATTAGAGGAATACCCTAATATTGTTATAAAGAACCCTTGGCTGAACAGTTTTGAGCATTATCCTCAATATAGTTCTTGTTGTATTTATTCACCGTTTACAAACAAAGATGAGGTTGGCAATCTGATAAATATTACTAAAGATATGCCAGAACAGAAAATTAAAGATTACGTTCAAGAAAACTTGCTCAATTATATCACTCCATATATGATAGGAATTATTAGGAAGTATAACATAAATGCCAATGTGACAGATGACGAAATTAAAGGCGACTACATTAGATTGATGTGTGATTTTATAAAGTTAAAACGAGATCAATGTCATTGTTGAGCTATGACGCCATACTCTTCTTTGATCAATTATGGTACATATGTCTTTAATTGACACCTGCCCCGCATCTGAATTCGTGCGGGGTTTTTCTTTATTTTTACCTTCTTTATTCTTACTTACCTTCTCATCTTTGCAATCTTCCCGCCCAATCCCCAAGCCAAGCAAAAAGAACGCAGCCACGAGCGATTAGGATTTTTCAGAAAGTAAGCGAAATGTGAGTTTTTAAGTTTGTAAATGCGTACTTCCGATTCCAACATCGTGTAAGCAAACCGCTGGATTTGCCTTACATTATGCTACAAAATTTCTGTACAGGATTTCCTTGCGTTTCGTTCCATGAGGCCGTTTGGGGACAGAAGATTTGTTACATTTTCGTTAAATTTCATCGAGCGTGGCCGCAAAGTCGAGATTTCTCCCTATCTTCGCAGTGTAATAATAAGATGGTAACCTATGGCCGAACGCATACTGATAGTGGATGACGAGGAGACCCTGTGCGAGGTGCTGAAACTAAACCTCGAGAATGAGGGCTACGACGTGGACATTGCCTTCAGTGCCGAGGAGGCATTGACCTACGACCTGAAGGGCTATTCGCTGATACTGCTCGACATTATGATGGGCGAGATAAGCGGTATCAAGATGGCAAAGATGCTGAAGGCCGATGTGGCCACGGCAGATATACCCATCATCTTCTGCACGGCACGCGACTCGGAAGATGACATGGTGATGGGACTCAACATCGGTGCCGACGACTACATCATGAAGCCCTATACCGTGCGCAATGTCATCGCACGGGTCAAGAGCGTGCTGAGGCGCACCGCAGGGCACAAGAGCAGTGCCATAGCGGAAAAACCTCATGTGCTGAAGGTGGAGGGGCTGTGCCTCGACCTCGAATTCAAGCGCTGCACGGTGGATGGCGAGGAGGTGAAGCTGGCCAAGAAGGAGTTTGAACTACTGGCCTATCTCATCAGCCACCGGGGCAAGATATGCTCGCGCGAACAGATACTGAGCCGCGTGTGGAGCGATGAGGTGGTGGTGCTCGACCGCACCATCGACGTGAACATCACCCGCCTGCGCTCGAAGATTGGCCCCTATGGGGCGTATATAGTAACCCGCTCAGGATTCGGATATGGCTTCCGCGAATAGGCTCTCCTTTCACAAACGGCTCTTCGTGCAGCTCATCGCCTTCTCATGGGCTATCGTGCTATGCTTCGTCGGATTCCAGTATCTGAGGGAGAAGGAGTACAAGTCGGAGTTCCTGAGCGCCCAACTGCAACAGTACAACCACCATCTGCTGGTGGCCGTCGAGGAGGGCGAACCGTACGAAGAGTATGTAGCCTCGCATGAGAAACCCTTCGACGACCTGCGCATAACACTCATCACCCTCTCGGGAGCAGTCATCTACGACAACACCATCTCTATAGACTCGCTCGACAATCACCACAGCCGTCCTGAGGTGGTAGCTGCCCTCAAGCATGGCTCGGGTTACCACATAGGGCGCCACTCCACCAGCGACGGGCGGCAGTACTTCTACTCTGCCACGCGGGGCGAACGGGTCGTCGTGCGCACAGCCATCCCATACTCGAGTACCCTGCGCACCCTGCTCGAAGCCGACTGGACTTTTCTGCTGATAATGATATCCGTCAGCCTGGCCATGAGTGTCGTGGCCTATTTCACTACCCGTAAGCTGGGCAAGGACATTGAGCGCGTCAACCACTACGAAGCCGAGCAGGAGAAAAACCGCCTCAAACGCCAACTCACCAATAACATCAACCACGAGCTCAAGACTCCCGTAGCCTCCATACAAGTGTGTCTCGAAACCCTACTCTCGGGCATAACGCTCAGCGAGGAGAAGCAGATGGAACTCATAGAACGCTGCTACACCAACACCGAGCGTCTGCGCCGCCTGCTGGAGGAGGTGTCGCTCATCACACGCATGGAAGATGGCAGCGCACTCATCGGCAAAGAGCCCGTCGTCATCAACAGCATCATCCATGAGATAGCCTGCGAACTGAACGTCATGCCCGAGGAGGAGCGCCTATACCTGCATACCGACTTCCCCGAGCAGGTAACCATAGAGGGTAACCTGTCGCTCATCGGCTCTATCTTCCGCAACCTCACGGAGAATGCCATTGCCTACTCAGGCGGGCGTAACATCTACATCACACTCACCGCGAACGACGAGCAGCAGTGCAGCATACGCTTCGAAGACGATGGCTGTGGAGTGGGAGAGGAGCAGCTCACCCGACTGTTTGAGCGCTTCTATCGGGTCGACAAGGGCCGCTCACGCCAGAAGGGTGGTACAGGGCTCGGACTCTCCATCGTGAAGCACGCCGTACAGTTTCACGGAGGCACCATCACCGCCACCAATCGCCCCGACGGCGGCCTACGCTTTGACTTCTCGCTGAAGAAGTAATAGCAGAGATTGTGCCCGATAGTTTGCATATTCACGATACATAAGGAAAGCAGACGTGGAGAAATCTCGGACAATCGTACCGATCTTGCAGGATAAGTGACTCATAATGGAGGATTATAGTTCAAATAATTTTAAAACATATATATTAATATTTAGTGAAATAGGGAAAAAGTATTACTTTTGCATGTCGTACGATAGAAATGTAGACTTCGCAGAAGTACAGACAGGTAAAAAGATAGAGAATAGAGTATTATTTACTACATATATATGATGAAATTATTGTTAGGAGACGAGGCCGTAGCCTTAGGTGCCGTGCATGCTGGCATTAGCGGTGTGTATGCCTATCCGGGTACGCCCTCAACCGAGATTACTGAATATATACAGGCTCATGCCCCCGAGGTGCGTAGCCGCTGGTGTACCAATGAGAAGACGGCCATGGAGGCTGCACTGGGCATGTCGTATGCTGGGAAACGCTCACTCGTGTGTATGAAGCATGTAGGTATGAACGTGGCGGCCGACGCCTTTGTCAACTCGGCTATCACGGGTGTGAATGGAGGTCTGGTGGTATTGGCAGCCGATGACCCCTCCATGCACTCTTCGCAGAACGAGCAGGACTCGCGCTTCTATGGCAAGTTTGCGATGATTCCCATACTGGAGCCGTCGACCCAGCAGGAGGCTTACGATATGATGCCTTATGCCTATGCACTCTCTGAGGAGTTGAAGCTTCCCGTGCTCATGCGTGTGGTGACGCGCTTGGCCCACTCGCGTGCAGAGATTGCTGTGCGTGAGCCGCTCAGGCAGAATGTGCTCAACCCCGATAATGAACGCACTCACTGGGTGTTGCTCCCAGGTAATGCCCGTAGGCAGTATGCTACGTTGGTAGAGAAGCAGGCCTTGTTGCTCTCCAAGTCCGAGGAATCTCCATATAATTCAGAATTCAAAATTCAGAATTCAAAACTGGGTGTCCTCGCATGCGGTATCGCCTACAACTATGTGATGGAGAACGAGCCGCATAAGCTGGGTATCCCTGTCTTGAAGGTTTCGCAATATCCGTTGCCCGAGGCTACTATCAAGGCATTTGCCGCTCAGTGCGAGTCGTTACTCATCGCCGAGGACGGACAGCCCATGGTAGAGGAACAGGTGAAGGCACTGCTCGGTGCCGACTATCCCGTGATAGGACGTCTCACAGGAGCCTTGCCCCGTATGGGCGAGCTCACCCCCGACAATGTGGGTGCTGCACTCGGCGTGAGTGTAGAGCATCCTTATGCCAATGCGCAGAACGTGATGCCGCGCCCGCCAGCTCTGTGTCAGGGATGTGGACACCGTGATGTATACGATGCACTCAACAAGGTAGCTGCCGAATATCCCGATGCACGCATCTTCGGCGATATCGGTTGTTATACCTTGGGCGCATTGCCACCCTTCAGGGCTATCGACAGCTGTGTCGATATGGGTGCCTCTATCACCATGGCCAAAGGTGCTGCTGATGCAGGTGTACACCCGGCTATAGCCGTTATCGGCGACTCTACCTTTACTCATTCGGGCATGACGGGACTGCTCGACGCCGTGAATGACAAGAGTCGCATCACGGTAGTCATCTCTGACAACCTGACCACAGCCATGACGGGCGGACAGGACTCGGCAGGTACGAATAAGTTTGAGGCCATCTGTCTTGGCCTTGGTGTAGAGCCCGAGCACGTGCGTGTGGTGGTGCCCCTTCCCAAGAATATGGAGGAGATTACCCGTATCATCCGTGATGAAATTGACTACGAAGGAGTATCGGTCATCATCCCCCGACGCGAATGTATGCAGACATTGAAACGCAAACTCAGACAAAACAAAACCAAGTAATGAAGAAAGATATTATACTGGCAGGTGTGGGCGGACAAGGTATCCTTACCATAGCCACAATCATAGGCGATGCTGCCACTGCGGCTGGCCTTCATCTCAAGCAGGCCGAGGTGCACGGCATGAGTCAGCGTGGTGGCGACGTGCAGTCAAACCTGCGCCTCTCGACCGAGCCTATCTACTCCGACCTGATACGTCAGGGTGCTGCCGACCTCATCATCTCTATGGAGCCGATGGAGGCTTTGCGCTACCTGCCCTATCTCCATGGCGAGGGATGGGTGGTGAGCTCATCGCATCCGTTCAAGAACATACCCAACTATCCCGACGAGGAGGCCTTGATGACCGAACTGGCGGCATTGCCACACGTGGCCATCTTGCCCATCGAGGAGGTGGCCAAGGAGCATAGTCTGCCCAAGAGTGCCAACATGGTGCTGCTGGGAATGTCGGCCCGTTATATGGATATACTCACTCCCGAGCAGTTGCGCGAGAGCATAGCCCGCGTGTTTGCCCCAAAGGGTGAAAAGGTAGTGGCCGACAATATCAAAGCCTTCGACTTGGGCCTTGCAATAATATCTTAGGATCTCCGAGGACGTCCTATAAACAAAATAAGAAACTCTCATGAAAATCTTCAGCGAAGAACTGGTGGCCCGTGCCGCCCAGGAACTTCATATAGCCAACCTCTCTACGGCTACTATCGGCGAGGTGCTACTCATGGCACAATACCTCGAGCGCGAGACAGGCATCCCCTTCATCCGCATGGACCAAGGGTCGCCCGGACTCCCTGTCAACCACTATGGCGTAGAGGCCGAGAAGGCGGCTCTTGACCGTGGCGTGGGGTCGCAGTATCCCGCTGCCGATGGTGTTCCCGAACTGAAGGAGGCTGCTTCACGCTTTGTGAAGGCCTTCCTCGACATCGACATCACACCGCGCTCCTGCGTGCCTACAACAGGCAGTGTGGCAGGCTCGTATGGCTCGTTTATTGCCTGCACCCAGCGTATCCCCGGCAAGAACAAGGTACTCTTCATCGACCCGGGATTCCCCATCCAGAAGTCGCAGCTGCGCATCATCGGGGCCGAGTGGGAGGAATTTGACATCTACCACTACCGCGGTGCGGCCCTGCACGACAAGCTCGAGAGCATTCTCAAAAGTGGCGATATAGCGGCCATCATCTACTCCAACCCGAACAATCCGGCTTGGATATGCCTTGAGGAGGAGGAACTGGCTATCATCGGCCGTTTGGCTACGCAGTACGATGTCATCGTGATGGAGGATCTGGCCTACTTCTGTATGGACTTCCGCCGCGATATGGGGCATCCCTTCGAGCCACCCTATGCCCCCACGGTGGCCCGCTACACAGACAATTATATCTTGATGCTGTCGTCATCGAAGATATTCAGCTATGCCGGGCAGCGCATGGCGCTCACCTGTATCAGCGACAAGCTGTTTGAAAAGCACTATCCGGCACTTGCCGAGCGCTACCACGATGCCGGGGTCTTCGGGCAAACTCTCGTGGCCTCCATATTATATATGATCACATCGGGCTGCACGGCCTCTACCCAGTATGCCTATGCCGAGATGCTGCGCCTCTCTACCGAGGGAACCATCAATTTTGTGGCAGACACCCGCGAGTATGCGCTACGCGCTGAACGTATGAAACGCATCTTTACCGACAACGGATTCCATGTCGTATATGACTACGATGCCACCCAGCCCGTTGGCGATGGTTTCTTCTTCACCATCGGCTATGGCGAGATGACGGGTGGCGAGCTCCTCACCGAACTCCTCTACTATGGGGTGAGCAGCATATCGCTATCTACCACAGGCAGTGAGCAGCAGGGCGTGCGTGCCTGCACCTCACGCATGCGAAGCGAGTTGTATGAGGTGATGGAGGAGCGCATGCGAGTATTCCATGAAGACCATCCGCTGTAAGATGTTCAGCTAAAAAATGTTATAATAAACGTTTCCGTGAATCAGGAAATATGTATATTTGCAACCTAATCATTTAATTTTAATAATAGGTATTATGATTTGGAATCCCAATAAGGAGTGTATGAGTCGCGACGAGATGCACGCGTTGCAGAGCAAGCGACTGCAGAAGCTGGTGACGTATGTATATCACAACGTGCCCTTCTATCGTAACAAGATGCAGGCGATGGATATCTCGCCCGAAGACATACGCAGCATAGATGATATCGTGAAGCTGCCATTTACCACGAAGCAGGACCTCCGCGACAACTATCCCTATGGCTTGCAAGCTGCTCCTGCGTCAGAGATTGTGCGTGTGCATGCTTCGTCAGGTACAACCGGTAATCCTACGATTGTGGGCTACACTCGTAAGGACCTGGCTGTGTGGTCCGAGGTGATGGCACGATGCCTCACAGCATACGGCGTGACTCGCGACGACACCTTCTCGGTAGCCTACGGATATGGCCTGTTTACGGGTGGACTGGGCGCTCACTATGGCGTGGAGAATCTGGGGGCTACCGTAATACCGACCTCGACGGGCAATACTGAGAAGCACATCCGGCTCATCCGCGACCTGAAGATTAGCGGTATTGCTTGCACACCCTCCTATGCCCTCTATCTGGCTGAAACCTTGGGGAAGATGGGACTGACGAAGGAGGATATAGGTCTACGCATCGGCGCCTTTGGTGCTGAGCCTTGGACCGAGAATATGCGTAAGGAGATAGAGGAACGCCTCGGACTGAAGGGCTACAATATCTATGGATTGAGCGAGATTATGGGTCCTGGCGTATCTTACGAGTGTCAGGAGCAGAATGGCTCACACATCTGTGAAGACCATTTCTATCCCGAAATAATCAATCCCGACACCTTGGAGCAGCTGCCCCATGGCACCCAGGGCGAACTGGTCTTCACCACGCTCACCAAGGAGGGCATGCCCCTGCTGCGTTACCGTACCAAGGACCTGTGTACACTGATGGAGGGCGAGTGTGCTTGCGGACGCACGTCGGTGCGTATGGGACGCATCATGGGACGTAGCGATGATATGCTCATCATTCGCGGTATCAATGTATTCCCCTCACAAGTGGAGAGCGTGATACTCGAGATGCCCGAGTTCGAACCCCAATACATGCTCGTGGTAGACCGTGCCGGCAACCTCGACACCCTGCAAGTGCAGGTGGAGGTGCGTCGCGACTTCTTCAACGACGACATAGGCCGCATGTTGAACATGAAGAAGAAGTTGGCCGACAAACTCAAGAGTGTGCTCTCTATCAGTGCCGACGTCAGGCTGATGGAGCCGGGCAGCATCGAGCGCTGCCAAGGCAAGGGAAAGCATGTGATAGATAACCGCAAACTGAAGTAATAACCCTTCATATATACAATCATGACAATCAAGCAAGTATCAGTGTTCCTTGAGAACAGGACAGGAAGAATCAATGAGGTGACAAAGATTCTGAGTCGTCACGACATCAATATGCATGCGTTCAGCATGGCCGAGACGCCAGACTTCGGTATATTGCGACTCATCGTTTCGGACGTAGACAAAGCGGTGGAGATACTGCGCAATGCCGACTTCGCGGTGATGCTCACCGATGTGATACATCTGCATTGTCCCAACAAGGCTGGCGCGCTGGGAGAGATTCTTGAACACCTGGCAACCGCCGATGTGGCTATAGAGTATATGTATGCTTTTGCCGAAGGCGATATGGCCAATATCGTGGTGCGCCCCTCCGATATAGAGCGTTGCGAGCAAGCACTTGCTGCGATCAGCGAGTGAACGCACGTGGCATAATCGCATAAAAGAGGTAATATAGGAGTTTTGCCAAACAGGTTGTCCGGTTGTCCTTGTGTGCAGTAATCCGCTGTGCATCACCGTCTTGACGGGGACAACCTGGCCTGTCCTCTGCTTGCCCTCCCTCTCGCGGTGCATTGTCTCTTTGAGAAATCTATAATACTTTCCGATGGAGCTACGATGCGTTTACCCTGTTTTACAAAGCAAAGTTATTTACCGTTCGCGAACGACCGCGTTGCTCTTCGCGAACGACCGCGCTGCCCTTCGCGAACAGCAGCGCTGCTCTTCGCGAACAGCAAATGACTTCATCAAACGGAATTAAGGGAAACGCTATATTTATAGAGGAGAGAGGCATGTGATTTTGTACATCTCTCCATGTAATATTGTACAAATCCCCATTGGATTAATCTACATCAAGCACATTATTGTTAAGTCATCCAGGACATCACGAGGACAGCCAAGGACACCCAAGGGTGTCCTTGCTAATGTGTTGTATATGCGTTGGTTATAATCGACAAGGACAGCCGGACAACCTATTCGGTAACAACCTTATTATTGAAAACCGACCATACTGAGTACACATATTATCACTGATGTTATTAAGTGCTCCGTGATAATCTGCGTTCTGTGTGTTCTGTAACGAAATTCTGCGTCCGTGGGCAACACATTTTTCATCATACCTCAGCTACAATTAAAGGGATAGCAGCGAATTGCTCGAGAGATGTTGCAGTCTCCTCAATCAGTTTGGAACGTACAAAAACTTTTGTTTTATTATCAATTACTTCACCCAACCCCTGCATAAGCATTTTAGGACTGGCAGTACGCAACTTTTCCACACAGACAAGAGCATAATCACTGCGTAAAAACCGTTCGGCTACTCCTCTAAATCTCCACCAATAGACTATTCTGTGAATTCATAATTATCAATTATGCAATTATAGGTCCACAAAATTATGAAATTGAATTAACCATACAAGCGATTGAAAGAAAAAGTGCGATTTTTTCTTCTGCTGCTGTTCGCTGCTCTAGAAACCGCTTTTGGCCGATGAAAAAATACTCTACAAATACTAAAAGCGGCAGATGATGTACATGCTTAATTGCACACATCTGCCGCGTAATGCTGTTTATATTGTAGGTGCTAATCTTTGCAATTAATGTTCGTTACAACTGGCCCAATAGACTTCTTCTTCGATAAATTTGGAATTGCCTATATAAAAACCAGTTTCATGACATGGTTTTCCATCAATGGAGGCTTGGGAATAGCTACAACTATATATAAAGGGAGTTGTTATCTGAAACATACACATCCCCAAGAGTGTCCCTATGTAACCACAATTAGCCGTATTCTCGCTATCTCCATATATGCGTGTTGAGATGTTTCCTCCAGTATGGCAATTGTGAATAGGGGCATGTTCATTTAAATATACTCCAGCAAGTCCGCCAACATAAAGTTCGGTTGTGGATACATCTTCGTACAAGTCGTCAGGGAAGTCCGTACCAGTGATGTCGCCTGTGCTATGGCATCCTGAAAGGTAGCTGCAGTTTAAAACACCACCAATGCCGCCTGTGCAAGAAGTGGCATGTGGACCAAAATTTGTACTACCAGCTGTTATGTTGCCAGTATTTATGCAGTTCTCCATGGCCATCCCGTTCGCCGTATGTCCAATAATTCCGCCTGTGCAGAAGAAAGGTTGAGCTACCTCATCGGGAGTGTCATCGCCGCGTAGAATCTCTCCTAAACAGATGTATCCCGAATTATGGCAATCAGAGAATACGCTTTTTTCGACATACATTCCTTCCCACATGCAGCCTACGATTCCTCCTACTAAAACGCTGTTGAGACCTGTTTGCATCGATATTTTGTTGGGACTTATTTTCCCTGTATTACTACAATTGGTAAACTGGAATCGGCAACCACCATTTAAGGAACCTCCAAAATCTCCGCAGATACCTCCTATGTTTAATTCTACACAGGTGACATTGTCTGCCATTATATCGGCATTGTTTATACAACCATCAAAAAGCACCTCTGCGCATTGTACACTTCCCACTATACCACCAATCTCAATGTTTCCAGCAGCTACATAATCGTTCATGTCAATGCTTCCGTTAAAAGAACAGTCATAAAAGTCGCTATACAAAGCTCCTGCGCAGAATCCTCCAATTCTCATGTTGCTAATGCGCCAATCATGCATGAATTTTACATCACTATATATATGACAATTGCGGATAATTGTAGGAAGAGTGCCATGACAATAGGCTGCTAATATTCCTATTTCTACTTCTGTTGAGGCACCTGCCAATGTTTCACTGTCACTTACTGATCCACCGCAAATATCGACGTCTGCATCGATTATCAAATCCTTTATACTATAATCTCCATGAGATTTATATGCCGGACCAATCTTGTAAAATAGACCAAAACTCATGGTGCGATAGTTGTAGCTGGTAGTGTATTGTAAGTTTAATTTCCCTTTGATAGCATGTCCATTTCCATCAAAGGAACCATAGAAAGTGTGGCACTCATCTGGGGATACAGCAGCTTTGAAAGTTTGTGGAGTACCGATAGGATACCACATATAGTTCTTATGCACGGTTATATCGTTCATTAGACGAAAATAGTTTCCTGCAGTTTCCAATGAACCATCACTTACTGCATTGATGAAGTATCTTAATTCTGATGCATTGCGTATCAAATAAGGATTCTCCGATTCACCTGTGCCATAAAGGCCTTCTGTGGGCTTGGTGGTTTGCTTTAATATCATTGCCTCAGGGGAGTTGTCATATTCCTTATAGGGATTTTCTATAGGCTCCTCAGTTGGTTCGTCTTCATCATCAAACCAGTCTTCCCATTCATCACATCCTGTCAAAGGCATAGCGCATAGTGCCAGACAGAGGATTCCGCTCTTCCAAACTCTTGCTGACATTTGAGTTGTATTGGCAAAAAAATGTTTTCTTCTAATCATAGCTCTTCGTTATTTATAGTTTTGTTATTTGCTTAGAATCTTACGTGCGGTGCCATCAGAATAGCGTACAATCGTTATGCCATGTTGTGGCTCAGAGAGCTTGCGGCCATTGAGGTCATAATATCCGATTATTGAGGGTGTGGGTTGCTCTGACTCCAGCGACTCAATGCCTGTTTCATCTGCTTTAGTGGTAAAGGAGTGCTCTTCGCCATAAATAGTACCGCTTGCTGTAGTCACAAAGGCGCAGAAGTTATAGGTAGTGCTCGGCGTTAGTCCTTCCAAAGTTGCGTTCATCACCTGTCCCTTGGCTATTACGATGGACGCATTCTCAGGAACTGTCACACTGCGTGTGGCATTGGCTTTGTTTGTTCCCGTCGGCCAATAAACGAATCCCTGCTCGGTAATGGCATCCGTTCCTTGCAGCACATAACCCTTCACTTTGGCCGAGTTGGCTGTCAACTCTTCGGTGGGGTAGGTGTGTACGGTAGGCTCAAAGTAGCTGAAATCGCTCGGGTCGAATGTCACCCAGTCGCTATAGTAATACTTGCCAGCCGTAGACTTGTAGAAAGCTCTTACGTTGTAGAACGAGGTCGCTTGCAGGTTCTTGATGTATCCTTCCAACTGCCCATTATATATGGCAGCATAGCCCTCGCTCGATGGTAATGTCTCGGGAGCCTCATACTTGCGCCATTGGAATCCGGCATTTGTTTCCTCGTCGCTCATGTTGGTGGTAGCAGCCACGATAGCACACGAGTTGGATACCACCTTCGGATTCAAGGTAGTCATCTCAAGGGCTGGAGTGGTAAAGGTTGTCGTTACTTTCTCATTGCTACCCTCCTTGGTCTTTACATAGTATTCTATGGTGTATTTGGTGGCGGGGTCCAGACCTGTAAGAGTCAGCAACTCACTCGCGTCATAGTCGGTGAATCCTGTTTCATTGACAGTGGCGTCAATGTTTGCGTACTTCCCTTTTGCTGTAAAGCTAGTTGGTGTTAAATCCAACATTTCTATTTGAGGAGTCAAGCCTTGTGTGGTTATTTCCGTTGCAGTGGCTGCTATTTTTATATTTCCATTGTATATAGCGTACGGATACATCTTGTATGTTTTGTTAGGAATCAAGTTTGAGAAAATCACATATCTGTCATTATCAGCAGGGTAATAATTACCATCATAATATACTCCAATTTCAGAATATATGGCATCCTTTTCATTTGTTGCACTAATTCGAGTCTTTATTGTTGTTTGTCCAATTTTTGTGGTAGATAAACTTATATTCAATGCTTTCGTCTTAACATTGAAAGATGTGGCTATATCTTCTCCTGTTTCGTCATCGTGCACGATTGCTGCAATAGAATGAAGGCTGTTGTCCTCTATGTTGGTTATAGTGTAGATGCTGTCCTGAGGATATAATTCTTCTCCATTGTAGGTAATAGAAACTATATGTCGATTAGGGTATTCGGGATAGGGAGGAAGGGAGAATGAGGTTGAAAAGAAGTTTCTATCTTCAATTACTTCAAACGCTCCAGGAACGAATCTCTTTTTAGGCCCTAAAGCCTTAATGTTACAATCCTCGGCTGCATACCAAACCGTGGTATGCACATCTTCGCTCACAAAATTATATGAATATCTGGTTTCGTATTCTCCTTCATCAAAACCAGTGGACATTGCGTTGAATCTATTAGGCCAATATACATATATGTTTTCTAAATTTTCACAACCTGAAAATGCGTATTTGTAGTCATCATAAGTGACGCTACTACTTATGGTAACAGATGCGCCGCCAATTGATTCAACTTTAGCAGGTATGCGGACGTCTGTTAGTAACTTGCAGTTTTTAAAAGCGTTACTGCTTATGAATCTCAATGTCTCAGGAAAAGATATGGACTCTAATGAATCACATTGAGAGAATGCACTATGATCAATTCCTTCTACCTTATAAGTTTCAGTTATGTAGTAGTAACCATTGGGCCCTTTCTTCTTTGTATCTACGTTAATAGTAGAAGGTATTACTATGTCTCCTTTATATTTATTGTAGCCTCCTATCACCATAGCTGATTTACAAAAACTCGCAGTTTCATAATAAATAATGTTCTGAGCTTGATTTTGCGAGAAAATGAATGTTGTAAATAGAATTAGTAGTATATTTTTTCTCATATAATTTTACGGATATAGAAAAGGCGTGAAACCATTCGTTACTCGCCTTTACATCTGGTTACCGCCAAGTGACCTTATCCGTAACAAGTATAGAATAGTCCACGCCCAAACAGCGTGAACCTTCAGTCTACTTGTTCTCACGGATGAATATTGGCGGTATTCGATGTAAAGAGAACAAGAGCTAAAAGCTCAATATCAATATGTCAAGTACGAATGGAACGCTTTTCGGTTAATAAATGAAGTTTTTAATTAACTATATTTGAAGTCTGCTCGGTTGGCGGACTTCCGAGTAAGTCATGGTACAACCGTACCACAAAACTTCTGCCATAAGCGTTCGCTTCGTCGTTTTTTTTACTTCATAGGCAAATCTGTTTTATTGTTAGCATTTCTGTTACTTACTGCAAAAATACACAATTTATTGAAACAATCAGTTCTTTTACCAAATTTATTATTGAATCCACACTTCAAAAATATATGTCCAAGTACAGTAGCTTTTATGACAGCAATGAAGCAAAGCAATATATAAGACGTATGCGACAGCGTGATTTCGTATCAAATTATGTGGATAGTGCATCGTATTGACTCCCTCTTGTTTGCGTAATAGCTCATCTACCTCTCCATACTTCAATATTCTCGCCCAATCCCCAAGCCATTCAAAAAGAACGCAGCCATGAGGCATTAGAGGCATTAGAAAAAATCAAATAGTAAGCGCGGACGTAAGTTTTTAAGTTTTTGAGTTGCTAAGTTGGACAAGTCAATACTCCCGATTTCTATACAGTGTAAGCAAACCGCGGGTTTAGCCTTACATTATGCTACAAAATTTTTAACTTGTGCTCTCACAAGTAGAAGTTTTGGCGGCGCCTCGGAAAAGCTCAAATATATTTGCCTCTTCTCTCGGCTTGCATGAACTTTGTATAGGATTTCGTGGTGTTTCGTTAAAAAAAAAGCACCCTGTATCCTTTGGTTTGATATTTATGAGCCTTACCCCCAAAAACAGTATGAGGCCGACTGAATTCTCAGCCGACCTCACTTGACTTATTACAAGATAAATTAGGCTACTGCTGAGCCGATGAGGAACACGCCTGCGAGGGCTACGATAGCGTAGAGCTCGGGGAATACGGCGAAGATCAAGGTCTTGGAGAACACGTCGTGACCCTGACCGATGGCGGCCATACCGTTTGCACATACCTGACCCTGACGGATAGCAGAGAACAAGCCTACGAGACCGAGGGCGAAACCACCACCAAACACAGCTGCTGCCTGCAGTGAAGTGATATCAGCGGTGAGGATACCGAAACTGTTGAGCAAGAAGTAACCTGCGAAACCGTAAAGACCCTGTGTACCGGGAAGAGCGGTGAGCACGAGGAAGTTACCGAACTTGTCCACCTTCTTCAATGCACCAAGACCTGCATTACCGGCGATTGTCACACCGTAAGCTGAACCAATACCCGAAAGGGCAATCATCAAACCAATGCCTACATAGGCAATCAAAAGATTTGCATCCATAATAATTTGTTGTTTTTTTAAGTTGTTATTAATTTTGTTTTGTTTTATTTCTTAAATGGCTTATACGCATTACCGCCACCCTCGTAACCCGAGTTCTTGAAGAACTCCACGAACGTCAGACGCATGGGGTGAACCATAGAGCCGAGGATATTCATGAAGATATTCAAGCCGTGACCGATGACGAAGATGATAGCTGTAACGATGAAGCCCAATACGGGAACATCGGGACTCATACCTGTAGCCAAGCTGTTGAACACGCTGGCCAGGATACCTCCCGAAAGACCGAGGGCGAAAAGACGTACGTAGGAGAGCACGTCGCCCAACAGACCGGTTACCATATTATAGGCATCCCACAGGCCAAGGCCGATGTTGAGGAAGATGTTCTTACCGGGGCTGTTGTACAGGAGTACCATGCAGCCGGCAAGAATCATCACTACCATAAACCATACGGAACCAGTGGAGCCCGTGAGTACACCTACGGCAACACCAACGAGGAGCAGTATCCATCCGATAGTGCTCACAGCATACTTGAAGCCCAACTGAATGGTGAGGTTCACGGCCTTGAGTATCATGCCGAAGAGTATTTGCACGCATCCGATGATGAGCGAGAGGTAGAACATGGCCTGATTGTCCTGGAAGAGCAAGTCCTTCATCTTCTGGAAGAAGGGAAGGTCGATATCGTACAAGCTGAAGCCGAATGCCGTACCTGTGAGTGTACCGCAAATCACCGTGGAGAGTCCAAAGAGGAATACCAACGAGCTCTTGAACTCGGGATTGATGAGCTGGAAGAGCTTGGTGAAGATGGGCAATGCCAACATAATCAGTGCTCCGTAGCCCATGTCGCCAAGGCAAAGGCCGAAGAACACGAGGAAGAAAGGTGCGAAGAACATCGTCAGGTCCAACTCGCCATACTTGGGCAACATATACAGCTTGGTCAGCGGCTCGAAGAGTCGGAAGAACTTGTTGTTGCTCAACTGGATGGGTATATCATCCTCGGGAGTGGGATCATCAACCTGATAGAAATGTCCTGTCTTGTCAAGGCTCTCGCGCACCTCGGGCAACACCTTCTCGGGAGCCCATCCCTGGAGCAGCATGAGCTTGTCGCCTGCAACGCTATCGGCACTGAGGGCAACCTTGGCAAAGCTGATTTCGCTCTGCAAAGCCTCGTGGGCAGCCTTGAGGTCGGCCAGATGGTTAGCGGCAAAGGCCGCAATCTTCTGCTCTATAGCTGCATTGCCAGTCTTGAGCGCTTCGAGTTCGGCTACCACATTACCCAATGAGGATTGCGGCAGTCGGCACATCTCGGCTTCGATGCTGATTTCGGTACCTGGAGCAGTAACGGTGATGAAGTAGACCTTCGACTTGTCCTGATTGATGACAATGGCATTGTACTCGCTTTCCCACTCCTCTTTATATAGGCGGGGAGCGCAAGCAAAGAAGTTGATGTCATAGCCTGCCTTCACGAGACGCTCAACCGAAGCTGGGTCAAAGTCGCCCCATGGCATCAATGCCTGCTCGTCCTTGATGAGGAGCTGCTGACGCTGTTCGTTGACGGCCTTGTCGGCGAGGAGTTGGTCGTATTGCTCAAGCAACTGGCCCCCCTCGTTCCCCCCAAGGGGGGATGACTTGACTGCAGCAGACGCTGAATCCTCCCCCTTGGGGGAGTTAGAGGGGGCTACCTTCTGCAAAGCCTCAATAGCTGTAGCATATCGTGACAAGAGGCGCATCTGCTCCTGAACTTCTGCATCATCAAGTGCGCCCTGTTGCTTCTCAATCACGTGAAGCACGCCAAGTTCACCCATTCTGTCGAGGAATTCCTTATACTCCTTATAGAATACGAGGAATGTGAGTTTTTTCATTCTTGTTATCATAGCTCTTCCTCCATCTCATTAGAGGCCTCGGCGGGTTGCTCCGCTTCGGCACGTTTTTCCAACAGCGTCTTCAGGATCTTCTGTGATGACTTGGAGAGGTTCTCCTCATCCTCCATGAAGCGCTTAATCTTACGCACTGCATCTTGATAACCGGGTATCTGCACCTTCTCGAAGAGGTTCACCTTCTGGGTAGTCTTCTTACGGGCATGCTCGAGCAATCCCAACTTGGCCTCCATGAACTCGCTCGCAAGGGCCGTCTTGGCCAATCCCTGCAGGAGGTTGATGCCATCGAAATACCACTTGGGGGCATTGAAGAGGCTGAAGGGCTTGATGTCGAAGTCGACATCGCCCAACACGGGCACTCGCACACCGGCTATCTTCTTCACTTCAAGATGCACATCCTTCACGCGGATGAGCGAAGCATCGAACTCGTTCCAAAGGGCAAACATGTACTCGTAGGCCTGAATCTGCTCTTCGAGTTGGGCTTCAAGCCGACGTACATCCTCCTTGCACTTCTTCACCTCCATACGCAGGGCACTCTCCTTATTCTTAATAATAGGTAGTGTGCGCTGACGTACCTTGAGCTGCTTCTCAATCTGCTGAAGTGACGTCTTGTTATATTGAAATTTTATAGCCACGAAATTATCTTATAATTTAATTATGAATTATGAATTGTGAATTATGAATGCATAACTAATATACATTATATATAAATAAGGCATCAAACAAATTATGAATTCATAATTCCTAATTCTTAATTGAAGAGAATCAGAGATTCTCTTTCGGCCAATACTGCTCTACCAACTCACGCTTGATATTTACCTCTTCGGGCTGGAAGTACTTACCAAACAGGCCCCAGGTAACATCGAGCATCTCGGTGGTGTTGAGGTTCACGTCGATAGCAAGGAGCTGGTTTGAGTAGTCCTTTGCAAAGTCGAGTGTACGCTCATCGTAGTCGGTGAGGTCGAAACCGTTCTCCATCTTGGTCTTGGCGTTGGCGGCGTCAGCATACAGACGTACGGCAGCGTTCATCACCTGCGGATGGTCCTTACGGGTCTTCTTACCCGACACGAGTTGCTTCAGACGTGAGAGTGAACGGAACGGGTCGACGATAACCTTACCGATATCGCTGTCGCGACGGAGGAAGAGCTGACCCTCGGTGATGTAACCGGTGTTGTCGGGTACGGCGTGTGTGATGTCGCCACCGGACAGTGTGGTCACAGCGATGATGGTGATAGAACCGCCTGAGGGGAACTGCACGGCCTTCTCGTAAATCTTGGCCAAGTCAGAGTAGAGCGAACCGGGCATAGAGTCCTTAGAAGGAATCTGGTCCATACGGTTCGACACGATAGCCAAGGCATCGGCATAAGAGGTCATGTCGGAGAGGAGCACGAGCACCTTCTCGTTCTTCTCTACAGCAAAGTATTCGGCAGCGGTCAAGGCCATATCGGGAATCAGCAAGCGCTCTACAGGAGGATTCTCTGTAGTATTGATGAAGCTGATGATACGGTCGAGAGCACCGGCGTTAGAGAACACGTTCTTGAAGTAGAGGTAGTCGTCGTTGGTCATACCCATGGCACCGAGGATAATCTTGTCGGTCTCGGCACGCAGGGCTACGTTGGCCATTACCTGGTTGAACGGCTGGTCGGGGTCGGCAAAGAAGGGAATCTTCTGACCAGATACCAGTGTGTTGTTCAAGTCGATACCGGCAATACCTGTTGCAATGAGCTCAGAGGGCTGCTTACGACGTACGGGGTTCACAGAGGGACCACCAATCTCCACTTCCTTACCCTCGATCTGAGGACCGCCATCGATAGCGTTACCGTAGGCATCGAAGAAACGTCCGGCCAACTGGTCGCTTACCTTGAGCGAAGGAGCCTTACCGAGGAATACCACTTCGGCATTGGTGGGGATACCGCCTGTACCCTCAAACACCTGCAGGGTAACCTCGTCGCCGGCAATCTTTACTACCTGAGCCAACTTGCCGTCGATAGTGGCAAGTTCGTCATAACCAACACCCGTTGCCTTCAGAGAGCAAGTAGCCTTGGTAATCTGACTAATCTTTGTATATATCTTTTGAAATGCTTTTGTTGCCATAATTTTTCTAATTGAAAATTGAGAATTGAGAATTGAAAATTAATTGTCTCACTCTTAACTTTTAACTCTTAACTCTTAACTTTTTTCGTCGCTACCAACTCCTCGAGCTGCTTCATGAACTCGTTGTACTTATCAGACTTGTACTCGCTATAGTTGATTTGCTTGCAGACGTTGATGACACGCTTGAAGAAGTTCATTACATCGAGGAAGGTCTCGAACTCGAACTCGGCATGGCAGATATCCATTACCATGTTGACAATATCCTCCTGGCGCTCCATCGAACTTACTGAGTCGATATCGTCGAACGCATCCTGCTGCAGGATAACGAAGTCGATGAGCTCAGACTTCCAGAATACTACGTGGTACTCTACGGGTACACCGTCGTCGCCAAGGATGTTGATCTGCTCGGCAATCTCCTTACCACGGAGCAGGCGGGTCTTGATTTCGTTGACCTTAGCAAGCCACTGGTCGTTGATGCGCTTAGAGATGTAAGACTCAAACTCGGGATACTCCAGGTACTTTGAATAAGAGTCGATGGGGTTCACGGCGGGGTAGCGCTTCTTGTCGGCACGCTCCTGCTCCAGAGCATAGAAGCAGCGGGCCACCTTCTTGGTGTTCTCGGTCACAGGCTCCTTGAGGTTACCACCGGCAGGTGATACGGTACCGAGGAAGGTTACTGAGCCTACCTCACCATTGTTCAAGGTTACATAACCGGCACGGCCGTAGAAGTTAGAGATGATAGATGAGATATCCATCGGGAAGGCGTCGGGACCAGGGAGCTCCTCCATACGGTTCGACATCTCACGCAATGCCTGTGCCCAACGTGAAGTAGAGTCGGCCATGAGCAATACGCGCAGACCCATCGAGCGGTAATACTCGGCCATGGTCATGGCGGTATACACAGAGGCCTCACGAGCCGCAACGGGCATGTTTGATGTGTTGGCGATGATGATGGTACGCTCCATCAGCTTGCGACCGGTATGGGGGTCGATGAGTTCGGGGAACTCGGTGAAGATTTCTACTACCTCGTTGGCACGCTCACCGCAGGCTGCGATGATTACGATGTCGGCCTCGGCCTGCTTGGAGATAGCGTGCTGGAGCACGGTTTTACCTGTACCGAAGGGACCAGGGATAAAGCCTGTACCACCCTCTACGATGGGGTTCACGGTATCGATAACACGTACACCGGTCTCGAGCAACTTGAAGGGACGGGGCTTGTCTACATAGTTGGTCATAGCCACCTTTACGGGCCAGCGCTGAATCATGTTCACCTCAATATCATTGCCCTGCTCATCGGTAAGTACGGCGATGGTATCCTTAATCGTATACTCACCCTCCTTGGCGATAGACTTCACGGTGCATACACCCTTCTGCTGGAAGGGAACCATAATCTTAAGCGGCTGTGAGTTCTCCTCTACGGCACCGAGCCAGTCAGAAGCCTTCACCTTGTCGCCTACCTTAGCAAGGGGCTTGAACTCCCACTTGCGGTCGTCGTCAAGAGCGTAGGTGTACTGTCCGCGCTTGAGGAATACGCCATCCATCTTGTCGAGGTCGTTCTGCAGACCATCGTAGTTCTTAGAGAGCATACCGGGACCCAATGTCACTTCGAGCATGTGGCCGGTAAATTCGGCAGGAGCACCCACCTTCAGTCCGCGAGTGCTCTCAAACACCTGCACAAACACGTCGCTACCCACTACCTTGAGCACCTCGGCCATCAGCCTGTCGCCTCCGGTGGTGATGTAGCAGATTTCGTTCTGTGCCACGGGACCGTCTACTGTCAGCGTTACCAAGTTCTGGACAACGCCTTTCACTTTTCCTGTTGTAGCCATATATATCTGTTTTATTTGTTTATATCTTCTGTAGTTAAAAGGAGTAAAATGGAGATATCGCTTCGCTCCTTGGGAGTTAAATGCCGATAGCTTTGTTCCACGAACGGAGTATTGGCCTTTATCTACATCTATCTCCCTTTAACTCCCTTTATCTCCACATATAATTTATACTCTAAACTCTTGAGGGACCTTAACCTCCTCTTTCAACTGACGTATCATGCTGCGCAGCAGTTCGCCTCCGGCCTCTGCATCGAGCGAAATCCAACGCTCGATAATCTGTACCTTGACGAGGAATGCAAACAGCTTCTCCACACTGAAGTAGTCGAAGAATGAAGCCTCTTCCATCCACTCCCACTTGAAGACATCGAGACGACGCTCACGCTCCACAAGATTCTCAATCTCGCTGATGCGCATAATCTCTTCGAACGAGTCCATCAAGCCTGTCAGACCAAAGTCGCGACTGTTTGATGTACGCAGCGCCTTGGCTACCTCATTATTGCCCACGATCAAATTCTTCACATCGAGTTTGTATCGACGTGCAGTGATAGCGGTAAGGAAGTTATTGAGGTCGAGGTTAAACTGGAACCAACGTGTCACGAAAGCATTGCCCTGATTCATCGCATACACATAGTAGAGCTGTGCCAGGCGGTCCTCAGGGAAGAGTGTCTCAGCACCCTCCTCTTCATCTTCCACTTCGGCCACAAAGTCATACATGTAACGCGGATAGTTGCGGTCAGGAGCCTCTTGGGCACGGGCAGCCTCGATGATGCCGAGCAATTCATCGCGTGTATACAAACCCTCCTCGCCAAGTGCAGCCTCTCTATCCTTTATTAATAATAGGAGATTGGCATTGTCGTAGCTCAAGTACACGAGGTCGAGCAGTGCACGGTCATCGGCAGCCAGCTCGGGATAGTACAACTCGCGGAACCCACGCACGGTGAGGTTCAGCTTGTTGTCGTCGAGCGACAATTCCGGCAGTCCGGCTATGAGATAATAATAGTTTGTTTTCATTTGCTTTTTTTGTCAACGGACAACAGACAACAGTCAACAGCCTATTCTGACAACCTACAACAAACTAAGCAAACTCCGCGGTGGAGTGGGGCTGTTGTCCGTTGTCTGTTGACTGTTGACATCAATTAGAACAACATCTCAACTAACTCGGGGCGGAGGAACGATTTGAAGAAGTTTACAAACTCCTCTTCGCCGAAGTTCACCTTGTATGAGCCATCAGCAGGCTGAATGGTGAAGAGAGCCTTCTGTCCGTTCACCTCTTCGATGGTCACGCCCTTGTCGAGCAGTGCCTTGGCCTTGGCGGCGAAGTACTTCTTCAGTGTGTCGGCATCAGCTGTAGAGATAACGATAGGCTCGTCGGCCACCCACTTCTCGGCGAGTGCAACTACAAACTTACCCATCACCTCCTTGTCAGCGGTGAGTTCCTTAACGGCATTGCCTACCACCTTGTCAGAAACCAGTGTGGCCACCTCACTCTTGAGGGCATTTACAGACTGGCCTGCAAAGAGGCGAAGCTCTGACTTTGTGTTTTCCATCAACTCTCCTGCCTGCTTCTGAGCGGCAGCAATCAAGGCATCAGCCTCTTTGCGAGCCTTCTCTACGATTTCGGCAGCTTGGGTATTAGCAGCGGCCACAATGCGTGCAGCCTCCTCATTACCCTTTTCTACTCCATCCCGAAACATTTTTTCGGTCAATTCTTGAATATTCTTTTCCATATTATTAAATAGGTATTGATATATTTTTCGTATAATGTGCAAAAGTACAAAATAAATCCCAATAAAGAACCAATAAAATAGGAATAATTCGAATAAATACAAAGTGCGACATCGTTTCGTTTCACTTTTAAAATGAAAGAGCCCTTTTCTTGGTGATAAAAAAGAAATGACGTAACTTTACACGACCAAACGCAATACACGGAATATCTTGATGAGCAACTATCCACTCCATATATATAAGGCATCGGCCGGTAGTGGCAAAACATTCACGTTAGCTGTCAACTACATCCAGATGGTTATCGAGAATCCTGAAGAATATCGTCATATACTCGCTGTGACTTTTACCAACAAAGCCACAGCCGAAATGAAACAGCGTATATTGAGCAAGTTGTATGGCATAGCTAATAACACAAGTGACGCCAAACCATACTTTGACGAGGTTCAACATCGTACAGGGCTCGATGAACACGTCATAAGGGCACGTGCGAAGAAAGCGTTACAACTACTCGTCCATGATTACAGCCACTTTCGTGTAGAGACTATAGACAGCTTCTTCCAATCAATACTTCGTGGGTTGGCCCGTGAACTTGATTTAGGCACAGGCATGACCATCGAGCTGGATACGCGCAAAGTCATCAGTGAAGCTATAGACACGTTGTTGAAGGAATTGCAGCCTCTCGATCCTACTTTGATTTGGATATCTGATTATATAACGGAGGAACTGGAAAAGGGTAACCACTGGAACATCACCGATGGCCTTAAAAGTTTTGCTGCCAATATTCATAACGAACAGTATCAACAATACGCAAGCCTTCTAAAACAGCAATTAAAAGACCCCACATTCATAAGAGAACTGCGCAGATACCTCTCTGGCCAGCGCGAGAAAGCGGCTAATAGTATAAAAGCACGAGCCGAAGATTTTTTCAACATCATAAAAAAACACGGACTGAAGGTTGAGGACTTCTCTAATAAACAAGGTGGCGTATGTGGTTACTATCTCAAGATACAGAAAGGGGAGTTTACCGGTGAACTTAAAGGACGGGCACTTACTGCATCACAAGATGCCGAAGGTTGGGTGTCTAAATCATCGTCTCTACGCACTGTAATACTGCCCTTGGCACAGCAAGTGCTGATTCCTCATATACTTGAGACTCACAATGTATGTAAGCAAGGTGTGGCCATCATCAATTCGTGTAATATTATACAGGAGCATCTTAATCAACTGCAGCTTATCAATACCATACATGAGCGCATGTTGTTGCTTAATAAAGAGGCCAATCGCTTTATCCTTGCCGATACATGTCAGATGCTGAAGCAGATGCAGGATGGAGACTCTTCGTTTGTGTTTGAAAAATTGGGATACTACATACATCATGTCATGATTGACGAGTTTCAAGATACCTCGCGTATGCAATGGGATAACTTCTACCCCTTGTTGCTTGAAGGTATATCGGCGGGATACGACAGTATGTTGGTGGGCGACGTCAAGCAGGCTATATACCGATGGCGTGGTAGTGATTGGCGCATCCTCAATGAAGAGGTCAATCATACACTGTCGGACTATACGGCAGAAAAGCCATTTAAGCTCGACACAAACAGACGCAGCTGTGAAGATGTCATAGGGTTCAATAATAAGTTATTTGGGCAGTGCAACAAACTGCTTGAAAACTTGCTTGGCGGACAGTATGCCGAAGCGCTCCTGCAAGCATATAGCGATGTGGAGCAAAAATGTGACCCCAAGAATAAAGGAGGATACGTACGTGTAACCAACGTGACCCCCGACGAAGAGGAGAGTGCAACCGAGGCCATGTGCCGTGAAGTCACATCCGTCATCGACGAGCTCCGCAGCAAGGGAGTTCCCGATAACAAGATTGCCATCATTGTACGCAAAAATAGCCAGATAACAAGTATGGTGGAATACATGTCGAAGAAACGTCCTGATATCCTCATATACTCAGCCGAAGCCTATGTGCTCGAGGCATCCACTGCTATCAGCATGTTGATAACGGCATTGCGTTGGATTGCTGATGAACGCAATAAAATGGCGCTTGTACAAGTAGCGTTGGACTATCATTGGATGGTCCTTGAGGATGGCAAGTGCGCCACCGACATAGTAAATGATGAATGTAATGGCTTCGGTTTGCCCAATGGAATCGCAAAAAATCATGATGTGTTGGCTCAGACTCCACTATATGAGCTGTGTGAGTTGCTATACCGCCAACTGGGACTTCGGGCCTTCACTGAAGAGACCGGCTATGTAATGGCTTTCTTTGACCGTTTATTGGCCTGGTGTGGCGATTCTGCTGGTGACGTTTCGGGATTTTTAGAGTACTGGGACAACGAACTGCATAAGTCGGCTATCCCTGCAGGAGCCTGTGATGGAATACAGGCCATGACCATACATAAATCAAAAGGACTTGAGTTTCATTCTGTCATTCTTCCCTATTGTGAATGGGAACTTAATAGCCATAGAGACATCCTTTGGACTCATTCGGACGATCCGCTAGCCCAAAATCTGGCCACTATCCCCATTGCGTATACAAGTAAATTGCAAGAATCTATCTTCCTCGAAGAGTATAATAACGAGCGATTTAAGCAGATAGTAGACAATTACAACCTGTTATATGTGGCCTGCACCAGACCCAAAAACAGTCTCTTTATCCTCAAGGGGGCAGAGAAGAAAGAGGAAAAGATTGCCACGGTGGCGCATCTTATCAATCGTGCATTGGACATGGGGGAAGAATCCTGTGTGGAATTTGGTGAACTTGCTACGTTTCATGGTCAATCTACTCCAGAGAAGAAGGTGGACAAAGTAGAAAACCCATTTGAAAGCGCCTCGGTACCTATAGATGTAAAGATGATTTCCGAACCTATTTCCATGCATTTCCGTCAGTCAAACCTGTCACGGAGATTCATTTCTGGCGATAGTGGCGAGTTTGCCAAGAATACCTATCTTGACCAAGGCCTCATACTGCACGAGATCCTCTCTACCATAAATACCTCATCAGATGCCGATCAGGCAATTGATCGAGCCGTGCGTAGAGGACTTATCGCAACGGCTAAAGAGCGCGATTCTATTTCGTATATCATACATCATGCTTTGGATTTGCCACAGGCAAAGGATTGGTTTTCGGGATGTTATGAGTTGTTTAATGAATGTAGCATCATTTTCCCTGAAGACAAGGAGGCACGTAGCCTACGGCCCGACCGCATTATGAAGGACGGACAGCGCATGATTGTTGTAGACTTCAAGTTTGCCAAACCTCACTCCGATCACGTTGACCAAGTTAAACGTTATATGGAATTGCTTGGCGAAATGGGTTACAGGGAGATTGAAGGGTATGTTTGGTATGGTTACACCAACCGCATTGTTCCTGTGTATATTGATGCTTGATTCTCCAAAACCGATAAAAACGAGGGCAACACACTTGATGTGGTTGCCCTCGTCGCTTATTAAATAGAAGTTGTCTGATTACTCTTCAAATCCGTTGGGGTTGTTTTTCTGCCAGTTCCAGCTGTCGCGGCACATCTCCTCAATGCCGAACTCGGCCTTCCATCCCAATTCTGCTTCAGCCTTGGCGGGGTTACAATAACATGTGGCAATATCGCCCGGACGACGAGGCTTGATAGAATAAGGTACGGGAACGTTGTTTGCCTTTTCGAATGCCTTTACAACATCCAAAACAGAGTAGCCATGACCAGTACCAATATTATATATAGCAATACCTTTCTTCTCCACGATAGCCTTAAGCGCTGCTACGTGAGCACGTGCAAGGTCAACCACATGAATATAGTCACGTACACCTGTTCCATCGGGAGTGTCATAGTCGTCGCCAAACACGCCCAATTCAGCACGACGGCCTACGGCTGTCTGTGTGATGTAAGGCATCAGGTTGTTAGGGATACCGTTAGGGTTCTCGCCTATGGTGCCGCTCTTATGTGCACCAATAGGGTTGAAGTAGCGGAGCAGTACTACATTCCATTCGTTGTCGGCTCTCTGTACATCCATGAGTACCTCCTCGAGCATTGATTTGGTCTGCCCGTAAGGATTGGTGCAGTGACCTTTGGGACACTCCTCGGTGATGGGAATGATAGCGGGGTCGCCATATACAGTAGCGCTTGATGAGAAAATGATGTTCTTGCAGCCGTTCTTGCGCATTACATCGAGCAGTACAAATGTACCGTTCATGTTGTTCTCATAATACTCGAGGGGTTTTGCGCAACTTTCACCTACAGCCTTCAAACCTGCAAAGTGGATACATGCGTCAAACTTGTGCTCGTCAAATACTTTTTGCAAGCCTTCACGATCACGGATGTCGACCTTGTAGAAAGGTACATCCTTGTCGATAATTTTGGCTACACGCTTCAGTGAGATTGGGGACGAGTTGTCCAGATTGTCTACTACTACAGCCTCATGGCCAGCCTCAGTAAGCTCGATCAAAGTGTGACTTCCAATGAAGCCTGCACCACCAGTCAATAAGATTTTCATTTTTGTATCAGTATTTATAGTTGTATGAATGATTTGCCAATCTTGCACGCAAAGGTAAATATTCTTTTTAACAATACAAAGGGTTTCCTTCTTTTTATCAGCCATTCAAGGCAATCAAACAGAGTTCCTAGCGAGTTATGCTTTGCGGACTGTAAAACCTAAGGCTTCTATGGCTTGTGTTACATCGGTTGGGATGGCTGGGCCGGTCACCACCATAATCCCGCTCGGCAAGTCGACCTCTACATTGTCTACACCAGTCACATTACTTATAGCACGTATCACGCTGTTGCGGCAATGATTGCAATGCATTCCTTCTACATGGTATGTGGTAGTGATGGTTTGTGTGGGTTCGCCCTCTTCGCTGCACTCGGTCGTACACGAGGTTCCCTCGCATTTGCCACATTGACACTCGTGTACATCACGATGTCTGTAGCGACTTATTAAAGCATGCATTATCAGCAGGCCCAGCACCACTGTACACACTATATTGAACCACTGATTGTCGGCATGACAAGGAGCGCTGATAGCGGTAAGTGCGGAGGTGAACCATTCACGTGGAAGGAGATGGTCTATACCTAAAGCAAATGCAAATGCGCCACTCACAATCGCTGCAAGATAGAGACATAAAGTGCGTCTACCCAATACTTTGCGTATCACTAAGATTGAAGCTACATTGACCGCGGGACCAGCCATAAGCAGAACCAGTGCGGCACCTGGGGTCATCCCTTTAAGCATGAGTGCTACGGCAATGGGAATAGAGCCTGTAGCGCATAAATACATGGGCACAGCGCAGGCTAGTACAAGCAGCATGCCTAACAGAGGACGATGAGCAAATTGGGCAAAGAATCCGTCGGGTACACCCACGGTAATGAGGCCGGCAACAACGAGTCCTACCACAAGCCATTTTCCTATATCCTGCATCATATCCACATAACCATATTTGATGGCACCTATCATCTTGGCTCTCAAAGTGGCATAGTGCGATTCCTTATGTGTGTCAGCTGTGGCAACTGTGTCCTCGCTGTGATCATGGTCAAAAGCATTGACCAGCATGCCGCCAAGCAAAGCCGTTGTCAAAGCCGCTATAGGGCGCAATAGGGCAAACGGTAGTCCCATAAGCGAATAGGTGGCTATGATAGAGTCTATCCCTGTCTGTGGCGTAGCTATGAGAAATGATGTGGTAGCCCCTTTTGATGCTCCCTCACGGCGGAGCGACATAGCTGTAGGTAGCACTCCACACGAACAAAGCGGGAGAGGCACTCCTAAAGCAGCAGCATAGAATACACTGCGAAATCCACGTCCGGACAAATAACGACTATATACCTTGCTCGGCACAAAGGTGTGCATGAGTCCGGCAATGCCAAAACCCAACAATAGATAGGGCGACATTTCATTGATGAGGTTGAATATCTCTTGCATGATTAAATCAACTTATAAACAACACTGCAAAAGTACGTCAACAAATCGTTACTGCCAAACTTTGCGGTCAATCTGCTTAAACTTTGCAACCTGATTGCAAAAAGCCAACAAATGACAAGAAAGGATAAATCCATGTTTTCGTCTAATCTTTTTAGCTTGATAATTTCTTAATTTCACAAAAATGCTCTATCTTTGCTCTGTTTAAGACAATGTATGCCTATATTTATAATATGAGTATTACACAACTATCATATTTTACACTTAATAATTAACTAAAATTATGAGCGAAAAAAGAGTTTACTTATTCGGTAATGGTAAGGCCGAAGGTAAGGCAGACATGAGAAATCTGCTCGGTGGTAAAGGTGCCAATCTGGCTGAAATGAACCTGATTGGTGTGCCTGTTCCTCCCGGTTTCACCATTACCACAGACACTTGCAACGATTACTATCGTTTGGGCAAGGCTGAAGTTGTAGAGTTGTTGAAGGACGACGTTCTTGCTGCTGTAGCACACGTTGAGACCTTGATGAACTCTAAGTTCGGTGATGTAGAGAACCCCTTGTTGGTATCAGTGCGTTCTGGTGCTCGCGCTTCAATGCCCGGTATGATGGATACTATCCTCAACCTCGGTTTGAACGACGAAGTAGTAGAGGGTATGGTACGCAAGACCGGCAATGCACGCTTTGCATGGGACTCATACCGTCGTTTCGTACAGATGTACGGTGACGTAGTATTGGGCATGAAGCCAGTTAACAAAGAAGATATCGATCCGTTCGAGGCTATCATCGAAGAGGTGAAGGAAGCTAAGGGCGTGAAGCTTGACAACGAGCTCGAGGTAGAAGACCTCAAGGAGTTGGTTAAGAAGTTCAAGGCTGCCGTTAAGGCTCAGACCGGTCAGGACTTCCCCACCGATGCTTACGAACAGCTTTGGGGCGCTATCTGCGCTGTATTCGACAGCTGGATGAACGAGCGCGCTATCCTTTATCGTAAGATGGAGGGCATCCCTGCTGAGTGGGGTACTGCTGTAAACGTACAGGCTATGGTATTCGGTAACATGGGTGAGACATCAGCTACAGGTGTATGCTTTAGCCGTGATGCTGGTAATGGTGAGAACCTCTTCAATGGTGAGTACCTTATCAACGCACAGGGTGAGGACGTAGTAGCCGGTATCCGCACACCGCAGCAGATCACCAAGATCGGTTCGCAGCGTTGGGCAGAGCGCGCTGGCATCTCTGAGGAAGAACGCGTAGCCAAGTATCCTTCTATGGAAGAGGCGATGCCCGAGATCTATAAGGAGCTCGACTCATTGCAGAACAAGCTCGAGAACCACTACCGCGACATGCAGGATATGGAGTTCACCGTACAGGAAGGCAAGCTCTGGTTCCTCCAGACACGTAACGGTAAGCGTACCGGTTCTGCGATGGTTAAGATCGCTATGGACCTGCTCCGCGAAGGTCTCATCGACGAGAAGACAGCTATCAAACGTTGCGAGCCCAACAAACTCGACGAGCTTCTCCACCCCGTATTCGACAAGAAGGCCCTTGCAAGCGCTAAGGTATTGACACGTGGTCTTCCCGCATCTCCTGGTGCTGCTACCGGTCAGATTGTATTCTTCGCTGACGACGCCGCTAAGTGGGCTGAGGATGGCAAGAAGGTTATCATGGTTCGTATCGAGACATCTCCCGAAGACCTCGCAGGTATGGCTGTTGCCGAGGGTATCTTGACAGCTCGTGGTGGTATGACCTCTCACGCTGCCGTTGTTGCCCGTGGTATGGGTAAGTGCTGCGTATCAGGTGCAGGTGCTCTGAATATCGACTACAAGGCTCGCACTGTAGAGGTTGACGGTGTTGTATTGAAGGAGGGTGACTTTATCTCACTCAATGGTACTACCGGTGAAATCTACAACGGTCAGGTTGAGACCAAGGCTGCTGAGCTTTCAGGCGACTTCGCTGATTTGATGGCTCTTTGCGAGAAATATACAAAGCTCGTTGTTCGTACCAACGCTGATACTCCCCACGATGCACAGGTTGCTCGCGACTTCGGTGCTGTAGGTATCGGTCTTTGTCGTACCGAGCACATGTTCTTCGAGGCAGAGAAGATCGTTGCTATGCGTGAGATGATCCTTTCTCAGGATGCTGAAGGCCGCAAGGCTGCTCTCGCTAAGCTGTTGCCATACCAGAAGGCCGACTTCTACGGTATCTTCAAGGCAATGGACGGCTGTCCCGTGAACGTTCGTCTGCTCGATCCTCCTTTGCACGAGTTCGTCCCCCACGATCTTAAGGGTCAGGAAGAGATGGCTAAGGCTATGGGCGTAACTGTAGAGTACATCCAGCAGCGTGTTGACAGCCTCTGTGAGGCTAACCCGATGCTCGGTCACCGCGGTTGCCGCTTGGGTAACACCTATCCCGAAATCACTGAGATGCAGACTCGCGCCATCCTCGGTGCAGCTATCCAGTTGAAGAAGGAGGGTCACGATCCCCATCCCGAAATCATGGTTCCTCTGACAGGTATCCTTTACGAGTTCGAGGCTCAGGAGAAGGTAATCCGCGAGACTGCTGCTGCCCTCTTCGCAGAGGAAGGCGAGAGCGTAGAGTTCAAGGTAGGTACCATGATCGAGATTCCTCGTGCTGCTCTTACAGCTAACCGCATCGCAAGCCGTGCCGAGTACTTCTCATTCGGTACTAACGACTTGACACAGATGACCTTCGGTTACTCACGTGACGACATCGCTTCATTCCTCCCCGTATACTTGGAGAAGAAGATCTTGAAGGTAGACCCCTTCCAGGTACTCGACCAGAACGGTGTAGGTCAGCTCGTAGAGATGGCTGTAGAGCGTGGTCGCGCAGTTCGTCCCGAGCTCAAGTGCGGTATCTGCGGTGAGCACGGTGGTGAGCCCTCATCAGTTAAGTTCTGTCACAAGGTAGGTCTCAACTATGTATCATGTTCACCCTTCCGCGTTCCTATCGCACGCCTCGCTGCGGCACAGGCTGCTGTGGAAGAGTAATCTGAACAGGACATTTTGACAAATCAAGAGGAGGACTTGCCCATGGCAAGTCCTCCTTACTTTTGGTTGTTCCTCCGTCGTGCAGGGCGCTGATTTGGCTTGTAGGCAAGACGCTTTTGTGAAACAAAAGTTTGCTTTTCCTTTACGGCCAGCAATCGCGGTTCAGTAAGCGCAATAACGAAGCCCTTGGTTTGTTCAAGAAACGAAGTTCGATGTTTGGGTAATCATCTGTATTGCCCTAAAGTATAGGCTTGGTGTTGTATATTTATTATCCATTATGAAGAAGGGAATGATATGGATAATTGTACAATTTTACAATATACTTTTGTACAATCTTAATGTGCGAATCGCGATGTGATTGCGCGTTTTTTTTAATTATATGGGATTGAAAAATCAGTCTTGTTTGTAACTATATTATTACATGTAGAATGTATAAAGGATCCTTTAGTTTACAATGACTTCGGCGTATGATGGTATTTCCTTCATGAAAGAGTAGGAGCGGGTAGCGTAGTCTATCTTGCAGCAATAGTGGGCGATTCCATTGCTCACGATGAGGTAGTCTACTTGTAGTATCATGTTGTATCGGCATATTTGGTCGAAAACCTTTTGGGTGATGTTGACTGTGGGGGCTTTGTACTCGATGATAACACGAGGGCGCAAGGTGCGGTCATAAACGACAGTGTCGCATCGGCGACTCATACCATTAAGCTTGAGTTGTACCTCATTAGCCATGAGTGATTGGGGGTAGTCCTTTTGCTTTATGAGAAAATGTACAAAATGCTGGCGTACCCATTCTTCAGGTGTCAAAGCCACATATTGGCGGCGTATGACATCAAGAATGAACGCTTTGTTATCTTTCTTTGTTATTTTTTTATCAAAGGGAGGTAGGTTTAATTCTAACATTTCGTATATTTGCAATTAATATATAAAGTCAACTTTGGTTTAGTGTTTAGAGTTTGGTGATTAGGGCCCTCTCGCCACTCACTTTTAATCTTTAACCAGCGCTCTCAGCACGATTAACTGCTACGAAGTAGCTTTTAGCCGTTGTGAAGCAACTTAAACCATTGACTTTTGTACCGCAAAAATATAATAAAAATGAAAACAAAGCAAGAAATCGTGGAGAATTGGCTGCCGCGATATACAAAGCGCAAACTTGAGGAATTTGATGAGTATATCTTGCTCACCAACTTCAATAAATATGTAGACCTCTTCGCTGAGAAGTTTGGCGTGGAAGTTGTAGGGCGCGATGCCAACATGACTTCGGCTTCTGCTAACGGAATTACCATAATAAACTTTGGTATGGGAAGTCCCAATGCTGCCATAATCATGGATTTACTTAGTGCTGTTAAGCCCAAGGCGTGTCTTTTCTTGGGTAAGTGTGGTGGTATTGGCAAGAGGCAGCAATTGGGGGATCTGATACTTCCATTGGCTGCTATTCGTGGCGAGGGTACCTCTAATGATTATTTGCCTGCTGAGGTTCCAGCCTTACCTGCATTTATGTTGCAGCGTGCGGTATCGTCGTCGATTCGTGATATGGGACATGACTATTGGACAGGGACCGTATATAGCACAAACCGTCGTATATGGGAGCATGATGATCAATTTAAGGATTTCTTGCGTTCCACACGTGCTATGGCGGTCGATATGGAGACAGCTACGCTCTTTGTCACGGGATTTGCCAACCGCATACCAACTGGAGCACTCTTGCTTGTGTCGGATCAGCCGATGACTCCCGAAGGGGTGAAAACGGAGAAGAGCGACAATCTGGTGACACAGAACTATGTGGATGATCACCTTAATATTGGTATTGCCTCACTGCGCATGATTATAGATGAGAAGAAAACGGTGAAGCACTTGAAGTTTGATTGGTAATGGCAAAGCAAGAAGTAACATACGACAGCATAATAAAGGAAGTCAATGCGAGGCAGTTTGCCCCGGTATATTATTTGATGGGTGACGAGCCTTACTATATAGATCGCCTATCAGACTATATCGCCGAAAATGTACTCACGGAGGAAGAACGTGGATTTAACCAAATGGTTATCTATGGCCAGGATACCGACATAGGCAGTATCGTAGCAGCGGCCAAGCGCTATCCGATGATGGCTGAGCATCAGGTTATCATTGTGAAGGAGGCGCAGACCTTACGCAATATGGACGAACTGGTATACTATCTACAGAAGCCACAGCCCACGACTGTACTCGTTTTCTGCCATAAGTATGGAACTTTGGATCGTAGAAAGAAGGTTGCTGCGGAGATAGAGAAGAGTGGTCGCCTGTTTGAGTCAAAAAAACTTAAAGATGCCATGTTGTCCACCTTTATCAGCAATTATGTGCGCTCTAAAGGTTCGGCAATAGACATGAAGGCTGCCAATATGATGGTAGAGAGTATTGGGGCGGACCTCAGTAGATTGGCCAGCGAACTGGACAAACTAATCATAGCCAAGCCTCGAGGTGATGAACCTATAACCCCAGAACTCGTGGAGGAGTGCGTAGGCATAAGCAAGGACTATAATGTATTTGAATTGAAGAATGCGCTCATGGTAAAGGATGTGGTGAAAGCTAATACCATTGCCAAGTATATGGAGGACAACAAGAAGACTTTTGCCATGCCCATGGTTCTGGCCATGCTCTTCAATTTCTATTCTAATTTGATGATGGCATATTATGCTCCAGATAAGTCGGACAATGGCATCGCTGCTTATCTCGACCTGCGCAGTCCGTGGCAGGCTAAGGAGTACCAGACGGCAATGCGCTACTATACCGCCTGGAAGGTGATGTATATAATCAGTGACATACGCAAGTATGATGCTCTCTCGAAAGGCTATGGAGCTAATGCAACGGATAAGGGACTGTTGCGCGAACTTATATATCATATCTTACATTAAATGCAGTTAGTATTCTATGAAAAGATCCTTTCGCCCTGTTTATGTGCTTTTGGCAAGTGTACTTTGCTGCTCTTGCAATGGGAAAGCAGAGTTTAGCAGTGTTGATGTAGCTGAATTTGCAAAAGTGATAGAGGATACCACTGTGGTGTTGCTTGATGTGCGTACTGCTGATGAGCACGCTGCAGGATGTATAGAGGGCACTTCGCTGCAGATTGATATATTGAGGGACGACTTTGAGCAACGGGCATTGGCACATATCGAGAAGGGGAGTACAGTGGCGCTCTATTGCCGCAGTGGAAACCGTAGTAAGCGGGCTGCATCATTGCTAGCTGCCAAAGGGTATAGAGTGGTAGAGCTATCTACCGGATACAATGGCTGGATAGAGGTCACTCGTCAATAAAAGTGTGTAAAATCACGAAAAGCCATTTTTTTGCTACAAAGGAATTGTTGGGTTAACGTATTGGCCAATAGGTTTGTAGCTCTTGTTTTTGGCGTTTTTAATGCCATTTCCTTGCGATATTTCCTATTTTGTGTCCCTTAGGTCAGAAATATTCTATTCTCGTGTACTTTTGTCTACACAGGGTAGGGCTTTGATTGATAGGTTACATTTGTAATTTATAGAACGCTGTTTTGGATAGTAACAATAATAAATTTTCCGAACAAGTAGTTTCCAATTGCAACCTCTCACTCTTATTTATAATATTAAATTCTATACATATATCTTGTGTTTACAAATGTTATAATAACAATTGTGAATCATGCCTGATAATTTATGTATGCTTTATACATTTGCTAAATAAATGACTAAATTATTGATTATCAGTGATTGTATGTGCTGTTCTGTAAAGCTTTTTATCGGATAATGTGGCTTTGGTCTCATATTGCTCCAGATTCTATCACTTATGGCAAATTTGTATTACATATAATACATTAAATCAGAATGATACATAACTTTTATAAACCTTATTATAGGCAAATATGTCTGTGTTTGTTATATACTCAAATAATTGGTGTTACAAAAGTAAATTTCTGTAATTTACAAACAGAACACACATGATTACAAATATAAATTGCAAATGTAAATTATATTGATTACTTTTGTAATCGGTAAGTATACACAAAAATAACCTTATAATTGCTTATGAGAAGTCGTATTGAGGAAGTAATAGAACGATCTGGCATGTCACAAAGCCAATTTGCTGATTTCATCGAAGTGAAGCGTCCTACCTTGTCGCATATACTTGCAGGGCGCAATAACCCCAGTATGGAAGTAGTGATGAAGATACACCAAAAGTTTCCGAAGATCAATATCCTTTGGCTTCTTGATGGCATAGGTTCTTATGAAGGAGATGCAGTGGCCGATTATCCTCAAGGTTCGCTGATGGAAGACAAAGTGGCAGACATGGCTGATGATGAATCATACATTCATAACGAACAACCTATGGTAGTAAGTTCGCCAACTTCGAATGACCCCCAAAAATCTCGCTTTTATCAAGGTGAATTATTCGCTGAGAATCGCGTATTTGCGTCCGAGAGTACAGTCGCTTCAAAAAATCGCAAGGAAATCCCTCTTCAAACACCCTCAAAAGCGCCCTATTTCTCTGATACACAGATGGAATATGCTAAAAAATCTTTGCAAAGAAAAATCGTCGAAATAAAAATTTTCTACGACGATGGCACATATGAGACCTTCAAGCAGTAGCATGAGTGTATTTTTCAGACTCTATATATATGGTATAAGAATGGAATGATATATTATATCTCTGTTTATTCTCCAAACTCCAATGTGAGCTGTTCCCATGTACTATGAGGAATGCCAGTATTCTCTTCATCTTTGGGATTTGACACCGATAATCCGATTAAGCGTATCGGGTGATTGGAGTATTCCACTTCACTGAGCAGTTTCTTGGCTAGAGGAAGGATGGTTTTCATTGATGTCAGTTCTTTCTCTTGGGTAATGCTACGGGTGACTTGTGTAAAGTCATGAAATTTGATTTTTAAAGTGAGTGTATTTCCTCTGAATGCTTTTTCTTTTAGACGGCGGATAAGTTCCTCTGCTGTGTGGTAGAGTTCTATGATTACTGCAGAGTGGGTATGAATATCGTGTTCGAGTGTTTGTTCACAACCTATCGACTTGCGTACATGCACAGCCTCTACCGGTCGCATATCGATACCACGTGAAAAATCATAATACAGTTGTCCAGCCTTACCGAACTCACGTATCAGTCCATTTAGTGACCATGCCCGCAATTCCTTTCCGTTGTGTATTCCCAAGGCGTGCATCCGCTTGGCGGTTACGGGGCCTACTCCCCAGAAGCTCTCAATAGGTAGCTTACCGATAAAATCAAGTGCTTGGGTCGGATGGATAGTACATAGTCCATCAGGCTTCCGATAATCAGATGCTATCTTTGCCAGGAACTTATTGTACGATATACCTGCCGATGCTACTAGTCCCACCTCTTCGCGTATTCGTTGTTTGATTTGTCTGGCTATATCTATAGCTAAAGGTATTACGGGTTTGTTGTCTGTCACATCCAGAAAGGCCTCATCCAAGGCCAATGGCTCGATGATATCGGTATAATCATGAAATATCTTATGTATCTGGTCGGAAACCTCTTTGTATACCTCCATTCTTCCTGGCACGAACACCAATTCGGGACACATGCGCAAGGCCTTTAGCGAAGACATGGCAGAGCGTACACCATACTTGCGCGCCTCGTAACTTGCTGCTGATACTACGCCACGTTCACCTGGATGACCTACTGCTATGGGGCGGCCACGCAGCTCGGGATTGTCGCGCTGCTCTACCGATGCATAGAATGCATCCATATCAATATGGATAATCTTCCGCTCGCTCATTGGGTAGTTATGTGTTTGACAAAGTTAGTGCAACCCCGATGAAAAGGCAAATTTATCGCCGTTTATTTGATATAAATGAGGAAGGGGCGACTTGTAGCCGTCCCTTCCTTGTTATAGTTACCGTCTGTGATTACTTTATGTTGGGCTGTTCCAGTCCGTAGCCTTTGTGCTTGTCCTCTCTCTTGAGAGCGAAGGCGAGCAGCAGGGCAATGATGCCGAAGCAAGCGAATACACACATCGGCAGGGTGTAGTCGTATTGGATAAATGTCTGTCCGTCTACCACACGCTCTCCGCTGATGCAGTACTCATTGAGCAACCAGCCGATGAGCAGGGGCACGAAGCCAAGTCCGATGTTCTGCACCCAGAAGATAAGGGCATAGGCTGAGCCAAGCAACTTCTCGGGGATAATCTTGGGCACAGAAGGCCACATGGCTGAGGGCACGAGCGAGAAGGCCACGCCCAATACGATAGCGATAAAGGCTGCAAACCACCAGTAGTTGAGTACGGGAAGGGCGAACATCACGTGAACGGCAATGAGCATGGCCGAGCCAATAATCATTATCGTAGCACCCTTTCCCTTACGGTCGTAGATGCCGCCGAAGAGCGGAGTCATGATAAGGTTGCCCATGGGAATGAGCGCGGGAATCCAGCCTGCCCATTCGTTGGCCATACCGTACTTATTCTCCATCAGTGAAGTGGCATACTTCATGAAGGGGAACACAGCAGAGTAGAACATGAGGCACAGCAGGGCGATAAGCCAGAAGCCCTTGTTGGTGATAATCTCTTTGAGGTCTGAGATATGGAACGTGTCGTCATCACCCTGCTCGGCAGTAATCTGCTTGTCGAGCTTGGCATCCATTACGCAGAATACGCAGTAGGCGAGCAATCCGATGCCGATAAGCACCAATGCGAAAAGCAGCGGAGCCGACATGCTGAAATGTTTCACGATGAGCGGACTCACGATCATGGCCAGTGCCGTACCCAATCGGGCTACAGCTACCTGAGTGCCCATGGCGAGTGCCATCTCCTTACCTTTGAACCACTTAGCGATAACTTTTGTCACCGTGATGCCGCAGTTCTCGGTACCTACAGCAAAGATTGCGTAGCCGAGACTGGCCACCATTACCTGAGTGCGGATGCCGAAGATATATCCAGCTTCAGGAGCAGGTGAAATAAACTCCACGGCATAGTACTTGATGAATGCACCGATAACCATCAGCGCACAGGAGGCTACACCAGTGATGCGTACACCCAGCTTGTCGAGGATCATGCCTCCGAAGATAAGCATGAGCAGGAATACATTGAACCAGCAGTAGGCCCAGTTGAAGATGCCGAAGTCTGAACTTGACCAATGCATCTCTACTTCGAGCATGGTCATCAGGGGCGACATGGCATCGGTGAGGAAGTAGCCCCACATCATCGTAAACGATACGATGACAAGGGCTGCCCAACGAGCTGCCTTCGAGTCGCGCAGTGTTTGTTGAATCTGTTGTGTCATGTTTCTTTTTAGTTAATAGATTTATTATATTATACATAGTTAATAGATTTATTATATTATACATATTTTCATATTCAATTTGCAAAGGTACGAAAAAGCGAGCGAATAAAATAGTGCTCAAAGAAGAAATGCTTGCATTCATCTTCTTGAGCGCTGTTTTACTCACAGAGAGCGTGAGTACCTTCTAGAATTCTCTATGGGTACAAAAAAAGCGAGCGGAACATAAAGCTGGATAAGAAAAGAATGCTTACCTTTGTGACATTAAGTCTTGATGGAGTGTGAAGCTGGAACAACGTATACAAGCATACATCAGTAATCAACAAATGCTTGCCGATACAGATCGTGTGTTGGTGGCACTGAGTGGAGGAGCCGACTCGGTGTCATTGTTGCGTATACTCCTACGTTTAGGATATCATTGTCATGCTGTGCACTGCAACTTTCATCTTCGAGGCGCAGAGAGCGATCGTGACGAACAGTTTGTTACCGACTTGTGTAGCAGATTGCGTGTACCATGCGAGGTGATACATTTTGATACACGTGAATATGCTGAATGTCATCATCTTTCTATCGAGATGGCAGCACGCGAACTCCGTTACCGTGAGTTTGAACGTATACGCGAGGAACATCACCTTCAAGCTATAGCTGTAGCACACCATCAGGATGATGCAGTAGAGACATTGCTTCTCAATCTTGTTCGCGGTGCAGGCATCAATGGTCTGACCGGGATGAGGAGTAGGAATGGACATGTCGTACGTCCATTGCTTTGTGTCACAAGGGACGAAATCATCGGATATCTCAATCATTTGGAGCAAAGTTTTATGACCGACAGTACCAACCTGCTCGATGACTATGCCCGCAACAAGGTACGCCTGAATATTATCCCAATGTTGCAGCAGATAAATGCCGCAGCCAAGGATAATATACTACAAGCTGCCGACCATCTTTCTCAGGCAGCTACTATATATAATAAGGTGGTGGCTGAAGAAAGCAGTCGTATAATGGAGAAGCGGGATGACGAGGTCTTTATATCCATCTCAGCATTGCTTCATACTGATGAGCCACGGGCATACCTGTTTGAAATGCTCCATCCCTATGGTTTCAACTCGGCACAGATTGCCGATGTCTTCCGTTCGCTGTCATCAGAGGCGGGGCGTATGGTGCATTCTGCAAGGTATACCGTGTTGCGTGACCGTTCCTATCTGATTGTACGCGAGAGGCTAATGACTGATGCTTATGATGACACCGTATACACTCTCCCGATACAAGGAACATTGCTTCTTCCCGATGGCTCGCGGCTTACGACAACTTTAATAAAGCCCGATTCATCATGGCAAGTACCTAAGTGTAGCGACGAACTGTACATCGATGCTTCCCGTTTGAGTACCCCCCTCATCATACGTCATCCTCGTGAAGCCGATCGCTTTCGTCCCTTCGGTATGCGAGGTTCCAAACTTCTTAGTGATTTTTATACAGATATAAAACTCCCGCGTACAGCAAAAGCACAGCAATGGCTGTTGTGCCATGGCGACGACATTGTATGGGCCATCGGCCACCGTAGCAGCGAACTTTACAGACTTCATGGAGGCGAGAAGGAGGTTTTGATGATAACCAAACATAGCTGAATTAATTAAGGCAAGATAGCCTTCTCACGAGTGAAGAAGTAAACATTACCTCTAAACTCAAAATCCTGAACTAATAAAAACGCCTTGGTGGGGAGCCAAGGCGTTTTTTATAAGCGGACGCTTCCGCTTTGTCTTTAACCTACTTTCACAAGCCGGCAGCGACATGAAAATCTATTTACTATGAAAAACACATTAGATTAACATCTGCTGCGGTTTTTTGTTCAGCAAGGAAAATTTATTTTACCTATAACTTTCGACCTTGCGCCGGCATAGTGAAGTGAATTTACAATATTTACAAGCGTCAGGGTTGATTGCAGTGGTGTAGGGTGTATCGCTGTTGAATATTTCATTGATGGTCTCTGTCAGCAGTCGAGCAAAGTCATCACTATACTCTTTGAAGTCGGTTACGGGAGTACGGTTCACTATGATGTTGGGTTCAAAGTCTTTATCTGTTGTTTTTCGTACAAATAGCAGTGATGGGGCTATCGTTGCATATTCATCCTTCAGGAGATGCGCATAATAGAATGCTTGGAACACATATCCGTCGCGTGCTTTGTCACGTGTGAAAAGGTCCTCCACACTCTTCACGGTTTTTTGCTTACCTCCAGTCTTGTAGTCGATGATCCGGGTAATGCCTTCTTTACTGTCGATGCGGTCTACGGTTCCGCCAAGCAGCAGGCTTAGTGCTATGCCGTGACTATCTACGGTAATGACATGTTGTACTCTCTTCTCACTTTGTATATATTGGAAGGGAGCCCGCCGTGCATCCATACGTAGCAGTTGTTTTAGGTAGCCACACACGGCATGCCTCACGATGAGCTGTGTACCATTGAAGGGTAGTGGCTCACCTACCTCCGTATGGAAGAAATCTTGCCGAAAGGCTTCATCAACTATACGCTGAATCTCTGTATCATCTTTATATAGTGCCTCCAACTCGAAGTCATGTATCATATTGCCCCGCTCCGTAAGCTTGTCGTAGGCCAGTTCGGCACTTTTATGGAAGAGTATACCGAAGTGCGAAACATCAATCTCCACCTTCATCTCATCGGGCGGTGTTAGTCCCTCTATATGCTTGAGGTAAAAGCGTAGCCGGCAGTCCAAGTAATCATTGATGGCCGAGGGTGACAGCTTGTAGTTCTTCTTTTGGTTCGGGTTATAGGCAAAGTGCTGCTGCAACTTGCGTCGTGTATCGGCAGTTTGCTCAATGCATATATCGGCATGATGCGTGGGCTGTGATGCCGTCAGCATATTATAGGTATGTATCGTCCCAGGAAACTCCACTTGCAGTTGCATGAGGTAACGCGACGGCTCCTGTTTGTTCATTCCGTCCGTGCCATCGTTGTATACGATAGTCACCTGTTCGGCTCGCTGTATCATGCGATAAAAATAATAGGCATATACAGCATTCTGTCGTTGCAGTGTAGTCATATCAAAGGCTTCGCGCAAGTTGTAAGGTATGAATGATGCCTCACCGCTAATCTTGGGCAATTTGCCTTCGTTGGTAGAGAGTAGTATGATATGTCGGAAGTCCAGGTTGCGCGTTTCCAGTACACCCATGATTTGCAATCCTATAGCAGGTTCGCCGTGGAATGGGATACTGGTCTGCTTCATCACCCTTTGCATGAGGCGTACGAGCGTTTGTTTGCGCAGATGCAGTATGCCTTCATCGATCATTGTCCTGAAATTGCCTACCAATTGGTATATGCGGAATAGGGCTTCCTCATATAGCTGACTATAGGCATGCTCCTGTGACGAACCATTGCCAAACAGTACTTTGCACTGTTCGATGAGAGTAGTAAGTGATTGTAGCAATCCTGCATTGTCGCTATTATGTACAAATAGTTTGCCCAGCACGGGATGTGTCGCCAGCATATCGGCTTGTAGGTATAGTCGGTTGGTTGCAAATAGCTCCTTTTGCCATTGTGCAGCATCGGGGTATAGTTGTATGATATACGGATGCGTGAGCAACAGGCGCACATTCTCTGATACATACATGTTTCTCTCCTCCATATAGCCTGCTGTGTGCAGTTTAAGGTAGGTGTCGATCAAGGTGTATACAGGTGTCTGGGCCAATTTGAATCCCATCGTAACATTTACATTGCGCACCCTCTCTGTGGGCAGCGCATGCAGTACAGGGATGGCAATATCTTCGTTGCAGAGCACTACGGCAGTCTCTTGTTCCTTTTCTTCTGTATGGTATTTGCCCAGCCAGTCATGCAGGTAGCGTGCTTGAGCATTATCTGTAGATGCACTTACATAGTTTATCTCGGGCAGGTGTGAAAGGTTATCGTAGATGCTGTTGTCAGTAAGTGCATTGCCATAGCGATCAATGTTTTCACGTACAAAGAGTCCGGCCTCGTGTTGAGGGTTTTCGTAGTAGTAATTGTCATAGTCCCAGTAGAATATGGCTTTACCACTTTCGCGCAGGTTGTCAAAAAGTTTTCGTTCTACATTGTTCAGTACATTGAATCCTACTACAACATAGTGGTCATAGGTGAGCATGCTGTTGTCGAAGTGTTCTATCACATCACGATATTGCATGCCCTCGTATGACAGCGACTGGCTGTATAGTCGGGCTCTAAACTCCTTATATATAGCTCCCATTACTTGCCATAGTTCGATGAAGCGGGCCTTGATTTGCGACTGTTGTGCTTCGGTGCGGAAATTGCCGAAGAAGCGTTCCAGTATCTCTTTTTGTTCCTCGGTGAGATAGTCGAAACGGCTGTTTATAGCTTTTATGTCGGCAAGGTTGACAAACAAGTTCTCGGCATCTACCATATTCTTGTCTATGTCATCAAAGTCGCTCAGCATCAATTCACCCCAGTAGTAAAACTCATCCAAAGGGTCTGAGCGGTGGGTATGTGCATTGAATATCTCATGCAGCAAGCACACCTGTCTGATAGGAGACTCTACATCCAATGGCGACAGCTTGTCAAAAAGATCGCTGATGGTGATATATGAGGGTGCCCATATCGGGTGTCCGGCGCATTCCACCAAGTACTGGTTGAAGAATAATCCAGCACGCTTACCCGGGAATATTACAGCCGTGCGGCTCAGGTTGTTCCCGAAGCGTTGGTATATATCTTCTGCGACAGCTTTTAGAAAGGGCTTCATTCTTGTTTGGAGTTTAGTGTTTAGAGTGTAGTGTTTAGGGTTTAGAGTTTAGAGTTTAGGGTTTGGTGTTTAGGGTATCATCCAAATGGCGACCGTTGTCCGTTGACCGTTGACTGTTGACCATCTCAATCCACATCTGCTGCATGCAGGATTAGGGTGGTGGCACCCAGTGTGATGATAGCGCCATCCTCTATGCGTACACGATCTTTGGCACCCAAAATCTCGTTCATCAGGAAGGTGCCTGTAATGCTGTCGTTGTCACGCAGCGTATAGATTATATTCCCATTCTTTCCACGCTTAACGTTAAGTATGCAATGGCGTCGGTCCATACTGGGGTCGTTGGTCTCTATAGGGATGTGAATCTCATCGCCTTTGTTGCGGCGGCCTATTATATTATCGCCTAACTGTAAGGGGTATTCTTGGCGAAATCCGAACACATTTTCTACGGCAACGATAGTTCCCAGTTGTTCGGTCTCTTGGCTTTCCAGGTTAGCTGACTCTGCCTTGTTCTCTTCTCTCTGGAGTGCACGTAGTTTGCTCACTCCAATGCGTATGCCAAACTGTTTCTGACAATTATCGCATACAAATACGAGAGATTGTCCATCAGCATATTTGGTCTCGTCAAACTGTATGAAATGGTCACATTTAGGGCAACGTACTCTTTTCATCTTTTCTTTGTGTAGTGTTTAGGGTTTAGTGTTAGTGTTTAGTGTTTAGAGTTTAGTGTTATCGTCAACGTTATCGTCAACGTTTTCGTCAACGTTATCGTTTTCGTTCATCATCCCTTAACACTCAGTTCTCAATTACGCACTGCCAGCAGCCATGCATTCTTGAAGGCATCTTCTTCGCGTAGGGTCTTGAGATAGTCGTTAGCCTCATCCTTATCGGTAAACTGCATGAGTGATATGCGCACTCGATTGTCGCGCTCTACGAGTGATGCTCCCGTATATCCTTTCGATACATATTGGTTGAGTGTTTCATTGGCACCGCGAAGGCTGGGCAGACTGGCCACAATGATGTGGTATGTCTTGGTGGGTGTGGGGATATTAACGGCCACTTCTTCTGTTGTTGCCTCTGGTTCAGCAGGCTGGGCAGCCGGTGCCGGTTCCTCTACTGCGGTAGGCATCTCTACAACAGGTAGGGGAGCGGTTGCCATTTCTACGATATTGTCTGTATATATAGATGCCGTGTCTGCCGTTATCACCTCATCTGCTATAGCTTCAGTAGTGGGTGCGGGCAGTTCTTCGGGTTCCTCATACGCAACATCTGTATTCTCCACATACATCTCTGTGACTGTTTCTGTAGTGGCAGGCTTACTGACAGCAGTAGGTACCGCTTCGGCAAAATGAAGCGATGCTATATCGGCAACCTTTTCGTCTCCTATTGGCAGCGATACCATCAACAACAGCAAGAATACGGCCGCCGTGTATACCACTTGGCGCAATATGCTCTTGTTGATATGGAGGTCTATAGTCTTTTCGGTATGTGTGATGATAGTGTCGGGTTGTTTTGCCGCTTCACGGGAGGTCTGTCCTATCTGGCTCAACTCCTGAATACTGAATGTACCCAATCCGAAATGGTTGCTCGAGGCTATACCGGCTGTTTCAGGAATAAACTGCAGTGACTGGTATATGTCTTGTTTGAGTCGGCCAATGCGAGGCAGCGTAGCTTCTCCCTCCTCATCCAGTGCATCGCGCAGTTGGTCTATGGCCATATCTATCATATAGGTAGCGCGCGCATAGTCTACACCGTAGCTCTTCATATAGCTTTGTGCCAGCAAGCCATCATTCATAGTGATGGCTGCATTGAAGCTGATGCCACGCGATGGCGGATAATATGTGTGCTCCTCCTTTACATAATAGGCGGGCACAGCATGTGCGATGAAACCACCGAATCCCGGCAGTATCACGCAATCGTTGTCGCGCAGCAAAAAGTCTATATGTCGAACCAAATTTTTCATTCGTATGGCAAAATTAGTGCAAGGCGAGTGAAAAACCAAATTTATTTGAGTTTTTCCGAGCCGCAGCCTAATTTCTATCTGTTAAAAACAGATTAAAGATAGTGCAAGGCGAGTGAAAAACCAATTTATTCCCCGATCCGCTTCCCTGTTTTATTGCCGTCGATGCTGATTTTTATTTCCTATGACTTTTATTATATCAAACAAATCATTACTTTTGTAGTGAGTCTTGAAGAGATGAATATTAAAAGCCGATAATTCACCATATATGTATAACGTAATCATTGTAGAAGACGTAAAGTTAGAACTTAAGGGTACGGAAGAGATTTTCCGTAATGAGATACCTGAAGCGCAAGTGATAGGCACGGCCATGACCGAAGAGGATTTCTGGCCGCTCATGGAAAAACAGCAGCCTGATATGGTGCTGCTCGACTTGGGCTTGGGTGGGTCAACGACCATCGGGGTCTCTATTTGCCGGACAGTGAAGCAGCGCTATCCTGAGGTTAAAGTGCTTATTTTCACCGGTGAGATTCTTAACGAGAAGTTATGGGTCGATGCGTTGGATGCCGGTGCTTGCGGTATCGTGCTTAAGACGGGCGAACTGCTTACTCGAGCCGAGATACAAGGTGTGATAAGCGGTAAGCAGTTGGTATTCAATCAGCCCATCCTGGAGAAGATCGTTTCTCGGTTCCGCCAGTCGGTGAATGCCGAGGTGATGCGTCAGCGTGCCGCCATTGCGTATGATATAGACGAGTACGACGAGCGTTTCTTGCGCCATCTTGCGCTTGGCTACACTAAAGATATGATAGCCGCATTGCGTACGATGCCTTTCAGCCCCAAGTCACTTGAGAAACGCCAGACAGACCTTGTCAGTCGTCTATTTCCTCAAGGCGAGCAACGCGGAGTCAATGTGACTCGGCTTGTTGTACGCGCTATCGAATTGCATATCATCAATCCCGATAATCTTGTGGCCGATGAGTGAGAAATGCAGACAGTGTCGTTCTATATGCTAAGATAAACTATTCCATTTTTTATAGATGATGTTTACCGTCTTATACCTTCTGCTCATTGTTGCTTTAGTACTTTTTTCATGGGTAGGGAGCATTTATGGCCTATTGTTACCCGATGGTACTATGCTTCCTAATATTCTGAGTGAGGAGAGTGTACGATGGTTTGTGCGTCACAGCATCGACAATATTGCTGCCGCTCCATTTGTTGAGATCTTGTTGGTGCTGATTTCGATTAGCGCCTTACGTAGTTCTCGCTTCATGGCTGCAGCCTTTCATCTGATACAGCTCACACGCCGTCATCGTTATGCGTTACGTACGTCACTTGTCGTATTTGCGTTATGCTTGTGTGCCTTGTTGCTTGGCATAGCACCTGGAGGCAATCTGTTAAGTGTTACAGGGCATATTGCTGGTGGTCCTTTTTCATCGGGATGGCTCTTTCTGCTTGCAGTCGTCATTTGTTTGCCATGCATTATATATGGCCGTATGAGCGGACAGTGGCACACCGAGAAAGAGATACTTGTCGGGCTATCCGCTGAGATTGTCCGCTGTGCCGATTGTTTTGTCACCTGTATTGTTGCTTCACAACTTGTGGCGACTATGCGGTACGTTTGCCTGTTCGACCTCTTAGGGTGGAGCAATGCCTTAATGACCTTGACAGAAGCAGTTGTGTATGCACTTCCGTTTATCTGGCGATGGCTTATGTCGTCTGGCGCTCACCGAATATCATAGAGCCGATGCGCACGATTGTGCTGCCCTCGGCAATGGCGATGGGGTAGTCGTCGGTCATACCTTCAGAGATTTGGCAGAACGTTGGAGTGTCTGAAAAATAGCACTCTTTCAGTTCGTCAAACAATTGCTTTATCTGATGAAACTCACTACGTATCTGCACTGTGTCATCCGTGTTGCTTCCCATAGCCATCAGTCCTACGATACGCACATGCTGCAGTTCGCGCCAAGGCTCATTGGCGAGCAACTGTCGACATTCGTCCTTGGTGAGTCCATATTTGGTCTCTTCCTGTGCTATATGTATCTGCAATAGGCAGTCGATGGTACGATTGTTGCGGGCTGCATGCTTGTCTATCTCGCGCAGCAGCCTGAACGAGTCCACCGCATGGATAAGACTGACAAATGGAGCCATGTACTTGATCTTATTGGTCTGCACATGTCCCGTGAAGTGCCATTCTATATCCTTTGGGAGTATGGCAGCCTTGGCTGCCATCTCCTGTATATGATTTTCGCCAAACATGCGTTGGCCGGCATCGTAAGCCTCCTTGATAGCATCGACGGGTTGATACTTCGAGATGGCCAATAGCTCTACACCTTGGGGTAGCTCACGCTTGATGCGAACGATTTGTTCTGCGATAGACATCTTACTTAACCTCTAATCCTGGGTCGTATGGATATACATCCATAATCATGGTTTCGGTGACTGCAGCAATCTGGTAGTCCATGATGGTACCCTTCATCTGTTCGTCAAGGTGCTTGATAGCCTCCCTAAGGTCTGCAGCCTGTACGAGTGCGTATGAGTTTGTACGCTTCTCAGCACCGCTCTTCTCGTCCAATGTGATGAACGAGAGTTTGCATTTGAACCATCGGTCAGCACTCTCTGCATCGTTGAAGAATACCTCGCTGTAGTTGACACGCTTGATGTCAGAAACCTCAAATTCGCCTGTCATAAACGGACGTATCTCCTCTATAAATCGCTTCTCGGCCTCAGTAAATGAGATAGCATCTACGAGGTAGGGTTCTGATACTTTCTTCACGAGACCATTCTCCATGGTCTTGTCATATTTTACTTTACATTCAAACCATTTATTCATCATAGTCTTATACTTTTATTTCAAAAAAAAATCATACAAAGCTAACACAAAAATATGATACTACCAATTTTTTTATTTGTCGGTTGGTTATCCTATAATCTCGTCGGCGCTATGTACGATGTGCTTAGCTCCATATTTCCGCAGCTCTTCTTCGCTACGGAATCCCCAGGTTACTCCTATGCTCTCTACGCCAGCATTGAGTGCTGTCTGCATATCCACACCAGAGTCTCCTATATATATAGTATGTATGGACGAGATACCGGTTGCTTGCAGTATGTCATATACTATCGTCGGGTCGGGTTTGATGGGCACTCCGTCACGTTGGCCATAGACAACCGCAAAGCTTATATCGGGGAAGAAATGCCTTACCAGTTTCTCTGTCGCTTGTTGATACTTATTGGAGGCCACAGCAATCTTCATTCCTCTGTCTTGTAACTCATGTAATAATGATACAATGCCTGGATACGGACGGCTGTCATCGGCATTATGCTCATTATAATAGGGAATGAACAAGGAGCGGATGCGTGAGATATTCTCTTCGGTGCTATCCTCTTCGGGTAGGGCGCGGGCGAATAGCTTGTTGATTCCGTTTCCTACAAATTGGTAATAGGATTCGGTAGGGTGGGTAGGGTAACCACATTTCGCCAAAGCCTGATTGGTGGCGTTAGCCAGATCGGCAACCGTGTCAAGCAGTGTGCCATCAAGATCAAAGATGGCAAGTTCTTTGTTTGTCGTCATTACAGGAAGTTGTTATTCTACTTTGCTGACAATCTCCAGAGCCTTTTCCGGAAGGGATATGGTGAGTGGCTTTTGCTTGTTCCACTGTTTCACCCACTCAAACCACTCGTTAGCACTATGTATGGTGCTCTCTTCCTCCTTGTCTGAGGCAAAAGCGATGTGATAGCTGAATGCCAGTTCTTTGGTGAGTATGCGTGCCTTTTCTCCCAATAGATATATCATGTTCTCTTCATTCTCGGGTTCTCCTACAACGTTGCGTTGAGGGATTTTTACTGCCATGCCCAATACCTCTTTTTTACGTCCTACCGTATCTTTTCTTCCTGCTGGCCAGTTGTCGCCCCATACGGCTGCCGTCCCTTTATGGTCAGAGTAAGTCTGGCAATTGTCAAGTTTGATGAGTCCTGTGCAGAAGGTGCTGTTGATAGGTTCGTCCGAACAGATTTTTACCGCAACTTCAGCATCGCGGTGTCCACCATATAGTATGTAGCGCAGAGTCAGATCGAGTGTCTGGTTATTGTACTGCCAGTCCTCATCATGTATCTCTACTACAGTGCGCAGTGGCCCATAAGCGAGTATACTCTCTGTGCGCGAGTCTACAGGTTGTATATAAGATGGCTTATTGTCAGTATATCCGCGAAAAGTACCTAACGCACAGGTGGTTCCAGCCCATAGGATGTCGTCACCAAATCCATTGGCAAGGTGCTCAGGGGTGGGGTAGAACTGTGTCTGCTCTATCTCCAGCTGCTGTTTGCGCTTGCCGTAGATGTCTACAGTCTGGCGTTCGTCAAAGTAGACACGGAAAGCTACAAGCTCTGATTCAAAGGCCGGACCGTGGTGATGGAGGTTGTCGTACACGTTGACATCGCCAGGGACTGTGAGTGACCGTATGGGTTTATGTCCTTTCTTCTTGTCGCTCAGCAGCATCTCTGCATACACTTGTGCAGGATAGCGCATAGGCTTCTTGGCCTGACTGAGCTCCACTGTTACAGAGCGTTCTTCACGTCTGGGCACATCAATGAGAAACACCAGTTCCTCTGCCATGCCATCGTTGTTCAGGTCGTCGAGCTGAGAGGGTATCTCGACATCCGTTTGTGTGTCCTCGTCCCATACACATACGGTGGCCGATGCATATCGTGACTGCTGCTCATCGGGGTTGATATGCAATACGACGGGTTCGTTCTTTACGTCGTAGGATGACGGGTTGCTTATGGTGAGTTGAAACTCCTTTGTGGTAATCTGTGCAATAGCACCGTAGCAGAGCATACATGCGATGCCGGTAAATAATCTTCTCATAAATCTATCGTTTGTAGTTTTCCTATTTGCGTGTGGTTGGTGCCGTTTACGGTCACGTTCTTTACGCCGCCCATGCGAACCTTCGGACTACCGTCTGTCGTCTCTATAGACAGATTGTTGATGGTGATGTCCTGTGATTCCTGGAATATAGCACCTTCTTTGGCATCAGTAATGATGATGTTGTCGAGGTTGATGTTGGCGATACGCATTTCGGGCAGGCCGTTGAAGAATATAGCTCGTCCTGCACCTTTGCATGTAACGTTGTCGATGTATATGTTGCGGAATATGGGTGTCTCTTCAGATATGGGCACTAACTCTCCGCTCATGTTGCCATCCTCGTCGTATGTCACTTCCGCACGTGACTTGCCGTTATAGAAGAGGTTAAAGATGATAGCCTCATTGGGGATGTTTATCATGTTGATGTTGCTTATGAAGATGTTTTCCACAAGTCCGCCACGTCCACGGCAACTCTTGAATCGCAGGCCCACATCCGTTCCCATGAATGTGCAGTTATCTACAAAGATGTTCTGCACACCTCCGCTCATCTCACTTCCCACTACGAATCCTCCGTGACCGTGTAGCACCACATTGTTTTGTATGATCACGTTCTTGCAGGGTTCGCCGCGGCGGCGGCCATCCTCGTTCTTTCCCGATTTCAGGCATATGGCGTCGTCTCCTGCATCAAAATGGCAGTTGGCTATGATGGCATTCGTGCACGACTCGAGGTCCAGTGCATCTCCGTTTTGCGAGTACCAGGGATTTACTACCGTCACCTTATTTAGGGTGATATGATCGCATGAGCGTGGATGGAGGCACCATGCGGGAGAATTCTTGAATGTGCATCCTTCGATGAGTACGCGCTTGCATTTCACGAAGTTGAGCAGTACCGGTCTTAGCCAATCACGTATGCTTAACCAATCTTCCATGGTTTCGATGCCTGTAGGATTGTTGAAGTCAACGCATGCATTCTTTCCTTTTAGTGAACCTTCGCTCGGATACCATGTGGTGCCATCTACGATGCCTCCTTTTTTGATGAGCCTGTTCCACTGGCTCTCTGTCAACTTGCTTTTCTTCACAGCACGCCAGGTGTCACCGTTTCCGTCAAAGGTGCCGTGGCCTGTGATGGCTATGTTTTCACAGTACCATGCCGATATGGGCGACTGGCAGCGTCGTGTGTCCAGTCCTTCGAAGCTGGTCTCTATAATAGGATACAGCGAGTGGTCTTCAGAAAAATATACCAGTGCATTATACTCGGTGTATAGATTGACATTGCTTCGCATCTCGATGGGGCCTGTCAGCCACAATCCTTCGGGAACGACTACAGTGCCGCCTCCCTTCTCGTATACATGGTTTATGGCATCGTTGAAGGCTTTCGTGTTGAGTGTAATGCCATCGGGTACCGCGCCAAACTCGGTAATACTTACCTGATAGTCTGGGAATGAGGGCAACTGTACCTCTTCCATCTTGAAGGGCAAGCGGTTATATACAGCCTTGTCGATAGGATAGTCGGTGTCTTGCTTCTTGCATGCCGCGAGCAGGAGTAGGGCAGCCAATGACAGTAGTTGATAGCGATAATTCTTTCTCATAATATGTGTGAGATTTATGGCATCTATGCCTTCTGTTTTCAACAGCAAATATACAACTATTTTTTCTTATTCGTGTCTTTTATGATAAATATGTGTCGGTTTGATGAGCTATTCTTTACATGGTGTGAACAAAAACAATTGCTCTATACACTTGTTAAGGTTTGTATGAGAGCGAGTATCCCTTTTTGTCTGTTGGTGTCGTGTGTCGTGCAAAGTGCTGTAGCTCAGGAGTTGGTCTATAGTTTTGCCGAAGCTAAAGAGCATTTGCTCCGTGCGAGCAATGTGTTGAAGGTTGCTGCCGCCGAGGAGCAGATAGCGCGTAAAGAGCAGGAAAAGGCCTCTTCGCTATGGTGGCCCCACATACAAGCCGATGGCATGTATGCCCATCTTTCCGAGCGGGTTGAGGTGCGCCAGCCCTTATCCCGATATACCGATCCGGCAAAGGCATATATCCGAAGCATTTTCCCTTCCGAGCAGCTGCTCAGCGGTTTGCTCGATGAGGTGGGGCAGTATACCTTCACGTTTCCCCTGCTGCCTGAGAATATCTCATCTGTCGGGCTCACTGCCGAGTGGATTGCCTATAGTGGAGGTAAGCGTATCTTGGCCGACAGGCTTTCCCGTCGATTGGTTGATGTAGCCCAGATGAATGGCCGGCAGGTATATGCTGCCGAGCAGCTACTCCTCGTAGAGCGTTATTATGGATTGGTCTTGGCTGAGCAGACTGTACGTGTATGTCAGGAGCATTACAATGGTGCACGTGCACACTATGAGCATGCCGTGAAACTCGAGTCGGTAGGTATGGTTGACAAGGCTGCCCGTCTGTTGGCACAAGTGAACATGAGGGAGGCCAAGCGTGAATTAGACCGGGCGCTAAATACCCAACGTACCGGCCAGTTGGCACTGAAAGAGCTGTTGGGCATAGCTGATGACTCCATACGTATAGTACCGTCGTCGCCCCTCTTCATGAATACACAAATGCCTATGGAGATGGTTTTTCAGGAAGCCATGCGTAGCCACAATCCCACCTTGGGCAGTCTGCATATCGAAGAGTCTATGGCCACTGATAAACTGCGTATTGACTATAGCGCCTATCTTCCCGAAATAGCGATTTTTGGCAAGCAGACGCTTTATGCACAGGGTTTGCCGAGTAATCTGCTGCCTCGCACGATTGTCGGTGTTGGCTTCACATGGAACCTCTTCGATGGGCTTCAACGTGAACGACAGATTGCACAGACACGTATCGCCCGCCAGTCTGTCACCTGGAGCCTTCAGCATGCCGAGAGCCAATTGTCTGTTCTCGTCACCGAGCTCTACTCCACCATGCAGCAGGCTATTGAGGATGTAGAGGTACTCAAGGCCAGCATAGCATTGAATGAGGAACTGCTACGAATGCGGAAGACCGCTTTTGCCGAAGGCATGGCTACGTCGGCCGAGGTCATCGATGCCGAGAGCTTGCTGGCCGAGTCGCGCCTGGCCTGTCTGGCGGCCTATTATGCTTATGATGTGGCGTTGGCAAGCCTGTTGGCCGCGTGTGGCACAATCGAACAATTGGATACATATATAGAATGATATGAAAGACTACAGGAGATTCGTTTCGATAGCGTTTATTGCATTGCTGCTCGTTGTCCTGCTCGCTACGGCTGCATGGCTGTTGCTGGGTCGTAAGTCGCCTTTGGTGTTGCAGGGCGAGGTCGAAGCTACCGAGATACGTATTAGTGGCAAGCTACTGGGCCGCATCGACTCTTTCCTCGTTGATGAGGGCGATAGGGTACATCGTGGCGATACCCTGGTGATTATCAATAGTCCTATCGTGCAGGCCCAATATCGGAAAACCGAGGCCTTGCATCGGGCTACGGTGGAGGAAAACAAGAAACTCGATGCCGGCACACGTCGGCAACTCGTCTCTGCGGCATACCAGTTGTGGCTCTCGGCCAAGAGCCAAGCCGAGCTGGCTGCGAAGACCTACGAACGCATACACGCCCTGTATGCCGATAGTGTAGTGGCACGCCAGCGGTTCGATGAAGCCGAGGCTGCCATGCTTTCGGCACGTGCTGCCGAGCGCGCGGCCTATGAGCAATACCTGATGGCTGCCGAGGGTGCCCAGCGCGAAGACCTTGCTGCCAGCCGTGACATGGTGGCTGCAGCAGCAGGCAGTGTTGATGAGATGGCGGCATTGCTCGTCGATGCCAAGTTGACGGCTCCTGCTGACGGACAGATTGCGGGTATCTATCCCAAGCGTGGCGAACTGGTTGCTCCAGGCACCCCGGTGATGACACTGGTGGTTGATGACAGCTATGTCGTATTTAATGTGCGTGAAGATCTGATGCCACATTTCCGTATGGGGCGTCGCTTTTCCGTGAGCGTTCCGGCCCTTGCCCGTGACGATGTCATGCTGACGGTCTATTATATCAGTCCGCTTGGGAGTTATGCCACCTGGAAGTCAACGAAGCAGGCTGGCAGTTACGATATGCGTACCTTTGAGATTAAGTTGCGTCCCGACGCACCCGTCGAGGGATTACGCCCGGGCATGACGGTGATAATCGAGTTGAAAGTGGAGAGATGAAAGTGGAGAGATAAAAAGAACGAGGATAGAGTGTATGGAACTTTCATCTTTCATCTTTCAACTTTCAGCTTTGCGAGCTACCCTTCGCCGTGAATGTAGCCTCATGGCCTCGCGGCGCATCTATCTGGCATCTACGGTCGTCTTGCCGTTGATGCTCCTGTTCTTCATGTGTACGATCTTTGGTGACGGACAGATGCGTCATCTCCCCATTGGCATTGTTGATGCTGACCATACAGCTACATCGCGCAGTATTATACGAAATATCGAGGCAGTACCTACCTTCACCGTATCCCATCACTACACCGATGATGCCAGTGCACGCCGTGCCGTGCAGCGCAAGGAGATATACGGATACCTCTCCATCCCGTCCGACTTTGAATCCCGTATAATGCGAGGCGAGAGTGCTGTGCTCTGCTATTACTATCATTACGCACTGTTGGCGGTAGGTGGCGAGGTGATGTCGGCTTTTGAGCAAGCCCTCATACCGGTTCGCATGGCTCCCATCATGCTCGAGGCAGAGACCTTGGGAGTGGCTGCAGGGCGCATGCAGACATTCCTCTTGCCCATGACTTCCGATGACCATGCACTTTATAATCCGTCGCTCGACTACGCTGTATATCTCACCTTGCCCATATACTACATCATGTTTCAGATACTTGTGCTGTTGACCACGCTCTATGCGTTGGGCAGTGAGGCCAAGCAGGGCTCTGCGCATGCTTGGCTGCGCTCGGCTGGTAATAATATCGTGGTGGCTGTCGGCGGCAAGTTGCTTCCCTATACCCTGTTTTTCGTGCTTGAGGCACTGCTGGCCAACTATGTGTTCTTCTGCTGGCTTCGTATTCCCTTGGCGGGTAGTATGGGCCTTTTTGCTCTCACCTCTGTCCTGTTTGTCGTAGCCACACAGGCGGTTGCCGTGTTCCTATATTCCCTTTTCCCGGTGCTGTCGCTTGTCATTAGCGTGGTGTCTATGGTAGGCTCATTGGGCGCTACGCTATCGGGCCTCACCTTCCCGCTGGCAGCCATGTATCCTGTGGTGCAGCATGTGGCTTTACTGTTTCCCGTGCGTCACTTCACCGAAGCCATGCAGCGCATCGTCTATTTTGGTGGCGGGGTGGGGGATTGCGGCCCTATGCTTCTCGTGCTCTGTCTGTTCCCGTTGGTCTCGTTGCTTGTGTTGCCGCGCTTGAAGAGCGTTTTAATGAATCGTCGCTATGATACGTTGGAGTAGATACCCGTTGTGCTTTCGTGTGGCCATGCGTGAGTTTCGTGCGATCAGCCGCAGCTATGCCGTTTTGTTGGTGCTGGTTGGCGGAGTATTCTTTTATGGTCTCCTATATAATTATATGTATGCGCCCAATGTGGTGCACGGCGTCCCCATAGCAGTAGTCGACCATTCGCATACGGCGTTGAGCAGGCGCTATATCCGCCTTATCGATGCCACCCCTGAGGTGTCGGTCTCCACGTATGCCGAAGATATGCTCGCGGCCAAGCAACAGATGCTCAGCGGCCAGGTGTTTGGCGTATTGTATCTTCCACATGATTTCGAGCAGCGCCTATATAGAGGTGAGGAGTCGGTGTTTCCCTTCTATGCGTCTACAGATGCGTTTCTCTATTATGAAGCACTGGAGAGGGCCAACCTCCAGGTGATGGAGGCTATGGATGGCATGTACCGTATGCAACTGGTCGAGTTCCTCACGCCCCAAGAGCTGCTGGCTGTAGCTTCCCGTCAGGCGGTAGAGGTTGTGGGTACTGCGCTCTATAATCCCGACGAAGGCTATGGCATATATCTCATCCCCTCGGTACTGATGATCATCATCTTCCAGACCCTGATGATGCTTGTGGCCATGATGGCAGGCAATGAGAGTAAAAGACGTCTGTTAGAGCCCTATGGCAGGCTAAGGCGAAGCCGCATCCGCACCGCTCTGTCCCTGGTTTGCGGCAAGAGTGCCACATATCTTGTCCTGTATGGCATATTCGCTTTCTTTCTGATAGGATTCTTACCGTTGGTATTCAATATTCCTCACCGTGCCTCCGGTTATGCACTGGCAGCCATGCTTGTGCCCTATATCTGTGCAACTTCGTTTCTTGGGCTCACCCTGTCGCGATGGTACACCGATGCCGAGGCTCCCATTCTGATTATTGCATTCTTCTCTATCGGACTCATCTTTCTCTCGGGCGTTTCCTATCCGCTCGAGCTGATGCCTTGGTACTGGCAAGCAGTACATTACATAGTCCCTGCTGCTCCTGCAGTGCTGGCATTTGTCAAACTCAACAGCATGGGGGCCTCGTTGGCCGATGTGCAGGGCGAACTCCTTGTATTATATATACAGGCCATAGTCTATCTTTTTTTGGCTGTAGCAGTGTACAAAGGTAAGTTGCATCGTGTATCATCAGATAAATTCTAACTTTTTACGATTTTTATGAAATATTTCGTATTTTTGCGTCTATCAAACGAATGACAGCGTGCTATGGATTACGAAAAGATGGTATCTGATGCCAAAAAAGAGTTGTTTGACTGTGTCGACAAGCGCGGTTTTACAAGTGAGGAGATAGATAGAGTACACCGTGCCTACGATTTGGCCGAGGAGGCCCATCGCCCGCAGCGCCGCAAGAGCGGTGAGCCCTACATACTGCATCCCATAGCAGTGGCTATGATCGTGGCAAACGAAATAGGCCTCGGTGCCAACCCTATATGTGCAGCGTTGCTGCACGATGTGGTGGAAGATACAGACCACACCGTGAAGGAGATACGCGAGATGTTTGGCGAGGATGTGGCCATGCTGGTCAATGTAGTCACCAAGCGCAAGGCCGACAAGTATGAGACCTCCCTGCAGGTCGACAACTACAAGCAGATGCTGCAGTCTATCCATTATGATATCCGTGCCTTGTTGCTCAAGTTGGCCGACCGTCTGCACAATATGCGCACATTGGATTCCATGCTACCGCATAAGCGATTGAAGATAGCCTCTGAAACCGACTATTTCTATGCACCCTTGGCCAATCGTCTGGGGTTGTATCGTATAAAGACCGAACTGGAGAATTTGAGCTTCCGTTATCGTTTGCCCAACGAATACGATGAAGTGAAGGGTCAGATTGCACGCTATGTAAAGGCTCATGCCGATGCGGCAGAGGCCTGGATGGCTCCTCTACGTGATGCGTTGGAGCGCAGGGGTATCGAGGCCACTGTCGTATGTGAACCCCGCTCAGCATACTCCATCTGGGCCAAGATGCAGGAAGACAGCATCGCTTTTTCTGAGGTTGAGCATATACGTATCGTTCATATCGTCTACAAGAACTGGAAGCAGAAGCAGATGAGCGAGAAGGAGATGGCATTGCTTGTCTACTCCATAGTATCTAATATATATACCGAGAAGCCAGGTAGCATGAATAGCTACCTCGATGTGTCAAAAGACAATAACTATCGTAGCCTGCATTGCAAGCTCATGGGCAATGAGGGACGATGGATGGAGGTACATATCGCCTCGTCGGAAATGAGGCGTATAGCCAATATCGGTTGTCTGGTTGAGCGTGAGCATGGTGTAGATCGCTGGATAGAGAATTTCCGCGTAGTGCTCAAGGAGATTGCCGAGCAAGGCAAGAATGGCGGCTTCATGGAAGACGTGCGCTCTACCTTCTACGAGGACGACATCTATGTGTTCACCCCGAAGGGCAAGATGGTAGTGCTCCCCAAGGGAGCTACAGCCATCGATTTTGCCTTTGAGATTCACAACAAGGTGGGCGAGCAGATGAAGTTTGCTGTCATCAACGATAAGTTGTGCTCGGCCAAGACGGTGCTTCGCAAGGGCGACCGTGTACGTATAGGCACTGATGAGGTGCCCTCGATCGACAAGTCATGGCTCGATAGTGTAGTCACCTATAAGGCACGCAACGGCATCCGTCGTTTCCTCAATCATCAGGCCAACAAGGTCAATGAGGAGTTTCTGCGTTGTCCCGTCTGCAAACCCATTTTTGGAGATGAGATTATAGGATTTAAGCTCTCTGATGGGCGCACAGAGGTTCATCAGTGTCATTGCCGCAAGGCTATCGAGAAAGCGGCACAGTCAGGTGACTGTATTGTAGAAGACGTGAGTATGGCCCAGTTTGAGCAAATGGCATTCCCTATACACTTCCATGTCAAGTCGGTCAATAAAGACCAGCTCCTCCTGACCATCGTGTCTCTTATTTCTGACCGTATGGCACTGAGTCTCGGCAATCTGCATTCTACGATAGTCGACGACATCGTGTCTACAGACTTTGAGGTATATGTGCATTCGCATAGTGAGATTCAGGAACTCAAGGATGCCATAGCCGCTCTCCCCAATGTATATGGATTGCGTAGCTATTAACAAAAAGATGCCCCAAAAAACCTCGGATAAACCGAAAAGCATATCAAAACATATTAGTGATAATTTTAAAACAGATTCTAAAGTTTTTGTAGGGAAGAAACTAATCACTATCTTTGTACATTGAACGATTAATGTTGACTGTTGACAATAAAGAATAAAACTCAAACTTATAACTCAAGAAATAGAACAATGGATCAGGAACTTTTGAAACAGGTGACCGCGAAAGCCAACGAATGGCTGTCGCCGGCTTATGATGCTGCCACACAGGCAGAAGTGAAGGCTATGCTCGAGAAGGACGACAAGACAGAGCTTGTAGACTCATTCTATCAGGACCTCGAGTTCGGTACTGGCGGTCTGCGCGGTATCATGGGCGTAGGCAGCAACCGCATGAACATCTACACCGTGGGTGCAGCTACTCAGGGACTTGCCAACTACCTCAACAAGAACTTTGCCGGCATGGAGCAAATCTCTGTCGTTGTGGGCCACGACTGCCGCAACAACAGCCGCCTCTTTGCTGAGACCGTAGCCGACATCTTCTCGGCCAACGGCATCAAGGTGTATCTCTTTGAGGACCTTCGCCCCACACCCGAAATCTCATTCGCCATCCGCCACCTCGGCTGTCAGAGCGGTGTCAACATCACTGCCAGCCACAACCCCCGCGAGTATAACGGCTACAAGGCCTACTGGGACGATGGCGCACAGGTGCTCGCTCCCCACGACAAGGGCATCATCGACGAGGTGAACAAGGTGAAGGCTACCGACATCAAGTTCCAGGGCAACAAAGACCTTATCCAGATCATCGGTGAGGATGTAGACAAGCCATTCCTCGATGCTGTACACACCGTGATGATTGATCCCGAGGTGGTGAAGCGTCATGCCGACCTCAAGATCGTGTATACTCCCATCCATGGCTGCGGCCGTGTGCTCATCCCCTCTGCCTTGGCCGACTGGGGCTTCACCAACGTGAACTGCGTAGCCGAGCAGATGATCAAAGACGGTAACTTCCCCACCGTCATCTCTCCCAACCCCGAGAACCCCGAAGCGCTCACCATGGCACTCAACCTCGCCAAGCAGCTCGATGCCGACCTCGTGATGGCCTCTGACCCCGATGCCGACCGCGTAGGTATTGCCTGCAAGGACGACAAGGGCGAGTGGGTACTCATCAATGGTAACCAGACCTGTATGATGTATCTCTACTACATCATCACCCAATACACCAAGCTGGGCAAGATGACCGGCAACGAGTTTGTGGTGAAGACCATCGTGACTACCGAGGTCATCAAGGAGATTGCCGAGAAGAACAACCTCGAGATGCTCGACTGCTACACCGGCTTCAAGTGGATTGCCCGCGAGATTCGTCTGCGCGAAGGCAAGAAGACCTACATCGGTGGTGGTGAAGAGAGCTACGGCTTCCTCGCTGAGGACTTCTGCCGCGACAAGGATGCCGTGTCAGCATGCTGCCTGATTGCTGAGGTGGCTGCATGGGCCAAGGACAATGGCAAGACCCTCTACGAACTGCTCATGGACATCTACGTGGAATACGGATTCTCCAAAGAGGTAGCCGTGAGCGTAGTGAAGCCCGGTAAGAGCGGCGCCGACGAGATCAAGCAGATGATGGAGAACTTCCGCGCCAATCCTCCCCGCGAGATGGCCGGCATCCCCATCGTATGCAGCAAGGACTACAAGACCCTCGAGGCCCGCGATGCCGAAGGCAACGTGACCAAGCTCGACATGCCCGAGACATCCAACGTGCTGCAATACTTCACCGCCGAAGGCGACAAGGTATCGGTACGCCCCTCAGGCACAGAACCCAAGATCAAGTTCTACATGGAAGCCAAGGGTACCATGGCCAGCCGTGCCGACTATGCCGAGGCCGATGCCAAGGCAGCAGCCAAGATCGAGGCAATGAAGAAGTCGCTGGGTATCTGATTCAGCAACTACCATATCAAATGAATAGGACGGCCACATGGCCGTCCTATATTTATCCCCTGATATGATGATAAAAAACAATACACTGAATTTTTCTATTTAGTACACTGTTTACTTTTATTCAGTGTACTGTTTTCTTCCATTCAGTACACTGTTTTTTCACATTCGCTATACTGAATTTTTCTCAGGTGCAACGCCACAAAATCGCATGTCCCTTTTTTCAAAATCGCATGTGCGATTTTTGAAAAACGCACCTGCCTTTTTCCGAAAACGCACATGCGATTCTAAAACATATTAGCGATAATTTTAAAACAGATTCTAACTGTTTCAGGCTCCGAAAAGACACTCTTCAGGGTACAGCAAGCACCTATTTCAGCTATATAATGATTTGCATTTACCCCTTGGCATTGGCACGGCAAAACACTTGGTAAATAACTGACTTTCATTATGTAATGCTGCTGCCAACCCCACCTGCCACCCCTTGGCAAGGGAAATCATCCGCCCATAACTTTCAATTATTAATTTTCAATTTTCAATTCACATGCCAAGGGGTTGCCAAGGGGTCGTGGATGTGGATTATTGTACACACGGCGTATTGTAACTATCAGATTTTTAATTCTCAATTCTCAATTA